>NZ_FNJQ01000008.1 GCF_900104055.1 Pseudoselenomonas ruminantium
CGTTTAGCGCAACCAGAAAAAGTACTCCCCCGTGAACCCCTGACTGCGCATGAGCGGGATACCTTTGCCACGAACTCCCCGATAAACTGCAATTTGTAACAGTCCGTTTTACAGGTTGACACTCTTAGAATATTGTTCTATAATTATACATGTTTAGTGAATAAATATAAGCAGGGTGAGAGATATGGATTTTAATTTTGACTTGGTTGTGCAGTCGTTCCCTTTGCTGTTGTTAGGCGCGGGGATTACCATCAAGATTACGGCATTGTCCGTGGCTGTTGGTATCATCATTGGTCTGTTCATGGGTATTGCCCGGATTGGCCGCATCCGGATTTTCCGCTGGATTGCGGCGGTGTATGTGGACTTCTTCCGCGGGACGCCGCTGCTCATCCAGATCTTCCTCGTCTATTTTGCCCTGCCGCTCATGACCGGTCAGCGCAGCGATCCCTATGTGGCTGCCATCAGCGCCTGCGGCCTGAACTCCGGTGCCTATGTGGCGGAAATCTTCCGCTCGGGCATCCAGTCCATCGACAAGGGGCAGATGGAAGCTGGGCGGTCGCTGGGCATGACCTGGGTGCAGACCATGCGCTATATCGTCGTGCCGCAGGCTTTCAAGCGGGTTATCCCGCAGCTGGGCAATGAGTTCATTGCCCTGCTCAAAGATTCCTCGCTGGTATCGGTTATCGGTTTTGAGGAACTCACCCGCCGTGGTCAGCTGATTATCGCCAAGACCTATGCCTCGGTGGAAATCTGGACCTGCGTGGCCATTATCTATCTCGTCATGACATTGACCATTTCCCGCTTTGTGGCATTCTTGGAGTGGAGGTTTGCAAAAGATGATCGTCATTGAAAATTTACATAAGGCCTTTGGTAAGGTGGAAGTCCTCAAAGGTGTCAATCTCCATATCAAACCGAAAGAAGTCGTGGCGCTTATTGGTCCTTCCGGTTCCGGCAAGAGTACGCTGCTGCGCTGCATGAATTATCTCGAAGAACCCACCGACGGCAAGGTCACGGTGGCTGGCACTCCGCTGGATGGCGAAGCCAATATCAACAAGGTACGCGAAGAAGTGGGCATGGTGTTCCAGCGCTTCAACCTGTTTCCGCATATGACAGCGCTTGAAAACATCATGCTGGCCCCGCTGAAGGTCAAGAAGGTCAGCAAGGAAGAGGCCAGGAAGAAGGCCGAAGAACTTCTGGCACGGGTTGGCCTGGCCGATAAGGCCGGCAACTATCCCAGCCAGCTGTCCGGTGGCCAGCAGCAGCGCGTGGCCATCGCCCGGGCATTGGCCATGGAACCGAAGGTTATGCTTTTTGACGAGCCGACTTCGGCTTTGGACCCGGAAATGGTCGGCGAAGTTCTCGACGTTATGCGCAGCCTCGCAAAAGAGGGGATGACCATGGCCATCGTCACCCATGAGATGGGCTTTGCCCGGGAAGTTGCCGACCGGGTGCTCTTCATTGACGGCGGCGGCATCTTAGAGCAGGGCACGCCCGCAGAACTCTTCGAACATCCGCAGCAGGAAAGAACCAAAAGTTTCCTCTCCAAGGTATTGTAACAGCGAAAAGATTGTGTACATTTGTATACATGTATAAGAAAACATTGACAATTCAATAAGTAACAATTATAATTGTTATTGAGCCGTCGGAAAGTTAGGCGGCAGGTTTTAAGCAACAGGAGGAATCTCAATGGTCGGTAAAGTTAAATGGTTCAGCGCTGAAAAAGGTTATGGCTTCATTGCCCGCGAGGATGGGGACGATGTGTTCGTACATTTTTCCGCAATCAATGACGAAGGCTTCAAGACTCTGAACGAAGGTCAGGAAGTTGAGTTTGAAATCGTGGAAGGTGCCCGTGGTCCGCAGGCTTCCAACGTAGTCAAAACGGCATAATTCATTTTATAACGCCATAATAACCGCTGGAGAAATCCGGCGGTTTTGTTATTTTTAAATAAAAAAGAAGGGTTTTATTCGTTGGCGGCGAATACTAAGAATATAAACCAATATAGTTGCTATTTTTACCACAGCAAAATAAGTCTGTGGCAGCATAAGAAAGGGGATGTGTCATATGGCAACATTCACTGTAAGAGGCAAGAACATCGAGATCACTCCTTCCCTGCGTGAATATGTGGAGAAGCGTGTGGGCAAGGTCACCAAGTATTTTGAAAAGGTTGGTGAGATCACAGTCCTCCTTACCGTGTCCAAGGGACGTCACATCGTAGAGGTTACGGTTCCCGTGCAGAATGGCATTCTGTTGCGCGGTGAAGAAGCCACGATGGATATGTACACGTCGATTGACTTAGTGGTAGAGAAACTGGAACGTCAGATCCATAAACAGAAAACGAAACTGGCCCGCCGTTTCCGTGGTGGCGGCTTCAAGGCAGAAGCGCTGAAGACACCGCCAATGGAAGGTCCGGCCGATGATGATGAATATCAGGTAGTCAAGACCAAGAAATTCGTGGTCAAGCCTATGGATGTACAGGAAGCCATCATGCAGATGAACCTGCTGAACCATAACTTCTTCGTCTTCCGCAACGCAGAGACGGAGGATGTGCAGGTGGTCTACAAACGCACCGATGGCAATTACGGACTGATTGAATCCGGTAACTGAATATAAAAGAAGCCTGTGGCAGATGTGATTTTGCCGCAGGCTTTTTTTATATTCAGGCAGGAATAATATCAGTTGAGCACGAAATGATAGGTAGAAATTTTATCTGCCTCAACAACGTTGTAAAGGAGGGCATCATATGAGAAAACCTGACGGCAGTATAAAAACATTGTTCATTGCCTGTATCATCATCATCACAGGCGTATTGCTCACCATTCAGACCTTCATCAATGTTGCTCAGTTTCAGGACGGCATGGAAAATCAGGTCAAGAACAGCTTAGGACAGCAGGCGACAGCCATCACGAATAAGCTGGACCAGCGTCTGATGCAGGTGGAGCAGAAAACCGCCGGCCTGGAGCTGACGGCCACCCAGCTGAAAGTCTATGATCTGGATATCCTGTACGGTATGGCCAAGGGCTATATCGAATCGGACAATCTGGTAGTGGGCAGCGGTTATTGGTTTGCACCCAATGCCTATCAGGAGGGACAGGCTTATTTTGGTCCTTATCTGATTCGTGACGGCGGCACGGTCAAGCTCACGATGGATTACAGCGATACCAGCAAGGGCTATGATTATCAGAAGGAAAAATATTACACAGAGGCCATGGCTTCGCCGGGCAAGAATATCGTCATCGGCCCCTATCATGAAGAAATTTCCGGACGCAATATGATGACCAGTGCCAGGGCTTTCTCGCAGAATGGGCATATCGATGGCGTCATCACCATCACCATGAATATCGATGAGCTCGAAGATTATGTCAAGAATATCCAGGTGGGAGATACGGGCTATGCGTTCCTCGTCACCCATGATGGTTATTACCTGGCCAGTCGCGATGACAATAAGAACATGAAGGCCAAGATAACGGAAGACAGCAATGCCGAAGTGGCCGCTATTGGGCAGAAGGCCATCAACGCGCAGGAGCTTATCTTCATGGAGACCTCTGCCTTAGGTGAGGACAGCTATATCATGATTGCGCCATTATACATTGACAATCTGAAGATTGTTCTCGTGGCGCCTGTGGCCGATTATGCCGGCCCCATCAATAAGGCCAGATACACCAGCATTGTCATGGCTATTGTCGTTATGTTGGTGCTCTGTGTGGTCCTGATTGGTGTATTCAACCGCCGGGTGGGCAATCCGATCGAACATCTGATGACGGAAGCCGGCAAGATTGCCGATGGCGACCTGCGGGGCCGTTCGAACATTGCGGCTCGTGATGAAATGGGGGCGCTCGGGGATTCGCTTAATAATATGATTGAAAACCTGCGCAAGGTTATTGGGGATGTCAACAGTATGTCGGATCAGGTGGCCGCTGCCAGTGAAGAACTGACCGCCAGCGCCGAACAGTCGGCCCAGGCTGCCCATATGGTAGCCGATAGCGTGGTCAGCATAGCCGAGGGGGCCAGTGAGCAGGCCGTCGAGGCGGGCAATATCCAGGCTACCGCCGAAGATGTTACGCAGCATGCCCAGAATATCGTGAAGGATACCAATACCGTGCTGCAGAATGCCGTGGCGGCCAAGGAAAAAATCAATGGCGGACGCCGCTCCATACAGGAGGCAGTAGCCCAGATGAATAATATCACGGCCAGCACGGACAGCATCCAGGTATCCATTGAGAAATTGAACGACAGCTCCAAGCAGATTTCGGACATTGTCCAGATGATTACGAGCATTGCCGAGCAGACGAACCTGCTGGCATTGAATGCGGCGATTGAAGCTGCCAGAGCTGGTGAGGCTGGCCGTGGGTTTGCGGTAGTGGCCGATGAAGTGCGCAAGCTGGCTGAAAGTTCCAACCAGTCTTCTCAGCAGATTGCTGATCTGGTCAAGGGAAACCTGCAGGATATGAAACTGGCGGTAGAGGCCAGTGCCAGTGGCGCCCAGAGCGTGCAGGCGGGGATTGATACCGTTCAGTCTGCGGATATCGTCTTCCAGGAAATCGTCAACGTCATTGATGACCTGACCAGACAGATCCAGCGGATTGCCAAGGGCATCGATACCATGGCCCAGGAAAATGAACAGATGCTGCAGGCTAGCGTCAATATCGCGAAGACCAGCGGCAAGAATTCGGACGAAGCCCAGTCGGTATCAGCTGCCGGACAGGAGCAGAGTGCTTCCATGCATGAGATTTCTGATGCGGCCAGAAGCCTGGCCCAGCTGGCCAGCGACCTGCAGGCTGAGATGCAGAGATTCAAACTTTAAAAGAAAATAAGGCAATATAAGGAGATGCTGAAAAGATGCGCGCTCAGATGCAGGCTTTTCAGCATCTTTTTCGCTGTTTTCCGTACCCGATGTACCCGCTAGTTTTTAGAAAATTTTTAGTCTTTAAAAGGATTTGCCTCTTTGATGTAGAAGTAAAAATACACGGATATTTATGGATTTAGGGAGATAATTATAAAAGAAGAGAGGATGGTTATTATGGGAATACGGCAAAAGTTCTATGTTTTGGCCGGTATCATCGGTGTACTCATGGCTGTCATCTCCATTATCGGCTTCTATACAGCGGATAAGAATCTGGAATCCGCTGTCGAGCAGGAACTCAAGTCGACGATGGGCGATGCTGCTTCGCAGATGGATGGCTGGCTGCAGGCCAAGGGGAGTTCGGCCCAGTACGCCGCAGATCTGATGACGGAATTCAACGGCGATGAAACCCGCCTCAAGAGCATAGCTTCGCTGGCTATCGGTGCCTCGGACAAGGAGATCTTGGATCTCAATGTGGGCATGGAGGATGGCTATTTTGCCTCCTACCGCACGCAGAACAAGAGCACAGGCACGTTAGATCCCCGTACCCGTCCCTGGTATAATGATGCCAAGAATGCCGGCAAGATGGTCTTCACTGACCCTTATGTGGATAAGAACACGGGCAAGCTCGTGGTATCGGCCGTGGCTCCGTTCAAGAAAGATGGCCAATTCTATGGTTCGATCTGCACGGATATCGATCTGGCCGTAGTGGATGCCCAGGTGGATAAGGTCAAATACCATGGTGAGGCCGGTATGGCCGCCGTAGCAGATAAGACGGGCATGATCTTAGGTGTGGGCACCGATGAAGCCATCGGTTCCAAATTTCAGGACCTGCCGGGCATTGGTAGCCGTTTTGAGGAAATGATGCAAAAGGGTGATGGTGTCTTTGTCTTTGACAGCCCCCGCGATGGCGCGATGATCTGTGGTTACACCAAGGTGCCCAGCACGGGCTGGCTTTTTGCCATGAGCGTGCCTTATGATTATGTGTTTGCCTCTGTCAGCACGCTGAAACTTGTCTATGGTGTTTTGACCGTAGTGGGGCTTATTCTGGTGCTGGCTGTCTGCTTCCAGTTCGCCCGCAGGATCACCAATCCCATCGAGGCATTGGAACGCCATGCTCGGGAGATGGCCAAGGGCAATCTGTCTCAGGATAAGCTGGCGGTTAGCTCCAGTGATGAAATCGGCTCGCTGACGCAGGCCTTCAATACCATGAGCGAGAATTTGAGCGGCCTCATCCGGCAGATGGCCACGACCTCGGAGCAGGTGGCCGCTTCATCGGAAGAGCTTACCGCCAATGCCCAGCAGTCGGCGGATGCTTCCGTGCATGTAGCAGAGACTGTGGGCGATGTGGTGGGGAATGTGGCCCAGCAGCTCAGTGATATCAGCAGTGCCAAGGACAGTGTCGATGGCGTCTACCATGATATTGCGGATATGTCTGCGCAGGCCAAGCATATCACCACGGCTTCCCAGCAGACGGCCGAAGCGGCTAAGAAGGGGGCCGACCTGATGGAAGAAGCCATCAAGAAGATGGGCGCCATCGAGCAGAGTGTGCTCTCGTCCTCGGAAGTCGTCAAGACTCTGGGCGAAAGCTCCCAGCAGATCGGGCAGATTGTCGAGGCCATTTCCTCCATCGCCCAGCAGACGAACCTCCTGTCGCTCAATGCGGCGATTGAAGCCGCCCGTGCCGGTGAGCAGGGGCGTGGCTTTGCCGTCGTCGCCGAGGAAGTACGCAAGCTGGCCGCTGAATCCCAGGAATCGGCTGAACAGATCAAAGAGCGCATTGCCTCCATTCAGAACGAGACCAACCGGGCCGTCGAGTCCATGCAGAGCGGTACGGAAGAAGTTACGCTGGGCACGAGGGCCATCCGGGATGTGGGTGAGCAGTTTGAAGATATCATGAGCAAGGTGGATTCCATCAACAGCCAGATGGAGGCTATCAATACTGCGGTATCTCAGGTATCCATTGGTGCCGAACATATCGTCACGGCTGTCGATGCCATCGACAGCATCAGCAACAAGACTTCGGACAGCATGCAGACGATTTCCTCGGCCACTGAAGAGCAATCGGCTTCCAATGAGGAGATTGCTGCCGCTTCGCAGGCGCTGGCAACGCTGGCCGGCAAGATGCAGGAAGCCGTAGGCAAGTTCCGGGTATAACCGCAGGGGAGCAGGAATAAGGTAGGAAGGAGAAGTTATTATGGGATTCGTGAGGAATTTGAAGGTGGCGCATAAGCTGGCGATTATCGGCGTGCTGGCATTCATTGCTACCGTGATTGTGGGCTGGGTAGGCTACAGTTCCATCAGGGCCGCCCAGGCGGACATGGAAGAGCTATACAATGAAGACACCATGAGTATTTACTACTGTGCCAAGGTACGGTATAACACCCGTTATTCACAGATTCAGGCCAGCCTGCAGCCGTACACCATCCAGCCAGAACGGCGGCAGGACCGGATCAAGAAATTCAATACCGCCATTGATGAAGCAGAAGAATACATGAAGAAGTATGAGGCCTTGCATGCCAATCATCCCAAGCGGGCTGAGATGGCGGCCAAGGTGCGCAAGGACTTTGATGTCTATGTGGTAAATGCCAAGAAATTGTTGGAAATGAGTGCCTATGGCGAAGGTGTGGATGAACGCGCACCGATGAACTATTATCAGGAAAATGTCATGCCGCTGGCCGTGAGCATGTCCTCAGATCTCGAAGCTGTCCAGAGCAGTAATCTGGAAAATGCGCAGCAGGGAATACAAAAAGGCAAAGAGGATATGAACTCTGCGATTTTTCGCATGACCGTGACCTGTGTGGCCATTATCGTCATCCTGACACTGGCGATCTTCTTCGTGACCAAGCAGATTACCGATCCGCTGCAGCTGGTTATCATGGTCTGCGAGAAGCTTTCCCGCGGTGACTTCCGCACGGGCGGCAAGATTGGTACCATCGAGCGCGGCGATGAATTTGGCCGTATGGAAGCGGCAGTGCGTGATATGCGCATTACCGTCAACAACCTCATCAAGAAGGTCATCACCTCCACCGAGCAGCTGGCAGCTTCCTCGCAGGAGCTGACGGCCACGGCCCATCAGTCGGCTCTGGCTTCCGAGCAGGTGGCTCAGCGTGTTACGAGCTCTGCCGGTGCAGTCATTGAGCAGCAGAAGGATGTTGAGGAAGCGATGGACTCCATCGACAATACCATGCACTCCATCGATAATCTCAACCAGACGGCCAGTGAGGTCACGGCCAATGTTACGGAATCCCATAAGCAGGCGCAGGATGGCAGCAGTGCCATCGGTCATGCTGTCGATAAGATTGTCAGCGTCGAAGAAATTGTCAACAGTTCCACGATTACCGTGGATAAGCTCGGTCAGCGTTCCCAGGAAATCGGTCAGATCGTCGAGACAATCTCGGGGATCGCCGAGCAGACCAATCTTTTGGCGCTCAACGCTGCTATCGAAGCAGCCCGTGCCGGTGAGCATGGCCGGGGCTTTGCGGTGGTAGCAGATGAAGTCCGTAAGCTTGCCGAGGAGTCGCAGAATGCCGCCAAACGCATTACCGACCTTATCGGTGCCATCCAGCATGATACCACGGATGCAGTCAATTCCATGCAGAAGGGCAATACCGCTGTCAAGGAAGGCACGGAATCCGTCAGCCAGCTCAAGGCGGCCTTTGATAAGATCCTCGAAGCTTCTGATGCTGTGGCCGATAAGGCTCATGGTATGAGCGGCGACCTCAAGATTGTATCCGACGATACGGAAAATGTCCGTAACCGTTCCAGCAAGATTTCTGAGAACAGCCGCCGGGTGGCAGCCGATATGGAAAGCGTTTCGGCAGCTGCCGAAGAGCAGTCCGCCGCCGCCGAAGAAATCGCTTCGGCCAGTGAAGCGCTGGCGCAGCTCGCACACGGCTTGCAGACGGCTGTGGGTGAATTCAAGGTATGATCACCTCCATGTGACACAATATGAAAGGCGGTGGCCACAATTGCGGCCACCGCTTTTCAGCTGCTTTTCTTCAGATTGTATTGGCTGCTCCCAGCTCGACATGGATAGGAACCGTGGATTGTTTGGCCAGCGGCAGGGTCAGGGCAATGATGATTTCGGTGCCCTGACCGTCTTCGGTGTTGATGCTTAGAGTACCATGGAAGAGGTCTATCAGATGCTTGGTAATGGCCAGACTTTTTTCCGGGCCTTCCAGACGGAAGAGCTGATTCCAATCGCTTTCCTTGAGGATTAGTTCCTTGACTTCAGGGGGCATTATTGCATCAGAATTGCGGATGCGCAGTTCATAATCAGCGTAAAGCTGGAAGTGGTGATGACTAAAAGCCGCTGATTCCTCGTGATAGGCAAAGCCCTTCTGTGCCAGCGTGACGGCGATGCTGCCGCCGACAGGTGTGAACATATAGGCCAGACTGATGAGATTCAGCAGGATGCGCTGCAGGCGGTTCTTATCGCAGTAGACGTAGGGATTTTCAAGCTTTGCGGTATAGACCATGAAATCGATGTTCTTGTCCTGCATCTGTTCCGTGAAGATATCCTTGACCTGTTTGAGGTTGTAGCGGATATCGGTGGGCACCGGATACAGTTTCAAGGTACTGTCCTGAATGCGGTCTACATGTTCCATTTCCCTGACCAGATGGAGGAAATAATGGCTGATGGAATCGGTATGGACAATGCATTCGTAGAGTCCGTTCAGAGCCTCATGGGGACAGCTGGCGGCATTGTTTTTATAGTGTTCGCCGTTTTCCCGCGCCAGATCCACATAACTCATGATGGCGTTCATGGTCAGGCTGATGTCATGGGTCATGTTCGACAGGTAAGCTCCACGAGTGCGGCTGGCCATCTGCTGGGCGATGACCGCCTTGTTCATCGCATGTTCCCGCTTGCGCATGGTGGTGAAGATATCGGCCATGAACAAAAGGATCAATAGCATAAGTATGATCTGGATCATACTGCTTTGCGTGAGCATCTCGCGGACAGGTGCATAGCCGCCCATCTGTGCGAGCGGAATCCTTGTGACCATGACCTGTCGCAGCCAGAGGGCTGTGGAAAAGAAGTTCAGGAACAGGAGCACGGTACACAGGGAGAAGGACCTGCCAAAGCGTCCCTTTTGGTCATGCTTGAAGACATACCAGTAATAGATAAGGCCCAGCACGCTCCAGACGGCCAGCAGCAGGTAAGATTCTGTATCCAGCGTGCTGCCGAGCAGCAGATCTGGGACGATGGGGCAGAAGAAAAAGAACAGGGAGAGCACAAGACCGGTAATCCCCATGAATCTGCCGCCGGTATCCTGCGCAGCCTTTGCTTCCCGGTAGCGGCACAACGAGATATAGGCATAGGCGATGGAGCCGCTGATGGTGATGGCATCCACGAGCCAGACAATGGCCGTGCGGCCGAGAAACGGAATGGGCAAAGAGACCAAAAGGATCAGGAACACGGTCTTGCGGGGCGTGCCATCTTCGGCCTGACTGGCAAAGACAGCAGGCAGCAGCTCATCTTTGGCCATGGCCTGCAGCAGGAAGGAACAGCCCCGGTAGAGGCCGTTTATGCCTGTGAAGATACCCGCCAGCACGGTTGCGGCCAGCAGGGCCATACCGCCCTGGCCCAGCAAGGCATCAACCCCGTGGAAGACGGGCAGGGCATCAAAGCCGTGCAGGTGACTAAGCGAGCTGATATACTCGTGCCAGGTGGCAAATTCAGCGGGACTGCCCATGACCGCAATGGCAATGGGCAGGCTGTAGGCCAGGAAGGTGGCGATGACAGCGCCCACGATGATGGGAAAGATGCGCTGGATGGGAAAGCGGAATTCCTCACCGCCATGGGTGATGGATTCAAAGCCGAAGAACATCCAGGGAGTCACCATCAGCATACTGAAAATCTGCAGAAATGGCGTGCCGCCGATATCCGGGTTGAAGGCCGGATAGAAACTGGCATGGCGGGGACTCATGGCCAGAACGCCACTAAAGAGCAGGAGGATGCCAATGAAAAGCAGTAGGGCCATCAGGGTGTTGACGGGGCGTTTGGCCTTGCCCGCAAAGGCGGAAAAGCAGCCAAAGGCCATCAGCACCAGCCAGGTGGTGATGATTTCGCCCAGGTAAACATCGAAGCCGGCCAGCTGATAATGGAAGCCCCATTGCAGCACGCTACCAAAGTAGAAGCGCACGAGCACCACCACGGCAGTTGCATTGGCCCAGATGATGGACAGGTAGGTGACAATGAGCGCCCAGGCCACGAGAAAGGCGTGGTCATGGCCCATCGCCTCCCGCACATAGGCGAAGAAGCCGCCGTTATCACGGTATTTCTGCGCCAGCTTGCAGAAGTTGGCCCCGATGATCAGCATGGCGGCACTGCCCAGGGCGATGGCGATGATACTGCCCACGGGGCCGGCATGAGATAAAAAGAGGTTGCCCGGCATCATGAAGGCCCCCCAGCCCACGGCACAACCGAAGGACAGACCCCAGACGTTCAGGGGATAGAGTAGCCGCACATTGGTGTTTTCACTATCTTTGCTCGTGTTCATAAGCATCTCTCCTTTATCCTTCTGCCAGCGGTCCTGTGCCTGCCCAGGCAGGTTCCGTGGCTGCAAGTGGCAGAGACAGTGTAACGACGATATCCTTGCCCACACTCTGTCCGGGGGCAGTGGTTACTTTGATGGTGCCGCCCAGCAGGGTGATAAGTCCCTTGGCGATGCAGAGTCCGCCGAGACCTGTGTCTTCGATTTCGAAGGGTTCGGCCAGATGGGCGATGATGTCCGGGGGCATATTGGCCGCCGAATCATTGATATGGATTTCGTAGCTGGCCCCGGGGACAGCCTGTCCCTGATAATTTACGGTGGCCGGGCCGGTCTCGAGCAATGTCACCATGACACCGCCCCCATTGGGGGTGAATTCGCAGGCGTTGCTGACCAGATTGATGAGGGCGCGCTCCAGGCGTTGACCGTCACAGAGCACATCCGGGTGTGGCAGGTCGATGGGGTAGACTTCGAAGAAGATGTTCTTGGCCTGCATCTGCAGGGCAAAGATATCCTTGATATGCTGCAAGGTGTGCCGCCAATCCATACGGGCAAAATCCAAGGGTATTTTGCCCGTATCTATATCGCCCATATTCATATTGCGTTTATCGAGCATGCTGTTGATGAGCTGCATGAGGTACTGGCTGTGGTTATCCAACTGTCCGAGACAGTTGGATAACCGGTCGGGAATGCGGTTAGGGCAGTTATCCACAGGGCAGGCGGAACAGATAGTACAGTTTTCAAGGGAATGATGCACGGAGGTCTGGGCCGCTTCCATGGGAATGCGGATATCATGGGCCAGATTGCGCAAATAGGTGTTCTGGGCATGATTGATTTCATGCTGATGGCGCAGTGAATGGATCATCCTGCGTTCGCGCCGCTTCAGCGTGATGAAGATATTGGTCATGAGCAGCAGGATGATCATGATCATGACCATCTGTACCATATTGTCAGTGGCCAGCACGCTATAATCGGTGGTGGAATCACCGGAAACGGATTCGCGCAGCCGCCGTTCCATGACCTGCTGCAGCCAGAGGCTGGTGGAGAAGAAGTTCAGAAAGAGGATCATGATGCACATGGAAGTGCTGTGGCCGAAGCGGTCATGACTGTCGTATTTGAATACATACCAATAATAGATGAAGCCCAGGATGCTCCAGACGGAGAGCATGAGATAGGATTCCGTTTCCAGAGAGCCGCCTAAGAGCAGTCCCGGCAGCAGTGGACAGAAGAAGAACAGGCAGGAAATAAATACACCGAACAGGCCCAGATACTGGCCACGCTGGCTGCCTTCTCTTTTGGCCAACAGATAGGCACAGTAGGAAGCATAGCCATAAGCGACAGAACCAACTACGGTAATGACATCGCAGAGCCAGACAATGGATACGCGTCCCAGGAAGGGAATCAACAGGGAAATGAGCATCACAAAGATAATGGCATTGCGGGGCGTTTCATCGGCGGCCCGCTTATTGAACCAGGCAGGCAGTATTTCGCATCTGGCCATGAAATGCAGCAGACGCCCGCAGGTGCGGTAAAACCCCATCAGGCTGGTGATGATGGCGCAATCGATGGACAGAAAGAGAAAAATCAGTCCATCTGCCCCGAATACCGCATACACACTATGGAAAACCGGCAGCCCGGCCAGACCTTCGAGATTTGGGCGCTGGGCGATATAGCTTGTCCAGGAGGAAAATTCCGGCGGAATGGACATAATGGCCATGGCAGCCAGCAGAATGTAGATAAGGCCGCCGCTGAGTACGGCCGTTATGATGATGGGAAAGAGTTTTTTGCTGGGAAAATTAAAATCGTCACAGGCATGGGTAACGGCTTCAAAGCCGAAGAACATCCAGGGAGCCAGCATTACCATGCTGAAGACCTGCATGGCGGGATTGGTATAGGTTTGGAAGGCCGGCTTGAATACGCTCGTACCTACCTGACTGAACATGGCTGCGAACAGGATAATGACAGACATGAAAAAGAGGATGGCGCAAAAGGTGTTCAAATAGCGGGCCAGCTTGCCGCTATAGCAGGTGAACAGACCGAAGACGATAATGAACATCCAGACCGCCAGTACCTCACCAAAGTAGATGTCAAAGCCGGCAATGCTGTAGAGATAGCCCCAGGAGAGGATATCCCCGATAAGGAAGCGGAATAGCAGAACATTGGCGGTGGCGTTGGCCCAGAGGATGGAAAGATAGGCAATCAGGAGAATCCAGGCCGCCAGGAAGGCGTGGTCATGGCCGATGATGTTGCGGACATAGGCCACGATGCCGCCGTCGTCATGGTATTTTTCGGCCAGCCGGCAGAAATTGGCGCCGATAACCAGAAGCAGCGCCGTACTGATGCCCATGGCCAGTATGGTCCCCAGCGGCCCTGCCGTGGGGATGAAGAGATTGGCCGGCACCATAAAAGCACCCCAGCCCACAGCACAGCCCAGGGAAAGAGCCCAGACATGGATGGGGGAGAGCAAATGAGACGAATCGCGATTAACCATTTATAACAACGCTCCTTCCAATGATTTGAGCATACAGACAAAAATATATTTTTGCATAATTTCGCTTTTAAAGTCGAAAATTCCTTCCATAAACGAAAAAAAGCCTTCCCCATTGGGGAAGGCTATATTATTATCGTGCAATCTTGCAGATTGCGTCGGGAATGCTAAGCAGAGGCAGCTGCTGTTGTACGGCGCCCATTTCAAAGGCAGCCTTGGGCATGCCGTAGACAGTGGAGCTGGCGGCATCCTGGCCGATGGTGGGGGAGCCGAGCTGGCGCATCTTGAGGAGACCTGCAGCGCCATCCTTGCCAATACCCGTGAGGATGATTCCCATGGCATGATTGCCGGCCACGTCGGCCACGCTGTCAAAGAGTACGTCAACGGACGGACATACACTGTGTACCGGCGGCCCGGGCTTGCATTCGAGCATATAGCGCGTGCCCATGCGGGAGATGGTCATATGCTTGGCACCCGGAGCGATGTAGACGTGATTGGGCAGCACCACATCACCGCTGACGGCTTCCTTGACGGTCAGCCGGCTTTCCGTATTGAGGCGCTCGGAAAACAGCTTGGAGAACATCGGCGGGATATGCTGGACGATGACGATGCCCGGCAGGGGCGGTTCGAGTTTCGTGATTATGGCAGACAGGGCCTCGGTGCCGCCGGTGGAGGCGCCGATGGCAATCAGGTCGATATGGGCCGCGTTGGGAGGTACGTTGATCATGGGCTCGATGGGAGACGGCGCCGGTTTGGGCGGTGGAGGCGGCTGCACCGGCCGGGAGGCGCGCCAGATTTCCCGGGTGACCACGGCCCCGCCGCCGATATCCCCCGGGGGGGTGACGGCGGCCGTACCATTCTTGCTCTGGGAAACCAGCAATGTGCGCATCAGGTTATTCAGGAACGGCTCCATAGGCTGGCCTACGGAGGGTTTTTTCAGATAATGGGCGGCACCGAGGATCTTGGCGGCTTTTTCGCCGCTTTCCAGGATGCCATAAGTGATGATGGGTACCTGAGAATACTTTTTCGCCAGCAGTGGCAGAAACTTCTCCTGATTGACCATCAGGGAGCCCAGGGCAAAGTTCAGGACGATGATATCGGGCTTGAACACAGCCATCTTGTCCAGGGCTTCGGCCGGCTGGCCAGCGTGTTCCACGAGGCTGCCGCTGGGGAGACGCTTCGTAAGCTCTTGCACCAGAGTGTTTTGAAACATTATGGAGTTGTCAATGGCAAACACCCGTAAGTTTCGCATAAGCTCCTCCAGAAAAAGATATAACTACTCTCATCTGTACCTTATTCCACCATTGTATCATAAAATCCTGCTCGCAGGTAGCCGATTTTGCGTATCAATTGACTTATGCAGGCTTCTTTGTTAATATTGATAAGTGAGTTTATAATTAATGTTAGGAGTGATTTTGTTTGCTGGGATTTCTCAAAAGATTCTTAGGCGACAATAACGATAAAGAGATTGCCCGTTATCGCGAGGTTGTCGAAAAAATCAATGCCTTGGAGCCGCAGATGGCAAACCTCACGGACGACAAACTGGTGGGGTATACGGGTAAGTTCAAAGAGCGTCTGGCAAATGGCGAAACCTTGGACGATCTGCTGCCGGAAGCCTTCGCGGTCGTGCGTGAAGCTTCCCGTCGTACCCTGGGGATGCGTCACTTCGATGTGCAGATGATTGGCGGTATGTGCCTGCACGAAGGCCGCATTGCTGAGATGCGTACTGGTGAAGGCAAGACACTCGTGGCTACGTTGCCGGTTTACCTCAATGCCCTGACCGGCAAAGGCGTGCATGTGATTACGGTCAATGACTATCTGGCTCGCCGCGACAGCGAGGAAATGGGGCGTCTGTACCGCTTCTTAGGTCTGACCGTCGGCCTCGTCATCCATGATATGGATTTCCCGGAACGTAAGTATGCCTATAGCTGCGATGTGACTTTCGGTACGAATAACGAATTCGGTTTTGACTATCTGCGCGACAACATGGTCATCTATCCGGATCAGATGGTACAGCGGGAACTGAACTTTGCCATCGTCGATGAGGTGGACTCCATCCTGATTGATGAAGCCCGTACGCCGCTGATCATTTCTGGCCCGGGCGCCAAGTCCACAGATATGTACGCGACGATGGCCCGCGCCGTGGCCACCCTCAAAGAAGGCGTGGACTATACGGTGGATGAGAAGCAGAAGACCGTGGCTCCGGCCGATGAGGTCGTGCCCAAGATTGAAAAGATGCTCGGCATCACCAATCTTTATGCACCGGAAAACATCGAGCTGTCCCATTGTTTTACGGCAGCTCTGCGCGCTAAGGCACTCATGAAGCGCGACCGCGACTATGTCGTGCGCGATGATGAGGTCATCATCGTCGATGAGTTCACGGGCCGCCTGATGGAAGGCCGCCGTTATTCCGATGGCCTGCACCAGGCTATCGAAGCCAAAGAAGGCGTGAAGATCCAGCGCGAATCCCAGACACTGGCGACGATCACCTTCCAGAACTACTTCCGTATGTACAACAAGCTGGCCGGTATGACCGGTACGGCCAAGACCGAGGAAGACGAGTTCCTGAAGATCTACAATCTGCCCGTTATCGTGGTGCCGACCAACAAGCCGGTACAGCGTGTGGACTATCCAGACCTGATTTACAAGAACAAGGCAGCCAAGTACCGCGCCGTAGGCAAGTTCGTCAAGGAACTGCATGAGAAGGGGCAGCCGGTGCTGATTGGTACGACTTCCATCACGCAGTCGGAAGAACTCAGCAATGTGCTCAAGAAGAACGGCATTCCCCATAGCGTGCTCAATGCCAAGTTCCATGAGAAGGAAGCAGAGATCATCGCAGATGCAGGCCAGAAGGGCGCCGTGACCATCGCCACCAATATGGCAGGTCGTGGTACGGATATCAAGCTCGGCGAGGGCGTGCCGGAACTCGGCGGCCTCTACATCGTCGGTACGGAGCGTCATGAATCCCGCCGCATCGATAACCAGCTGCGCGGCCGTTCCGGCCGTCAGGGTGACCCGGGTGCGTCCCGCTTCTTCCTGTCCCTCGAAGATGACCTCTTGCGTCTCTTCGCTTCGGACCGCATTGCGGGCATGATGGACAAGCTGGGTATGGAAGAGGATGAGCCGATTGAACATCGCATCATCACCAACTCCATCGAACATGCCCAGAAGAAGGTTGAAGCCCGTAACTTCGACATCCGCAAGCACGTGCTCGAATACGATGATGTTATGAACCAGCAGCGCGAAGTCATGTACGGTGAGCGCCGTAAAATCCTGCTCGGCGAGAACCTGCGCGAAAACATCATGGGCATGGTGAATCACATCATCAAGGATGAGATGAACCAGTATGCCAATGAACAGCTCTATCCGGAAGAATGGCAGCTCGATGGCCTGATTGAAGATGCCGAGAAGATCTACGCACCGGCAGGCCTGCTGAAGAAGGAAGAGCTCGTGGAGCTCAGCCGCGACGAACTCAAGGAAAAACTCGAAAAGACCGCCGAAGATGGCTATCATCAGCGCGAACTGCTCTTCGGCGAAGAGAACATGCGCGAACTCGAGAAGGTTGTCATGCTGCGCGTCGTAGACAGCAAGTGGATGGAACATCTCGACCATATGGATATGCTGCGTGACGGTATCAATCTGCGCGCCTATGGCCAGCGCAATCCGCTCGTGGAATACAAGATTGAGGCTCTCGATATGTTCGAGGAAATGGAAAGCGCCATCATGGACCAGATTGCCAGCCTCATGTATCATGTGAGCATCGTGACGCCGGAACAGCAGGCCGCTGAGGAGGCCGGTGAGCCGGTAGAAGCCAGCGTGACGCAGAAGCAGAAGATGGAAGAGACAATCAAGCAGCAGCGCTCCCAGCTCTCTGATCATCTGAATACGGCCCAGGCCAGCCATGGCGACGAAGTCAGCACGGCCACGGCCAAGAAGGCTCAGGCGGCAGACAAAGTGGGGCGCAACGATCCCTGCCCCTGCGGCAGCGGCAAGAAATACAAGAACTGCTGCGGACGTAATAAGTAAGAAAGGTGTAAAGAATGCTTGAAGATTTGAAACCCCGCTTAGGCGAACTCAAGGAAAAGCTCGACCATATGGGCGAAGCCTTGGAAATTCCCCGCAAGGAAGAAAAAATCGCCGAGCTGGAATATAAGATGGGCGAGCCCACGTTCTGGGATGATGCGGAAGCTGCCCAGAAACTCAATCAGGAACTGGCGGATCTAAAATCCGGCGTGGATAAGTATAAAGCTCTCGTGGCTAAGCACGAGGATGCCGAAACCCTGCTGGAAATGGGGCTTGAAGAGGACGATCCCAGCATGGAAGATGACGTCAAGGCAGAACTCGACGAAGTGGCTGAAGGCCTTGAAGCCCTGCAGCTCGAAGTCCTGCTCTCCGGTCCCTATGATGCCAACAACGCCATCCTGACGCTGCATGCTGGTGCGGGCGGAACGGAGGCCCAGGACTGGACGCAGATGCTGTTGCGCATGTATGGCCGCTGGGCTGAACGCCATGGCTTCACCGTGGAGACGGCAGATCTGCTGCCCGGTGATGAAGCAGGCGTCAAATCCGCGACGCTGTTCATCAAAGGCCATAATGCCTATGGCTTCCTGAAGTCGGAAAAGGGCGTACACCGCCTCGTGCGCATCTCGCCGTTTGATGCCAATGCCCGCCGTCATACGTCGTTCTCGGCCTGCGATATCATGCCGGAAATCGATGATACGGTGGAAGTGGAAATCAATATGGCCGATGTGCGTGTGGATACCTACCGCGCCTCCGGTGCCGGCGGTCAGCACATCAACAAGACTTCTTCGGCCGTGCGTATGACACATGAGCCGACCGGCATCGTGGTACAGTGCCAGAACGAACGTTCCCA
Organism: Pseudoselenomonas ruminantium; assembly: GCF_900104055.1. GTDB lineage: Bacteria > Bacillota > Negativicutes > Selenomonadales > Selenomonadaceae > Selenomonas_A > Selenomonas_A ruminantium_C. Next base: position 18,700 of record NZ_FNJQ01000008.1, read on the forward strand.
GCTGCAGAATCGCGAACAGTGCATGAAGATGCTGCGCGCCAAGCTCTTTGAGCTGGAAATGGAGAAGAAGGAAGCCGAGCTGGCCAAGCTCGAGGGTGACCAGCAGAATATCGAATGGGGCAGCCAGATCCGCTCCTATGTATTCCAGCCCTATACGATGGTCAAGGACCACCGCACGAGCCAGGAAACCGGCAACGTGCAGGCTGTGATGGATGGCGATATCGATCCTTTCATCCGGGCATTCCTGGCGGCCAAGGCCAATCATGAAATTTAATTAGTTCTTTACGGAGTCAGGATGCAACAAGCTCCTGACTCCTTCTTATGGGGGAGGCACTGATTTTGCGAAAGGGCTTGACTATTGCAGGTGCTTTATTCATAATTATAATCGTGTTCAGCGAGACGGTGCTGCCCTGGCTGGCCCAGGAGACACTGCAGACGCGCATGAGCGAGCGGCTGGCCACCCATGATACCCAGGTGTCCGTAGACAGCCGTCCGGGAATATTGCTGGCCATGGGGGTGGCTCAACATGTTCATGGTGTAGCCCATCAGGCCAAGGTCGGACAGGTATACTTCCGGGAACTCAGCCTGACTGGTGAGAACGTGCGCCTCAATGTCGGCGATCTGCTGACTGCGGGCAAGGTGGCGATGAAATCTGCCGATGAACTTACCCTGACTGGTTCCATCGATGAGGAGAACCTGCGGGAGGTTTTGGCCCGCAAGCTGGACAAGGTGGAAAATGTGCAGGTGACTATCGAGCCTGCGGGCATCATGGTCACGGCGAATGCGAAAATCTTTGGCCGGACCGTGGATATTGACCTGGAAGGCAATGTGGTGGAAGATGCCGGTTCTCTGTATTTTCAGATGACGCATCTGGCCCTGAAGAACAGCCGTTTGGGTACGGCCAAACTGAATGATATGTTTGGCAATATCCAGCTGGCAGCGCCGGGCAGGCTCCCCATGGGAATGCAGTTCCAAAGTGTCCGGCAGACACGGGGAGCCATCGTCATTACGGCTGGCTTAGATAATGTGGAATAAGGTGGAAGAAGGATAATGAAGGATTTTAGCTACAACCGGGGGCTGGTGCTGGTCATCATCGTGGGATTGATAGCAGCGCTGACCATCGGTTTTGCCCGTCATGGGGTGGAACAGAACAACCGTCAGGTGGATATGGCCATCGACTATGAAGGTTTGCTGGAGCTGGCCGAGCGCGAAGGCCTGCCGGCAGATGAGGTGCTCGCCAAGGCTAAGGAGGCCGGCATTACCTCGCTGGCGGTATATGACACGACCTTCAAGAAACTCAATGCCAACGGCAAGGCTACTGCCATTGCCGGCAGTGAAATCCTGGCTAACTATCATAGCGGTTCCCTGGCTGATCCTCTGTGGCGGCAGCTGGTGGCTGAAGGCAAGATCTTAGGCAATGAGGTCTATATCGTCGGCCATGATGCCCGTACCTGGAAAGAGCTCAAGGAGGATGTGCCCCGACGCCTGGGTAAGGACCGGGTGCAGATCCTGCAGGTAGGCGCGGAAGAAGTGATGGCCGTGAAGGCACATTACGAATCCTTCCTCAAGATGAATATCGGCATGCCTACGGATGAGATGGAAGCGGTCAACAAGGCCGGCTTCTATGTGCTGGCACGTCCGAGCAATTATGAAGACTGTCAGAAAGATGATGTGGAGGCCGTATTTGCTCGCCTCCATGACTATAAGATCTCCGAAGTAGTATTTTCGGGCTCACAGAGCTTAGGTGCGAACAAGGCACTGCAGGCTACCATCGACGAGATGAAGAAGCGGGATATGACGCTGGGCCTTATCGAAGGCGTGACGCAGTTGCAGTTCTACAAGCAGGATGGCATGGAAGAGATTGCCAAGGGCATTGGCTATGACAAGATTGCCCGTGTCTATTCCATCCCGAAGGATGAACAGCCCAAGCTGAAGATCGCTACGGCGGTGGAGCGCTGGTCCAATACGGATGAGGAACGCAATATCCGCGTGGACCTGCTGCGTATCTACGATAAACCATCGCCTAATATGAGCCTGATGGAAACCAATATGAAGTATTTCCAGGATACTCATGATATCCTGACAGCGCATGGCTATACCATCGGCCCGGCTGCTACCTTTGCGGATTTCTATCCCAGCAAGGTCCTGCGGGCACTAGTTATGGCTGGTGTGGCGGCCGCAGCTGTGCTCTATCTGAGCCTCGTGATTCCGGCGCTGAATGTTTCTGTGAAGAAACAATGGCTGCTCTTTGCCGTCTTTGCACTGTGTGCGGCGGTACCGGTGCTGCTGGGCAATGGCAGCAAGATCCGTGTGTTGGCAGCACTGGCCAGCGCCAACCTGTTCCCGGCGATTGCTGTGATCTTCCAGCTCGATCGCATCCGTTACCTGCGTGATAAGATGACGCTGGGCTTTGGCAAGATGCTCGTCACGGGCGTATTGGCCCTGTTTGTCACGGGGGCGTTGTCCTATGTGGGTGCAGCTTATCTGTCCGCTTCTTTGGCTGATACGGAATATTTGCTGGAATTCCAGATTTTCCGGGGCATCAAGCTGACCTTCGTACTGCCGCTGATCCTGGTAGGCATTGCCTTCCTGCAGCGTTTCGATGTATTCGATGGCCGCATGGATGATACCGAAGGCGTCATGAACCAGATGAAGAAGATCCTGGATATGCCGGTGAAGATCAAGACGCTCTTCTTGATGTTCCTTGTCCTGATTGCCGGTGTGGTCTTTGTGGCTCGCAGCGGCCATACCTCCGGGATGCCGGTATCGGCAACGGAACTGAAGTTCCGCGCCTTCCTGGAGCAGGCATTCTATGCCCGTCCCCGCACCAAGGAGCTCATGATTGGTCATCCGGCCTTCATGCTGGCAGTCATGGCCTTCTGGCGCAAGTGGCCGACGATGATCTTCTTCGGTCTGGTGCTGATTGCCACCATTGGCCAGGGTTCTATGGTAGAGACTTTCGCCCATATGCGTACGCCGGTCTATATGTCCTTTATGCGGGGCATTGGCGGTATCGTTCTGGGTGCAGGTATTGGTGCCGTGGCCATGATGCTGGTACAGCTGTGGCAGACGGTTATTTCACGAGCAAAGGAGCGTAAGGCAGCGTAATGAGCAGAATCGTCGTATCGGGATACTACGGCTCGAAAAATGCCGGGGATGAGGCCATGCTGGCCGCCATGTTGGAAGTCCTCGGTGATCTCGATCCCAAACTACATATTACGGTGATTTCTGCCGATCCGGAGGATACGCGCAAGCGCCATGGGGTAGATGCCATTTCCTGGCTGGGGTTCCCGGCCATCATCAGGGAACTGCGGCAGGCTGACCTGCTTATCAGCGGCGGTGGCAGCCTCCTGCAGAATGTCACCAGCCGCCGCAGCCTCTATTACTACATGGTCATTATCATGCTGGCGCATCTGCTGGGGACAAGAGTGATGCTCTATGCGCAGGGAATTGGCCCCATCATCGGCCGCCTGGCTCAATATGCTATGCGCTACCTGGGCAATCATGTGGACCTGATTACCGTACGGGATGAAGGTTCATTAAAGGAACTGGCTCGTTTAGGCATCAACAAGACCATCATCGAATGTACGGCCGATCCGGTGTTGGCTATCCATCCCGTGGGGAAGGAAGCTGGCCGGGCAATCTTCAAGGCCTACCATGCGGATGGTGCCAAACCCGTGTTGGGCATCTCGGTACGGGAATGGCAGGGCTGGCGCCACTATAAGGAAGTGCTGGCAGAGGTTTCCGATATGGTGGTGCGGGAGCTGGGGGCCAGAGTGGTATTCATCCCTATGCAGTTCCCCGATGATGTCAAGGCGGCGCAGGCAATCGCGGCGATGACCAAGGAAGAGTGTACGGTCCTCAAAGACGAGTATACGACCAGCGAGTTCCTGTCCCTCGTGGGCAATATGGATCTGGTGTTGGGCATCCGCCTGCATGCACTGATTTTTGCCGGGGTGATGGGAGTACCCATGCTGGGCATCTCCTACGATCCCAAGATCGATCGTTTCCTGGCCTCCATCGGAGAGGAGCCTGTGGGCAACCTTCGGGATGTCACGGCAGAGGAACTGATGAAGGAAATCCGTCGCAAGTGGAACGACAAGCAGACCTTCCGCCAGCGGAATGGTGAATTGCTGACCACCCTGCGGGATATGGCCGCTCATAATGCAGAACTGGCCGTAAATCTGGCACATAAGTAATTTCTTCATCGTGTTATTAAAAGAAAACTACACGTAAGTTTGTGTGGTTCGTTATATTCAGGTTAATAACCGCCTTCCTAAGAAAAGGAAGGCGGTTTTCGTTTATAATGTAAAAAAATACAAAGAAATGCCGTTTTTTAGTGAAAATTTATAGTGCAAAAGTCCTAAGTACATGATATTGTAAGGTAGTGTTTTGGGAGACACGAAAAGATGTAAATGAGAACCGAGCGGCCGTCGGGATACGGCCAACGTAGAAAGGCAAGTGAGGAAATGAGATTGAAGGACATTCGTATTGGAGCTAAGATTTTGGTGCTGGTGATTATCGGTATTATCGGCATGGGGGTACTGAGTTTTTCCGGGTATAGCGCCATGAGCAAGGCCGGGGATGACCTTGACAATATGTACCACCGGAAATTGAAGGCAACGCGTTTGCTGGGAAGTGAAATCAACTACACCCGCAAGGTACAGTTGGGGGTTACGAAACATATCATCGATCCCCAGGATGAGCAGGTTACAGCCTATGTAAAAGAGGCTTTGGACAGCTATGAAAAGACCTGGCCGCAGTATAAGGAACTGGCTGTTCAGGCTGATAATGTTGCCCCTCATATTCCTGAAGTGGAGAAACAGTGGACTGAATTCCGCCAGGGACTTATGGAAGTAAAGCGGCTTACGGACGCAGGCAAGAAGCAGGAAGCATGGGAACTTTACAAGAAGATGGAAGCGGGCATCACCAAGGATTTAGTGGCCAGCCTGCATAAACTGGAGAAACTGGCCAATGACAATGCTGATGCCCTCAATGAGGAAGTATCGGCCAACAATACCCATGAAATGTACATGATGATCGTGACCACGATCCTGTGCTTTGCCGCTCTGTTGGGCGTGGCCTTCTTCATTATCCGTGACATCATGATCACTTTGGACAATATGGTGGCAGAGTGCAATCAGATGAAGGATGGTGACTTCCGTCTCAATGAAAACTATGAACCGCGTGGCGACGAGTTGGGGCAGATGGAAGCTGCCATGCAGGAAATGCGCCGGGAGCTCAACGTGCTGATGCGTACGGTCAGTGAATCTGCAGAGCGGATGGCGGCTTCGTCAGAGGAACTTTCTGCCAGCGCCGGACAGGCAGCGCAGGCCGCAGGTCAGGTGGCCCAGTCGGCGACGGAAGTCGTGGATTCCGTGGAACATCAGCAGCAAGCTGTGATGGAAAGCAACGAGTCGGTGCAGAACGCAGAAGCTTCTGTAGAGGAAATCCGTCAGAAATCCGCCAAGGTGGAGGAAAATTCTGCTGCGGTTGCCCAGCGTGCCGAAGACGGCAATGCGTCCATTGATGCTTCTGTCCGTCAGATCAAGGACGTGGAAGAGACAGTGACCGCTTCTGCGGTGATGGTAGATCGTTTGGGCGAGCGTTCCAAGCAGATTGGAGAAATCGTGGATACCATGACGGGCATTGCTGAGCAGACCAACCTGCTCGCCCTGAATGCGTCCATTGAGGCTGCCCGTGCTGGTGACCATGGCCGCGGCTTCAAGGTCGTGGCTGAAGAAGTGGGTAAGCTGGCGCAGGAATCCAAGGAATCCGCGGAGAAGATTGCCAGTCTGGTCAAGGAAATCCAGGATGATACGGAAAATGCCGTGAATTCCATGCGTTCCGGCAAGACTGCAGTGATCGAGGGTGCACAGAGCGTGGAATCCCTGCGGACTATGTTCGAGGAAATCAATCAGCTGGTAGTGGGGGTATCCGGAGAGATCAGCCATGTTACGGACGCAATCCATTCTGTCGCGGATGCGACCAGCGAGATTGCCGGCGAAATGAATGATATCAACGGTTACAGCGGCAAGGTGGCCAGTGAGATGCAGGCCGTGTCTGCTGCAACCGAGGAGCAGTCTGCATCGGCCGAAGAAATCGCTGCGGCCAGCGAGGCACTGGCAACTCTGGCACAGAGCCAGCAGGAGGCTTTGTCCCACTTCCGTTTTTAAGTGGCAGCAAAAAAGTATACAATAAACATCGACTGCTAATATTAGGACTAAATACCTTGATGAGGTAATATAGGATAGAGATATCCGCGGGAATGACCGTCAATCAAAAAATGATTGGCGGTTTTTCTTTAATTTATACGAAAATAATAATCAATTAGCCGATTGTGAATAAACTTTCCTAGTGCAAAAGTCCTAAATTCATGCTATGTTTAAATTGTATTTTTGATAAAGTACAGAGAAGACGTAAGTGGAATCGAGTGGCCACAGGGAATGGCTGCGCAGAAAGGCAAGTGAGGAAATGAGACTGAAAGACATTCGTATTGGGTACAAAATCCTGGTGCTGGTAGTTATCGGCATCGTTGGTATGGCAATCCTGAGTTTTTCCGGTTATAGTGCTATGAGTCAGGCCGGGGATGACCTGGACAATATGTACAGCCGCAAGTTGAAGGCAACCCGCATGCTGGGAGATGAAATCAATTATATGCGCATGATACAGGTGCGTATTGTCAAGCATATCCTCGATCCGAAGGATGCCAAAATCAATGCCTCGATCGATGAAGCTATGAACAGCTATGAGAAGACCTGGCCGGATTATAAAGCATTGGGGATGCGGGCGGAAAAAGCAGCTGCAGAGATCCCAAACACGGAGAAGAAATGGGCCGAATACAAGAGCGGGATTGAACAGGCCCGGAAATTGGCCGATGCAGGCAAGACGCAGGAAGCCTGGAGCTATTACAAAGGCGTGGAAGCCGGTGTAACCCAGGATCTTCTGCACAGCCTTGTGGCACTGCAGAAGGTAGCGGACGACAATGCCGATGCCCTCAATGAAGAGATTGCACAGCGCAATCAGAGTGAGATGTTCCTGATGATCATCACGACGGTCGTATGCTTCGTGGTGCTGATGGCGATTGCGGGCTTCATCATCCGGGATATCATGACGTCTCTGGACAAGATGGTCGCAGAATGCCGCCGCATGAAAGATGGGGACTTCAGACTTAATAATGACTATGAGCCGCGTGGCGATGAGCTGGGACATATGAGCGAGGCCATGCAGGCGATGCGCAAATCTCTCAACAAGCTCATGCGTCAGGTCAGCGAATCCTCCGAGCAGCTGGCAGCTTCCTCTGAGGAACTCACGGCCAGTGCTGGTCAGGCTGCACAGGCCGCAACTCAGGTGGCCCAGTCCGCTACGGAAGTGGTGGAATCCGTGGAACATCAGCAGCAGGCTGTGATGGGAAGCAATGAGTCGGTTCAGAGTGCTGAAGCCTCGATTGAGGAAATCCGTCAGAAATCTGCCCAGGTAGAGGAGAATTCCTCCATGGTGGCCAAGCGGGCCGATGAGGGCAATATGTCCATCGATGCTTCCGTCCGTCAGATCAAGGATGTGGAAGTGACGGTAACATCTTCGGCGATGATGGTGGATCGTCTGGGTGAGCGCTCCAAACAGATCGGGGAAATCGTGGATGCCATGACGGGAATCGCCGAGCAGACCAACCTGCTGGCGCTGAATGCCTCCATTGAGGCCGCCCGTGCTGGCGAACATGGCCGCGGGTTCAAGGTCGTGGCCGAGGAAGTTGGCAAGCTGGCGCAGGAATCCAAGGAATCCGCTGAAAAGATTGCCGGCCTTGTCAAAGAAATCCAGAACGATACGGAAAATGCCGTGATTGCCATGCGTTCCGGCAAGGCTGCCGTTATCGAAGGTGCCCATAGTGTAGAAGCACTGCGCACCATGTTCGAGGAAATCAACCAGCTGGTGGCGGGCGTATCCGGCGAGATCAGCCATGTGACGGAAGCCATCAATGCTACGGCAGATGCGACCAATGAGATTGCCGCTGAGATGAGCAATATCAACAGCTACAGTGGCAAGGTGGCCAGCGAGATGCAGGCCGTATCCGCTGCGACGGAAGAACAGTCTGCCTCCGCCGAGGAGATCGCTTCGGCCAGTGATGCCCTGGCCACACTGGCTCAGAGTCAGCAGGCGGCCCTGTCCCACTTCAGATTCTAAATGCAGTTAAAAAGCTGTTGCATGAGTGATTTCTCACTCATGCAACAGCTTTTTTTATTGTTTGCTCTCCCATTTACATGTCAGAACGTCCAGGTCGCGCCAAGCTGCACGTTGCCGCCACGCTGTTTTCCGGCCCAGCCCGTCACGCCGAGGTCGAGCTTCAGCGGGCCTTCGCCCGGCTTTACCTGCCACCCCAGTTCGAGGAGTCCGCTGCTGCCTTTGAGGCTCGGACTAGGAACTCCGTTGCCGCTGAAGGTCGCACGGGCATCGCCGTTGAACTCGTACTGATAGGCAAGGCCCCCGTAAAAGCTATTCCGCTCGTTGACCTTGTGGGTGAGCCTTGCTCCGATGCGGATGCGATGGCTGTCCACCGCGTCGAAGTGCCCGCGCTCGTCGGCCATGCCCGCGATGTGGATGGTAGTGTCGTCTCCAGTCTGATGGCTGTAGAAATATTTGAAGTAGCCGTCGAGGGTGTTGCCTTTGCCAAGGTCGAAGGCTTTGCCTACACCGAGATGCGCCGCGAAATAGTTGGACGAACTGTCGTAGTTCACCCTGCCGATACTGTCGAGGTCTCCCTTGTAGTCCGAGGTTACGCGGCCGCCGCGAAGGCTGCCTTCATAATAGAAGCCGTCATGATTGACCTGCCGTGCCATGACGCCGACGCCGAAGTAGTGTGCCTTGCCGTCTCCCCGGGTGCCGTCGTTGAGGTGGCTGTCATAGTTGCCGCCTCCGTATTCAACGACAGGGCCGAAGAGCAGCTTGCCCTGCGAGTTGGGAAGTTCGCGGGCGAAGCCAACATTCAGCCCGAAACCTTTTGTATCGACATAGGAGCCACTTTCTGCCCGCATAGATGACCCGCCAAACGCGGCAAAGGGGGTGAAGCCGCCAGCGTTCTGCGCACCTGGCGCGCCGTTTTTCGCGTTCTCCGCCGCTTTGAGGGCGACGGCGTTCGCCGCTTGCGTGAAGCCCTGCGAAGCGAGCATATCGGCACCCGCGTTCACAAAGGTCGTAGTCGCCGCGCGCGTCTCGACGAGGGACTTTGCGCGATCGCCGTTCTGTTCTTCTTCCTTGTCTGTAATTGTGGCAATGATCGTGTTCGCGTCCTTCTGGGAAACTTCCAGTTTATAGGACTGGTCCGTCGTCAGTGTCTTTGCCGTCGGTTTCGTCTGAATGGTTACCGTCTCGTCCGTGATCTGCTTCAGGGTTGTTGTCCCGTCTGTGGTCAGGCCGCTGGGGTTCGTAATCAGGTTCACGGTGTCGCCTTTGTTGAAATTCGCGCCCGCCTGCACCGCCGCGCCAATGGTTACGCCCGTCAGGTCGGTGGCCACGCCGTTCTCATACTCATCTTTCTCGTTGACCGTCAGCATCGTCTTGCCCGCCGCGCCGTCCGGCAGGAAGAAGTTCATGTTCTGGAACCCCGTAACGCCGCAGTCTCCGACCGTCACGCCTATCGCACTGATGTTCAGCGCATTGCCCGTTCCCGCCGTCGCATTCGAGCCGCCCACGATTTGCTTAACGGTAATGGCTTTCAGGATATTGACTGTATTGTTGTTAGTAGTGCCCGGTGTTTGATAGCCCCAACCACTCGCCGCATAGCCGCCCAAAATGCACGTATCACTGCCAAGCGTCGCGTCCTTTTCGATGGTGACGGTGTTGCCGCTGGCTTCGGTGTCGACAACCGACGTAATTCTGCCGGCGGAGCCGCCGTAGATGCGCTTGACGTTGACAGTGCCGCCGTCGATGGTGACGGTGTTACCGCTGGCTTCGTTGCCGTTAGCCCCCAATATACTGCTAGCGCAGCCGCCGAAGATGACGCTGGCGGTCGACGGCCCGTTGACAGTGCCGCCGTGGATGGTTACAACATTTCCGTTTGCTTTTTTTCCACTGCCTGCCGTAGAGCCGCCACGTATATCGCTAGCATTTATCTCGCCACCACTGATAGTTACGGTATTATTTTCAGCATCTCCGTAAAGGGCACCATTCCCGCCATATATAATACCACCATATCCGCCAGGATTTATCGTTCCGCCGGTGATGTTCACATGATTACCTAAGGCACTGCCTGAGGCACTGTCTAATGTGAGTTTGTCTACCAATCCACCTTCAATACTAGATATTGTGATTGTTCCAGATGCAACATTGACTGTGTTCCCTTCAACATTGCCCGATTCATTCACTCCTCCACAAATGCCATTAACGAAAATAGTTGTCCCATTGATATTGACCGTTTTCCCGCTAACACATGTGCCCGGATTGCGATTGTAGCCACCATAAAAACGTATATTATTTGCACTGATAGCGCCTGTAATATTCAAGACGTCGGCAGTGGGAGCGTAAAACCAATTCGTAGGATTACCAGGAGGTGTTATAGATAATATCTGTTGCATGGCCCCGTCCGGTATGGAAGTGACAGTATACGCCCCCGAAGAACCTCCTACACCCGTAACCGTAACCTCCTCCGCCGACGCTACAGACGGCGGGCTAAACAGTCCTCCTCCCGCGCATATCAGTGCCGTAGTGACGAGCTTTGCCAACTGTTTTTGATGCTTCTTGCCCAACTTTGTCATACTTTCTGCCTCCCTTGGCTCTAGCCGTTTATAGTAGATTTTTGATGATACCTGATACTATGTCACCTTGACCTTGAACCGGAACGATTCCCGATATTCCTTCGGGATCAGCTCCGACAGGATCTTTTCGCAAAGGCCGCAGCGCTCGCACTCCCTGCACTCGCAGGTCAAGAGCTTGTCCGGTACTTTGTTGATGGTTATTTTTCGCAGGATTTCCCCAGGCAGCATGTACGAAGCGAACATTAACGTACCGGAGATCATCAGCTCCGCCAGCGGCAGGCTGTCATCCTCCGCAAGATACGCGTCGATGGTCTTGAACGGGTAATCGCCCGCAGCGTTTCGTCCCGCGATTTTGTAAATGTCCACAACGTCGTCGTAGTGCTTCTGCCAGCGAGGCAAGATCCAATTGGCGCGGAACAGGTCCGCGATGCCGTTTTGACAGCAGCTCAGGAGCACCGGACGCCGCCCCATGGCAATCGACAAATTATGATTGAAGGAATTCGGGCATCCCATCAGGCAAGCCTCGTTTACCAGGCATTTCAGCTTGAAGCCCGCGTCGTGCATCTCTTTCAGCCTCGTCGGCGTGCGCAGGATTTCCCGCGGCGGGTTGAACACAGCGACGCCGCATTTCTTCTGCCAGATTTCCATTTGCCGCAGGTTCCACTGGTAGGCGTTGCACGAGGTGTGTATCTCCGCCTCCGGCAAGAGCGCGTGCAAGAGCGCCGCCACCCGATAGTCGGAAAGGATAAATCCTTCGATCTGAAGCTCGTTTGCCGCCCGCGCCAGTGTGACGACGAAATTCTTAACTTCGTCGTCGGTGGCGAAGGGATAACACATGGCGTTGACGGGACAGATACGGCGCACCTTGCCCTTGGAAAGCCGCAGGAACTCGAAGCAGTTTTTCAGGTAAAGAGCGCGCATCGCGTCCACATTGGCAGGATTTTCTCCCGACGATTTTCTATCATCAAAGGCGAATCTCACGTGAGAGATCATCTCTTTGAACGGCAGCTCGCAATAGACGTGGTCGATGTGTTTTTTGCGTTTCTCCACCTCCTGCAGGAACCATTCGGGATCAACGCCGTTATATGGAACGGAGTAGATTCGACAGTCCGGGTTCATGACAACGTCCCCCTTTTCCATTTTATATACTCCGCTATTCAATGACGACAGGAAAATTTCCTTTTGCCCTTTCGTACAGTTTTGCCGTGTAAGCAGGGGAGAAGGGGAAAATCGACCTGTACCCGCGTACAGTATTGCAATTATATCTGCTGATCATTGCTTTCTTATTGCCGATACAGAATTTTTTGCTTATAATATTTATGTGCGATTGTTATCCTTAACAAGAAATTATTTTCATTTTATTTTTTCATTCGAATTGCCAATTTGTTGATTGATAATTTGAATATAAAAGGATTTGATGAACATGACTCCTACATCTTTATCGCCGATATTGCGTTCCATTATCTTACAAAAAGCTGTCGGCGCAGATAGATGCACCGTTTCCTTGTTCGTGGCCAATGCGTTGTACTTTTTCTGGGCCACCACGGTGTACATGGCACTTCATTTTGCCGGCATCGACTGGCCACAAAATTTTTTCTCGTCCATTATCCCCGGTACGGAAATGTTACCGGATCTTTGCATGATGTTGGCGGTTTTCTCCGGCACCTTGTGCTACGGGCTCAGGCCTCCATACTGGCAGCGGTATCTGCTTCCGGTGTTGGCGACGATCATGCTTTCCGTAATGGCGTTCCCATTCGTGGCAGCTGGCTCTCGCCTGTTGCTGCTTGCCTTCTTTATGGCACTTTCAGGGGGCGTGTTTGCGCTGATTTTCCATCTGATTTCCCTGCACGTGGCGCCGGACGTGACCGGTCGCTTCTTCGGTTTTTCGACCGCCTTTTCTCTGCTGTTGCAGTCTGGTTTCCATGCTGCTTTTGACGCTTCGTTGATCGGCTTTCTGACTGCCTCGGTGTTGTGCATGGGCGGTCTGGCAATGCTATTGCCCCAATGCCTGAAACAACCTGCCTCAAGGGAAACGCCGGCGGCTGAACAACCTGCGGAACAAACGCCTCCCCGTGTCGATATATCCGATTTCCGCTGGTCCGTACCCATGACGCTTTTGATTGTCGTCCTGCTGTCCCTGCTCCATGGCATTGGGGACCTGTATATGGACGCTTATCACAATTTTAATGATTTGTTTGGACTCTCTCGTCTGTCCTATGGCGCAGGTTCCATCGCCGCCGGTTATTTTGCCGACCGCAACCGGCTGTATTTGCCCTTGGCCGCACTGTTTGCCAAAGCACAGGACATTTTGGATATCTGGATCGGACAAGAACAGGTTTTATATTACCCACTCCATTATTTTGGCGATTTCATGAATGGCTTCTTTACCCTGTTCATCATTCTAGCCTTTGTAGACCTTGCCGCCCACAAGCCATCGCTGAAACCCTGGGCCGTAATCGGTCGTTCCACGCAGATGTTTACCGTCAGCGTAGCCACTGTTTTCGGCGCTTTTATACTGGATGCGGACAAACTATTCTTTACTTTGTTGTATATATTAGCCATTGCCGGGTGTCTGGTCATTGTTCTCTACAGCGGTGCCCTGCGTTTTAACCTTGGTTCCGCCGCAGCGGAGGTGACACTCCCGTTACCTGCCCCGGATTACTGCACCCGCTACGGACTGACCCAGCGAGAGACCGAGGTGCTGGATTGCATTCTTTCTGGCCAAAACATTGCCGAAATCAGCGAAGCGCTTTTCATCAGCCAGCGAACGGTCAAGTTTCACATTACCGGCCTGCTGCGCAAAACTGGCACCACTTCGCAAAAGGAATTGCTCCTGCTGCTGTACGAAAAGCAGGGAAAGTAAATTACAAAGGGAATAACAGACTAAAGGGGCTATCGCATGAATGTTTTTGTCTTCATGCGATAGCCCCTTTTGCTTTGCGTAGCAGGATTATGGCTTTGGGAGGCGAAGTAATATAATTTAGAAGAAAAATACAGGGGGCTTTATCATGGGAACGATCATGTTAGTGGGGGCAGGAATCTTTATCGGCTGGCTGCTGTTTCGCCCGCAGGGTAATCCAAAGTATTCGCAGCCGGAGCAGGCAAGAACTGCTAAAGGGCTGACAGCAGATACACAGATGAGGGCGGAAAAGAATCCTGCGCAGGGAATACAAGCGGGAGGCCGTTATCCTTCTGAGCGCCCGCAGGCCAGACCGGAAAGCCATACCCTGCGCAATGTGGCTGGCGGCATGGTGGCCGGGGCAGTGCTCGGTCATCTGCTCACGAATGAGCATCGGGCAGAAGCTCATCAGACCACAAATAACTACAATACCTACAATGATTATTATGACTATGATGAACTGAATCGCGAGGACTATGACGAGGATGAAGACTATGCCCGCGATTATGATTATGACAGTGATGACGATGACAGCGATGATTACGATAGCTATGACAGTTATGATGATGACTGCGACGGCGGCTATGACAGTGATTATGACAGCTCGGACTGGGGTGGAGATTCCTACGACGATGGCGGTGATTGGTAGATATAGGGCGTGGTTTCTAAATAGATCTCGAAGGTCCTGGGCCAGGGGTAACTGAGTTCCATGGTCAGATCATCGACAAAGATGGTGAAAGCCCCCTGTTCTGTATGCAGCTGTACCGGCTTTTTCAAGGACTGGCTCTGCTTATAGGCGGCCAGATGTTTCTGCATGCTGGCTTGCAGCATGGCATTGGCCCAGCGCCAGTTATGCTCGAGGTCCAGGTCTGCGGTATTGCGGTAGCCGGCTTTTTTGAGCGTGTGATTGACCGTATCGATGTCTTCCTTGAGATAGAAGTAATCCTCTAGGATCCGGTTCTGCAAGAAACGGATATTGCTGGCGACGATGCCCAAAGCCTCTTTTTGGCTCGGGGCATTTTTTTGTGCGCTCAGATAGAGACTGGCTGAGGCGGCTGCCGTGCCGATGGCGTTGCTGGCCGTATTCCAGCCGGCATAGGCCGTCAGGGAGTTTATGGGGAAATCGTTTTCGAGCAGCAGCGGCAGGATGGTTTCCTGCGCCGTGAAGTGTTTGGAAAGGTCCACGAGGGCCAGTTTCCTGGACTGGTCGAGATAATCTCGGAGCTCCTGCACGTTCTGGCTGCGAAGGCTTACGGTGTCTTTTTCATAGTCGTTGGTGGAGAGATAGAGGATAAGATCTGCTTCGTCAGCAGAGACTGCTTCCTGACCACCGAGCAGGGCAATCTTCTCGCGAGCCGTAGCGGCCATGTCGATTGCCATATAGGGCATGATGGTTTCGCGTGTCGTTGGATGATTATAGGCGATATAGACCTGCGGCCGATAGCCGGTTCTTTCGTTCTGATAGGCAGCCAGCATGGTCAGGGCAATCTCATCGGCGCCGTGAGTGATGACCGCCTTTTCTTCGGGCAGTCCTTCCTGCTGCATAAAAGCCCAAAGGTGTGATTTTTCGATATTGGGGATGCTGTATTCCTCACCGTCGTCCTGCCCCAAGACCAATCTCGTCAGGACGCCTTCTTTGACTAGCGCGATAAGCTTGCGGTTCAGGGCTTCGTTTTCGGCGAAGTGCTGCAGATATTTCTGCATGTTCTCCGGGCTGATGGCCGCTTCGAGCCGCGCAAGCTCCGTTTCGTCAACCGCAAGGCCGGCGGCCTGCCGCCCCTTGAGACGGGAATAGGCCAGCAGGTCTTTTTTCTCCTGATAGCCGTCGATGGTATCCTGCGGCGTTTGCCGGGGCAGGATGCTGAAGGCCAGCAGCGGCTTATCCGGATTTTGGGCATGGAGCTGCCGCAGGAAGGCGATGAGTTCATCCTGCTGGGCAGGTGTGGCTTCTTTTTCGCGGGCGGCCAGCAGGCCTCCGTAGAGCAGCTGGTCGATGGAGATAATGGCCGCTTCCTGCTCAGGTAAATTTTCCTGCAGCCACTGGCGCATACCGGCGGTATCTCCGGGGGCCGAGTAATAGTCCTGTAGTTCTGATGGCGGTGTATGGATGGCATACCCCGCGATGGTGCCGGCGTCAATCACGAACTGGCGGCAGGGAGGGCGGCCATCCAGCGGCACGAGCAGGAGGTTTTGGGACGGCGCGTTGGGCTGGATATTGATGCCGGCAGGCGCAGCCGGATGCAGAAAGGTATGCCAGCACGCAAAGGCGAGGCAGAGCATGAGTCCCAGCAATATATATATTCGCTTCACGATGCAAACCTCAATGCAGGCAGAAAAACAACAGCGGGAAGATTACCAGCAGGAATGCCGCGGTGGTGATGACGAAGGAGGAAACGCAAAGGTCCACATTGAGCTTGTAGAGCTTGCAGGCCAGCACGGCATTGATGGCCGTGGGGCAGAAGGTCAGGACCATCAGCGTGCCGCGCAGCAGGGAATCGCTGACGAAAAAATAGGTGACGGCATTGAAGATCAGCGGCGTGATGACAAAACGCAGGATGGTCAAGGTCTGGATATTCCCGGCATAGCGGCGCACCTGCCGGAAGTCGATCAGGAAGCCCACGGGCAGCATGGCAATCCAGGCGCCGATATGCACAAGGCTCTGGAAGATCTCGCCGAGTTCAGGCGGGCGCTGGACGCCGCCCGCGTTGAGGATCAGGCCGGCAGCCATGCCCAGCAGGCTCAGCTGGTTGATGGAGAAGAACATTTCCCGGAAATTATGGCCGGGACTGGATTTGCGCAGGGAGGCCGTATGCTTGAGGTAAAAATACTGAGCCATGGGGAAGACCACGATGCAGAGCAGGATGTTCTGTGTCGTGCCAATCAGCTGGGCATAGGCATAGCCCTGCTCATTGTAGAGGATGAAGGCACAGACGCCGCCCAGGGTTCCGAGATTGGCCAGCATGGCGCTCGCGATGAAGGCCCCGCGGTCCAGGAGGTTTTCCATGTGGCTGGCAAAGAACAGCCAGCCGATAGCTCCGGGCAGGAGCACCAGGGCAGCGCCAAATAATGGCACAAGCAGCAAGTTCCAGGATAGGGGAAGCACCCAGAAGCTCAAAAGCGACAGGGTGGTGTAGACGCAGATGACATTGAAGCGGATGACCTTGTTGATGATGTTATCGGACACCCAGTGCCGGTGGTGCATGAAATAGCCCACCACCAAAGGGCAGATCAGGTCAGTCAGCACATAGAGGATACGCAGGGAAGCACCGTCCAAAATTTTCACTCCTTCATGTAAATAGGAAATATTATACTTATCCTAACATTTTTCCCGGATGGTGTAAACAAAACATTGCCTGAGGCTTAGTGGTAGTGTTATAATAGCCCAAGATACGAGAAAGGAGATTGTAATGGAACATTTTTCAACGATTTTTTTGGATTTCATCGCTTCCTGGGGATATGTAGCAGTGGCCATCCTGATGGCAGCGGAGAACGCCTGCATTCCCATTCCCAGTGAGCTGATTCTGGGCTTTGCCGGTTATCTGATCTTCGCCGACCAGATGACGTTCACGGGGGCGCTTATCGCCGGTATGGTGGGCGGCATGGCCGGCTCCATCTTTGCTTATGCGGTAGGCCATTATGGCGGCCGCACCTTCGTGGATAAATATGGGCATTATTTCTTCGTCAAGAAATCCCATGTGGATATCGCCCAGAACTGGTTTGATAAATATGGCCTCAAGGCCGTGTTCTTCAGCCGCATGCTGCCGGTGGTGCGCACCTTTATTTCCCTGCCCGCAGGCTTTGCCCATGTGGATATGAAGAAATTCCTGTCGCTGACCTTCCTGGGTTCGCTGCCTTGGACGGCACTGATCCTCTTTGCCGGCATGGTGCTGGGCAAGAGCTGGGAAGTCATGCTGGCCATCGGTCATCAGGCCAGCCTCATCTTCGTGGCTATCTGTGCCGTGGTGATTGCCGTAATGTACCTGCGCTATCGCAAGCGCAAGCAGCAGAAACAAGTGCTGGAATAAAAAATCGCTGGCTTTTGCAGCCAGCGATTTTTTATTCTTGTTTTATGAGAAAACGCAAAAAAGGAGCCGCGATGCGACTCCTTGAAGTTTCATATGGCAGGGGTAGCTGGACTCGAACCAACGCATGCGGGATTCAGAGACCCGTGCCTTACCAACTTGGCGATACCCCTGTGTGACGTCTGTCAACAGAAATATATTATACGGATGTCTGGCCTGTTTGTCAACACTTTTTTGCAAAAAAATTTACAGCTTTATATTTGAGCCTGTCTGCGGCGCAAAAGCTGGGCCAGCAGGTTCCATTCCCGCTGGTTGAAGGCGGTATGGATGGACAAGGTCAGATGCCCCGCGGTCACGATCTTTACCGGCAGGTTGGTGATCAGGATATCATAATGGCTGCAGGTTCCCTGCGGTGTTACGAATTGCAGATGGAAATCGTCTCCGAAGCGGGAGAGGATTTCCTTTTTTATTTTCTCCTCGTAGATGGGACCGTAGTCGGTGAGCAGGGCCAGCCGGATCAGGGGCTCGCCGGCAGCCAGGTCGAAATACTGGCTGCAGAGCAGGATGTAGTGGGGGAGCAGGTAACGCTCATCGGCAAAACAGCGTCCGCAGGAGTGCGGAGCAAGCGAGGCAAAGAGCTTGTCCATGCGCTGGGCAAAGGCCGGGAAGTTCTGGCGATAGCTCTTGAGGAAGGGATAGCGTTCCAATAGGTCCGAACTGCCGCTGAGCAGGGCCCCGTGAAAATGCAGGCGATGGAGTTTCAGGCGGAAGCTCGGCGAGCCCATGCCCATCCACTGGGGAAAATAACGGGCAAAGACCGCCAGAAAGTGGTCGGTAGCCGTCAGCGGCAGGCAGTCAAAGCCGCGCACGTCGCGGGCGGCGGCAAAGAGTCGCTGCTGCACGTTCATGCCGAAGGGAAAGGCGTGCAGCAGATAAAAGATGAACTGGCATTCAGCAGGACTGGCCGGCAGATGCAGGCGCTGGAAGAAGCGCTGGATGGCAGGCAGGGCCGTATGGTAGGCCTCGTTGTCCAGTCCGAGTTCCGCGGGCAGCGGCGTGGTCAGACAGTGGCGCAGGCTCAGCCGATGGGCGATGACTGCCAGCCAGTAGGAGAAATGCTTGCGGTCGCTGATGGACATGGGGGCATCCAAAGCGCCTGAGATATCATCAATCGCATTCATCACGAGCTGGCGGGAGATGGAAGGAAAGGGCCAGGCATAGCCGCGGTAGATCTGCAGGTAGAAGTTGTTGTAGAAATAGCGGATCTGCATTTCCCCACCGTCAAGGCGCATATCGGCGGCGTCCAGTGTCAGGGAAAAAGCCGCGAGCGTTTCCCGCATGGGCGAAAGCGCCCGGTAAAGGGAGGCGGAACTGATGAAATGGGCCAGGCAGAATGCCGTCGTGGTATCTGTGGTTTCGAGAAACAGGCTATGGAAGAAATCATAGGTCAGGGACTGGCGGGCCAGACTGGTATAGACGCTGTGGATGCTGAGCCAGGGAGCACGCTGCAGGCGGATGCCCAATGCGGTGCTACGCTCGATGGCCAGTTCTTCAGCGGGATAGTGCTTGAGCTGCCCGGTGAGGTTCTGTAGGTATTTGTAGATGGTACGCTCGGATAACCCCAGTTTGTCAGCCAGTTCCTGACAGGAGAAATAGCGCTCGTCAGAATCCAGCAGGCTCAGCAGGGCATATTCTTTTTGGAAGTTCTTGTCCAGGATTGGGAGCATGGGAGTCCTTCTTTCTTATCGGGGAGTGATTTCCATTTGCAATATTTGCCGTATATTGTGGCAAGTATTGATGAAAATATGATGGCTTGCTGTGTTAAGCTTATATGCGTGCAAGCGGGAACAGAAAAAGTTACTCCCTATTGTAATGGAAATATATGAATTTGAAAAGAGAGGTTTTGGAAAATGAAATTTTCTCTGCCCTATGACAAAGGTGTGATGACGGCTGAAGTAGAGGACAAGAATGTCCTGGCTGTGCTGGAATCCAAGGCTGCCAGCTACAAGGCAGACAAGGGACAGCAGGAACTCGTGGAAGCGTCCCTGGACAATCCCATCGGTTCCCCGCACCTTGAGGAACTGGTGAAAGGCAAGAAGAACATCACGATCATCAGTTCAGACCATACGCGGCCGGTGCCGTCCCATATCACGATGCCGATACTGTTGCGCCGCATCCGTTCCGTGGAACCGGATGCCAACATCAGCATCCTGATCGCCACGGGATTCCATCGTCCCTCCACCCATGAGGAACTGGTGAACAAGTACGGTGAGGAAATCGTCAAGAATGAGAACATCGTGATGCATGTATCCACGGATGATTCCTCCATGGTCAAGATTGGTACCCTGCCCAGTGGCGGTGCCTGCATCGTGAACCGCACGGCAGTGGAAGCGGATCTTTTGATTGCCGAAGGCTTTATCGAGTCCCATTTCTTTGCAGGTTTCTCGGGCGGCCGCAAGGCTGTGCTGCCAGGCGTGGCTTCCTATAAGACCATCATGGCCAACCACTGCGGTGAGTTCATCAATGACCACCATGCCCGCACAGGCAACCTGCTGGACAACCCAATCCATCGGGATATGGTCTATGCGGCCCGCACGGCTGGCCTCAAGTTCATCCTCAACGTCGTGCTCAATGAGGACAAGGAAATCATCGGCTCCTTTGCCGGCGAGCTGGAACGCGCGCATGAAAAGGGCTGTGAGTTCGTGGCAGATCTTGCGCATGTGCAGAAGGTGCAGGCCGATATCACGGTTTCCACCAATGGCGGCTATCCCCTCGACCAGAACATCTATCAGGCCGTCAAGGGCATGACGGCTGCGGAAGCAGCCAACAAGGAAGGCGGCACTATCATCATGGTAGCAGGTTGTGCAGACGGTCATGGCGGCGAAGGTTTCTACCATAATCTGGCCGATGCCAAAACGCCGCAGGAATTCTTGGACAAGGCCATCGCTACGCCGAGACTGGAGACCATTCCCGACCAGTGGACTTCTCAGATTCTCGCGCGTATCCTGGCTCATCACCGGGTGATCATGGTGTCAGATCTGGTGCAGCCAAACCTCATCACGGACATGCATATGGAACTGGCCAAGAGCTTTGATGAAGCGCTGGCCAAGGCTTACGCGTATGAAGGCAAAGATGCCAAGGTGGCCGTTATCCCCGACGGTCTGGCCGTAATCGTAGGTTAAGAACAGATATAAGGAAAGATGGGAGTTTAGTATTTCATGGAACATCAAATGTTAGCAGAATTCATGGGCACGGCCCTGATGATTATCTTCGGTATCGGCGTGCACTGTGATGATACGCTGGTCAATACCAAATACAATGGCACGGGCCATATTTTTGCCATCACGACATGGTCTTTCGGTATCACCGTTTCCCTGTATCTCTTCGGTGATGTCTGCATCAACCCTGCTATGGTTGTAGCACAGGCCGTGCTGGGCAATATCCCCTGGAGTATGGTGGTGCCAATCTCCCTCGTGGAACTGGCTGGCGGCTTCTTCGGTGCCGTGATCATGTGGTTCTGTTACGCCGATCACTTCAAGGCTTCTGTGGGCAAGATCGATCCGGTACGTATTCGCAATATCTTCTCCACGACGCCGGGCATCCGCAACCTGCCCCGTAATTTCTTCTGCGAGTTCTTCGCAACTTTCGTGTTCATCGCCGGTATCCTGGGTATCCTGAATGCCTGCAAGGGCCCGGAAGCGGTGCTGGCTCCGATTGCCATCGGCCTGCTGGTCTGGGCTGTCGGCATGGGCATGGGCGGTACGACTGGGTTTGCCATGAACCTGGCCCGCGATATGGGCCCTCGCATTGCTCATGCGGTGCTGCCCATTGAGAACAAGGCCGACAACGACTGGCAGTACGGTATCCTCGTACCGGGCATCGCCCCGTTCGTGGGCGGTGCGGCAGCGGCCATCTTCATGCGGGCGTTCTTCAATATCTGATTTCGCTTGTTTGCCATTTACTTCGCCAAAGGATATTTTCTTCCTTTGGCGAAGTTTGTTATAATGTAAGGAAATGAGAAAATGAGGTGGACGGATGAAACGTGAAGATATAGTCAGCATCCTGCAGGCTTATAAAGCGGGAAGTTTGCCTGAGGGCGAGGCACTGGACAAGCTGGCAGAAATGCCCTTTGAGGAGATGCGCTTTGCTGAGATTGACCACCATCGGGAATTGCGGCAGGGCATGCCCGAAGTCATCTATGCCGCAGGCAAGACGCCGGAACAGGTGCGGGATATATTTGCCTCGCTCTATGCACATAGCGAGGGTAATCTGCTGGCCACCAGAGCCACGCGGGAGCATTATGAAAAGGTGCTCGAAAAGGTGCCGGAGGCACAGTTCGATGAAATGGCGAGAGCCGTTTATCTGGACCGGGACAAGCGTATCATGCGGGATGAAACGCATAATATCCTGATCATGACCGCCGGCACCAGTGATGTGCCTGTGGCCGAGGAGGCAAGGCTTACCGCCTATCTCTTTGGCAACAGCGTACATACCTGCTATGACTGCGGTGTGGCGGGCATCCATCGGCTCTTTGCCCATCTGCCGGAAATCAAGGCGGCCAATGTGATCATCGTGATTGCCGGCATGGAAGGTGCGCTGGCCAGCGTGGTGGGCGGCTTGACCAATAAACCGGTCATTGCCGTGCCGACCAGCGTGGGCTATGGGGCATCCTTTCAGGGCGTGGCGGCACTCTTGTCCATGCTCAACAGCTGCGCCATGGGTGTATCCGTGGTCAATATCGACAATGGCTTTGGTGCAGGTGCGCTGGCCAGCAAGATCAACAAACTGAGGTGACGTATGAAAGCGATATATTTGGATTGTTTTGCCGGCATCAGCGGCAATATGTTTTTGGGCGCGATGCTGCAGGCCGGTGTACCATTGGGGTATCTCGAAAAGGAACTGCAGAAGCTGCCCATGGCGGATGAATTCCGGCTGGAGGTCAGTGAAGCCAATCAGAAGGGCATTCATGCCCTGTACGTGGATGTGAAGCTGACGGCCGCAGAGCATCACGGCCATCATCACCATGTACATCGCACGCTGAAGGATATCCGGGAGCTTTTGGAGCATGCAGCTCTTTCCATGGCGGTGAAGCAGCAGGCTTTGGCCATCTTTATGGAAATTGCCCAAGCGGAAGCCAAGGTCCATGGCAAGCCTGTGGATGAGGTGGCCTTCCATGAGGTCGGTGCTGTGGACTCCATCGTGGATATCGTGGGCGCGGCCATCTGCCTCGACTATCTGGAAATC
This sequence comes from Pseudoselenomonas ruminantium, assembly GCF_900104055.1. GTDB lineage: Bacteria > Bacillota > Negativicutes > Selenomonadales > Selenomonadaceae > Selenomonas_A > Selenomonas_A ruminantium_C. The sequence goes on from NZ_FNJQ01000008.1 coordinate 41,613, forward strand.
GAAAAGGTCTTTGTCTCCAAGCTCGTTACGGGCAGCGGCTTTGTGCAGTGTGCGCATGGACTGATGCCGGTACCGGCTCCTGCGGTGGCAGAACTTTTGCTGGGCTGGCAGACGGAGCCGGGCATGGAGAAGAAGGAGCTGGTCACGCCCACAGGTGCCGGGATTGTCAAGGCTTTGGGCACATACAGCGAAGGCCTGCCCAAGGGCTTTACGGCTGCCGGCATCGGCTACGGCGCTGGCAGTCATGAGCTGAGTATGCCCAATGTATTGCGGCTCTATCTGGGTGAGTACAATGGCGTCACGGAAAGCAGGCTGGTCATCCTGGAAGCCAATATCGACGATATGAATCCGCAGATCTATGGCTATCTCTATGAACGGCTCCTGAATGCCGGCGCTTTGGATGTCTGGACTACCCCCATCTTCATGAAGAAGAATCGGCCGGCGCAGATGTTGTCCGTGCTGATGGAGGAAGAGAAAAAGCAGGTTTGTGCCGGCATCATCTTTGCCGAGACCACGAGCATTGGCTTGCGCGTCATGCCGGTGGGGGAACGCTTGGAGGCTGCTCGTCATTTGGCAAAGGTGGAGACGAAATACGGTCTGGTGAATTGCAAGGTCAGTGCTTGGGAAGGCAGCCTTTGCAGCGTGTCGCCGGAATACGAGGATTGCCGTAAGTTGGCAGAGGAACAGCGTATTCCGCTGAAAATCGTCCAGCAGGAGGCAATCCGGGCGTTCAATGACATCATTGGCTGAATTTCGTATTGCAAGTTTATTTTAGCACCTGATTTGACAAATACCTACTAAATGTGCTATAATCACGGATGTTGAAATAAGTTGTCAAGACAATCGCGGCTGGTGCTTGACACCAGATGAGGAAAGTCCGGGCTCCACAGGGCAGTGTGCTGGATAACGTCCAGCGAGGGTGACCTTAGGGATAGTGCCATAGAGATTTAGACCGCCAGTTTCGGCTGGTAAGGGTGGAAAGGTGCGGTAAGAGCGCACCAGCGGTCAGGTGACTGGCCGGCTTGGGTAAACCCCACACGGAGCAAGACCAAATAGGGAAGGGATGATGCGGCCCGCGGAACCTTCCGGGTTGAGTCGCTTGAGCCGGCAGGCAACTGCCGTGCCTAGATAAATGATTGTCGCCGCCACATAAGTGGCCGGAACAAAACTCGGCTTATTGATTGCTTATTCAACTTAATTGAGAATAGGTTGGCTGTCGTAATGACAGCCACTTTTCATGTCAGCATGAATTCTGAAAAGAAACTGAAAATTGTTTAGAGTTATACAGGATTTCGTGTTGTAAAAAAATATTTGCAGGATTACGGCGATTTTTGTCGTATATCTATAAATGGGTGAAAAAAACAACATAAGATCAAGCTGAATCCAGCCCAGGAGCGGGGGAACCAGGTTTTTGGGGCGAACGTCAGATTGTACCGGTTCACGGTACAAGTAATGAAGCGGGTGGTCTTCTCTACCCGAGCCCGGCAGCTAACCTCGTAAGCGAACAGAGAGAGGAGTTGGCTTTTTTGTTTAAAAAAGCAACAAAGCGTGTATTTGCGCTGTCCATGATCCTTATGTCCATGTTTTCCGTGTGTAGTGCGTCTGCATTCCGCGTGGGGGACCAGGGCACAGCTGTAGCCGAGATACAGGGACAATTGGTCCGTCTTGGTTATGACGTATCAGCAGATGGAGACTTCGGTCCGGCAACTGCTGAAGCAGTAAAGGCATTTCAGTCTTCCCATGGGATGGCTGCAGATGGGCAGGTAGGTTCGTCGACTTATACGGCGCTCTTAGGCAAATCCATGCCGGTGGTTTCCCACGGTGGCAATTACATCAACCGTACGATCATTTCCGAATCCATGCAGTATCTTGGTGTACCTTATGTGTTCGGTGGTACCAGTCCCAGCGGTTTTGACTGCTCCGGCTATGTACAGTACGTGTTTGCCCATGCTGGCGTACATCTGCCGCGCACGGCTGATGTGCAGTACGAGGTAGGTTCGCCGGTCGGTGAAATGATGCCAGGGGATTTAGTATTCTTTTCGACGTATTGCCCGGGCGTGTCTCATGTAGGCATTTATCTTGGCGATCGTCAATTCATTCATGCGTCCTCCAGCCGTGGTGTCAGCGTAGCGTCTTTGGACAGCTCTTATTGGAGCAATTGCTATGTTGGTGCCCGCCGGGTGATGTAATGGGCGTTTTAAAGGAGAGGCTGGGCCTCTCCTATTTTTCTATGAGGAGGAAAGGGTATGGGGGATCTTTTTTTAGCCGGGCTGATCTTTCTGACTTGTGCCTATGCCTGCTGGGAAGAAATGTTCAGTGACTGATCGGTAAAATTTATTATAGTGGCAGGAATTTGTCGTGGTTTAGCGAAATACACATGTAGAAAACCCTGTAATCAATCTACAGGCAAAGCTGGATTATATGTGATAGGAGTGACCACAATGGCAAAAGTGAGAATTCTCAACATGATGTTCTATGGTTTCCACGGTGTTTACGAATACGAACGCGAGCAGGGGCAGAAATTCTACATTGATGTGGAAATCGAAACACAGGACGATAAGCTGGTAGAGACGGATGAGCTCAAAGATGGTGTTGATACGGCTGCTGTCTATGACATTGTCCGGGATATCACGGAAAACAAACGCTATACCATGCTGGGCACTTTGTCCGCAGCTATCGGTGATAAGCTGCTGGCGAAATACCCGCATTTCAAGACGGCTATGGCCCGCATCCGCAAACCCTCGGTACCGATTTCCGGTCCGATGGATTACGTTGAGGTAGAAGTGGTTCGCCATCAAAAGTAATTGCATATGGTAACAAGGGGCTGTTGCATATCATTGGGCTGCAACAGTCCTTTTTTATATGTGCTTGTCGAATTACTGCGAATTTAGAGGTTTTTTTCTTTTGGACGCCGAATATCTCTACAGTTAGGATTGTCATAGAGAGGAATGGGGCTTTGATGGATACAATTATGCAAATCAACGGGGTGATAAATCACTTTGTTTGGGGGGCTCCCGGTCTGACCTTGCTCGTGGGGACAGGCGTCTATCTGACACTTTTGCTGGGAATCCCTCAGCTCCGCTATTTTTTCCCAGCAGTGGCTGAAGTCTTCAGCTTCCGGGAAAAAAGCGAAGAGGATAAATCGATTTCATCATTTGCGGCGATGACTACGGCTATGGCCGCTACAGTGGGTACGGGCAACGTGGCAGGGGTAGCCACAGCACTTCATCTGGGGGGGCCGGGAGCATTGGTCTGGATGCTCATTTCGGCCTTCTTTGGCATGAGTACCAAGTTCGCTGAAGTTACGCTGGCCATGCATTTCCGGCAAAGGGATGCCCATGGCGATTGGCGCGGCGGCCCCATGTATATCCTAGAACATGGCTTGGGGCTGTGGGGTGGCGCATGGAAGCATATCGGGAAGCTGCTGGCGGTCTTGTTCGCCCTGTTTGTGTCCGTGGGATCCCTGGGGATTGGGGCGGCTGTGCAGGCGAACTCCGCAGCTGAGGTGCTGTTCATGGGCTGGAATATAGACCCGATAAACAGCGGTGTCATTATGGCGGTGGCGGTAGGGATGGTCATTATCGGCGGCATCGTGAGCCTCTCCCGTGTGACGGTGATTGTTGTTCCCTTCATGATTGTTTTTTATCTGGTGAGCACCAGCATCATTCTGGTGGGGCATGCAGGTCAAATTCCTGCGGTTATTGCCGAAACCTTCCGCATGGCTTTTACCCCGGATACATCGGTTATTGCCGGGGGCGTGGCAGGCTGGGTCGTTATGCAAGCTGTTCAGCGGGGGATCGCTCGCGGCGTATTTTCCAATGAGGCTGGGATGGGGTCTGCCCCTATGGCCTATGCTACGGCGGAAAGCATTCATCCTGTGCAGACGGGATTTTATGGCATTTTTGAAGTGTTCCTGGATACCTTTGTCATCTGCACCGTTACGGGACTGGCCATCCTGGTGACCGGCGCTATGACCTACTACCCGGACCTGACGGGGGGGCAGCTGGCACTTCAGTCATTTGAGATGGCGCTGGGACAGGCTGGCAAGTACATCCTTTCCATTGGGGTGATGCTCTTTGCCGTTACGACGATATTGGGGTGGTATTGGTACGCAGAGACAGCATCGACATATCTGCTGGGGGTGCGATTCAAGCCAGTCATGAAACTGCTGTTTATCGTCATGATTATCCTTGGTGCCTCCGGCGCACAGTTGTTTGATGCTTCCGGCAATGAATACCTGAACAATGTATGGGATATCTCGGATACGCTCAACGGGCTCATGGCCGTTCCCAACCTGATAGGCCTGCTGCTTCTTTCCTTGATGCTCAAGCGGATTGTCAAGGATTATGATGCGTTGAATGAAGGTGTCAGACCAGAGAGAAATCCGCGCTCACAGGAACTGCGGAAGCTGCTACTGGTGTCTGTTTGTGCGGTATTGCTGCCGATAGCCATAATCACCTATGGGGGCGGTTCGCAAAATGTTGTCCATGAAAAAGATGTTTCCCTGCAAAAAGTGTTGGACAGCGGACGGCTTGTTTTCGGTTTTGATGACAATTTTCCACCCATGAGCTATCCCGACGAAAATGGAGAAATGGTCGGATTTGACATCGATTTGGGCCGCGAGATTTGTTCCCGGCTGGGGGTGGAGTACGTAGCACGGCCAATCGCTTGGAAAGACAGGGATGATGAACTGTATGGCAGGAATATAGACTGCGTCTGCGGTATGTCGGTGTTCCACAAGGTAATCCCCGATATGTGCCTGTCGGAAACCTATGTAAAGGATAATTTGGTTTTTGTGGTTCGCGGCGATAGCAGCATTATGTGGATGCGCGATATCAAAGGCAAAGTGATTGGTGTGCAGGAGGGCTCCACAACATTATATGCCCTGAAGGAAGCGGATATCTATAAGGACTCTAAGGTTGTACTTTTGGCTGACAATATGGTGGTTCTCCAGAAGTTGAAGGAGGGAAAACTGGATGCGGGCTTGGTGGATTCGTTGGCCGCATTTTATTTTATCCGTTCCAGCAGTGAGCGGTATTTTATCCTTCAGGAAATCCTGGGCGAAGAGGATTTGGCCTTGGGATTCAGGCGTGATGACAAAGAGCTGCGAGACAGGGTGCAGAACATCATCAGTGAGATGAGAGCTGACGGGACCTTGGGGAAAATCTCCCAAAAGTGGTTTGGCAGTGATATTATGCTCGTTCGGTAATCTCTGTCAGGAGGAATAAAATGGATGCGAAAAAAGAGAAAAAAGCAGATTCTGTCCTGAAGAGAGTGGATATTACCACGATTATCCTGCTGTTTTTTCTGGCGGTAGTCATGAGCTATTACACCATGCTGCAGTCGGAGATGAAGCAGAAAGTCATCTTGAACCAGGAGCTTATCGCCACCAAGTCGGCGAATCAGATTAATGGATATCTTTCCACAGGCATTGACATCATGCGGATGGCGTCCTACACATTGGACGACATGATTCGTGAAGGGCGCTCCCCTGAGGAAATGCATGACTTTCTGGTGAGCCAGTCCGTTGCAGCCGAATATATCTCTGAGGGAAATGCGCCCGCCATATACGCCGTGGTGGATGGTGTTTTGCTTGATGGCGACAACTGGGTTCCCGGTGATGATTTCGTTCCGCAGGAACGCCCCTGGTACATCGATGCAATGGCTAATATCGGGCAGGTCGCTGTCGTAGACCCCTATCTCGATGCGAAAACCCATACCATGATGCTCACGCTGTCCAAGTCGCTCTGTGATGTAAAAAGCGTGGCGGCAATGGATATGTCGCTGGCACATCTGCAGGCCATGACGGAGGATTTGGTGGCCAATGACGATTCGGATATTGAGATTGTCATAGACCGCAAGTATCGGGTCATTGCCCACTCGGATAAGAAAGAAGTGGGGAAAAGCTATATTATGGAGGAAGGAACCTTTGGCCGGGCACTGGTCGATAAGCTGCGTTCCTCCCATGATAAATATTTTTCGTTACGGTATGGCGATGCAGATTACATCGTCTACACAATGCCGGTGGCAAATAGCTGGATATGCCTGTCGGTGTTTGATACAACGGCTACTTTTGCCCAGCTTAGAAGAACATTTCTCCTGACCCTATGCGTGTCATTTGTGGTTGTTTCCATCCTACTGTTCCTCATGGCGCGTTATGAAAAGAAAAACCGCCTGGCGCAGGAGTACAACCGCAAAGCTGAGAATGCGGCTGCAGCAAGCGAAGCGAAGTCTGCATTCCTGTCCAACATGTCCCACGAGATACGTACACCGATCAATGCGGTGCTTGGGATGAACGAGATGATCTTGCGGGAGAGCCGCGAGCCGAACGTCATCGAGTACTCTGAGAACATCCGGACAGCGGGTAATACGCTCTTAGGGATTATCAATGATATCCTTGATTTCTCCAAGATTGAAGCGGGGAAGATGGAAATCATCCCCGTGGACTATGACCTTTCATCGGTGTTCAACGATCTGGTGAATATGATTCACACTCGGGCTGATGCCAAGGGGCTGGATATTCTGCTGGACTTCGACCAGGAGACGCCGAAGCTGCTCTTTGGTGATGAGGTTCGCGTCAAGCAGGTCATAACGAATATCCTGACAAATGCGGTGAAATACACCGAAAAGGGCAGTGTGACGTTTTCCGTAGGTTTTGAGCGTATCCCGGAAGCTCCGGACAGCGTGCTGCTCTGCGTGGCGGTCAGGGATACCGGTATCGGCATCAAACCGGAGGATATGGAAAAACTATTCTCCAAGTTCGAGCGTATCGAGGAAAAGCGTAACCGCAATGTGGAAGGTACCGGGCTCGGTATGGCTATCACGATGAACCTGCTGGACAAGATGGGCTCTTCCTTGCAGGTGGAAAGCACTTACGGCGCTGGCTCTACATTTTCCTTCAAACTGCGGCAGCGCGTGGTCAAGTGGGAGCCGTTAGGTGATTATAAGACTTCCTATCAGGCACTGCTGAAAGGGCACAAGAAATACCGTGAGAAATTCACAGCTCCGGAGGCACTGGTGCTGATGGTGGATGATAATCCGATGAATCTGACGGTGTTCAAGAGCCTCATAAAGAAGACGCAGGTGCAGGTTGATACGGCAAATGATGGTGATGAAGGCCTGTTGCTGGCTCGGGAGAAAAAATACGATATCATTTTCCTCGACCATATGATGCCGCGCAAGGATGGTATTGAGACGCTGCATGAATTGAAGGCACAGGTGGGCGGACCGAATCTTTCGACGCCTGTGATCAGCCTGACCGCCAACGCCATTTCTGGCGCGCGGGAGCAGTACATGGAGGCCGGTTTCAACGACTATCTGACCAAGCCCATTGATGCAGGCAAGTTGGAGGATATGCTGATGACCTATCTGCCGGCGGAAAAGCTGCGGGAGGCAGGAGCAGAAGACGCTGCAGCACAGGAAAATCTGGAAATCCCGGAAAGATTGGCACCGCTCAAAGGTGCAAAATGGCTGAATCTGGAGCTCGGCATCAAAAACAGTGGTTCACTCGAAGCCTATCTGCCCTTGCTCAAGATTTTCTATGAATCCGTGGATGAGATGGCGGCAGCTATCGAAGGCTTTTATGCGGAGCGGGACCTCAAGGACTATACCATCAAGGTCCATGCACTCAAGAGTTCGGCCAGGATTATCGGCGCCAAGGATTTCGGCGAAGAAGCGCAGCTGCTGGAAAATGCCGGCAAGGCGGGGAATATGGATTATATCCGGGCTCATCATGAAGCTTTCCTGGATACCTATCGCAGCTTCCAGATTCAGCTGGCGGAAGTCTTCGCCAAAGGGCAGTCTGTGGCGGAAGATGATAAACCTGAGGCGGATAAGGAGCTGATGGAAAGCGTCTACGAAGAATTGCGGGCAGCGGCGGAAGAAATGGACAGCGACCGGCTGGACGATATTTTCGCTGAGATGGAGGAGTATCGAATCCCGGAGACGGAGGAGAAACTCTATCAGAAACTCAAACAGGCTGCGGATCATTTCGATTACGAAACAATCCTGTCATCACTTGACAAATGAAGGAGTTAAGTGGAGTCGAATGGATATAAAGCGGGAAGAAGAGGCGTGAACTATGGGCTATTGGATTGTTGTTGTGGATGATGAGACCATGACACTGACACAGGTGAAAAGCATTTTGCGGGAACAGGATATGCGAGTCAGCTGCCTGCGTTCCGGGCGGGATCTTTTGAAATTCATGGAAAAGAACACACCGGATCTGATTCTGCTGGATATACAGATGCCGGAGATGGATGGGTTTGAAGCCTATCAGGAATTGCGGCGCTTGGAGGAGGCTGCCGGGCGAGGTCCTACTCCCATCATATTCCTGAGTGGCGTAGAGACCAGTGAGGCGGAGCGGCGCAGTCTTGAGCAGGGGGCGTCCGATTTCATCCGCAAACCTATTCATAAGGAGGTTCTCTGCAAACGTATCTTGAACGCGGTCAAACATACCAAGGATATCGAAATCTTGAAAGAAGAAGCGGCCCTGGACAAGCTGACCGGCTTTTTGAACAAGGCAGCTGGAACCGTCAGACTGACCAAGCTCTGTGCTGAACAGACTGGCATGCTGCTGATTTTAGACCTCGACAATTTCAAGATGGTCAATGATATCTATGGTCATAGTATGGGCGATAAGTTCTTGGTGGCTTTCGCCGATGTCGTCCGGCGCAACATCAGGGGACAGGATGTTATGGCAAGAGTCGGCGGGGACGAATTCATGGGCTTTTTTATCAACATGAGGGATGAAACTGCGTTGCATAGCCTGCATCAGAGGCTGAATGAGCAGCTGCTCAAAGAGGCGGTCAGATTGGCCGGCGACGATTTTGACATTCCGCTGAGTATTTCCATAGGTGCAGCGTTGGTGCCGGAGCACGGACGCGATTATGAATCTCTGTTTCCGTTGGCAGACAGTGCTCTTTACAAGGTAAAACAGAATGGCAAGAACGGCAGCAGGATATATGGGCCGGAGGGAGACGCAGCTGCGGCTGGTGATAATGATATCAAAAAGGAGTTTGATCATATCATGCAGATTGTCGAGGGCTGGCATAGAGGCGGGGGGGCGCCTGCTATGAATCTGGAGCAGTTCTCCCTGCTCTATCGTTTCGTCCAGCAGTTCTATAAGCGATATGGCGGCATGGTCGTCAAACTCATGTTCATCCTATCGGAAGAAGATACTGCCGAGCCACGCCCCTACACCCTGACAGATGCTGCGGAAAAGTTTGGGCTCTGCCTGCAGGATACACTGCGAAAAAGTGATATGATACTGCGGCATAAGCCCAATCAGTTTCTTGTGTTGCTGCAGAATCTTTCGGAGAAGGACTTTCCCATTGTTTTCCGACGGATTATGAACGTTTGGGAGGCAGGGAAAAAACACACTGGCATTCATATCGAATATCTCATGGAGTATGTCATCTATGAGAAAGAAAACTATGATAAGTGAAGAGGCATAAAAAGTGGATGCTGCACGCGTGCAGCATCCACTTTTTGAAGTATATATTCTATTATCCAACAACAGACTGGCCGAAGTAGACGATAAGACCCATGATGATGATAAAGGGCGCATATACCTTGGCAGCAAAGGAAAGCAGTTTGCCATCTGCACCCTGTACCTGAATGGCAGCAACGGCAATGGCGATGCTCTGGATGGAGATCATCTTGCCGGCGCAGGCACCGGTAGCGTTAGCAGCAGCAATCCAGGCCTGGGCAGCCGGCGTAGCACCGATAGCTTGTGCGGCTTCTGTCTGCAGCTTACCGAAGAGCACACAGCTCGAGGTAGCGGAACCCGTGATGAAGGTACCGATGGAGCCGATAAAGGCAGCGATGCAGGGATAGGCCGTGCCCGTTGCGGCAACAGCAGCTTCTGCGATTTCGTGAGTCATGCCGGCATAGCCCATGACTTTTGCCGTAGCGATGACGGAGATGATGGTGACGATGGTGAAGCGCAGGTTGACAATCGTGGTCTTGAGCACGTTCAGCATTTCCCCAAAGCTTGCACCCTGCTTGGAACCGCCGATGAAAGCAGCCAGGAAGATAAGTACGCCCGGTGTAGCAACCCAGGTGAAGGTATAGGGGGCGCCGCCTTCACCGTCATAGATCAGCACGGAAGACTTGATCAGGTTCAGCGGATCATGGATGGCCGGAATCAGCTTGGACGTAGCCAGCAGGAAGACGAAGATCAGGATGAACGGGAGCCATGCCTTGATGGCATCGCCAGCGGTCAGCGGCTCTTCATCTTCATGGGCCGGCATCGCATAAGCCGGATCGTTGACCGGGAACAGCTTGGCGCAGGCCACGATGGCAGCCATGGAACCGATGGAGCCGGCAACAACGGCCAGTTCCGGGCCCATGGAAACTGCAACAGCCAGTTCCGGAATCAGGAAGCCCAGCGCTGCACCCAGGCAGATGATGGTCATGCCCTTCAGCGCCTTGAGGGAGCCACCGGCTACCAGCGTCATGATGAAGGGGCAGAGAATCGTCAGCGGAGCCAGCTGCAGGCAGGTGTAAGTAGCCAGTGTCGTGGCATCCGTGCCCGTGACATTGCCCAGCGTAACCAGAGGAATACCGATGGAACCATAGGCCGTCGGTACAGAGTTGGCAACCAGGCAGACGCTGGCAGCCAGGATAGGATTCACGCCAATACCAACCAGCATGCTGGCGGGGATGGCGATAGCGGTACCGAAGCCAGCCATGCCTTCCATGAAGCCACCGAAGCCCCAGCCGATCAGCAGGATCAGCACACGGCGGTCATTGCTGACGGAGGTCAGCATCTTCTTGATGCCTTCCATGCCCTTAGTGTATTCGGACAGATTGTAGGTGAAGATAGCGGCGATGATTACGAGCAGGATGGGCCAGCAAGCTAAGGCCACACCTTCTAAGAAAGCCTGAAAGGCATGAATGGTCGTCATGTCATAGAGGCCGATGCCCACGACTGCAGAGAGGAGCAGGGCCAGCAGACAGGCTTTATGGGGCTGCATATGCAGGACACATAAAGCTACCGCCAACCAAAGGATTGGGGAAAGCGCAATCAGAAACAAGATATCAAGTCCTTTCCAAATTAAATAGAAATATGAAAAATATATGAATAAGATAATTCATTATATAAGCAGGTACTAAAAGTTGTCAATCTATATAATTGCCTTTTTTCGCCAATGAGGGGATTTTTCCTGCTAAAAATAAAAAATTTGTATGATGAATTTATAGAAAGGTAAAAAGTGTCCCTCAGACAGAGGTAAAGCTGTCTGAGGGCATTTTTCCGTTGTTATCTGTTCAGTGGCTCTGGCGGCGGGCAATGATTTGTCTGGCTACATATACGCCGCTGGCACCAGCCTGGGAGAGGCCGCGAGTTACGCCAGCGCCATCGCCGATGGCAAAGACGTTCTTGAGTTCCGTTTCCAGTTCGTTCGTGAGTTTTACCCGGGAACTGTAGAATTTGACCTCGACACCGTAGAGCAGGGTATCGTCATTGGTCATGCCGGGGGCGATGTTGTCAAGTGCCTGGATCATTTCGATCAGGTTATCGACATGGCGCTTGGGCAGTACCAGGGAAAGATCGCCCGGCGTAGCCTGCAGCGTCGGACGCGTGAAGCTCTTGCTCATGCGGTGGGCATTGGAGCGGCGTCCTTTCATGAGATCGCCGAAGCGCTGTACGATGATGCCGCCGCCCAGCAGGTTGGAGAAGGAGGCAATGCGCTTGCCGTACTGATGCGGGGAGTGGAAGGGTTCCGTGAAGCGGTTGCTCACGAGCAGGGCAAAGTTGGTGTTCTTGCTTTGGAGCTTCGGATCGCTGTAGGAATGACCGTTGACCGTGATGATGCCATCGGTGTTTTCCATGACCACATGGCCGTGCGGGTTCATGCAGAAGGTACGCACCTGATCGCCATAGCGCTTGGTACGGTAGACCAGTTTCGCCTCATAGACCTGGCTCGTGATGGGGTTCCAGATCTCATCGGGAACTTCCACGCGCACACCGACGTCCACGCGGTTGTTCTCCTGCTTGAGGCCCAGCGTGTCGCATTCCGTGGAGAACCATTCCGCACCGGCGCGGCCCGGAGCGACAATCAGAAATTCAGCGGCAATCTTTTCGCCGTTCGTGAGCTCGACTTCGTTCTCGCCCTGTCCGTCGGAATGAATATGAGCCACAGGGCATTCAAAGCGGAATTCAACTTTGTCCTTGAGGTATTCATAGGTAGCCTTGAGCATCTCCAGATTGTTTTCGGTGCCCAGATGGCGTACGCTGGCAGAGAGCAGGTGCAGGTCATGCTGCAGGGCGCGATAGCCGATATCGGAATTTTCCGTGCTGAACACCTGCGCCGGAGCGCCATGCTTCATATTGATCTTATCTACATAATAGATGAGGTCCATGACTTCTTCATCGGAGAGATACTCGTTGAGCCAGCCGCCAAACTGTGTCGTGAAGTTGTATTTGCCATCAGAGAAAGCGCCGGCGCCGCCGAAGCCGCGCATGATGCTGCAGGGTTTGCAGCCAATGCAGCTCTTTACCTTGCCAGCGGAAATGGGGCAGACGCGGGTGTAGATATCCTTGCCGCTTTCCAAAAGCAAAACTTTCAGTTCGGGAGCTTTTTCCGCCAGTTCATAGGCAGCAAACACGCCAGCCGGGCCGCCGCCCACAATCACAACATCATACTTCGTCATAGGTATCCTCCTAAAATTTCACACACGAAAAGAGCGCAGATTATGCCTATAAAAATGTATAGATATATACACTAAGGCTATCTGCGTTTGTCTTGTTTTATAGCTTTTCGAAAAACCTTAGCTATTATACGGGAAGACTTTCGATAATGCAAGTGTTTTTTCCTGCAAAATCGAAAAAAATCGGAAAAAATCCGCGGAAATTGTCCACTATAACTATAATTATATAGCTACTATAAAAATAAAGTTGCCAAAAGGGGGTGAAAACAAGTATAATTTATCCTATCATTGTAAACTTGTAAAACAAGAGGAGGAAAATCTTTGACAGATCAGTTGGCAATAATCAATACGTTTATTCTGTATATCGGCCTGATGATGGCCATTGGCGTGTATTATTACCGCCGTACCCGCAATATGAGCGATTATTTTTTGGGCAACCGTAAGCTCGGGGCCTGGGTGACTTCCATGAGTGCCGAGGCTTCGGATATGAGCGGCTGGATGCTTATGGGCGTGCCGGGCTTTGCCTATCTGGCCGGGCTTAACGCAGGCTGGATTGCCGTGGGCATTGCGTTGGGAACCTGGGCAAACTGGCATTTTGTGGCCGCCCGCCTGCGCAAGTATACGGAACTGGCCAAGAATTCTTTGACCGTGCCGCAGTTCTTGGAGAACCGTTTTGAGGATAACAGTGGACTGCTCAGGACGATTCCTGCGGTGTTCATCCTGATCTTCTTTACGATCTACACGTCTTCCGGGTTCGTGTCCTCGGGGCGTCTGTTTGAGACGGTATTTGGCCTGCCCTATCAGTATGCCATCTTCATCGGTGCCGGTTCCGTCGTGTTCTATACGCTGGTGGGCGGCTTCCTGGCGGTATCCCGTACGGATTTCATCCAGGGCGTCATGATGTTCTTTGCCATTCTCGTGGTGCCTATCACGGCGGCTATGGAAATGGGCGGCTATGCGGCGACGGTCACGGCCATCAGCAATGTGAGCCATTCCATGCTGGAACCCTTTACCAAACCGGACGGTTCCACTTTGGGTACCATTGAGCTGATTTCCCTGCTGGCTTGGGGGATTGGTTACTTTGGCCAGCCGCATATCCTCGTGCGCTTCATGGCGATTTCGAGTTCCAAGGAAATCAAGCAGGCCACGCGCATTGCCATGACCTGGGTGGTGCTCTCGCTGGCAGCCGCAGTGGCTGTAGGCATGGTGGGGCGCGTGTTCCTTTCCCATGAGCTTACGGGCACGGAGTCGGAAACGGTATTCCTCGTGATGACCAATGAACTCTTCCCACCAATCGTGGCAGGCCTGATCCTCTCGGCGGTGCTCGCGGCTATCATGAGTACGGCCTCGGCGCAGCTCTTGGTGGCGGCTTCGGCCTTTGCGCAGGATTTCTACCGCACGCTGATTCGCAAGGAAGCGGAGACAACGGAACTCATCTGGATCAGCCGGGCCTCGGTCCTGATCATCGCCTCGCTGGCCATCTTTATCGGTCTGAATCCGTCGAGCTTCATCCTCGACATGGTAGCCTATGCTTGGGCTGGCTTTGGCGCGGCCTTTGGCCCGGCGCTGCTCTGTGCTCTGTTCTGGCGCCGCACCACCCGCAATGGCGTGCTGGCTGGCATCATCGTGGGTGGCATCACGGTGCTGGTTTGGAAGCAGATTGACTGGCTCGGCCTCTATGAGATCGTACCGGGTTTCCTGCTCTCGCTGCTGGCGGTTTATCTGGTGAGCAAGATGGACAAGGAACCTTCTGCATCAATCGTAGAAACGTTTGATGCAGTCGGCAGGAGTGAAATCTAAAATTATTTTTTTGGCAGGCAGGGATTTTCTCACAGTATAGCGAAAATCTAACTTATGAAAATCGTACAGGTATCACATGATATTATGAGTAGGCAAGTGTAAGGAATGTAGAGAAGCAGGTGAGCATTTGTGGAGAAAGTCAAAGTAATGATCGTCGATGATTCGAAGGTCAGCCGTGCGATGATTGAGGGGAATCTATCCAAGACGAACTTCGAGGTATGTGCACAAGCCAAAAATGCTGCTGAAGCAGTGGAGCTCTATGAACAGTACAAGCCGGCTGTGGTCACCATGGATATGAATCTTCCGGATGCTGATGGTCTTGAATGCACCCGCCGGATTCGTGCCGTGGATCCCGATGCCAAGATTGTCATGATTAGTGCTATGAAGGATGCCAGTCTGGTGGCCAGGGGCCGGGAGGCAGGCATCAGTGCCTTCTTGCAGAAACCCGTCAGCATCAATGAGCTCATTGATACCCTGATGATCCTTTGCCAGAACAAGGTGGGGAAGGTGGCAGTCCTGCGGGAATCCTATGCCAAACCCTTCGTGAAAGCCTTGCAGCAGGGCATTTTCAGCATGACCGGTGTCCATAGCGAAGTGGAGCTGGAGGAAGAGGGACGCAGTTTCCTCGATATCAGCGGTATTGCCGTCATCGTGGGCCTTACAGGCATTCCCAATGGCCGGGCTATCGTCTATATGGACGATAAGACTATGAAGGATTTTGCCACGGTGATGCTGGATGCCGAGGAAGAGGATGAGATTACGGAGGATGAAGCCAGTGAATCGGTGGAAGAGGCCGTGAACATCATCGTGGGACGCGGGGTATCCAATATCAATGATGTATTCAAGGATAAGGAAATGCGCATCACGCCGCCCGGGACCATCGTGGGCAGCAAGATCCGCATTGCCAGTCCCAAGCTTACGACCTTCCGTATAAGCGCCAAGACAAGACTGGGCGATATTAACATGAGTGTGGGATTTGCGGAAGGAGAATGATAAGATGGATGCAAAATTAGTTAATCCGTTCGTCGATGCATTCACGTCCGTAATGCCGCAGATGGGCTTTCCGGAGCCCAAGCGGCTGAAGATGGGAGTAAAGACAAAAAATGCGGTGAGCCTGGGGGTTTCGGTTATCGTGGGCTTCACCAAACAGATTCGTGGCAACGTTGTTTACAACATGTCAGAAGATACCGCTAAATTTATTGCATCGACCATGATGATGGGCATGCCTGTAGCAGAATTTGATGCTATGGCCCAAAGTGCAATCTCGGAAATGAGTAATATGCTTACAGCTAATGCCGCCACCAACCTCACGGGTATGGGGCTGGAGGTGGATATTTCCACACCGTCCCTGTCCATCGGGGAAAATTTCCAGGTGAAGATAAGCGATGAAAATTATCTCACGGTGGAAATGGATTTGGCGGGACATGTCGTAGAATTAGATATTGCAGTCGAACAACAGTAATGTTATACTAAGGAGCTGGAATTAGCATTGTATGCAGATTAGATGTGTACAATGCTTTTTTCAGATGAAGGATTATGGGATTTATTAAAACAAGGAGGAGAAAATGAAATTTAACAGTTTGCGGTTTAAGTTCCTGGCCGGGTTTATTCCCCTGTTCGTGGGGAGCTTTGCGGTGTTTTTCGCCATCAGCTATTATATGTCCAGTTCGGCACTGACCCGCAATACGGATCTGCTGGCCCAGGAAATCGGCAAGAGCACGTCAGAGCAGCTGGAAAAACTCTATCAGCAGCGGGAACTGACAGTGGAGGCTTTGACCACCAACCCTACCATTATGCATGGCACCCGGGAAGAGCGGGTGAAGGTATTGGCCGATACGTTGGCCAAGCGCAAGAACTTTACCATGCTGGCTTATTCAGACCCGGAAGGCCATGCCATCAGCGACAAGAATAAGGATATGGACCGTACTACCCGCGATTATATCAAGCAGGTGCGGGAGACCAAGAAGCCGGTTATGACGGGGCCATCTGTATCGGGCACCAGCGGCAAGCTCATCACCATTCTGGCCTATCCTGTACTGGAAAACGGCCAGGTTACTGGTATTGTTTACGGTACCATTGAACTGGATGACCTGACGGAGCTGGTGGGCCAGATTAAGTACATGGAAAATGGCCGTGTATACCTGGCTGACCAGGACGGTCTTTGCATTGCCTATGCCCAGCTTCCTGAGGAAGTGGGCAAGATGGATTTGACCAAGGAAGTTTCCAGTAAGAAAATCGATATTGCGCTCGTAAACGGATTTACCAGTGCTGTGCAGCAGGATAAGCAGATTTCTACGGAATACACCACCTCCAAGGGAGTAGCTTCCCAGGCTGTGTTCACGCCGGTACATCTGGGCTACCGTACCTGGATTGCTGTATCGGTAGCGCCTATTTCCGAAGTGCGGGCGGATGCCTACTCGTTGATGAAGATTATGGGCGTTGTGGCCCTCATTATGGTGCTGATTATCAGCAGCATCATCTGGTACATGGGGAACAAACTCTGCGCTCCCGTGGAAGCTCTGCGGGAAGAGTGTAATGTCATCAATACCGGTGACCTGCGTGCCCGTCCGCTGGCGGTTGACAGCAACGACGAGCTGGGCGATTTGGCCCGGGGCTTCAAGGAAATGCGCCGTACCATCCGGGAGCTCATCGGTCATATTCAGAAGAATGCAGAACGGGTATCGGCTTCGGCAGAGGAACTGACGGCTGCTTCCCATCAGTCGGCTAACGCCGCCAGCCAGGCCGCCCAGCAGATTTCGGATATTGCGGCAGGCATTACCAGCCAGTCCGATTCGGCTATCAGTGCGGACAGAACCGCGGTGGATATGGCAGCCCGCACCACCAAGGTGGCCGAGCATGCCGATGCCATTGCGGAAGTGACGGAAAGAACCGTGTCCAGTGTCAACACGGGCCGTGATTCCATCCAGAACGTGGTGGAATCCATGAACACCATTAACGACAGTACCACCACCGTTAAGAACTCCATCAAGGAACTGGCCAAGAGCTCCGATGAAATCGGCCGCATTGTAGAGATGATTTCCGGCATTGCAGAACAGACCAATCTGTTGGCCTTGAATGCCGCCATCGAAGCAGCCCGCGCCGGTGAATACGGCCGCGGCTTTGCGGTAGTAGCAGATGAAGTCAGAAAGCTTGCTGAAGAGTCGGCCAGCTCCACCCAGCAGATTGCCAATCTGGTGGCCAAGATTCAGACGGATATGAAGCAGGCGGTAGCCGCCAGCGAAGAAAGCTCCGAAAGTGTTGCCAGCAGTATTGATTCGGTTAAGGAAGCAGATGGGGTATTCAAGTCCATCAAGACGGATATTGATGCTCTGGCTGCAGGGATTATGGAAGTGTCCAAGAGCATCAACTCCGTATCGGAAGGCACGGATTCCATGCAGCAGGCGGTTAAGGATATTGCAGATATCAGCACGGCTAACGCCCAGCGGGCAGAAGCAGTGTCGGCAACTACCGAAGAACAGTCTGCCTCCGCTGAAGAAATTGCAGCTGCCACCAGAGGGCTGGCAGAGCAGGCAGAACAGCTGGCTCATGAAGTGGAGAAGTTCACCATCTGATTTGATTGACATCGTGGCTTGCGAAGTCGGGCTCGTGCAGGCGGGGCAGTGATGCTTTGCCAGTCTGCGCTTAGACCGTAAGCTAAAACCAATTTTGACCTTTTATTTAGCAGGAAAAGCCATAAACTCACTGCGTTCAGACAAATGGCTTTTCCTGCTAATTTTATTGTAGGTCAAAATTGATTTCTTAACGCTTACGGCCAAACGCTCCGCTTTGGCAAAGCATCACTGCCCCGCCGTCCAAGGGACGGTATCGGCCTTGTGGCTCGGATGAACTTGAGGAGATAGTGGCTTTGCTGGTGAAATAGATTGTAACTTGCCGTGGAGGCTGGGGGCTTTTGCCAAGCGGCGCGTGTAAAAGCCCCCAGCCTTCACGGCGCAGCGTACTAACAAAAATAAGCCGATGAAGTGCAAAAAAACTGTTGGCAAGGTAGGGAGTTTGGTTTATAATGGTGTACAGTATGTTTTAAAGAGGTGGCTAAATGGCGGATGCTTTGGTTGCGGTGACGGTAGAAGGCGTGCAGGTTGATACGGCAGGTGAGCGGACCGTGCTGAAATCGGCCGCGCGTGGCAGGTATGCAGCGCGGGCTGGCAAGCATTATGTGCGTTATGAGGATGCCTCGCTTCACGATAAGGAAGCAGTGCCTACGGTGCTCAAGTTCAGCAC
Organism: Pseudoselenomonas ruminantium; assembly: GCF_900104055.1. Lineage (GTDB taxonomy): Bacteria > Bacillota > Negativicutes > Selenomonadales > Selenomonadaceae > Selenomonas_A > Selenomonas_A ruminantium_C. Next base: position 60,306 of record NZ_FNJQ01000008.1, read on the forward strand.
GGAGGGACTGACGCTGATCCGGCGTGGAGCTGTGGATATGCAGCTGGAATTTCGGCTGGGGGAAAAGACCCGTAGTGTGTATCGAACGCCCTACGGTAATTTTGATTTACTGGTTGATTGCCGGAAGCTGGATATCTACTTCAAGGAGGGGCAGGGCACGGTGCAGGCGGAATACGATATGCACCTGAACGATGTACTGCAAAGCCACAATACCTTGAATGTAGTGATTGAAACCCTGAGTGACAAATAATGTAGGAGGATTTTGGATTGGATATTAAAGATACTTTGACAGAAGCCATTGTTGCGGCTGCGAAAAGTGCTATTGCCGATGGCGTGTTCCCCGAAGGCGAACTTCCCGCGGTCGTGCTCGAAGTACCCCCGCAGAAAGAATTTGGCGACTTCGCCACGAACTTTGCCATGCAGTCGGCCCGGGTGTTCCGCAAGGCTCCCCGCCAGATTGCCGAGGAACTGGTGAAACGCATCGAGGGCGACTGGCTCGACCATGCCCAGATTGCCGGCCCGGGCTTTTTGAACTTTTACCTCAAGGGCAATGTGCTCTATGATTCCTTCCAGAAAATCCTCGAAGCAGGCGAAAGCTATGGCCAGCTGCCTAAGAAAGATGCACCGAAGATCCAGGTGGAATACGTTAGCGCTAACCCCACAGGTTTACTGCATGTCGGTCATGGCCGTGGGGCTGCGGCAGGTTCCGCTTTGGTGAACCTCCTGCGGGCGGCTGGTTACCCCGTGGAAAGCGAATACTACATCAATGACGCCGGCAATCAGATGAATAATCTGGCCCGTTCCGTCAATGCCCGTTACCTTGAACTCTTAGGTCAGGATGTCGAATTCCCCGAGGATGGCTACCATGGTCAGGACATCATCGACACGGCGCAGCGCATCATCGACAAGGAAGGCGACAAGTACCTGTCCATGAGCGATGAAGAACGCATGGATATCTTCAAGGACCTGGCTTATGTAGAAAAGCTGGCTACCCTTAAAGAAGATCTGGAAGCCTTCAACGTAACCTTCGACAAATGGTTCAGCGAGCGCACCCTGCATCCGGAAGCCGTCAAGGCTGCCGTGAAGATCCTGCAGGACAACGGCAATATCTATGAGAAGGACGGCGCTCTCTGGCTCAAGTCTACGGCTTACGGCGATGACAAGGATCGCGTGGTTATCCGCGACAACGGTGTGCCGACCTACCTGGCTGCCGATATCGCTTATCATCATAATAAATATGAGCGCGGTTTTGATCGTCTCATCAATATCTGGGGCGCTGACCACCATGGCTATGTATGCCGCGTAAAAGCCGCTATGGATGCACTCGGCCATGACTCCGAGAAACTGACCGTCCTGCTGCTGCAGATGGTTGCCCTTTACCGTGGCGGCGAGCTCGTGAAGATGAGCAAGCGTACCGGTCAGAGCGTGACGCTCAACGAACTCATGGAAGAAGTTGGCACCGATGCTGCCCGTTATTTCTTCCTGATGCGTTCCCTGGACAGCCAGCTCGACTTTGACCTGGACCTGGCCAAGAAAAAATCCAACGACAACCCGGTGTACTACATCCAGTATGCCCATGCCCGTATTTGCAGCATCTTCCGCCAGTGCAAGGAAACGGGGCTCGCCTTAAGCGACAAGCCGGAACTTTCCCTGCTCACGGATGAGTCGGAAATCGACCTCATCAAGAAGATCGAGGAATATCCGGAAGAAATCGAGCGTGCTGCCCGCGACTATGCACCGCAGCGCATTGCCCGTTACAGCTATGATCTGGCCAGTGCCTTCCATAGCTTCTATAATAAATGCCGCATTGTCGGCGTAGAGCCGAAACTGGCAGAAGCCCGTTTGGCTCTGGTGACGGTTACGGCCCATGTGATCCGTCATTCTTTGGGAATTTTGGGCGTATCCGCACCGGAACAGATGTAAGGTAAATTTTAGGTTTGGAAGGAGACCATTTGATTATGGATTTTATCAATAGCTCGGAAGTAGATATCGCATATCACGTGCTGACGGAAAAAGGTCAGACCATGTACTACAAGGATTTGATCCTTGAGGTAATCGAGAAGAAGCATAAGCCGGTGCAGTCCCTGTCCGCAGCTATCTCGGAAGTATATACGCTCATCAACATGGACAGCCGTTTCCAGCATGAAGGCGACCAGCAGTGGGGCCTCACGGAATGGAACCCGCCTGAAGTGAAGCGTCATTCTGCTCGCGGTACGGCATCCCGTTCCAAGGCCGCTAACAAGGCCATCAACAGCCGTCAGAAGAAACTGGAAAGCATTCAGGAATAATAGGTATAAAAGGAGGCAAATCATGGCAAAGTATATCTTCGTTACCGGTGGTGTGGTTTCGTCCCTGGGCAAGGGCATTACGGCTGCTTCTTTGGGCCGTCTCTTAAAGAGCCGGGGACTCAAGGTCACGATTCAGAAGTTCGATCCGTACATCAATATCGATCCGGGTACGATGAGCCCTTACCAGCATGGTGAAGTGTTCGTAACCGATGATGGTGCGGAAACCGACCTCGACCTGGGCCACTATGAGCGTTTCATCGACATCAATCTGTCCAAGAACAGCAACATCACCACGGGTAAGGTGTACTGGTCTGTGCTCCACAAGGAACGCCGCGGCGAATACCTGGGTTCCACGGTGCAGGTTATCCCGCACATCACGAACGAGATCAAGCAGCGTGTCTACGATGTAGCCAAGGCTGATGGTGCTGATGTGGTCATCACGGAAATCGGCGGTACGGTGGGCGATATCGAAAGCCAGCCGTTCCTCGAAGCCATCCGTCAGGTCAAGAAGGAAGTTGGCCCGAAGGATACGCTCTACATCCATGTAACCCTGCTGCCTTATATCTCCGCAGCCGGCGAGCTCAAGACGAAGCCGACGCAGCACAGCGTAAAAGAACTGCGTGCTATCGGCATCCAGCCGGATATCCTCGTGTGCCGCACGGAAAAGACGATTTCCAAGGACATGAAGGAAAAGATTGCCATGTTCTGCGACGTGCAGCCAGAAGCGGTTATCGAGAACCGCACGGCTTCCACGATTTACGAAGTGCCTTTGATGATGCAGCGTGAAGGCCTCGACAAGATTGCCCTGCAGAAGCTCAATATGGATTACGGTCCGGCTGATATGTCCGATTGGGATAAGATGGTCTACAAGATCAACAACCCGTCCAAGAAGGTTAAGATTGCCGTCGTGGGTAAGTATGTGGAACTGCCGGATGCCTATATCTCCGTGACGGAAGCCCTGCATCATGGCGGTATCGACAATGATGCTTCGGTGAAGATCCAGTGGGTTAATGCGGAAAAGATTGAAGATCCGGATACGGACCTTACGGAAGTGTTCGTGGGCTGCAAGGGTATTCTCGTACCCGGCGGCTTCGGTGATCGCGGCGTGGAAGGCAAGATCAAGGCCATACAGTATGCCCGCGAGAACAAGATCCCGTTCTTGGGCCTGTGCCTGGGCATGCAGTGCGCTGTTATCGAATTTGCCCGCCACGTCTGCGGCATGACGGATGCGCATAGCTCCGAGTTCAATGAGGAAACGAAGCATCCGGTCATCGACCTGATGGAATCCCAGCAGGGCATCGAGGACAAGGGCGGCACGATGCGTCTTGGTTCCTATCCCTGCACCCTGCGTGAAGGCACGCATTCTCTGGCCGCTTATGGCACGGCAAACATTGCTGAACGCCATCGCCATCGTTATGAGTTCAACAACAAGTATCGTCAGGAACTCACCGAGCGTGGCTTAGTCATCGCCGGCACCCTGCCCGATGACAGCCTTGTAGAGATGGTTGAAGTAAAAGACCATCCTTGGTTCGTGGCAACGCAGGCTCACCCCGAGCTCAAGTCCCGCCCGAACAACCCGCATCCGCTGTTCCGCGATTTTGTCAAAGCAGCTTTGCAGGTTAAATAATCTGTTGCTATAGAGTAGCCTGGCCGCTCAGGGAGTTTTTCACGCTTCGCTGAGCTGTCAGGCTAAAACTATTTTTTGCCCTTTAATGAACTGACGCGAAAAGTCTAAACTCGCTGCGCTCAAACAGTAGACTTTTCGCGTTAATGTTATAGTGGGCAAAAAATAGTTTCTTGACGCCTGCCAGCAAACGCGCCGCTTAGAAAAACTCCCTGAGCGGCCAGAAGTCACTTGCCTGCACAATATTGTCACTATCGCTGCAAGAGCCACGAACTAAAAAGTGCCAATAGGCAGGTAGTGAGGCGGGGACGGGGGATTATGCCCACTGTCTCAGCGCAGCGTGCATAATCCCCTGCCCCAGCCGCCTTTTCGGCAAAAAAACTTTCAATCAAGCAGGATAAGCCTTCTCATTCGTAGAAATAATGAACTATAAAAGATGAGAGAGTCAAATGTAAGGAAATTTTGGCTTGGAACTGGGATTCTTATGGGAGAGGAGGATTTTCAATGCTTATCGATACGGCCTGTTCTCTGGCGTTCTACTGCCAACGCTGCGGCCGAATCCAACTGCAGGATGTACCACTCTTTAGCGGGCAGATGCAATTCGTTATGGAGTGCGGGAACTGTGGACATGAGATGGGCAAAATTACCTTGCGGCCGCGCAAAGGACTGGAACTGAACACGGAATGCGGAGTATGCAAAGGCAGAAACCGCCAAACATTCACTTGGCGGCAGCTGCGGAAACTCAGGTTTGCCAGACTTTACTGTCAGCACGATAATTTTGAACTCGGCTACATTGGCCGTTGGCAGGACATTGCCGAATTCCTCGATTTCAACACCGCAGAATACGATGCCCTGCATCCCGCTGATGGCGATGGTTACATCGAACATCAGCAGACGCTTTTGGAAGCACTCAATCGCATTCACGATCTGGCGGCCAGCGGGGAACTCGAATGCAGTTGCGGCTGTGCTGATATCAAAGCTGCCTTGCAGCGGGATTCGGTGCGGCTGGAATGCCGCTATTGCGGCAATTACTGTATATTGCCTGCCAAAACAGCGGCGGATCTGCAGGCGCTGAAGCCCGGACAGGGGAGCAAATTTGTCTGGAAAATGCGCCCGTGGCTTGACGTGAAGGAAAAATAGGATTATCATAAACCATATTGACATACGAGCAAGGGACTATCGGTGCTGGCCGACAGTCCCATTTTCGCGTAATATATAAGCAAGATATTGAGGTGTGAAGATGAATTCTTTATTTGCTGCGCTCAGCAGCAATGCCGGGGTTAAGAAACTGCAGGCCTGTATGCAGGCCAAACCCCAGGAAACATTGGTATATGGCCTATCCAACTCCCAAAAACATGCGATTCTGGCTTCGGCTTATGAACAGGCACCCCAACCATTGGTGATCATCGTCCATAGTATAGAAGCCCTGCAAGATTGGCGGGAGGATTTGTTGTCCCTGCTGCCGGGCACGGAGGTGCTCGAACTGCCGGAGCTCGATATGATGACCGTGCAGGCGCAGGCCCGCAGTATGGAACGCTCCGCCCGCCGCATGGACGTAATGGTACGCCTCATGCGCAAAGATCCCGTCATCGTGCTGGCTAAGGCCACGGCGGCCGTGCAGAAGGGCATCAGCCGGCAGGACTTTGCCCGGCTCAGCGTCAGCATCAGCATGGGCGAGGAAATCGCGCTGGAGAAACTTTTGCAGCGGCTCGTGCAGCTGGGCTATGAACATGCTGATGAGGTCGAGCGCATCGGCCAGTTCAGCGCCCGGGGCGGCATTGTGGACGTTTACCCCATCAATGGTGAAAACCCCGTGCGCATTGAATTCTTTGGCGATGAGATCGACTCCCTGCGGGAATTTGACCTGAATACGAAACGTTCCCTGAAGAATATCAACAGTGTGACCATCATGCCGCTGGCCCAGACGGACAGTGCCGGGCAGGCTGAAGTCTTCCTGTCCTTCCTCGAAGGCAAGGGCGCCGTGCTCTTTGACGAGCCCATGCGCCTGCGGGAACAGATGCGCACGATGGTGCGGGAAAATCCTGATATCAAGAGCAAGGTCTTTTCCTGGGAAAATCTGCTGACCTCGGCTCGGGAAAATCGCGTGCTCTATACCGCCATGCTGCTGCAGCAGGTCCATGGCGCAGACGCTGCGCAGACCATCAGCTTCACGGCGCCTAATGTGGCCAGTTTCCACCGCCAGATGGACTTGTTGATGGACGAAATCAGCCGCTGGTTGGCGCAGAAGCAGCACATCCTGATCCTGTTGTCCGAAAAGAGCAAGGCTGATTCCCTGCGGGAACTTTTGGCACGGCACCGTTATCCCTCGCTGGTTATCGAGGAGGGCGCAGAACTTCGCGATGACTGCGTCAATATCCAGGTTGGCCGCCTGATCAACGGCTTTGAAATGGCTGCGGCCAGTCTCGTCGTGGTGACGGAGAAGGATATCTTTGGTCATGCCAAGCGCCGGGCCATCCGCAAGGACAGCAAGGGCGAGAAGCTCGCGCATTTCCGCGATATCAAGCCCGGGGACTATGTGGTGCATGCCGGGCATGGTATCGGCAAGTATATTGGCGTAGAAACCCTCGAAGTCGGCGGCATCCACAAGGATTACCTGCATATCAAATACGGCGGTGACGATAAGCTCTATGTGCCCACGGAACAGGTCAACCTGCTGCAGAAATACATCGGTGCCGAAGGAGAAGTGCCCCGCCTGCACCGCATGGGCGGCACGGAATGGGTGAAGGCCAAGGCCCGGGCGAAGAAATCCGTTGAGGATATCGCCAAGCAGCTGATCGAGATCTACGCCAAGCGCCGTCAGGCCAAGGGCTTTGCCTTTGCGCCGGATGACAGCAGCCAGCATGATTTTGAAGATGCCTTCCCCTATCAGGAGACGGATGACCAGCTCAAGGCCATTGCCGAAATCAAGGCCGATATGGAAAAGGAAAAGCCCATGGACCGCCTGCTTTGCGGGGATGTGGGCTTTGGCAAGACAGAAGTGGCCATCCGCGCCGCCTATAAGGCCGCCATGGATGGCAAGCAGGTGGCGGTGCTCGTGCCGACCACAGTCCTGGCCCAGCAGCATTTCCAGACCTTCAATGCCCGCTTTATGGAATTTGCACCCAAGGTCGATGTTATCTGCCGTTTCCGCACGTTGAAGGAACAGAAGCAGACCATCGAGAAGGTAAAGATGGGGCAGGTAGATATCCTGATTGGCACCCATGCCATCCTCAATCAGAACAAGGTGCAGTTCAAGAACCTCGGTCTTTTGATCGTGGATGAGGAACAGCGTTTCGGCGTCAAGCAGAAGGACAAGATCCGCAAGCTGTCCGCGGGCATTGATGTGCTGACACTTTCGGCTACGCCGATTCCCCGCACCCTGCATATGTCGCTGGTGGGTGCCCGCGATATGAGCATCATCGAGACGCCGCCGGCGGATCGCTTCCCGGTGCAGACCTATGTGGTGGAGGATAATGATGCGATCATCGCCGGTGCCATCAAGCGTGAGATGAAGCGCGGCGGTCAGGTCTACTTTGTCTACAACCGTGTCGATACCATCGATCGCATGCGCGAGAAGCTTGAAGCACTCGTGCCCGATGCCCGGATTCAGACTGCGCACGGGCAGATGCCGGAGTCTCTGTTGGAGCGGGTGATGATGGATTTCTACGAAGGGGAATACGATATCCTGCTGGCCACCAGCATCGTCGAAAATGGCCTCGATGTGTCCAATGCCAATACCATCATCGTCTACAATGCCGATCATTTTGGCCTGTCTCAGCTCTATCAGATGCGGGGGCGCGTGGGCCGTTCTCATCATATGGCCTTTGCCTACTTCGTCTATCAGGCCGATAAGATCCTGACGGAAACCGCCGAGAAGCGCCTGCAGGCCATGAAGGAGTTTGCCGAACTCGGCGCGGGCTTCAAGATTGCCATGCGGGATCTGGAAATCCGCGGTGCCGGCAATCTCTTAGGCTCCCAGCAGCATGGTCATATCGCCAGCGTCGGTTTTGAGATGTACTGCAAGCTGCTCGAAGAAGCCGTGGACAAATTGCAGCATGGTGAAAAAGAAGTGGCAGAGGTGCAGCCAGATCCTATCATCGACCTGCAGATTGAGGCCTATATCGATGGCGACTATGTCAGTGACGCCATGCATAAGATAGAGATATACCAGCGTATTGCCGCCATCCGCAGCAATGAGGAAATCGGCGCCCTGTGCGATGAACTCATCGACCGCTTTGGTGAACCGAGCCAGGCCGTCATGAACCTTTTGGAAGTGGCCCGCATCAAGAACTATGCGCGTGAACTCAAGATCCGCACCATTGCGGAACTGCCCAAGGCCTTGGACCTATATATCCTGCCTGGCCATCGCCTGCCAGCAAAAGGCCTGATTGCCGTGGACAAGGTGCTGGGGCGCAGCATGCGTTCCCTGCCCGGGAAGAACGGCTACCGCTTTGCCCTGCAGGACAGTCAGAGAAAGAACATCGCTGATTTTGTGCTGCGGCTGCTGATGCTGGCCAAGGGCGAGGAAGAAGCCGCTCTGCAGAAGGGCGAAAAAACGAAGAACGCAACGAAAGTGAAAGTGAAGAAATAATATGGCAAAGATTACTGTTGTTGGCTTAGGCCCCGGCCATGCCGGCCTGATTACCCGGGAAAGCTGGGCGTTGATGGAGCAGGCCAAGCATTTGATCCTGCGCACGAAAATCCATCCTACCGTAGCGGCTTTGGATGAAGCCGGGATAACGTACACGACGTATGATGGCTTCTATGAGGAAGCGGCAGATTTTGAAACGCTCTATCGCAGCATTGCGGCGGACCTGCTGAAAAAGGCCGAGGCTTTGGGCGAATTGGTCTATGTGGTGCCGGGAAGCCCATTGGTGGCGGAGCGCACTGTGGTACTGCTGCGGGAGATGGCAAAAGATACGCATGTGGAGGTCAGGATCCTGCCGGGCATGAGCTTTGTCGAGGTCATGTATACGCGCCTTGGCATCGATCCGGTGGAGGGATTGACCATCTTGGACGCCTTGGATATTGAAACCTTGAAGGAAACGCCGGCCCAGTCCCTGATCATCACGCAGGTCTACAGCCAGCCTATCGCTTCGGATGCCAAGCTGATGCTGATGGATCTATACCCGGATGAATATGAGATTACCTATATCCACAATCTGGCCATGGAAGATGAGTCCATTCGGCAGATTCCGCTCTATGAACTCGATCGCCAGCCGGACCTTGACCATTTGACCAGCCTTTATATCCGGCCTATACCGCGCAATAAAGCGGAATAAATTTTTTTGTAAGCAGGTATTTCGACATTTTTGTTGAATTTATATCATATGTGATTTGCAAAGGAGGTGTAAATGATGGCAGATTGTATTTTTTGCAAGATAGCAAATAAGGAAATCCCTTCCACGGTGGTTTACGAAGATGAGCAGGTTTTGGCCTTTAAGGACCTGGAACCGCAGGCTCCGGTGCATGTGCTGGTGATTCCCAAAAAGCATGTGGCAAGCGTAGCAGAGCTTAAGCTTGAGGATAAAGAATTGGCCGCCCATATTCTGGTGGATGTGATTCCGCAGCTGGCGCGCGAGCTTGGCATAGCTGAAAAGGGCTTCCGTGTTGTCGCCAATACCGGCGATGAAGGCGGTCAGACGGTCAAACATCTGCATTTCCATCTCTTAGGCGGTCGCTCCATGCAATGGCCCCCGGGTTGATGATTTAATGCGAAGTTTGTGTTGACATAGGCGTGATTATTATTGTATAATAGCGTGGTGTAGTTTTGAAAAACACAAACTCCCAAGTTAAGTGGAGGGGGGGAAAAATAGATGGCAAACGAAATCAAAGTTGGTAAAAATGAATCAATCGATAGTGCTCTCCGCCGCTTCAAGCGCATGTCCCAGAAAGCTGGCACGCTGGCTGAAGTGAGAAAACGTGAACATTACGAGAAACCGAGCGTTCGCCGCAAGAAGAAATCTGAGGCCGCTCGTAAACGCAAGTTCAGATAATTTGCGCGAGACATCTGCAAGTCGCAAGATTTTCAGATGTCTCTTTTGCTATGTACAATTAGTATGAGAGGATGATTAGAATGTCGTTGAAAGAACAGCTTACGGCTGATATGAAAGACGCCATGAAAAACAAAGAAAAGGATCGCCTGGCTGTAATCCGCATGGTACGCGGTGCCATTCGCCAGCAGGAAATTGACGGTCAGAAGGAACTCGGCGAAGACGATGTGATTGCCGTCATCAGCAAGGAAGTCAAGATGCGCCGCGATTCCATCGAGGAGTTCAAGAAGGGCGGCCGCGAAGACCTCGTGGAAAAGACGCAGGCTGAAATCGACGTGCTCATGCCGTATCTGCCGGCTCAGCTCTCCGAAGACGAAGTGCGCGAGCTGGTCAAGGCAGCCGTTGAGCAGACCGGTGCTGCTACGCCCAAGGATATGGGCAAGGTCATGGGCGTGCTGATGCCCAAGGTCAAAGGGCGTGCCGATGGCAAGATGGTCAATACGATCGTAAAGAGCTTCCTGCAGAACTGATAAGACGCCCGTGGGGGCTGGTAATATTTTTCCTTCGCTTAGGCAAGCTTGCCAAACGCTACGGAAAAACACCACCAGCCCCCACGGGCTTAATGCGTTGTAATCGCTAATATAGGGCAGGATTTTTATGGTTGATTGTGGAAATAAATAGCCAAGGGGGTGAGTTTATGGATGCGGTGATTGATATGCCGGTGCTGCAGATGCTGTTGCTGGTCATCATGTTTCTGGCCATTATGGTGGAGATTAAGACCGGCGGCATGGGGGCTGGCATTTTATTAGGGCTGGTGGCTGCCGGTGTGTTCTGGGGCAGTCAGTATGTGAAGGGGCTGGTGTCGCTTTATCAGATTGCCATTTTTATGGGCGGTATTATCTGTATTATCGTGGAAATGCTCTTGCCGACGGTAGGCCTTTTGGCAGGGCTCGGCGTGGCGGCCATGCTCTACAGCGTGGTGCTCGCGCTGGGCGGCGATATCCATGCGCTCTATGCCATGCTGATTTCCTTTGTGGCGGCAATCGTGATCTTTGCGCTGATCGTGAAGCGGCTGCCGTCGAGCAGGCTTTGGAATAAGGTTGTGCTGAAGGATGAAAGCCGCAGTGAGCGCGGCTTTGTGAGTGCGGAGCCGCGACAGGAGCTTCTTGGAACTGTGGGGGAAGTGCTTACGGAACTGCGGCCTTCGGGGAGTGTACGGCTTAATGGGAAACCGGTTGATGTGGTTTCTGAGGGGGCATTCGTGCCCAAAGGCTCGCAAGTTCAGGTCGTTGATGTACAAGGTAATAGAGTTGTGGTTCGGCAAGTTTGAGCGCTGGGCAACGATATACCTTTATGGATTCGATGCGGGACGAAAAGCCTTCCCCTTGAGGGGAAGGTGGGCGCGAAGCGCTCGGATGAGGTGTTTAAGGAGGTTTTGCATTTATGAGTGGTTTGATTGGAACAGGTTTTTTGTTAGTCCTTATCATTGCTTTTATCATGGTATTCCTGCATTTCGTGCCGATTGGTTTGTGGATTTCGGCGTTGGCGGCCAATGTCCGAGTCGGCATCATGACTTTGGTTGGTATGCGGATGCGGCGGGTGCCGCCAAATAAGATTATCCTGCCTCTTATCAAGGCCAATAAGGCTGGTCTTGATGTGGCGGTCAATCAGCTTGAGGCGCATTATCTGGCGGGCGGCAATGTGGATAAGGTCGTGGATGCCCTTATCGCGGCGCACCGGGCGCAGATCCCTCTGCCCTTTGAGCGTTCGGCGGCCATTGACCTGGCCGGGCGTGATGTGCTCGAAGCCGTGCAGATGAGTGTCAATCCGAAGGTCATCGAGACGCCGGTGGTTTCGGCCGTGGCCAAGAATGGCATCGAGCTCAAGATCAAGGCGCGCGTTACGGTGCGGGCTAATATCGACCGACTGGTCGGTGGTGCGGGCGAGCCGACGATCATTGCCCGTGTGGGCGAAGGTATCGTCACGACGGTCGGTTCTTCCGAAAGTCATAATGATGTGTTGGCCAACCCCGATGATATTTCCAAGACGGTGCTGGGCAAAGGCCTGGATGCCGGTACGGCCTTTGAGATTCTCTCGATTGATATCGCGGATGTGGATGTCGGACGCAATATCGGTGCGGAACTGCAGACCGATCAGGCGGAAGCCGATAAGCGTATTGCGCAGGCCAAGGCCGAGGAGCGCCGCGCCATGGCTGTGGCCAAGGAGCAGGAAATGAAGGCCTATACGCAGGAAATGGAAGCCAAGGTTGTCGAAGCCCAGGCCGAAGTGCCCCATGCGATGGCGCAGGCTCTGCGCGAAGGCAAGCTCGGCGTTATGGATTATTACAATCTCAACAATGTGCAGGCGGATACGGATATGCGCAATGCCATCAGCACAGGCAGTGGTGCCGGGAAACTGCAGGCGCCGCAGGCATCTGTAAAATAAGGGGGGGATTCCCATGGATTCCTTTTGGGTGATCGTCCTCTTTATCCTCTTTGCCATCTTTTCCGATAAGAAGGGTGGGAAAAAGCCTGTACCCAAGCGGCGCACGCCGGATTTGCCGCGCCGCCCGCTGCCGGATATCATGCAGCCGCGCCGGGAGCGAATCGAGATTCCGGAACTGCGCGGTGCGCCGCCGCAGCCTCAAGTGGTGACCATGCCGCAGGTGCAGGAACGCGATGAGATACTTGCAGAGCAGCAGCGCTATCAGGAGATGCTGCGCCGCAAGAAACGGCAGCAGCGGCAGGAGCAGGCTGCAAGCCAGTCGGAAAAAGCAGCTGCCGCGCTCCAGAACAGACCGTCTGCCATAGGACTGAATACCCTGCAGCAGGCCGTTATCTGGTCGGAAATCCTGAGCAAACCCCGTGCTTATCGAAAATAATAGGGGGCAATCGGGGTTAAAGCCTTGTTTTTTCCCGAAAACCCTTGATTTTTCGCGGGTTTTCTGTTAAATTCTCTTATAGCGGGGTGCAAGCCCCAAGGCCCGCGGCGTGCCGCGGGATCGCAATAATCTTCTTTAAGGAGGCTACGCTCATGAATAAAACTGAATTGGTAGCTAATATCGCCGAAAAATCCGGTCTGACGAAAAAAGATGCTGAAAAGGCTCTGGGTGCTTTCTTTGAAAGCGTGCAGCAGGCTCTGATCGAAGGCGATCGCGTACAGCTGATCGGCTTTGGTACGTTTGAAGTGAAAGAACGCGCCGCTCGCAAAGGCCGCAACCCGCAGACGGGCAAGGAAATCGAGATTCCGGCAGCAAAGAATCCGGTGTTCAAGGCTGGCAAGGCTCTGAAGGACGCTGTGAACTGATTAGAAGAATATGTGGACCGTGCTCCTAGTGAGCACGGTTTTTGTGTTTAAGCCTTCCCCTTGAGGGGGCGGCGAAGCCGCGGGAGTCCGGTGGACTCCCCGGGCAAGGGACCGTAAAACGGTGGATGAGGTGTTTTAATGAATAAACGAATCCTGATTTCCGGCGGCACGTCCGGAATTGGCCTGGCGGCAGCACGGTTATTCCTGGACGCAGGTGCCAGGGTGGCACTGATGGGGCGGGATATCAATCGCGGCAAGCAGGCGCTCAAAGAGCTGGAAGCTGGTGAGCAGGTCATATTCGTGCAGGGAGATGTAAGCAGCTTGCAGGATTGTCAGCAGGCTATTGAGCAGGTGACATCTGCATGGGGCGGCCTCGATGTGCTGGTCAATTCGGCCGGCATCTATGTGGAAGGCGCCATTGAGGATATGACGGAAGTGCAGATTGCGCAAGTGCTGGATATCAATGTCAAGGGAACCTATTATCTGACGCAGGCGGCTGTGCTCTATCTCAAGGAATCACGGGGCAATATCGTCAACGTGGCATCCGATGCGGGGGTGCATGGTAACTACTATTGCAGTCTCTATTGTGCCAGCAAGGGCGCCGTTGTGATGTTTACCCGGGCTTTGGCGTTGGAGCTGGCTGGTTTCGGCGTGCGCGTCAATGCCATTGCGCCGGGCGATATCATGACACCGCTGACTGAAAAGCAGCTGCAGGCGGCGTCTGACCGGGAAAACGCCTTGCGGGAGATGGCCTCAGTCTATCCTTTAGGACGTATCGGCACGCCGCAGGAAGCGGCAGCGGCCATCAAATTTTTGGCATCTTCAGAAGCTGGTTTTATCACAGGTACGATTTTAAATGTTGATGGTGGTTTGACGGCTTAAATTGTGTTACAATGAGCAGGTGTGAATTTCGTAAGTGCAGGAGGTGTGGCTGATGACCGGGAAAAAAATCATGATATTGACGGCATCCATCGGCTCGGGACATATCAAGGCGGCAGAGGCGGTAGCCGAGGAGCTGCAGCACCAGCAGCCGGCAGCACAGATTGTCACCGTGGATTTTATGGCTCGTTCCACATCGTTCTGGCATTGGCTTACGAAGAAGCTCTACTTGGAGATGCTGAACTTCGTGCCCAATCTCTATGACGTGTTCTATAAGCTTTCGAGTTCGGAGATGGGGGCCAGCTGCGGCAAGAATATGTTTGCTTATTTCATGCTGCCAGTATTCTGCCGCCTGTATAAAGAACACCGGCCGAATTATGTCATCTGCACCCATCCGTTCCCGGCGGAGACGGTTTCGCTCTGGAAGGAGCGGGAACACAGCGATCTGCCACTGTCGGTGGTGATGACGGATTATTCGCTGCATCAGATGTGGCTTTGCCGTGGTGTCGATCATTATTTTATGGCTACTGAGGCCATGGAACAGGGCATGCTGCAGCAAGGCTTTGCGTCGGAAACATTGCATGCCACAGGTATTCCAATCAGCCGGGGGCTGCAGGATTTGCCGGTGCAGGCAGAATTGCGGCGGCAGCTGGACATTGCCCCGGAGCGCAAGGTCATCATGCTGATGGGCGGCGGTTTGGGCTTGGGCGGCATCGAAAAAAATCTGCAGGAGCTGGAAAAACTGGTCCAGCCGCTGACGCTGCTGGTAATTGCCGGCCGCAATGAGCAGCTTCTGCAGCGGGTACAGGATTTTGCCGCAGGTTCCCGTCATGATATGCGCATCTGGGGTTATACGGACGAAGCGCGGAAACTGATGGGGGCGGCGGACCTGTTGATCACCAAGCCGGGGGCGCTGACCATCAGTGAGGCCTTTGCCCTGGGCACGCCAATGCTCTTGCATGATCCCATTCCGGGGCCGGAAACGGAAAATGCCGTCTATGCCACGAGGCATGGGGCTGCCATTTGGCTGCATCCGGGGGAAAGGCTTTCCCCCGCCGTAGAGGAGATCTTTGCTGGCGAAACGTTATCCAGGATGCGGGAGCGGGCCTTGGCCTGTGCCAAACCGTTGGCCAGCCAGAAAATCGTGAAAATAATTTTGCAGTCGGCAGGTTTTTGACAAGTAAATAGGGAATATTATAGTTGCGGGTTTCACAAGGGTTGGCAATTTGTGGAAGAGATTGGTGATAACATGGCTGTATTTCAATTGCAGAAGGATGGCTCCAATAATTTCATATGTCCAAAATGCGGCCGGTCCTTGCATTTCGAGGATGGTAAGGCCGTGCAGATTGTCGGCGGACGGGCGGATATGTCATCGATCCTGCCCAAATATGAATGCCATCACTGCGGCATATACTTTCAGGAACTGTTGGGGTCGGGGTTCTATGACGAGCATGACCTGCCCAAGGGCAGCGGACCGCAGAACAAGGCGAACTGGATTCCCACCGGGGATCTGAAGCCTGTGGAACTGAAACGGGATGCAAACAACAAGTGCAAATGCCCCCGCTGCGGGGATATGATGGATTATGTGGAAGGACAGGCCGTGCGTTTGGTCAATGGCCGTCCGGATATGGAGAATGTGAAGGACCATTTCCATTGCAGCAATTGTGATTCCTATTTTCGCCGGATTGCCACCACAAATTATTTCCAATGGTCGGAAAAGTAGATTAGTCTTGCCATGGGAAACATTTGCGGTTATTATAGAGTAGATTGAGTTTTAGCTTTGGCGAGGAGGGAGAAGGATGAAAGCAAGACGGGAAAGACGGGGAATCAATTGGTTTGCCTTGATCATGCTGGCAATCATTGTTTATTTTTCCTCCATCCTCATCTCTCAGCAGGTCTATTTGAGCCAGGCAGCCGATGATTATGCGGCGGCCAAGGCCAGGCTGGAAGCTGCGCAGAAGGAAAATGCGGCTCTCAAAGAGGAGACGAAGCAGCTCAATGAACTCGGGTATATCGAGAAGATTGCCCGGGAAGAACTGGGGATGACCAGAGCGGGGGAACTGCCCTACAGCACCGGTCATAAATAAGCTTGTATATCTTGACACCCGCAAGTTGTCAAGGGTATAATATTTTTTGTATTTTTAAATACTCTAAGGAGGAAGAATTAATTTGTCCATTGAAGTTGGCAGCGTGCTGGATGGTGTCGTATCGGGCATCACGAATTTTGGAGCATTCATTGAATTGCCAGAGGGGAAAACGGGACTTGTACATATTTCGGAAGTAGCAGATGAATATGTAAAGGATGTCCATGATTTTCTGGCAGAAAAAGACAAGGTTAAAGTAAAGGTAGTAGCCATTGATGAAAAAGGCAAGATTGGCCTCTCCATCAAGCAGCTGCAGGAGAAAAAGGCCGAGGCTCCCGCTGAAGCCCCAGCTCGCGAGCGTTCTTCCTTCCGTGCCCCCAGAGGCAACTTTGGCGGTCGTGACTTTAGAAAACCGAATCGTTACAGTGCTACTTCGGCTTCCTTTGAGGATAAGCTTTCCAAGTTCCTCAAAGACAGCGATGAGCGCCTGACGGACTTGCGCCGCAAGACTGATTCCAAGCGTGGCGGGCGTGGCTCCCGTCGTGACTGAGCATAAAATGGAAGCACTCTGCAAAGGGTGCTTTTGTTCGTTACTGCCTAAAAGAGCAAAGATTCTCACAGCGTGTTCCGGCGGTGCTGACTCGATGGCCCTGCTGCATATGCTTTGGCAGCTGGCGCCCCGTAATGAGTGGCAGATTGCCGCAGCTCACTATGAGCATGGCATTCGGGGGGAGGACTCTTTGGCCGATGCCCGCTTTGTGGAAGGATTTTGCCGTGAGCGGCATATTCCCTGCTTTGTAGAGCATGGCAACGCCCCGCAGGCCGCGGCAGACAGCTCGCACAGCCTGGAACAGGCGGCCCGCAATCTGCGCTATGAATTCCTGGAACGGGTGCGGCAGACTCAGGGCTATGACTGTATTGCCACGGCCCATCATGCCGATGACCAGGCGGAAACGGTGCTGATGCGCATCTTGCGGGGGACAGGCGTGAAGGGCTTGGGGGCCATGCGTCCCCAAAGCGGGGCGGAAGGCCGTATCGTGCGGCCGCTGCTGGGCTTTACGAAGGCAGAGCTTTTAGCTTACTGCCGGCAGGAGCAGATTCCCTACCGGGAAGATGCTACCAACTTTGAAGCCGACTGTACCCGCAACCGTCTGCGGCTGGAGCTTTTGCCCCAGCTGCAGCGGGAATACAATCCCGAAATCAGCCGGGCACTCTGCCAGCTGGCCGATGTGGCTGCGGAGGAAAATGACTTCCTGCAGCGGGAGATTGACCGCTATGGCATGGACGAAGCCTATATGCGGCAGGGGGATTGGGCGCTGGTTCAGCGCAAGACGGCCGGCCTGCATCCTGCCTTGCAGCGGGGGCTTATCCGTAAGCTTTGGGAGCGGACTACGGGCAGTGCCCTTGACCTCAGTTACCAACAGACGGAACTTTTGCGCCAACTGCTTTTGACGGGTGAAACCAGCAGTCAGCAGGAACTGTCCCATCACTATATTGCGCGCGTGGCTTATGGCTATCTGACTATTGACCGGTCAGGGCCTGATGGTCAGGCCGATCCATCAAAGATCGATTGGCCTGAAGCAGAGGTCGTGATTCCCGGTGCAACCTGCTGGGGGGGCTTCCGGCTGGCTGCCCAGTGGCAGGACGCGGTGAAGGCTGAGACAATGCCGGATGAGCTTTACCTGCTGCCTGAGAATTTTCCCGGAAAATTGGTCCTGCGCACCCGCCGGCCGGGGGATTTCATGGTCCTACCAGGCGGGCGCAAGAAGCTGAAGAAACTGATGATAGACGATAAGATCCCGCAGGCAGAACGGGATACGCTGCTACTGCTGGCTGCTGGCAGCGAGATAATCTGGATGATTGGCCGCCGGCGCAGTGCAAGATGCTTGCAGGGCGCTGCGGATTATCATAAAATTTTGTATCTCAGGATAGAGAAGAGAGGAAATTAATCATGTTACACGAAGATATCGAGAAAGTTGTTTTTTCGGAGGAACAGATTCAGAAGCGTATTGCCGAAATGGCTAAACAGATCACGGAAGACTATAAGGATGCCAAGGAAGAGATCTACTGCGTAGGTATCCTGAAGGGCGCCGTGATGTTCTACACGGATCTGGTACGCCGTCTGGAACTGCCGGTGCGCTTTGACTTCATGATCGCGTCCAGCTATGGCAATGGCACGTCCACGACGGGCTCTGTCAAGATTCTCAAGGATTTGGACTACGATATTGAAGGAAAACACCTGATCGTTATCGAAGATATAATAGACTCCGGTACGACGATGAACTACCTGTCCAAGTACTTCAAGGAACGCAAGCCGAAATCTGTGAAGCTCTGCTCCTTGCTTTCCAAGCCGTCCCGCCGTATGGTGGAAGTACCCATTGACTACTGCGGTTTTGAAGTGCCGGATGAATTCCTCGTGGGCTATGGCCTTGACTATGCGGAAGTATACCGTAATCTGCCGTACATCGGCGTGTTGAAGCCTGAGATTTACGCCTAATATATAGCAAAAATCCTGAGGGGCTGCGGCTTCTCGGAAGGAGGGCAATGGATTGAATAAGTTTCTACGCAACGTAGGGTTCTATTTGTTGATTATTCTGGTAGCCATTTCCATTATTGACTACTTTTCGACAAGGAACACAACCAAACAGGAAATGGGTTATACGCAGTTCCTGCAGCAAGTGGATGAAGGCAAAGTAGCAAAGGTTGTCCTCATTCAAAACACTATTCGCGGTACCTTAAGTGATGGCACGGAGTTTACCACCATCACGCCGGACAATCCCAACCGGGATCCGAAGCTCTTTGACAAACTCTCCGCCAAGGGCGTGGAGATCAATGCGGAAAATCCGCCTGAACCACCCTGGTGGTCCACCATGTTCTCGTCCCTGCTGCCAATCCTGCTCCTCGTCGGGGTATGGTTCTTCATCATGCAGCAGACGCAGGGCGGCGGCGGCCGGGTGATGTCCTTTGGCAAGAGCCGTGCCCGCATGAGCGGTTCGGATAAGATCAAGGTCAACTTCAAGGATGTGGCTGGTGCTGATGAAGCCAAGCAGGAACTCGAAGAAGTCGTCGAATTCCTCAAGCATCCGAAGAAGTACAATGACCTCGGTGCCCGCATTCCGAAGGGCGTGCTGCTCTTTGGCCCTCCGGGTACTGGTAAGACTCTCTTGGCCCGCGCCGTAGCCGGTGAAGCCGGTGTGCCCTTCTTCTCCATTTCCGGTTCGGATTTCGTGGAGATGTTCGTGGGTGTCGGTGCTTCGCGAGTCCGTGACCTCTTCGATCAGGCCAAGAAGAATGCGCCCTGCATCGTCTTCATCGATGAGATCGATGCCGTGGGCCGTCAGCGTGGTGCTGGCGTCGGCGGCGGTCATGATGAACGCGAACAGACCTTGAACCAGTTGCTGGTCGAGATGGATGGTTTTGCGGCTAACGAAGGCATCATTATCATCGCAGCGACCAACCGCCCGGATATCCTTGATCCAGCCCTGCTGCGTCCCGGCCGTTTTGACCGTCAGATTGTGGTGGACAAACCGGATGTGCGCGGCCGTTTAGCCATCCTCAAGGTGCATACCTCCGGCAAGCCCGTGGATGAAGGGGCAGATCTTGACATCCTGGCCCGCCGCACGCCGGGCTTCACAGGTGCTGACCTCAGCAACCTCGTCAACGAAGCAGCACTTTTGGCTGCCCGTCGTGACAAGAAAAAGATTTACATGCAGGAGCTTGAAGAGGCCATTGAACGTGTCATGGCTGGTCCTGAGCGCAAGTCCCATATCATGAACGATGAGGAAAAGCGCCTGACGGCTTATCACGAAGGCGGTCATACCCTCGTGGGCATGATGCTCAAGCACGCAGATCCCGTGCACAAGGTTACGATCATTCCGCGTGGTCGTGCCGGTGGTTACACGCTGATGCTGCCGAAGGAAGACCGCAACTATGCTACCAAGTCTGAACTCCTCGACAAGCTCAAGGTCGCCATGGGCGGCCGCGTGGCGGAAGAAATCGTGCTGCAGGAAATCAGCACGGGCGCTTCCCAGGATATCCAGCAGGCTACCCGCATGGTGCGCGGCATGGTCATGCAGTACGGCATGAGCGATGTCTTAGGCCCGGTGGCTTATGGCGAAAGCCAGAATCATCAGGTGTTCTTAGGCCGCGATTTCCATCAGGAACGCAACTACTCCGAAGAAGTGGCCAGTGAAATCGATAAGGAAGTCCGTAAGTATTTGGAAGAAGCCTATGAGGCCTGCCGCCAGATCATCACGGAACACCGCGACAAGCTGGAACTCATTGCTCAGGCGCTGATGGAACGCGAAACCCTTACGGCCAAGCAGCTTGAAGAACTGCTGGAAAAAGGTTTCATCACCGAGGATGAGCCGAAGCAGGAACCGCCCAAGGACAACAATGACGGTCCTAAGGATGGCGATCCGGCACAGATTCCGCCGACGACCTTGGTACAGCAGATACACAATGAAGCCATGGGCATTGAGACGTCCAAGGAAGCCGTGCCTGCTGAAGGCGTAACGGAAAACTCCCGGGAACCGAAATTCAATGTGACCCATTACGATAAGTAAATGACAGGAAACCTTCTCCTTAGGAGAAGGTTTCTTTTTTTGTAAACTTTACAGAATGAAAAAGATGATGTCCATCATAACGGTACTTAAATATTATTCATGCTGATTGTCACGTAAAATAAAATAATATATAATTATGGTGTCATAAATATTTTACAGTGAGCAGGAGGTATTATTATGTTACTCGCTGGTGGATTGATTGTTATCCTGACTTTTGCGCTGATTATCAAGAAGATCGAAGCGCGCCTGGTACTCTTTTTGGCCGGTGTCATCATGTGCCTGATTGGCGGCTTGCCTGAGGATATCATGAAAGCCTTTATGAAGGCCATGACCAATAATTCCTTGGTGCCGACAATCTGTACGGTGATGGGTTTTTCCTATGTCATGAAACTCACCGAATGTGACCAGCATCTGGTGCAGTCCATTTCCGGTGTCCTCAAAAAAGGTCGTACGGTCTTGGTGCCGCTGTCCTTTTTCCTGACCTGGTGGATCAGTCTGGCCATTCCTTCGGCAGCTGGCTGCTCGGCGGCCGTGGGCAGTATCCTGATTCCGACACTGATTGCCGCCGGTGTCCATCCGGCTATGGCAGCTGCTACAGTACTGGCTGGTACCTGGGGCAGTGCCATCAGCCCGGGCAACGCCCATAATCCCTTTGTGGCTGACCTGGCTGGTACGGATATGATGACGGTCATCATCAATGAAACGCCGGCTTCCGTGATTGCTTCCTTTGCCTGCATTGCCGTGATGACGGTCTATGCCGTGGTCATGAAGGAAGGGGCGACAGATGAACGCCGGGAAGCCTATCTGGCTACACTGGAAGAAGAACAGCATCATGACCTGCATGATTTCAAGGTAAATCCCCTGCGGGCCATCGTGCCGCTGGTACCGCTGGTGCTCTTGATTCTCGGTTCCAAGCAGGTGGGTATCATGCCGGAGATGAGCGTAGCCCTGTCCATGATCATCGGTGTGGTCTTAGGTTTGCTCGCAACCTGGTCCAATGCGCAGGAAGTCTGCAAGAACTTCTTTGACGGTATGGGCAGTGCCTATGCCAATGTCATCGGCCTGATTGTCTGCGCCAGCGTCTTCACTACTGGTATGGCGGCTGTGGGCCTGACTGGGGCGCTGACGGATGTCATGAAGGGATCTCAGTCTGCCGCTGCTGCCGCTGGTACCTTCGGCCCCTTCCTGATTGCCGTGATTTCTGGTTCCGGTGATGCAGCTGCCTTTGCTTTTAATGGTGCGGTAACGCCCTTTGCCGAACAGTTTGGCATGAGCATCATGGATTTGGGTTCGCTGGCGCAGATTGCCGGTGCCATGGGCCGTTCTATGTCCCCGGTGGCCGGTGCAGCCATCATCTGTGCAGGCCTGGCCAAGGTCAACCCCATGGAAGTATCCAAGCGCAATGCTCTGCCCTGTCTGGCGGCTGCTTTGGTACTGATGCTGTTCCTGTAATTTTTTGAACGAAATGGAAGAAGGTATATTCATGATCAATGAACAGCGTGTATTGGATGAATTCCTGGAGCTGGTGCAGATCCGCTGCTCCACCCATGAT
This sequence comes from Pseudoselenomonas ruminantium, assembly GCF_900104055.1. Taxonomy (GTDB): domain Bacteria; phylum Bacillota; class Negativicutes; order Selenomonadales; family Selenomonadaceae; genus Selenomonas_A; species Selenomonas_A ruminantium_C. The sequence goes on from NZ_FNJQ01000008.1 coordinate 82,597, forward strand.
GAAAGGGAGGTCGCAGACCTCCTGACCAAGAGGCTGACCGAATTAGGCGGTACGGTCAAGGAAGACAATGCCGGGGTGAAGATTGGCGGCAATACGGGCAATCTCGTGGCGGATTTTCCGGGGACCATCGAGGCGCCTGTGGTGATGCTGACTGCCCATATGGACTGCGTGGAGCCCTGCGGCGGCGTCAAGCCGGTGGTAGAGGACGGCATTATCCGTTCCGATGGCACGACCATCTTAGGCGGCGATGATAAGGCCGGAGTTGTGGCCATCTTGGAAACCTTGCGCCAGCTCAAGGAAAAGGACATTCCCCATGGCCCGCTGCAGATCGTGTTCACGGTAGCTGAAGAAAATGGTGTCCATGGCTCCCAGAACCTCGATACGAGCCTTTTGCATGCAGATTTCGGCTTTACGCTGGACACGCATAATCATCCCGGCAATATGACCTTTATGGCACCGGGCAAGAACCAGATCAAGATTCATATCGAGGGTAAGGCAAGCCATGCGGGGGTAAGTCCCGAGGCGGGCATCAATGCCATCTGTGCGGCAGGCCTGCTTATCGCGGATGCTCCACAGGGCCGCATTGATGAGGAAACCACCTGCAACCTCGGCAAGATCGTCGGCGGCTCTGCGACCAATGTGGTAGCGGAAACCTGTGATGTGTTCTATGAAAGCCGCAGCCGTGATAAGGCAAAGCTCGATAAGATTACAAAAGAAATCTGTGACCATTTCGTCAATGGGGCAGCGAAAACCAATTGCCGGATTACGGCAGAGGTCAGCCCGGACTATGGCCCATATCTGCTGGAAAAGGATTCGCTGGCCATTCAGACGGCCATCAAGGCTGCCGAAAAGCTCGGCCTGCCTGTGAATCTCGAAGAATCCGGCGGCGGCTCCGATGCCAACCATTTCAACACCTATGGCGTGCCCACCGTGGTGCTTTCCGTGGGTATGGAAAATGCCCATACCAAGGATGAGTATATTGAGGTAAAAGATTTGTACGATGCCGCCCGCTGGGCTTTGGAAATCGTCAGGACCGCAGCGGAAAAGTAAATAGAGTGGATTAGGTAGTGCGCTGGCAGGTCTCATTGACAGGTCAGCGCACCTTTTATAAAATAGGCTTATACGAAATGAAAAGGGGGATGCAAGCATGAAATTCTGTATCTTTGGTGCCGGCGGCACAGGTGGTGTTTTGGCTGCTTATTTGGCTATGGCAGGGCATGATGTGACATTGATTGCCCGCGGTGCGCATCTGGCGGCAATACAGGAGCAGGGGCTGACACTGCATACCAATCACCGGGGGACGGAGGTTATCCGAAACCTGAAGACCTGCACGGCAGCTGCGTATGAGGATGTACCAGATGTCTTGTTCGTGTGCGTGAAGTATTATGATCTGGAAGATGCCATCGCTTTTGCCCGGGAGAAGATGGGCAAAGACACATTGGTTATCCCGGTGCTCAATGTTTTTGGCACGGGCGGCGTCATGCAGGAACGGCTGCCGGAGCTTACCTGCCTCGATGGCTGTATCTATGTGATGGGGCAGATTGAAGCACCCGGTGTGATCTATCAGTCGGATAAGATGCTGCGCGTGATCTATGGCTATCGTCCGGGGCAGCAGCAGGATCTGCTGGAAACGGCGCAGGAATTGGAAGGTATTTTGCAGGCGGCGGAAATCCGCGGCCATTTCAGTGCGAACATCGTCCGGGATGCGCTGCAGAAATTTGCCTATGTATCGCCGGCTGGTGCTGCCGGGGCATATTTCAATGCCACGAGCGAGAAGCTGCAACAGGAAGGTCCGGAGCGGGAACTGTTTGCGGGGCTTATCCGGGAGGTAGTGGCTCTGGGCAGGGCTATGGGCATTGAATTCGAGAAGGATCTGGTGGAAACAGGACTTCAGATCATGGATGTGCTCAAGCCGGGCTCAACTACTTCCATGCAGCGGGATATCCTGCGGGGCGGAAAATCGGAATTTGCCGGCCTCGTGACGCGTGTGGTGGAACTGGGAGAAAAATATCAGGTGCCCGTTCCATTATATCGGAAAGTAAATGAATGGGGAAAGGAACATTTGCAGTTACATGGATAGTCTGACCTGGGGAATCTTTGATATCATGGGCACTATCGCCTTTGCGGTGTCAGGGGCGATGGTGGCCATCAACCGCCGCATGGATATCTTCGGCATCATCGTGTTGGCGGCTCTTACCGCTGTGGGGGGCGGCATGGTCCGGGACGTGCTGGCGGGAATCACGCCGCCGATGGCCTTGCGCAATGTGACGGATTTCATGCTTTCGATCATCATTGCTCTGATCGTGTCCCTGGCCTATAGCTTTTGGCCTTTTGCCTCGCCCAACAAATACATCATGCTTTTGCTCTATAATATGTTTGACACTGTGGGGCTGGCCTCGTTCACCATCACGGGGATGCTGACCGGCCTTTCGCGGGAGACCGGCAATCCCTATGTACTGCCGGTACTGCTGGGCGTGATCACGGCGGTCGGAGGCGGTATCCTGCGGGATCTGATGGCGCATCGCATGCCGGCTGTGCTTTACAAGGATATCTATGCTACGGCATCACTGTTCGGCGCAATCATATCCTGCTCCCTGCAGACTTATGTGGATGTGGTCGCTATGGCCTGGATCTGCTTTGTCTTGGTGATTACCCTGCGCTTTAGTGCCCTGTTCTTCGGCTGGCATCTGTTCCATCCGCGGGCGAATTGGCGCAAGCGCAAATAGGGATATACAATAGGAAAGAAAAAATATTTTTTATGGCGGCCTATCTATTGACAGAACTATAAATAGGTGCTAAACTTAAAAACTACAGGAAATTGAATAGGGATTAGTGTGCGCAAGCGGAAAGGAACTGGAAGCAAGGTGTAAAATTTTGGTTAGACCTTGTTTTTTTTCTTGTTCATCCATTCCGTCTTTTTAGGCGTGCGCTATTGCCCTTCATTTCAGGAAATAATATTCTAGTAAAATCAGGCTAAGGGGTGAAGGATTTGTTATTTAATCCTGTGCCGGTAGGCAAAAGAACCAGGTATAGCTATGCTAAAATCAAGGAAGTCATGGAGATGCCGCATCTGCTGGATATCCAGCGGAACAGCTACCAGTGGTTCCTTGATGAAGGTTTGCAGGACATCTTTAATGACATTTCGCCGATTCAGGACTTCTCGGGTAATCTCGTGCTGTCCTTTGAGAGCTTCTCGCTGGGCGAGCCGAAGTATGAGCTCGACGAGTGCAAAGAGCGTGACGTCACGCTGGCTGCTCCAATCCGCGTAAATGTCCGTCTTATCAACCGTGAGACAGGCGAAATTAAAGAGCAGGAAGTGTTCATGGGCGATTTCCCGCTTATGACGGATACCGGTACGTTTATCATCAACGGTGCAGAGCGTGTTATCGTCAGCCAGTTGGTTCGTTCTCCAGGTGCATATTATGGAGAAGAAATCGATCCGACTGGTAAGCATCTTTATAATGCAACGGTCATTCCGAACCGTGGTGCATGGATCGAACTCGAAACGGATACCAATGACGTGGTTTCCGTCCGCATCGACCGTACCCGTAAGATGCCGGTGACGTACTTCATTCGCGCCCTTGGTTTTGCTACTGATGAAGAGATCATCGACCTCTTTGGCGAAGATCCCCGCATCATGAACACGCTGGAACGCGATGGCGAGGACGTGAAGTCTCAGGGCAAGGCTGTCATCGAGATTTACCGCCGTCTGCGTCCGGGTGAACCCGCCAACGAAGACAATGCCCAGCAGCTGCTGGATTCCCTGTTCTTCGATCCGAAGCGCTATGACCTGGCTACGGTTGGCCGCTACAAGCTCACTAAGAAGCTGGGCTGGAAGCGCCGCATCCTGGGCAAGGTCCTGGCTGAACCGATCGTGGATATGGAAACCGGCGAAATCGTCATTCCGGCCAATGAAGTGGTTACGGAAGACATGCTGGATGCAGTTGACGTGGAACGTGAACGCCAGCTCTTTGGCGAAGGCAATATCGTACAGCTGTACCTCCTGAAGAAGGATGGCAGCCGCATGAAACTCCTGTGCTCGCCGACGCTCGATATCCATGACCGCACGATCACGAAGAATGATATCATCGCTTCCATCAACTATCTGCTGAACCTCATGGATGGTGTGGGCAGCACGGATGATATCGACCATCTGGGCAACCGCCGCGTACGTGCGGTAGGCGAACTGCTGCAGAATCAGTTCCGCATCGGTCTGTCCCGTATGGAACGTGTGGTACGTGAGCGCATGACCATCCAGGACGTGGATGTCATCACGCCGCAGGCACTCATCAACATCCGTCCGGTTGTGGCAGCCATCAAGGAATTCTTCGGTTCCTCCCAGCTGTCCCAGTTCATGGACCAGCACAACCCGCTGTCCGAACTTACGCATAAGCGCCGTCTGTCGGCCCTGGGCCCGGGCGGTCTGTCTCGTGAGCGCGCAGGCTTCGAAGTCCGCGACGTACATAACTCCCATTACGGTCGTATGTGCCCGGTAGAGTCTCCTGAAGGCCCGAACATCGGTCTGATCGGTTCGCTGGCAACCTATGCCCGCGTGAATCAGTTCGGCTTCATGGAAACGCCGTACCGCCGTGTGGACAAGGAAACCCAGCGCGTAACGGACGAAGTGCGTTACCTCACCGCTGATGAAGAGGATGAGCTTGTAATCGCACAGGCCAACGAACCGCTGGACGAAAACGAATGGTTCGTGAATCCCCGTGTAACGGCTCGTTACAACGAGGAAACTGGTCTGCATGCCCGTGAAACCGTTGACTACATGGACGTGAGCCCGCGTCAGGTGTTCTCCATCGCCACGGCGATGATCCCATTCCTCGAAAATGACGATGCGAACCGTGCTCTGATGGGTGCGAACATGCAGCGTCAGGCTGTACCTCTGCTCCGTACGCAGGCACCGCTCGTTGGTACCGGTATGGAATACAAGGCAGCCTGCGACTCCGGCGTCATGATCCTGGCCAAACGTGCCGGTGTGGTTGAGAATGTAACGGCTGATTACATCGATGTCCGCACGAAGAATGGCGAGCTTGACCATTATAAATTACAGAAATTCATCCGTTCTAACCAGGGAACCTGCATCAACCAGATTCCTATCGTCTACAAGGGCGATGAAGTGGTGGAAAAACAGCCCATCGCTGACGGCCCGGCTACGGACCACGGCGAACTGGCACTGGGTTACAACATCGTTGTTGCCTACATGCCTTGGGAAGGTTACAACTACGAGGACGCCGTACTGCTGTCTGAAAACCTCGTAAAGCGTGACCTCTACACGTCCATCCATATCGAAGAATACGAATGCGATGCACGTGATACGAAACTCGGCCCTGAGGAAATCACCCGTGATATCCCCAATGTTGCCGAAGAAGCACTCAAAGACCTCGATGATGAAGGTATCATCCGCATTGGTGCTGACGTACGTCCTGGCGATATCCTCGTTGGTAAGGTAACGCCGAAGGGCGAGACGGAACTGACCGCTGAAGAACGCCTGCTGCGCGCCATCTTCGGTGAGAAGGCCCGCGAAGTCCGTGATACTTCCCTGCGTGTGCCGCATGGTGAACAGGGCAAGATTGTGGATGTCAAGATCTTCTGCCGCGACAACAACGACGAACTGCCGCCTGGCGTAAATCGCCTCGTGCGCGTCTACATCGCTCAGAAGCGTAAGATCAGCGTCGGCGATAAGATGGCAGGTCGTCATGGTAACAAGGGTGTCGTTTCCCGCATCATGCGTCAGGAAGATATGCCGTTCCTGCCCGATGGTACGCCGGTTGATATCGTGCTGAACCCGTTGGGCGTGCCGTCCCGAATGAACATCGGTCAGATTCTCGAAGCGCATCTGGGTATGGCCGTCAAGGTACTGGGCCAGCAGATCAAGGATGGCGATCCCACCGTGGAAGCCCGTCTGCGTGAAGCAGGTTATGACTTTGACAAGAATGGCATGCCAATTCCGGATGTGGCTGGTCTGCACATTGCAACGCCAGTCTTCGACGGTGCGAGCGACGAAGCTGTATTCGGTACCATCCGCGCTGCCGGTCTGGCTGACGATGCCAAGACGGTGCTCTACGATGGTCGTACCGGTGAACCGTTCGAAAACCGCGTAACCGTTGGCTGCACGTACTTCCTCAAACTGCATCATCTGGTTGCCGATAAGATTCATGCCCGTTCTACCGGCCCGTACTCCCTCGTTACGCAGCAGCCGCTGGGTGGTAAAGCTCAGTTCGGTGGTCAGCGTTTCGGTGAAATGGAAGTTTGGGCGCTGGAAGCATACGGCGCTGCTTATACCCTGCAGGAAATCCTGACGGTCAAGTCCGATGACGTGGTCGGCCGTGTCAAAGCGTACGAAGCCATCGTCAAGGGTGAGAACATCCCCGAACCGGGCGTACCGGAGTCCTTCAAGGTACTCATTAAGGAACTGCAGTCCATTGGTCTGGATATCAAGGTCCTCAACGAAGATGCCAAGGAAATCTCCTTGCAGGATGAGGATGATGAAGATATCAACGAGACGGCCAAGAAACTTGACTTTGATGTGGCGGGCGTAGATCCCAGCCAGGAAGGTGCAGCTGCACCTAAGCAAGAGGACTCCTATGATGAAGGGGCACCCTCTGATGATGAGAAGCCGGACGACATCATTGCCGATATCGGCAGCCTTGGTTCCATTGTAGAACCGGGCGCAGAAGATACGGATAATGGTGAGGAATAAGAAGGGAGTGTCATCTCTTTGCTGGATGTAAATAATTTTGATTCGATGCGCATCGGTCTGGCCTCTCCGGACAAAATCCGCGAGTGGTCCTACGGTGAGGTCAAGAAGCCGGAGACCATCAACTATCGTACGCTCAAACCTGAGCGCGATGGTCTGTTCTGCGAGCGTATCTTTGGCCCAACCCGCGACTGGGAATGCCATTGCGGTAAGTACAAGCGTATCCGCTATAAGGGCATTGTCTGCGACCGCTGCGGCGTTGAAGTAACGCGCGCGAAAGTCCGTCGCGAGCGCATGGGACATATCGAACTGGCTGCGCCGGTTTCACATATTTGGTATTTCAAGGGCATTCCGAGCCGCATGGGCCTGATCCTCGACATCAGCCCGCGCGCGCTGGAAAAGGTTCTGTACTTCGCGTACTACATCGTGCTGGATTCCGGGGAAAACACGGACCTCACGAAGAAGAGCCTGCTCTCCGAAAAGGAATACCACGATGCTTTGGAAAAATATGGCAACACCTTCCGTGTTGGCATGGGTGCCGAAGCCATCAAAGAACTCCTTGACGAGCTTGATCTGGAACGCATGAGCGAAGTTCTGCGCAAGGAAGTCCGCACGGCTTCCGGCCAGAAGAAGATTCGTGCTATCCGCCGTCTGGAAGTTGTGGAAGCATTCCGCAAATCCGGCAACAAGCCGTCCTGGATGATCATGGATGTCGTTCCGGTCATTCCGCCGGAACTGCGCCCGATGGTACAGCTCGATGGCGGCCGTTTCGCAACGTCCGACCTCAACGACCTGTATCGCCGTGTGATCAACCGTAACAACCGCCTGAAGAGACTCTTAGATCTCGGTGCGCCGGACATCATCGTGCGCAACGAGAAGCGCATGTTGCAGGAAGCTGTCGATGCCCTGATCGATAACGGCCGCCGCGGCCGTCCGGTTACGGGCCCGGGCAATCGCCCGCTCAAATCCCTTTCCGATATGCTGAAAGGTAAGCAGGGCCGTTTCCGTCAGAACCTGCTCGGTAAGCGCGTTGACTACTCCGGTCGTTCCGTTATCGTTGTCGGCCCGGAACTGAAACTGCATCAGTGCGGTCTGCCGAAGGAAATGGCGCTGGAGCTCTTCAAGCCCTTCGTTATGAAGAAGCTGGTTGCTTCCGGTTCTGCGCATAACATCAAATCCGCCAAACGCATGGTGGAACGTGCTAAACCTGAGGTTTGGGACGTTCTCGAAGGCGTTATCAAAGAGCATCCGGTTCTCCTGAACCGTGCCCCGACGCTGCATCGTCTGGGTATCCAGGCATTCGAGCCGGTACTCACCGAAGGCCGTGCCCTGAAGCTGCATCCGCTGGCTTGTACGGCATACAACGCTGACTTCGACGGTGACCAGATGGCTATCCATCTGCCGCTGTCCTCCGAAGCACAGACGGAGGCCCGCATCCTGATGCTGGCTGCCAACCACATCCTGGCACCGAAAGATGGTAAGCCTATCATCGTTCCGTCGCAGGATATGGTTCTGGGTTCCTACTACCTGACGAATATCCGTCCGGGTGCCAAGGGCGAAGGAAAAGTCCTCACGGGTATTGCCGAAGCACTGCTGGCTTACCAGCAGCATGACCTCGACCTGCAGGCTGCTATCCAGTGCCGCATCGAAGGTTATGGCCTCGTCAAGACCTCCCTGGGCCGCATGATCTTCAACGAGATCCTGCCGCAGGAAATCCGTTACTACTACAAAGATAAAGAGTCCGACCAGTGGTGCCTGGGCGTGCTCATGAATAAGAAAGAGCTGGGTAAGCTGGTTGCCAAGTGCTACAACGCCTTTGGTGCCACGGAAACGGCTCATGTCATCGATGATGTCAAGAACCTCGGTTATCACTACGCCTGCGTAGCCGGTATGACCGTTGCTATCTCTGACGTTATCGTGCCGCCGAAGAAGAAGACCATCATCAACGATACGCAGCAGATCGTCAACAAGGTTGAGCGTCGTTATGACCGCGGTCTGATTACCGAGGAAGAACGTTACCACAAGGTTGTTGACCTCTGGTCCAAGGCCACCGATGACGTGGCTGACGCCATGATGGACAACATGGACGCCTTCAACCCCATCTTCATGATGGCTGACTCCGGTGCCCGCGGTAACAAACAGCAGATGCGTCAGCTGGCCGGTATGCGCGGTCTCATGGCTGATCCGTCCGGTAAGATCATCGACCTGCCGATCACGGCCAACTTCCGTGAAGGTCTGTCCGTATCCGATTACTTCATTTCTTCCCATGGTGCCCGTAAAGGTCTGGCCGATACGGCACTGCGTACGGCTGACTCCGGTTACCTCACGCGTCGTCTGGTTGACGTGGCACAGGATGTCATCGTCCGTGAAGAAGACTGCGATATTTCCACGCTGAATCTGGTACAGGCTCGTGCAAGACTGGCCGAGTCCACCTTCGACGCACTGGAAATCCTCAACGACAGCCTGATGGGCCGTCTGCTGGGTGCTGATGTATTCGATCCGGCTACGAAGGAAGTCCTCTTTGTCCGGGATACCATCCTCGACGAAGAGAAGCTGGCCATCATTGGCGAGAAGGAAATCCGCGAGATCATGGTTCGTGGTTCCTCGCTGGCTTCCGAGGCTGCTATCAGCAACGCTATGATTACCGAAGCCATCACGCTGGGTGAGCCGGACGAGGCTGCCCGCGCCAAGGCCAAGGATTCCATGGTACATGAGATGAGCGGCAAGGAAGTTACCCGTGATGTGGTAGATTCTGCAAACCGCGTGATTGTCGAAGCTGGTACGAAGCTTACGGCGGAACTCATCGATACGATCCTGGCTTCCGACGCCAAGGAAATCCGCGTGCGCAACAACAACGTTCGTGGTATTGAAGTCGAAGCCATCAAGGAGGGCGATGGTATCATCGAATCCCTGGCTGAGCGTATCGTGGGCCGTGTGCTGGCTGAAAACATCGACGATCCGGCTACGGGTGAGCGCATTGCTTCCATCAACGACAATGTGGATGAAGAGCTCGCTAAGCGCATCGAAAAGGTACGTGACCACGTATCCATCCGCAGCGTGCTGACCTGTAAGTCCCAGTTCGGCGTCTGCATCAAGTGCTATGGTCGTGACCTGGCTAATCAGGCAGAGGTTGAAATCGGTGAAGCAGTTGGTATCATCGCGGCTCAGTCCATCGGTGAACCGGGTACACAGCTCACCATGCGTACATTCCACTCCGGCGGCGTTGCCGGTGACGATATCACCCAGGGTCTTCCGCGTGTCGAAGAATTGTTCGAAGCACGCAAGCCGAAGCATCATGCCATCATCGCTGAGATCGAAGGCCGTGCTGAAGTCGAAGACTCCGGTAAGGGTATGCGCAAGGTTACGATTGTTCCGGACGAAGGCGAAGCCCGTGAATATGCAATCCCGTATGGTGCTCGTATGGCAGCCAAGCAGGGGATGCATCTGAAACCGGGTGATAAGCTCACTGAAGGTTCCATCAACCCGCACGATATCCTGCGTGTCTGCGGCCTGCAGGCAACCCAGCGTTACCTGGTATACGAAGTACAGAAAGTGTATAAGTCCCAGGGCGTTGAGATCAACGATAAGCATATCGAAGTCATGGTTCGTCAGATGCTCCACAAGGTCAAGATCGAAGAATCCGGCAGCACGGACTTCCTGCCTGGTGAGTACATTGACATCAACCAGTTCGAGACGGCCAATACTAAGGCTATTGAGGAAAACGGCGAGCCCGCTGTGGCAAAACCGATCCTGCTCGGTATTACCAAGGCTTCTCTGGCTACCGATTCCTTCATGTCGGCTGCTTCCTTCCAGGAAACCACCCGTGTACTCACGGATGCCGCCATCAAGGGCAAGGTTGATCCGCTTATCGGCCTCAAGGAAAACGTTATTATCGGTAAGCTGATTCCGGCTGGTACGGGTATGAGCCGTTACCGCAACCTCAAGATTGTGGATAACGATCCGAAACCGGTAGAAGAAGTTGCTGAAGAAAACGCCGAAACCGATACGGTAGAAGCATAATTCTATAAAGCATAGATAAAAGGAGGGAACGATCCAACAGGATAGTTCCCTCCTTTTTTATAATATATTTTAGGAGGCTTTATTATGTCTGAAGCATGTAATCACGATTGTAGTTCCTGCGGTACTACCTGTGGCGAGGACACCCGCCCAAAAGACCTGCATGAAGCACCGCATGAACTCAGCGATATCCGCCATGTCATCGCCGTGGTCAGCGGCAAGGGCGGCGTGGGTAAGTCGCTGGTGACCGGTTTGTTGTCCGTCGCCATGTCCCGCAAGGGCAAGCATGTTGGTATCATGGATGCCGACATTACCGGTCCGTCCATTCCCAAGATGTTTGGCATCAGCGGTGAAGTCCGTGGCAGTGAGAAAGGTGCATATCCTGTAACATCTGCCGGCGGCATTGACATTGTCAGCATGAACCTGCTGCTGGATAATGCGACCGATCCCGTTGTCTGGCGCGGCCCGATTATCAGCGGCGTGGTCAAGCAGTTCTGGCATGATTTCATCTGGGAAGATTTGGATTACATGTTCGTGGATATGCCTCCCGGAACCGGCGATGTGCCGCTGACGGTCATGCAGTCCATCAAGCTTGACGGCATCATCATCGTCACGAGTCCACAGGAACTCGTGTCCATGATCGTGGAAAAGGCCGTGAAGATGGCGGAAGCTATGAATGTGCCAATCCTGGGGCTCGTGGAAAACATGAGTTACTTTGAGTGCCCGGATTGTGGCAAGCGTCACGAGATCTACGGCCCGAGCCATATCGAAGAGATTGCCCAAGAGTACAACCTCGATGTACTCGGACGCATTCCCATCCAGCCTCAGTTGGCCGCAGAATGCGATGCAGGCCAGATTGAGACTACCGATGCGGATTATCTCGACAAGGCCGCTGTGAAGCTGCTGGCCTTGGATGAAGCCTGATGCCTGCCCCTTGAGGGGAAGGTGGCAGCCGTAAGGCTGACGGATGAGGTGGATTCCTTTGTAAAAAAGATATATTAAGACGCCGTTGGAGCTGGTAATATTTTTTCTCCGCCATAGACAGGCTTGTCTTTTACGAAGGTTTTACACAACTAAATACCCCAAAGCCCTGGGGCGTTGCCACAAAAGGCTCTGCGAGATTTTTTGCAGAGCCTTTTGCTGTGTCTAATGCTATTTGTAGTGCCAATGTAGAGCCACGAATATAAGACGTTATGGAATTTTATGGGATTTTACGGGTTGACTGGAGAGCAGATCATTGACCCCGCCTTCCAGCCAGTTGCTGACCTTTGTTTTGGCCACCAAATCCATGTGGGTGTAAATGTCCGTGGTAATCTTGATGCTGGAATGGCCAAGCTGGCTTTGAATATCCTTGAGGTCAAAGATATTGGCGCTTTTCATGCGGCTGGCCATATCATGGCGCAGCATATGGAAGGTGGTAGCAATGCCCAGCCGGTGCCGCGTGTAGCGGTAATACCGGCTGAAGCTGGCAGGGCTTATAGGCTGACCATTAAGCCGTGTAAAGACAAAGCCCGTATCCTGCCAGTCCGGCGTTTTGAGCCGTTGCTCCAGCTGCACCTTGCGGTAGCGGGCGATTTCGGCGCAAAAGTCAGCGGGCAGGGACAGACAGCGGTCACCCTGCTGGGTTTTGGTACTGCCCAGTTTCAAGGGGTACTTGCCCGTTGCCGGGTCCTTTTTTTCGGCCTGATAAAGGGCGTGCTGGATATGCACCATGCCGCCGGTGATTTTGCCCTGCTCGTCCCCGCTGGAAGGAAAAATCCTCCCACCGCAGTGCCAGAAGCTCGCTCATGCGGGTGCCGGTGACGAACTCCGTGAGGATAATCCACCGCCAACAGTAGTAGACCTGACTTTGGTAGTCCACTAAAGTCTGCCATTCCTGGGCGCTGGGCTTGCAGAATCGGCGTTTGGGCGGCTTTTTGGGCAGTTCCAAGTCCGCCGCCGGAGAATGGTTCAAAAGCCTGCACTGGATGGCCCGTTTCATAGCGGACTTTAACAGGGGCCGCGCCATATGTGCGGTGCGGTATTATCCGGAGATTGCCGACGATGACCTGCTTTCCATCGGAAAGAAGCTCTCTAACCTGCAATCTTTCCCTGTGGACGGTATCGGCCGGGTAGATTCCTGCCTGCTGGCGCAGGAAGGCTAAGGAGGGGTGAAAAATGAAGGCGACACTGGTCATGAATTTCAGAATGAGCAACGGGAAGAACACCACGGTTTCCATCACCAGCCCCAAGGACGAGCTGACGAAGGCCGAGGTAGCCGCAGCAGCTGCCGAAATGGTGGAAAAAGATGCCCTGATTGTGAACGAAAACCATCTGGAGGCGCTGGATAAGGCATTTATCCGCACCGTAGAGGAAACGCTTTTGCAGTAAGGCATAAGCGGCGGGAATAAAAAAAGCCCTGGCAGCGTGCTGATATGCTCCCTATTAGGTAGACAGAAGAAATAATAAAACTGTCTGCTTGATAGGGAGCATTTTATGTACAAGAAGAGATTATCACCCGAAGAGAAAATCCACTTCATTGAAAAGTATAAACGTGGAGAGGGCAGTTATGCCTCCATAGCCGCGGATGCAGGCGTTGACAGCAGATCCTTCAGGCAATGGGTTCGTAACTATGATGCTTG
>NZ_FNJQ01000036.1 GCF_900104055.1 Pseudoselenomonas ruminantium
TCGATGTTTGATAAGAAACTTAAAAGTTTCTTTAACATCTGGCTTTAATCATGTTGCATGATTATTTGCATTGTTTAGTTTTCAAAGAACAATCTTGAGAAGCGCTTCTTCCGAAGAGCCCGTCGCTTCAAGCGACTCATTTATCTTATCACTATCAGATTAGCTTGTCAAGAACTTTTTTTGAAGTTTTTTTGAAGCTTTTCGGTTTCTCTCAGCGGCCTGCCATTCAAGGCTTGCTCAGCTGTTTTGTTGCCGTGTCTGTCAGCGACTTGTAATATATTACACGAGTTCAATCCATATGTCAACACCTTTTTAAAAAAAATACAAAAAAAATCCCGCTGCCGCGGGAAAAGCTTTATAAAAGTTTTATTTCAGCCGAATTACCCCCGGCTGCACGATCTTCCAAGCCCCCAACCGCTGGCTGAAATGCGCCGGCAACTTTACCTGGATTTCCCGGAAAGAACCCGTTTCATAATTGGAGGCAAAGGTCTCCTTCATACCACCCTCATGATGGAGTTTTTCATTATACTCCACAAACGGATTGGGCACGACGGCAAAATCCTCCGGCTGACCAGGCACATTCCAGGCCCAGTAATTGCTGAGATTCACTTTGTCCACCGGAGCATATACCGGTGTCGCACTGCCCGCAGACTGTGCCTCCGGTTCCACGCAGATCAGCAGATGCAGTTTATAGTCCCGGGCAAAATTCTCACAGGCCTCTTCCGCCTTGGGCACATTCATGCTCTTGGCCAGATTGTTGTAGTCATCCACGAACTGCTGCCAGACTTCCGGCTGCAGTTCCTTATCCGCAGTCTTGTTTTTTTGCGTATTGACAGCGGTTACCGGAACGCCTTTATCAATCGGCGCGGCTGCCTGCAGCTGAGCCTTGGTCATATGTTTCCGGATTTCCTGTACATCCTGCTGCAAGGATTTCAACTCATGCTCGAGTTTGTCTATTTTGGCAAATTTATCACGGTTGCTGATAAGAATGGAATAGTTATAGGCCACCCCCACCAAGGCCACCAAACTGATCGTAGCTGCCAAGATGATGATGATATTGGCCACCATCGGTGAAAACAATGCCGGTTCCATATATCATGCCTCCTATTCCGTCTTTTTCTTGCCGTTGCAGATATCACAGAGTTCCAATATATTCTTGATGCGCTGGGCTTCGATGGCAGACAGCATCCGATCATCATTCGAACCGCCTTCAACCCCTAGCATCAGGATCTTTCCTGCCAGCTGGTCACCGACCTCACGCATGGCCTTGAGTGTTTCTGCATCGGCAATCTGATCGCACCATTCCATGATGCCACTGTTGGTCTTGGAGGTCACTACATTGCCAGCCGTACGCACAAAGAATACACTGTCCTCACCGGTCTGCAGGCCTACGCCATGAAAGCCCATGGGACGTTCGCCCCGATGACGCAGGATGATATGCACCACCGCCGTGCCGCCCGCATCACGTACCAGATAGGGCTGGATGAAGATGCCATCTTCCACAGGATCTTCATAGCGGTAATAAGTAGAACCATCCATTTCCTTGGCAACCAGCATATCCGAGGTCAGCCCGCGGATAACCTGATCCGGTTCCTCCGCCCGCCCCGTTCGCTTGTCAATCAGGGCCTGCTTGCGGCGCGCTTTCTCCCGCAAAGCTGCCTCCTTGGCCTCTTTCTCTGCCTGGATTGCCTGCTTGGCCGCATCCTTTTTATCCTGTTCGGCCTGCACGATAGCTCTTGTCTGGTCATACTGTATCGCGGCAAAGTATCCCCCCACGCCAGCAACACCGATCACCAACAGTGTCAGAATGATATATTTCAGCTTCGCCATCACAGACACTCCCTTCTCTGGGCGAAATGACACTTCTTATTGGGAATATACGCCCCGAAAACAGAAATTTCCTGCAAAGGCAAAGAAAAAACTACGCGAATGAGGCAGCAAGCAAACGCTTGCTGCCTCATCTTATTTATTTCACCAGCATCATGCCCTGATTCTCATTCAGGTGCAGTTTTACTTTTCCATTCTGTACGCTGACCTTTACCCCCGTCAGCTGGTCGGTGAAGACCGTACCATCAGAGGCGTTGGTCACAGGCAATTCCACATCGGCAGCGGGGCCACGGTTCAACGCCACGATAGCAGCTTCACCCTGTGCATTGTTCCGCCCGAAGGCATAGACATCGCCTTGAGCCAGCAGCGTCTTTACATCACCATGGGCAAAGAGCTGCTTGTGCCCATTCCGCACGCCGATAACCTTGCGGTAGAATTCCACGAGTTCTTTATCCTCGCGCCCCCAAGGATAGGTACGACGGCAATCCGGATCGGCACTGCCATAGACACCGGCCTCATCACCATAGTAGATCGTCGGCATGCCGGGATAACCCATCAGGAACATCGCCGCCAGTTTCAGTCTGGCTTTGCCCAGGCGGTAGTCAAAATCCTGTCTGGAGGCCTGCGCCACATTTTCCTTGCCACCACCAAACTTGTAGATAGCCCGGACGGTATCATGAGAATCCACGATATTCATGAGATTGTAGAGCGCTTCTTTCGGATAGTTCTGCCGCAAAACGGTCAGCTCGTCATCGCAGGCCTCAGCCTTGCCCTGGTTCAGGAACAGATCGCCCACGGCAAAGGAGAGCTTGTAGTTCATCACTGAGTCAAACTGATCACCAGTCAGGAACTGTGAGCCATCCTGCCAGATTTCGCCCAAGAGCAAGGGCTCTTCACCCGTCTGCGTGCGAATCCCCTTCACATCCTTGCGGACATTGGCCCAGAATCCCGGCGGCACCTCCTTGGCCACATCGAGACGCCAGCCGGACAGGCCATCATCAAACCACTTCATGATGACACCCTTCTGCCCGTCACGCCCCCGCAGCAGGTAATCGCCGAGATCAGAAACCTGCGTGCCCGCTTCGCTGCCGGGATAATCGGCATCCCGGAACGGCGTCAAGCTGTCAAAGCCCTGCCAGTCATGGTAAGCGTATTTTTCGCCCATGCTGTCCTTGGTCTTTTCGTTGCGAATCTCAAACCAGTTCTCCCAATGCCACGGAGAGAATACCTGCCCTTCGGCCTCGAGCTGCTTCCTGGCTTCAGCCTTGGCCGCTTCGAGCTTCATATGCTGGTCATTCATCAGGTCATAGATACGCGACCAGTATTCATAGGCACCAACCGTCTTATACTTGCCATAACGGTCAAAATAGATACTGTCATCACCCACATGGTTGAACACGCCATCCATGATAAGGTGCATACCCCGTTTCTGCATTTCCGCGGCCAAAGCCTTCAGCTCCGGCAGTTTGCCCAAAAGCGGATCGATATTGCCATAGTCTACGGCATCATAGCGATGATTCGAGCAGGCCGCCGACATCGGGTTGACATAGATAGCCGTAATGCCCAGCTTTTGCAGGTAATCGAGCTTCTGCGTGATGCCGGCGATATCGCCGCCGAAGAAATCATTGCATTCCCAGCTATCGCCATCGGCCTGAGGCGATTTGCTGGCATTGGCCGGCAGATCCGTCCAGGCGCGATGCTGCACCGGCTGATTGCCACGCGCCGTGGTGCGGGCGTTATCATTGGCTGTGTCGCCATTGAAGAAACGATCCGGGAAAATCTGATAGGTTACCGCTTCCTTAGCCCAATCCGGTGTATGGAAATCCGCGCGGTAGACTGTCAGCTGGAAGGGCTTGGCGCCACGGAGCTTCAACGCGCCTGTATGCCCTGGCTTATCATCATCGCCATATTCCTTAGTATCGTCGAGCACGAATTTATAGCCATAGACGCCATTTTCCTGCGGGCGCAGGGTGACTTCCCAAAAGTCGCGGCCGCCATGGCTTTCCTTACGTACCAAAGGATATTCTGCCTTGGTCCCGGCGGCAAAATCCGGGTTATATTCATCACCGCCATTAGCGGTGATTTTCGCCTTATAAAGTACCGCCTTGACGCTGCTCACTTCGTCTTTTCCCACGGCCAGCCGCAGGGTAACAGGTGAACCAGCCTTGACTGCCTCAAACGGAACACGGTAAGCCTTGCTCCAGGTATCGTGCATCACGAGTTTGGCGGAAATGCGCCCATCGTCTGCAATCAGACGGTTTTCCTTGCTGTCATAATAGAAGGTCACCGCGCCGTCCTTCTTGATATTCACGGTCTGCGCCAAGGGCTTTTTGCCCTTCTGCGCCACTTTTACCTGATAGCTGCCAGCCTTCAGCTCCACAGTCTGCTGATAGAACTCCGCCAGCTGCATATCCTGCATGGTATCGTCCTTCAATGCCCCGAAGCTGCCGCTGATTTTCGGCAGGCTGGCATTATCCAGCATCTTGTAGCTCGTGCTGTCGGCAATAGCATGCGTCTTATCATTGTAATAGAACGTAACCTTCTGCGCCTTGGGCAAGGTCAGCTGCACATTGGCACCATCGAAATTGCCGCCGAGGCCGTAATTTTCAGCCCAGCTGCCCCCCACGGCAATCTTATAATAGTAAGTTCCCGCAGGCAGGTCTACCGAAAGGCTGTAAAAATCATGCCCTAACGCCTTCATGCGCGTAGCCATGTCGCCCGGATCCCAGTCCTTCTGGGCACCGGCCTTGGACTGCACGGTTCCCGCCAAGACCACGACACGCCCCTGTGCTGCCTCAGCTTTCTTCGTGGCAACCTGGTCAGCCTCCATACCTTCATAGCTTACAGTGGTTTCATGGCTCAGGCTGTCATAGGTGAAGGTGACTTCCTTCTCTGCCGAAAGCTTCAGGCTGATATTGCCGCCATCACGGGCACCGCCCGCACCGTAATTCTCATTCCAGCTGCCGCCGATGGCAACCTTGAATTCATAATTGCCCTTGGGGAGTTTGCCTTTAAGCTGATACTTGCCATTGCCCAAAGGCTGCATGATGGTCGCACCATCAGCCGGCGCCCAGTCTGTACCGGCACCTAATTTCCGCTGCACGGTACCGACCAACACCACATCGGTTGGCCCGACTGCCTGCGCAGCTTCTGCCGTGGCAGATACAAGTCCTGTGGGAACCAAATCAACAGGCAGCGCCGTGGGGGCTGCCCAGAGCCCCAGCGCCAGTGACATGCCAATGGCCGCCTGTAAGGATTTTTTGCGATTCATATCTCATAGCTCCTTTCAGCTTAGAAATGGAAGTCCAGCCAGCTGCGGAGGATATGTCGGGAATATGCCGTGCTCTCGCCCGTATCCGTATTTCTGCCATTTGTATTTTCAGTCAGATGCGGAGCCCACATCGTCTCCCACTCACAATTCTTCCATGGAACCATCTTTATGCCATAATACCAACCTTTGACTCCTGAAACGAAGGTCGGTTCACGAGTTGCCCATTCATCATCATGGCCAATGTCAGCACCAACACCCAGATTAACCCATTTTGCATAAACCCCCCAAGAACCAACTTTATTCAAATCCGTTCCTTTGTAGTCAATACGCACAGCCCAATCTCTGTCCAGATGTGCATTACCAGCATAACTCTTCATCCATTCATACTTCGCATCGGATTTTACATACGAGCCTGTAATGCTCAAATTCTTCAACGGTTTTACCTTCAAATCAGCACTGATGAAATTCTTCGCACCAGTATAATAACCAAGGTTTCCATCATTGTGATCCAAAGCATGGCTGACCACGCGAGCATAAGCGATATGGCTTTCCATATATTTGCCCAATGGCCCCCAAAAATCAACTGCCCCAACAACAGGTGCACGCTTTACGTAACGTTCTACACTAATAACCTTATTATTGTCATCTACTTCAATCTGCTCATCCTTTGCCCAATCCGCCGACGGCTTGAAGTAATGCCCACCGAACCACCAGCCATGACCTTTTTCAATAGGATGATAGGTGGAAATCCCATCAATCTGCCCACCTAGCAACAGATTCTGCATACCAATACCATTCCACTTGCGGCCAATATTCGTATACCAATTATGCTGCTTGCCCAGCTGTAATTCTACCCAGATATTACTTACAATACCACTATGATTCGGATCATTCTGCGGATCATCGCGAGTTTCTCCTGTTACGGTCTTATCGTAGACAATAGGTTTTTCAAACCAATCATAGCCGCCCTCTGCCTTTTCATTTTTATGTTTTACCCACTTTACATCACCGGTTTTCATCTTCTTATATTCGCTATCGCGGAAGCGGGCATTCTTCTCCACTGTGAAACGAGCCGTCGCATGAGGATTTATCTTCATAGAACCTTCAAGATCCATATAGAACCGATTGCTATAATCCCCATTACGACCATCTTTTTCCAGACCGTTGTCATCCCCCATCTGCACACGAGCCAGACCATGGAGCTGGAAGCGGTCAGCCTTTTCCTTCAATTCCTTGATATCTTTGTCATGCGCATCCACACGCTTTTTCAACGTATCAAGTTCGCCGGAATATTCTGCGGAAAGTTTGTCCAGCACAGCTTTATCTCCAAAGCTGGTACCGCCCTTCTGCATGGCCTTAGCCACGATGGAGGCCATTTCATAACGCGTCATGGTGCGCCCGCCTTGGAAGGTGTTGTCACCCATGCCCTCGATGACGCCTTCCTTCGCCAGATAATCCAGTGCTTCATAGCTCCAATGATCTTTCGGCACATCGCTGAAGCTGTCCGCACTGGCGGCGTAGACCTGCCCCATGGCCCCCACGGTCAAACCTGCTAAGATAGCGGCAACTTTCCTGTTCATTTTCATAACCAAAGCTCCCTTTCTCTAATCACAATATATATTCATATATTAATATATTTGCTTATAAGCGCCCCTGAAAAGAAGCACCTTATGCAATTGTTATAACGCCAAGCGGCGAGGGATATCGTCTTGCCTCGTTACAGATTTGCCAGCAGCATCCCGCCCACAGAGGGATATACTGCCCTGGCTTTTTCCTTGATGGCCTCTCTGGCGGTGTTCACCGTAAAGCCGTCGTAGGCTTCCAGCATAGGCAGGTCATTGCTTTCATCGCCGATGGCATAGACCTCAGCCTCCTGCCAATCCATGAGTTCCAGCAATTTGGCAATGCCCTGGCTCTTGCTCACACCGGCAGGAGTGATGTCCACGCTGCAGCCATTGGGATAGGCATGGACGAACTCTCCATACTTCGCATTGATGATGGCGCTGGTCTCATCCGCCTCACCGGCTTCATGATACCCCAGACAGAACTGATGGATCTGAGGCAGGCTCAGGATGTCCTGCTCCTCTATCTTCACGATGGGAAAATCCCATTCCTGGGCTTCCCGCATGATCCAGGAACCTTCCCGTTCATGGTAGAGGAAGGTCCTGTCCACAGCGGAAAAAGCAAAATGGAAGGAGCGGCGCACGCTTGGTTCCTGCACGATCTCTGCCAGCACCCGCAGAGGAATACTGCCCTGCCAAAGCGGAGTGCCATCGGCCCGGCAGATTATGCCGCCATTATTGCAGACCGCATAATCCGATTCAATGCCGTAAAATCTCAGCTGTGGCATCAGCATGCCATAGTCCCGGCCACTGACCACGCCGAATTTATTGCCTGCCGCCCGCCATTTCTTCACGCCATCCACATCTTCTGCCGCAATGGTTCGCTGGCGGAACAAGGTTCCATCGTAATCGCTTGCGCCTATCTTCATAAATGTTCACCTGTTTCCTTGATGTAAATAACTGCTTCATAGGGGCGCAGGCTCCCCTGGCTGCTGTCGGCTACACTTTCCGCCAACAGCTTTGCTCCCGCAAGTTCCGGCAGCTTGTAATCCTGCTCCTGTCCGCTGAAATTCACCAGCGTGTAGACCTCCCGACAGCCAAAATGCCGCTTGAAGGCCATTATGGATGGATCTTCTTGTAAAAGTTCCGTATAATCGCCCTGCTGCAGGACACCGGCAGCCTCGCCGGTATGCCGCAGGGCCGCCAGCTGACGGTAGAAGCTCAGCACGGAGTCATCCTCCATGGCTTCGCTTTCCACACACTGCCAGCGATAATCCTCGTGGACGGGCAACCAAGGGGTACCAGCACTGAAGCCGGCATTCTTGCCTTTCGTCCACTGCATGGGGGTACGGGCATTGTCCCGGCTGTAGCGATGAACGATTTCCATGGCTTCATCTGCCGTCCTGCCCTCTGCCAAAGCCAGTTCATACTGGCCATGGGAGGAGATATCATTGTAATCTTCGATAGCTCCCCAGGCCACATTATCCAAGCCCAATTCCTGCCCTTCGTAGATAAAGGGGGTTCCACGAAGAGTCATCAGGCTGGCAGCCATGGCCTTGGCTGCGCGTTTCCGATCTGCTGTAGCGGGGAAGTAATGCTTGACACAGCGCATCTGATCGTGATTTTCAAAGAAGATGGGATACCATCCGTTCTTGGCCGTAGCCTGCTGGCTGGCACTGAGCACCTTCTTCAAGCGGGGAATGATATCCGGCGTATACCCTGTCGCCTGGCTCCAGAGCTCGCCATGGGGAAATTCCAGGTTCATATGGGAGAATTCAAAGAGCATATCGAAAACGCCCTGATCCCCCACCCACTTATCCAAATCCTCCGGCTCAATGCCATTGGCCTCGGCCACGGTAAAGATATCGTGGCCCTCAAAGACCTTTTCCTTGAACTCATGGAGGAAATCCAGGATGCCCGGGGTATTGGCAATCATGGAATGGATATTGACCATGCCGTCATCGCTGTCCGGCTCGCCGTCCACGAATTCAGCAGGTTTCTTGATATAGACGATGGCATCGATGCGGAAGCCGCCCACGCCCTTGTCCAGCCAGAAGTTGGCCGCATCATAGAGGGCCTGCCGCACCTTGGGATTTTCCCAGTTCAGATCCGGCTGGGCTTCGGCAAAGGTATGCAGGTAATACTGCTGCCGTGCTTCGCACCAGGTCCAGGCACTGCCGCCGAAGATAGAGCGCCAGTTGGTGGGCGCCGAGCCATCGGGCTTGGCATCCCGCCAGATATACCAGTCGCTGTGCTCACTGTCCCGACTGCTGGCCGAATCGATGAACCAGGGATGCTGATTGGAGGAATGGTTATAGACCAGATCCATGACCATGCGGATGCCCCGGCGCTTCCCTTCCGCAATCAGGCGTTCCATATCGGCCATCGTGCCATAGGACGGATCGATGCCCGTGAAATCGGCGATATCATAGCCGTTATCCACCATCGGTGAGGGATAGACCGGCGTCAGCCAGATGGCCCCCACACCCAGGGTTTTCAGATAGTCCAGTTTTTCGGTGACACCGTTAAGGTCGCCCGTGCCGCTGCCCGTGGTATCGAGGAAGCTCTTGGGGTATACCTGATAGACATTGGTCTTCTGCCACCATTTCAATTCTTTCATTTCAAATCTCCATTAGAATACGAGTACCGGGGTTGTACTGGCTTCCACTTCTGCATCTTCATGCTTTTGCATCTGTGGATAGTCGGCAGAGTTGGTTACTGCCATGATGACCGTGGTCTGGTAACCAGCGTTCTTGATGACCTGCTGGTCGAACCGGATCAGCGGCGTGCCAGCCTTCACTTTGTCGCCAGCTTTGACGAGTGCCTGGAAACCTTCGCCATTCAGTTTTACCGTATCAATGCCGATATGGATCAGGATTTCCGCACCATTGGCGAAACGCAGGCCAATCGCATGGAGACTTTCTTCCATGATCATGGTGACTTCGGCATCTGCCGGTGCAACCACCGTATCGCCCGTCGGCTCGATGGCAATGCCATCGCCCATCATCTTCTGGGAGAACATATCGTCTTTGACTTCGCTCATATCGATGAGCTTACCGGAAACACAGGCATTAAGTTTCATAGCCAGCTTGTTGTCCAGAGCAGTGTCCTGCGCAGCTGCCGGCTGCGGTGCAGCGCCTTCAATCTTCTCACCCTTGAGCAGGGAATCGAAGTAGCTGCGTACCTGCGGTACGGAAAGGCCGACAATGACCTGAATAGCTTTGCCGTTCTTGACGAGGCCGAATGCACCGGCCTTGGTGAATTTGCCTACGGCAGCGACCTTATCGGCATCTGCTACCGTCACACGCAGGCGGGTTGCACAGTTGGTGACTTCCTTGATATTGTCCGGGCCTCCCAGGCAGTCGAGGAATACTTTGGCTTTGATGGCCAGCGCATTATCGGCCAGGCCCATCTCTTCCATTTCCTTCTTGGCCTGGTATTCAGCCTTGGAGAAGAGCTTGTCTTCCACATCATCAGCCGTGCGGCCGGGAGTTGCATAGTCGAATTTCAGGATCAAGGTACGGAAAACAACGAAATAAATTGCCGTGAAGCACAGACCGATGACGATCTGCATGATATAGGTACCGGAATGGTACTGGAACAGCGGAATCCAGTTCTGCACAAAGCAGTCGATAAGGCCGCCGCCGAAGTTGCCGGCCAGCCCCATGGCATAGAGAGCCGTGGACAGGCAGGCAGAGAGAACAGCATGCACCAGATAAAGCAGCGGTGCCACAAACAGGAAGGTGAATTCCAAGGGTTCCGTAATACCGCAGATCACAGCGGTAAGAGTTGCCGGGATAAGCAGTGCCGCCGTCTTCTTGCGTTTTTCCGGCTTGGCGCACATGTAGATGGCCAGGGCTGCACCGGGCAGGCCGAAGACCTTGGAGCTGCCATGGAGGGCAAAACCACCTTCCGGGAACATATCCTTGAGGCTCTGGGCACTATTGGCAAAATCATTGAGATGCTGCAGCCAGTAAGCCTGAATGCCGCCATCGCAGACAGCCGGGCCGAAGATAAAGGGCAGATAGATGAAATGATGCAGACCTGCAGGCAGCAGGATTCTTTCGGAGAAAGTGTAGGCCCAGACGCCCACCAGACCGCTGGTCTTTAAAAAATCCTGGAAATGCATGATGGCATGCTGTACAGCCGGCCATACGAGGCAGAAGAGGAAGGCGATGGGAATCATCACCACAAAGCCTACCGCGACGACAAAAGCAGGGCCTTTGAAAATGCCGAGCCAGTCGGGAATGTTCGTATCATAGAAGCGGTTGTGCAGATACGCGGTCATGCAGGCAATGAAGATGGCCCCCAGCATACCCATGTCCAGGGTCTTGATGTTGGCGATCATGGCCAGCCCTGTGCCAGCTCCGGCATCCTGGCTGTAATCCACGCCGAAGTATGCACCATGAAGGGAAAGGAAACCGGCGATGAAGTAGTTGAACAGCATGTAGATGACGAAACCTTCCATGGCACAACGGGCCTGTTCCTTTTTGGCAAAACCGATTGGCACGGCGATGGCGAAGAGGATCGGCATCTGGGCGAATACCGTCCAGGCTCCCTGTTCTACCACGTACCAGAAATCATACCAAACTGTCCCCTGCGCGGCGATACTCCCCAGTATGCCTTCATTCTTGCAGATGATGGACAATGCTACCGTCAGACCAAAGAATGCGAACAGGATGACCGGCGTGTACATGGCGCCGCCAAACCGCTGCATGCCCTGCATCATGCGGTCTTTGCTGATTGTCATTGTAATACCCCCTAATCAATCTTGATTATTATTGCTTCGCTGAATAAAGAATAGCGCAAAAAGCCCGCGAACACAATAGTTTCGCGGGCTTTCGGCACATCGGCCTCTGCCTGTATTTTGTTACATCGGGCGTACTTTGGTACATACCCTTATGGAACCTACTCTCCCTTGCGCTGCAGGTACATCCGGTACTTCACGAACCAGACCTCGATCAGCATGAAATAGGGCATCATGGATTGGAAAGCGGTATGCTCATCATCGCTGTCATAGAGTTGGAAGCGGGCCGGCGAGACATAGAGATTCACCGTAGACAGGCTGGCCAGTGTGTTATCATGCAGTTTGGTGATAGAGATGAAGGGCACATCCAGGAGCTGCAGCCGCCGGGCAAAGTCCACCACCATGGGCGTTTCCCCGGAAAGGGAAACGAAGATGAACAGATCATCTGCAGTCAGCGTCCGGGAAATCGAGGAAAACTCCTCCCGCCCGCTGATCTCATAGATCAGCACATTGTCGTAGAAGAACAGCCGCTTGAGTTCTTGGGCCACATTGCTCTGCACATAGCCAGATGCAAAGATGAAGACACGGTTGGCCTCATGGATCAGGCGGCTGGCGCTGTCGAAGTTGCGCTTGAACACCTTGCTGGCTGTCTGGGTGTAGAACTCCTGCAGGTCCTGCAGCACATCTTCCTTGTAATAGGATTTTGCCCCCTCTTCCATCTTGAGCACGGCCTTCAAATCCCCGAAGCCATCGAAGCCCAGCTTCTGGGCAAAGCGCACAATCGTAGTGGAAGATACGGCACAGTTCCGGGCCAGTTCATGGATGGAAATATGCCGGGATTCCGCCCGGTGCTGGATAATGTATTTGTAGATCAGCATATCCGTATCATTCAGATCCTGACGGTGCTGATTGATGATTTCTTCTAAACGCATGGAATCTCCCCCATTTCTCCCCCTAGTATAGCAAATAATGGCCTTTCCGCCAAATATCAGCCGGCTTGCGCGCGCCATCCGCCATTCGCAGCCAGAGCGGCCCCTGACTATACTGAAAGCAGCCACGAAACAAGGGAGGTTTTAGCATGTACAGTGAGAACGCAGAGAACGAACTGATCCGCCGCGCCCAAAAAGGCGACAAGAAGGCTGTCTGTCAGCTGCTTGCCGCCTATGAAGGTCTGATCCAAAATATGCGCCGGCGTTATCAGTACACCCCTACGGGCGCCATGATCGCCGACGATGCTCCAGGCATCCTGGGGCTGGCTTTCCTGGAAGCTGTCCGGGATTATAAGACCGAGGGGCAGGCACATTTCGCCGCCTTTCTCCAACGGCGGCTGCATGCGGCCATCTATCAGGCCTTCCGCGAAACCTGCCGCTATCAGCAGCGTACGGCTCATCCCGAAGCTGCCGCCAGCGAAGATGGCAGCGACTGGTACGACGTCATCCCCAGCGCGCTGCCCTCACCGGAACGCGAAGTCAGTGCCCGGGATGAACTGGCGCGTATCTGCCAGCAACTGAGCGCTGCCGAAAAACAGCTGTTATCCATGATCTGCCTGCAGGGGCTCACCCAAAGCAGAATTGCCGCCATGCTTCACCGCAGCCCCGGCACCATCAGCAAGCAGCTGCAGAAACTCCGCACACGCCTTCAGGCCATCACCGGCATGGCCACTGCTTCTCCCTGCACGTAATCCTCCAGCAGGTTGCGCACACTTTCCCGTTCCACGAAGGTCAGCGGCATGTCCAGATTCGTTTCATTATCGTCCTGATGCAACAGATGCAGCAGATAGCTGGCGGCCTTCATGCCCATGAGTTCATAGTCAAAGGACACTGTGGTCAGCGCCGGATAAACGACCGCACCGACCTCATAGCCGCCGAAACCAACGACCGAGATTTCCTCAGGCACCTTGATGCTCCGCTCATGGAAATAACGCAGGATACCCAGACTGATATTATCCGTAGCTCCCACGACTACCGTGGGGGCTAATTTGCGTATTTCCTCCGCCTGATTGTAGGCAGACAGGAAATCAAACCCCGTCTCCACGAAGTCTACGCGGGCATCATCCCGTCCCTCACAGAAACCGGCGATAAAGCCTTCCTTACGCTCAATGCCCACGGCCTCATCGCTTTCCGTAACGCCGGCAAAGACCGCGTGTTTATGCCCCATCTGCTTGAGATACACGCCCATGCGATGACCGGCTGCCGCATCATCGATCTTCAAGCAGCGGACGTCCGGATTCTGCTGCCCCAGATACAGGATGGGCAGGGACCATTCCTGAGCCCGCCGCACATGTTCCGCTGTGATGCCCACCGAATCCACCAGGATGGCATCCACGCCCTGCTGCTGCAGCTTCTGCATGCTCTCCAGTTCCTTTTCCTCGGAGAGCTGACTTACGAGCAGGATGCTCTGATATCCCTCCGGCTCCAGCACCCGGGTGATCCCCGCCAAAAGCTTGCCCACCGTCACCGAATCCATACGGGGCAGCACAATGCCAATCAGCTTGCTTTCCCGGGTTTTCAGGCGCTTGGCAAAGAAGTTTGACTGGAAGCCCGTATCTTCAATCGCCTTACGCACTTTTTCCTGTTTTTCCACGCTGATATAGCCATTGTTCAGATAGCGGGACACGGTGCTCTTGGACACGCCCGCCAGCTCTGCTACATCTTTGATCGTTACTTTCTGTTCCATAATGTTTGCCAACTTCCCCAAATAATTACGCATTTTACTATATCTTATGGGATTTTCCGTCAAAAAGCAAGAAAAACATGGAACTATTCCCATACATCAGATATCGGGCAGCTGCCAGTCAATCGGTTCTTGGCCTGTACGCTGCAAGAATTCATTAACCCGGGAAAACGGCCGGCTGCCAAAGAATCCCCGGAACGCCGACAAGGGGCTGGGATGCGGTGATTCCACAATGAAGTGCTGGGGATTCGTGATCATGGCCTTCTTGCGCCGGGCAGGAGAGCCCCAGAGGATAAAGGCCATGGGCTTTTCCCGCTGGTTCAGCAGCTCGATGATCTTATCCGTAAAGATTTCCCAGCCCTTCCCCTGATGGGAAGCCGCCTGATGCGCCCGCACCGTCAGCACCGTATTGAGCAGCAATACCCCCTGCTCGGCCCAGGGCTTCAGGCAGCCATTGTTCGGCATCGTGCAGCCCAGGTCCGTCTCCAGTTCCTTGAAGATATTCAAAAGCGACGGCGGCGGCTGCACCCCCGGCATCACCGAAAACGAAAGCCCATGCGCCTGCCCATCCCCATGATAAGGATCCTGCCCCAGGATGACCACCTTCGTATCCGCATAACTCGTATAGTGCAGCGCATTGAAGATCGCATACATATCCGGGAAAATCTGCCTAGTGCGGTACTCGCTGATCAGAAACTGCCGAAGCTCTTTGTAGTAAGGCTTCTCCAACTCACCGTTCAAAAGCTCCGCCCAATCATTATGAAAAATCTCCATTCAAACAACATCTCCCAATTCGATATATAAGACGCCTCAACCGCTGCGCGGGCAAAGCCGCTCTACGGCGAGCCCAGCAATGCAAAAAGATGTAAACAAGCCGCAACCCATAAAGGTGCGGCGCACTCCCTAAAGTGCCAGCCTAACGAAGCAGGTCATTTAGCGGCGGGGCGAAAAACAGTCAGCCCCC
Source organism: Pseudoselenomonas ruminantium (assembly GCF_900104055.1). Lineage (GTDB taxonomy): Bacteria > Bacillota > Negativicutes > Selenomonadales > Selenomonadaceae > Selenomonas_A > Selenomonas_A ruminantium_C. The sequence goes on from NZ_FNJQ01000036.1 coordinate 15,045, forward strand.
GCCCGCACATACCTAACAAAAGCAAGTCCACACCGCTCCTCCCGAGACGCCTTCAAAAACTCCGTCAACGATGGAAAGAACGTATCCGCTGCGAACTCTCCCGCAACTTCGGTCAACAAGAGCTCCTTCGCATACGGCAGCAACAAGCGATAAATCTCGCCCCCGCCTATGCAAATAAACCGCCGGTCGGACTCTTCCAGATGGATTTTCCCCAGCACGCCCCAAAGGTCCTCAAGGCTGCGGCAAACCAATACATCATCCCGCTGCAAACTCCGCGAAAGCACGATATTCACCCGTTCGCTGAGCGGCCGTCCTCCCGGCAGGGACTCCAGCGTCCTGCGCCCCATGATCACGACCTGCCCCAAGGTTTCCTGCCGGAAATGTGCCATATCTTCCTTGCTATGAACCAAGAGCTTTCCCTGCCGTCCGATGCCCAGCTTCGCATCCACACAGGCAATCAGAGACAACGGATAGGGCGCACTGACCTCCGCGGCCAAAGCTATTTCCTGCTGCCGGATTTCTGCCTGTTGGCACCACGCAGCAATCGTGCGCCCCTTCACGACCAGATCCGGCGCCAATTCCTGCAACGGCCGCAGCACAAAAGCCCGCTCCGTCAGATAGGGGTGCGGCAGCCGCAGTTCCTCTGTATCTGAAGTAAAACCTTCCGCCCAGAGCAGATCGATATCAATCGTACGCGCGCCCCAATGCTCATGGCGCACCCGGCCCAAATCATACTCAATCTGCTGCACAGCATGCAAAAAATCCAGCGGTGGCAGTGCTGTCTCCACTGCCGCCGCTGTATTGATAAAAGCAGGCTGATCTAATTTTCCCCAGGGCGCCGTTTCATAAAAACGCGCGTTCCCCAACAATTTTGTCCGGGGCAAAGCGACTATACGCCGCAGAGCCTCCCGCAGGGTTTCCCCACGGCTCCCAAGGTTTGCCCCCAAGCTCAGATAGATCTTCATCATTTATGCCCGGCTGCGCACCACACTGATGGACGCATCCATGAACACGCCCGGCAACGGCGCATGCGGCTTGTGTACAGTAACCCGTACCCGCTGTACCGGCAGGAAATCCCGCAGGATATTCTGCGCAATCTCCTCACCCACGGACTCGATGAGCTTGCGTGGCTGGCCTTCTACTACCTTCTTGACCACCGCATAGACCTCGGCATAATTCACCGTTGCCTCCAGCTTATCCGACTGCCCGGCCTCCTGCAGGTCCAGATACATGCTCACATCCACCGAAAACTCCTGCCCCATCTGGCGTTCTGCCGGCAATACACCATGATAGCCATAGAAATTGAGTCCCGTCAGTTTGATCTTATCCATTTTGCCCACTCCTTAAAATCACATCCGTCATGCGGCACATCCTGACAACAGGCTTCACATCATGCACACGCACAATGCCGGCCCCTTTCATGATTCCCACTACACAGGTTGCCCCGGTAGCTTCCATGCGCTCCTCCACCGGCAGGTCCAACGTCTTACCGATAAAGCTCTTGCGGCTCGTAGCCAAGAGCAGGGGATACTCCACACCATCCACCTGCAGGAGTTCCTCCTGCCGCCGCAGAACCTCCACATTCTGCTCCGCGGTCTTGCCAAAGCCGATACCCGGATCGAAGATGAACTGCTCATCCTTCATGCCGGCTTCCCGGCCAATCCGCAGCGACTCCCGGTAAAAAGCCTGCATGGCGTCAATGATATCACCATTATACTCCGTGCCGTTCTGATTGTGCATCACGATTACCGGCAGGCCGCACTCAGCCGCCACCTTCGCCATGGCCCCCGGTTCAGCCGCATACTGCAGGCCCCAGATATCGTTGAGGATATGCGCGCCCGCCTTAGCTGCCGCCCGCGCTGTTTCCGCCTTGAAGGTATCCACAGAAACCGGCACCGGCGAATTCTTGAGGATTTCCTCCAACAGCGGCATCAGCCGTTCCATTTCCTCGCTAGCCGGCATCGGCGTAAAGCCCGGCCGGCTGGATTCGGCACCCACATCGATGATGTCCGCACCATCTGCCACCATCTCTTCCAGATGACGCAGCGCCGTATCCCGGGTATTGAACCTGCCGCCATCAGAAAAAGAATCCGGCGTGATGTTCAAGATGCCCATCACCAGCGTCCGCTCCCCCAAAGTCAGTGTCTTGCCATCGGCGAAAGTGTATTTGCGTTGTACCATTATGCCTTTTCTCCTCCCAAAATCATCCATGCCTGTTGATAAAGGGCGGTATCATCCTTAAACACGCCATTGCATTCTGAAGTCACCGTGCGGGTGCCATGTGCCAGATCCCCCCGCATGGTCATGCAGAGCTGCTGGGCCTCGACTACCACGAGCACCGCCCGCGCGCCTAAGTCCTTCTTCACCGCAGCGGCAATCTGCGCTGTGAGCCGCTCCTGCAGCTGCGGCTGATGGGAAAGCTGCTCTACCAGTTTCGAGAACTTGCTGAAGCCGGCCACCCGGCCATTTTCCGGCAGATAGGCAATGCTGGCCTCGCCAAAGAAAGGCACCAGATGATGCTCGCACATGGAATAGAAGGGCACATGGCGCACGGCCACAATGCCATCCGAGCCGGCATCAAAGGTTTCGCCCCATAAATCCGTCGTATCCTTGCCGATGCCATCAAACAGGAACTCATACATCTGCGCCACCCGCTCTGGTGTCTTTTCCATTCCCCGCGCCTTTATATCCACGCCTATAGCCGCTAAGAAATCACTCATGGCCTTTATTGCCCGCTCGTTTGCCAAAAAAAAACCTCCCCACTGCATTCTCCCTATAATATACTACAATCATCCGCGATAAGCTAGTTTACTATAGCAAAATATCTGCAACTGCGCTATGATGTTAATCAGTAATGACAAATTTCAGGAGGTTCCTATGATAGATTTACTCGATGTCCATACCCATACCATTGCCAGCGTACATGCATACAGCACCCTGCGGGAAATGATCACGGCCGCTAGGGAAAAAGGCCTGTCCCTGATCGGCATTTCTGATCATGGCCCCAAGATGCCCGGTGCTTTCCACGAATTCTATTTCTGCAATTTCAAGGTCATTCGACGCGATGCCTACGGCATTGACCTCGTGATGGGCGCCGAACTCAATATCATCGACTACAACGGCTCCACTGATCTGCGCCAGGATCTCTTAGACCGCATAGATTACGCGATTGCAAGCCTTCATGATCCCTGTATCCGTCCCGGCACCCGTGAACAGAACACCGCAGCCCTGATTGGTGCCATGAAAAATCCCCGCGTCAAGATTATCGGCCACCCGGACAATCCCCAGTATCCCGTGGATTTCGACGCACTGGCCCAGGCTGCCAAAGAAAACCATGTACTGCTGGAATGCAACAACAGCTCCTACACCCCCGGCGGCAGCCGCAAAGGTTCCCGCAAACTGGCAGGAGAACTGCTCACCGCCTGCAAGAAGCACGGCGCCATGGTCATCATGGGCAGCGACGCCCATATCGACCTCGACGTCGGTAACCATGAGTATGCCCGGCAGCTCATAAAAAAATACCAGTTCCCGGAGGAACTGGTAATCAACAGCCAGCCTGAGCTGTTCAAAGCGTGGATAAAGGACTGAGGACTTACATGCCCAGTACAGCTGATTCCAGCTGGTCCGTGAACTGATCCATATCTTCCGGCATCCACATCTTGTTCTTCTTATCATAGTTGCACTTCACGGTGAATTTCTGCGTGCCATCTGCCTGCAGGCCATCCATCATCTCGACCAGGATATCCGTGATGGTATCGGTGATCATCTTCTCCGAAGGATTTGCCGGCATGCGCGTCTTCAACTTCTCCACCAAGGTCTGCTCATCAAAGGTTTTCTCAAAATTGAAGCGGCTGACCGTGACTTCCACTTCAGCCTTTTCCCCATCCTGGGATTTCGGCTCGACGGCAATATCCACACGCTTCAAGGCATTCAGATAAGCCTCCGCGATACGCGTGGACTGATCCTTGGAAAACATACCTTCACTAGCAGCATTGAAATTGCGGTTAAAGGTCTTGATCAATTGCTTGTGCAATTTGTCGCCATCCACCTCATATTTTGCCAGGGTCTCTGCATCCTGATACAGGATACCCTTACACAAACTCATGACGTTGTCCTGCGGCTTTTCCTTCGGGGCACAGCCTGCCACCAATAAGCACATAAAACATAATAATACACATAAGTACACAGATTTTCCCCAGCGCGATGTTTTCATATATAACCTCCAAAAACAAATAAAATAAAATCAGCATAAATGCATGCCTGATCATCTGTATTTCTTATGGTATTATAAAATTATTAAATTCCTCTTAAATTTAGATAACTTTGTTACAAAATGTTTATCGTGCCTTATTTTCCCGTATAACGATAGACCTCTGTCCAGCCGCGTCCATAGGCGCTATAGCAGTCGATTTCGCCGCCCTGATCTCCAGTGCGCCAATCGCCGCCTATCGGGTTATTCACACCGCGGGCTTCCACCGTCCAGCCATTCCCCACATAAATCGCGATATGATAGCCGGGATTGCAAAGGATATCACCGCGTTGCAGGCTGTTCTTGACGGCGTACCAGGGATACTTCTGAAAGCCACCGAGTTTCTGCAGATCGGTCCAGAGCGTATCCGCATCGCCAGTAAGCTGTTTGCCCTGATAGCGACTCCAATAAGCGGGATTTTTCTGCCAGGCGGCAATAACGGGAAAACCTGCCTGGTCCAGTGCATGGTAAATGAGCGACGAGCAGTCATAATCCGGGCCTTCCCTTGAACCGGTATACGGCCTGCTGGCCGTAGCATTTTCCTTGCCCTGGGAGTAGCCATGACGGTTATCTGCCGCAATGCCCATGGCCCATTCGATGGCTTTTTCCATGGGATTTGCCGCCTGCGGCGCAGCCTGCGCAGTCGCGCCAAACAGCATGCTGCCCGCCAGGACAGAAACCATCCATAAACGAAATATTTTTTTCATCGTCAACACCTGCCTGAATACGAAAAAGAGACTTCCAACTGTACTGTATCTATCATACAAGAAGGAAGTCTCTTTTTCAAATAGGGGTTAATTTAGCAAATTTCTACCAGATTGACGCCCAGCATCACGCCGAGGTCGTGGATCTGTTCTTCCGTCAGGCGGAAGGACAGTACCGTGTGATGGCCGCCGCCAGCTTTGATCCATTCGGTAGAACCTTTCTTGAGGCCGCATTTCGGCGTCCAAAGCTGTTTTGCTACCGGCAGATGCGGGGTTTCCGCTTCAGCCTTGCGGCAGTCAACCGGATAGCTGATCATGCGGAAGCCATCGCGGAAGTCAGCCACCGTCACATCGACAGCTTCGCCATCAGCGCCCGTGAATACCAGACGAGCCGGATCATCCTTGCCGCCGATATCCAACGGATGGACTTCAACTTTCGGTTTGTCGCTGGCAATGGTCGGGTCAACCTCGAGCATATGTGCACCGAGAATGGCTTCATGGCCTTTGCGCAGGTCAAGGGTGTAGTCTTCCATAAATACCGTACGGTCATTATGGGCCATGATCTTCAGCAGGCGCGTCAGGGCAGCATGTTTCCAGTCACCTTCAGCAGCGAAGCCATAGCCGTCACGCATCAAAAGCTGAGCAGCGAGGCCCGGCAACTGTTTGAGGCCCTTGAGGTCCTGGAAGTTCGTGCAGAAGGCGTTGTAGCCTCTGTCATCCAGGAATTTCTTGATGGCGATGTATTCGCGCAGCTGATAGCGGACAGATGCCTCGAATTTTTCCTGGGGATTGTCTTGGGGATTCAGAATGTACAATTCTTCCAACTTCTTGTATTCCGCATCGATGTCAGCTTCGGAAACAGCGTCGACCTCATCCACGAGTTCGCCTACCGGCCAGTAATCAACCGTCCAGCCGAGCTGAATCTGTGCCTCAACCTTGTCACCTTCGGTAACGGCTACGTCACGCATGGTATCGCCGAAACGGCAGACGCGGATGTTGAAGCTTTCGTTGTAAGCCACAGCCACATCCTGCCAGGAAGCGATTTCCTGCTGAACTTCCTCATCGCCCCAGAAGCCATAAACAATCTTGTTGTTCAGCCCTAAGCGGGAGTTCAGATAGCCGTATTCACGGTCGCCATGTGCACTCTGGTTGAGGTTCATGTAGTCAAAGTCAATCGTAGCATAGGGAATTTCGTTGAGATACTGCGTAGCCAGATGCAGCAGCGGTTTCTGCAGGAGCTTCGTGCCACGAATCCAGTTCTTGGCCGGAGAGAACGTGTGCATCCAGGTGATGACGCCAGCTACTTCATCATGGTAGTTGACATCTTTCATGAACTGCGTGATGCCCTCAGCCGTGGTCATGACGCCTTTGCAGACGACCTTGTACGGCAGCTTGCCGCTCTCATTGAGCTTGGCGGCGATTTCCATCGCATCGCGTTCCACATTCTTGAGCTGCTCCTCACCATAGAGGAACTGACTGCCAGCTACAAACCAGAATTCATAATTTTTAACTTCTAACATCTAAAATACTTCCCTTCTATCTGACATTGACTACTAAACTCCACGGACTTACTTATCTGCAACCAACTTTCCAGCCTCTTGCTCAAGGGGCAGCCCATCCTGATAAGCCGCAATGAACTCCTTGCATCCTTCCACACCTTCCGCATTCGGCGTCAGCGTCGTGCTCTGCGGGTTCTTGAACACCTTGGTATCCAGGAAATCCGGCAGGCTGTCCTTGCCTGCATTATCCTTGGCATAGATGGCCAAGACCGCCATGCCCCAGGGGCCGCCCTCGCTGGCGGTTTCCATTACGGTAATGGGGATCCCCAGACTGTCGGAGAGTACCTGCTGCGCAATGACCGGCGTCTTGAACAGGCCTCCCTGGGCCACCATCACATCCGTCTTAACGCCTTCATCCTTGATCAGTACGTCCATGCCAATCTTCAGCGGCGCAAAGGCACCATAGAGCTGAGCCAGCATGAAATTGCCCAGGCCCATATGACTGTGAGGCGTTCTGACGAACAGCGGCCGCCCCGCCTCCACCTGCGTGATATTCTCGCCGGACAGGCAGCTGTAATTGACCAGACCGCCAGCATCCTTGTCCGCGCCCTGCACGGTATTGAACAGGGTGCTATAGAGTTTGGCCGGAGTCTGCTCATGGCCAATGGCTTTGGCAAATTCTCCGAACATATTCACCCAGGCATTGATATCGGAAGAACAGTTGTTGACATGCACCATGGCCACATTGGCACCATCGGGGGTTGTAACGATGTCGATGTCGCGATGCACCTCTTTCAACGGTTCATCCAATACATTCATGGAGAATGCGGAAGTCCCGACAGAGATATTGCCCGTGCGCTTGCGCACGCTGTTGGTAGAGACCATGCCCGTACCCGCATCGCCTTCTGGCGGTGCCATCAAAGCGCCGGCCTGCAGGGTTCCGCTCGGATCGAGGAGTCTTGCCCCGGCATCCGTCAAGTGGCCGGCCTCCGTGCCTGCCCGCAGGGATTTGGGCAGGATTGCGGTCAGCTTCCAGGGGTAAGCTGCGACTTCCGGCAGTTCGCTAAAGATCTTCACCATGCTGGCATCATAATTGCCAGTGGCTTCATCAATCGGGAACATCCCGGAGGCATCGCCTACGCCCAAGACCTTCTCACCGCAGAGCTGCCAGTGGATATAGCCTGCCAGCGTTGTCAGGAAGTCAATGTCCTTGACATGTTCCTCACCATTCAGGATGGCCTGATACAGATGGGCAATGCTCCAGCGCTGCGGAATATTGAAGGAAAGTTTTTCTGTCAGCTTGTCTGCAGCCTCACCCGTGATATTGTTGCGCCAGGTGCGGAACGGAGCCAGCTGCCTGCCCTCCTTGTCAAAGGGCAGATAACCGTGCATCATGGCACTGATGCCGATGGAGCCAATCTTGGAAAGCGTCACATGGTAGCGGCTCTTCACATCTGCCGCAAGCTCCGCAAAGCAGGTCTGAATGCCCTTCCAGGCTTCACTCATCTCATACGTCCAGATACCATCCACCAGCTGATTTTCCCATTCAAAGCTGGCGCTGGCCAAAGTTTCGCAGTCTTCGTTCACGAGCACGGCCTTGATGCGGGTGGAGCCGAGCTCCACCCCCAGTGCCGTCGCACCGCTTTCGATGCTTGCCGCATTTTTTACCAAATCCATAATCAAAGCCTCCTAAATGATGAAGGATTATCTTAGCCCATATTAGCAGCCGGGCGAGCTTCTTCTTTACCGTGTGCAATACCTGCTGCCTCAATCTCTTCGAGCGTTGCGCCACGGGTTTCCGGTACGCATTTGCGGATGAAAGCCACGCCCAAGAGGCAGATGCAGCCAAAGATGGCAAATACAGCGGCCTGGGAAATGCTGGCCGTCATGATCGGGAACAGCAGACCTACCAGGAAGGAACCAATCCAGTTGAAGGAAGATGCCATACCAGAAGCACGGCCGCGGATTGCCAGGGGGAATATTTCACCAACGATTACCCAGGTGAGAGGTGCCCAGGTAAAGGAGTAAAACGCAACATAAACACAGAGGAAACCAACGATCATCATGGGATCCGTATCCGGCACGATGCTGTTGATGACAGCCGGCAGGATGAAGGACAGGCCCATAACCGTGCCGCCCAAAGTCAGCAGCGTACGGCGGTTGAAACGGTCGGCAACAGCCAGGAAGACCAGAGAACCGAGAACCAGCAGGATACCCTGAATGATGGGCCACATCAGCTGGGAGCTGGCAGCCTGACCAGTAGCCTGTTCCACGATCAGCGGAATATAGTAGAAAATCGCATTTGCGCCCTGGAACTGCTGGAAGGCAGCCACGCCAACGCCAGCGGTAACCAGATAGCGGTATTTGTCAGAGAGGAGAGTGCTGAGGGAAGTATTAGCAGCTGCTGCCGATTCTTCCTGAGCCGTTTCCTGGATATCACGCAGTTCAGCATCCACTTCGTCTTTCTCACGAATAAAACCGAGCACCTGACGAGCTTCAGCAATCTTGCCATGGCGAACGAGGAAACGCGGAGATTCCGGGAGTCTCAGCACTCCGAGGAAAAGTATGATAGCCGGCACGGCAGCCAGACTGAGCATCAGGCGCCAAGCAAGGGTTTCCGGCATATCTTTTAATAGGAAGTCAACTACATAAGAGAGGAGCATACCAGATACAATCATGGTCTGATTGATGCCAGACAGGCGCCCACGCAGCCGGGCCGGAGACATTTCCGACATATAGGCCGGAACCAGAGCCGAAGCTGCACCAACAGCCAGACCAAGCAGCACGCGGACAGCGATAAGATAGAGAGAACCATCCTGCGGTGCCAGACCAGAGAGAATCGAACCAACAACAAAGATAAGTGCAGATAAAAGAATCATCTTGCGGCGGCCCAGTTTATCAGAAAGCTGACCAGCCAGCGCGCCACCGAAGATAGCGCCGAACATTACAGAAGAAGTGATCCAGCCGATGATGCTGGCATTGCCCGCCAGGCCCCAGTCATTTTGCAGGAAAGGCAGCGCACCAGTCATAACGCCGATATCGTAACCAAAGAGAATACCACCAAATGAACCAAAGAAATAGATGAATGCGCTGGAGATTTTCTTCTCCGACACATTAGAGGAACCCATTGTCATAGTGTACTAACCTCATTTCTCGTTTTTTCTTGTTCTTGTTTTTAAGCTTTCTGTGTTCGAGCACACTTATAATATAGCACTGCACAATTGCTTTGTCAATGTGTTTATTACTTTTTATTTGTGATATATTTATAAATCTATATGGTATTTTCAGTATATTCTTTTTATATTTTTGTCTGCTGAACAAGATTCAGCAGGCAAAAATATTGAAGTCTGTTATATGGACAGATTGCTGGTGATTTCCTTCAGATATTTGATCAGCAGGCGCTCGTCATCGTAGACCTGCCTCCCCTTCTTGGTGACGATGCCGGAATTAATATAGAACGGCTTCGTCATAGGAATGACGACCAAGTCATCCCGTTCGAGTACCGCCTGACGCGTCAGGAAAGTCGAGCCAATGCCCGCGCGGACGAGATTCTTGATGGTATGCAGATACGGCGAATAATGCACGACCTGTGGTTTCTGGTTGTCCTGAGCGAACATATCATGTACCATGCGATAGACGAAGAAACTGCTGTCGAGTAAAACCAGCGGTTCATTGACTACGTCGGCCAGGCAGACAGACTCCTTGGCAGCCAAAGGATTATGGGGACTTGTCACCAGACAGCACTCGCAGGCAAAGAGTTTTTCATAGTTTAGTTTCTGACTGAAGCCTGTTTCATAGTTGGTAAAGGCGATATCGAGTTTTTCCTCTTCAACCATATGCAGGGCGGAGATACCACCGGATTCACTGATATCGAGGCGAATTTCCGGATGCTGCCGGCGGAATTCGCCCAGGACCTTGGGCAGGAACTGCGTGCCCAACTGCAACGGCATCGCCATGCGGATATGATTGCGGTTATGGGCCATATCCTGAATTTCATCGTCGAGCCGGTCAATCTGGTCTAAAATGTGTTTGACTTTGCCAAGTAATTTATTGCCTTCATTCGTGATTATGATTTTCCTTCCTTCACGATGAAACAGATTCAATCCAGTCTCTGCTTCCAACGTTTGCATGGCCACGCTGATGGTTGGCTGGGAAACATGAAGGTTTTCTGCCGCCTTGGTTATATTCTGCCATTGGCAGACCTCATAAAAGTAACGCATCTGAATCAGTGTCATGATATCTCCCCTCACCTTACATTTTATTTCATCTAATGTCCTAATTATAGCATACATCTATGAAAAAAACTTATATTATCGTGAGCTGCACAATCCACCATAAGGACACATGTCCTTGTTTTTCTGTATTGTTTACGATAGTCTAATAAACATCAATTGCATCCACCAATTATTGTCTGAAAACTGTAAACAGGCACAATTATTTGCAGATAGGCCAAGTTTGACATATGCGATACAATTGATATATGTGATAAAAATCATATTGAGGGAGAGAATTTAGAAATGAAGAAATCTATGGTATCCGCACTCACTACAGCTATTGTTGTAGGCGCAGCCAGCACGGCATTTGCAGCCAACAACCCGTTCACCGATGTACCTGCCGATCATTGGGCCTATGATGCAGTCAGTCAGTTGACGGCCGATGGCGTCATCGAAGGTTACGGTGATGATACGTTCAAGGGCAATCGCAATATCACCCGTTACGAAATGGCCCAGATGGTTGCCAAAGCCATGGCAAAAAATACCAGCGGTGCCGATAAAGCTCTCATCGATAAATTAGCCGCTGAATTCTCCGCAGAACTCAACAACCTCGGCGTCCGCGTCAGCAACCTGGAACGCAATGCCGATAAGGTGCAGTGGCATGGCATGATGCGCTATGATTACGGCAGCGTCCGCTACGACAAGCATCCCCTGCAGAACAACGAGAAAACCAAGAACAATGAAAACACCGTTACGCTGCGTCTGGAACCGACGGCAGAAGTAAATGACCACTGGAAAGTGAAAGGCCGTCTGGATAGCTATCTGGAGATGAGCAAAGACGCTCCCACCTATGGCTGCAATGGCAATGTCGTCCTCAAACGCCTCTGGGCCGAAGGCAAATATGGCAATACCATGGTGCGTTTCGGTAAGATGCCCGTCACCATCGATATGGACATCATGTTCGATACCCAGTTCTCTGGTGCTCAGGTACAGTTCGGCAACAAACTCAAAACCACCATCAATGCCGGCCGCTTCAACCTGGCCAGCGGCAACCAATATTATGCCTATGGCAGAAGACAGGCTGCCGACGCTGGGGATAGCGACGACGCGGCCAGCTATCAGGCCATCGGCTTTACGGGCTGGCTGGGCAAACTGAATGCCGGCCTCGGCTATCATCATCTGAGCAGCAACGATTTCCATTACATGCTTGGTTATGATAAGAATGGCAAAGAAGATCAAATGAACACCCTCACCGCCAAGGGAACCTATCATTTCGACAAGAATATCGCCCTGCAGGGCAACTACGGCCAGAACTTCAGTGCTGACGCATACAACAAATCCGGCAGCATCGTGCTGGGCTATAAGGAATTCGAGAACTTCGATACCACCAACGCCGGACAGTGGGGTATGGCCCTGGCCTACCGCCATGTTGGCCAGAACGTAGGCCCCACGCCAACTTATACGCTTGATGCCGGCACTAAGGGCTGGGAAATCAGCTGCCTGGCCAATATCATGCCGCATACGTACATCTGGCTCAAAGGCGTAACCGGCAAGACGCTGATTGGCAACCACGATTACAAAGAGCTCTTCGGCCGTATCGAATGGCAATTCTAATATAAGCAAACAACGAAAAGAGGCCCTATTTATGTTCCGTAAACGTTCCTTAAAAACCATGGCATTAGCGGCTTTGACCGCCGCTATCACCTCCGGCACAGCATTTGCCGGCGACCTGACCGTTTTTTCCACATCCGATATCCACGGCAGCGTGATTGGATGGAACTATTTCACCGCTCAGCCGGCAGACGTCGGACTTGCCAAGGTCAGCACGATTGTCAAAGAAGCCCGCAGCCAAAAAGGCAAAAATGACGACATCCTCGTGCTGGATGCAGGTGATATCCTGCAAGGTACCCCGCTCGATACCTATATGGTCCAGCACCCGAATGAATGGAAAACACATCCCATGTTCGATGCCTTCAATACCATTGGCTACGATGCCATCGAACTGGGCAACCATGAATTCAACTTTGGGATGGACTACCTCAAAAAAGCCATCGGCAAGAATCAGAATGTCCTGGCCGCCAATGTCATCGATGACAAGACTGGAAAAACCTGGTCTGGCGTGAAACCATACATCTTGAAGACCGTCACGCTTGACGGCGAACAGGTCAAAGTTGGCATTATCGGCACCGATACGCCGGCCATCCCCATGTTCGAAGATCCATCCCACTTTGCCGGCGTGCATTTTGCCGATCAGGTTCCAGTTTTCCAGCAATGTGTCAAAGAGCTGAAAGCTCAGGGCGCCGATATCATCATTGGCATGACGCACTCCGGTGTCCCCCGCAATGACCGCAGCGGCGCCGAAAATCAGGTTGTGGACATTGCCAAGGCCTGCCCGGAACTTTCCCTGCTGATCTGTGCCCATAATCATGTGGTCATCGATAACCAGTCCGGTATCGTCGGACCTGACGGCACGAAATATGCGGATTCCGTGATCAACGGCGTACCTGTCGTAGAGAGCGGAAAAGATGGCAAATTTGTCGGCAAGAGTGTCCTCACCATCAATAAGGAAAATGGCAAATGGAAGGTCAACAAAGTGACCACAAAAGCCGTATCCACAAAAGGCGTAGCCGATGATCCCCAGATTGCCAAACAGGTAAAACCATGGCATGAAAAGACCTTGAAGCACCTGCAGACGGTAATTGGCCAGGCCTCCGCAGAATTCTCCGGTGCCGAGTCCAACCATCAGGATTCTGCTATCGTAGATCTCGTGAATGAAGTGCAACGCCACTATGCTGGTACCCAGCTGTCCGCATCTGCTTCCTTCAACACCAGCCAGAACATTGCCAAGGGTGATATCACCCTGCAGGAATTGTCCGGCCTCTATATCTACGAAAATTACCTCTACGGAATTGAGATCAATGGCGCCGAACTGCGCAAATACATGGAACATGCAGCCAGTTTCTATGGCACGTCCCCGGACTATAATTACGATATGCTGCAAGGCGTAGATTACACGATTGACATTACGAAACCGGTCGGCCAGCGTATCGTGAAGCTACAGTATCAGGGCAAGGATGTTCAGGACAGTGATAAATTCACGCTGGCCATCAATGACTACCGCATGAACGGCGGCAGCGGCTATATGGAAGCTATGGGCTATACGGATGGCAGAAAGCCAAAAGTCATCTTCGACTCCATGCGCAAATACGGCGATGATGGTCAGATGCGCAGCCTGATGATTCGCTACGTACAGGAAAAAGGAAGCATCACCCCCACCTGTGACCATAACTGGAATGTCATCAAATAATATTCATAGCATAGCCTTATAGGAAAATCTTATAAGGTTATCAAAAAGCCATATTTTACAGTGTTGTTGTTCTATGGCATAATATCATCAATCGAAGAGATGAGATTGTATAAAAATTGTATATTCTCTCTTCCTTTCCATAACACAACATCACATCAGAGAAGGCCAGCCCGCTCCCTGGTGTGCTCCCCGTCAAGTGGACAGGTAAAAAAATAAAAATATTCATTGCTGCTCGCAACTAATGCGAGCAGCTTTTTTCATGCAGCTCCAACCAGTTTTTCGTGGTACTCACTTGGGGTTCGTATGCCTAAATGACGCTGTGGTCTGTCATAAGTGTAATATCTTATATATTCCTCAATTGACTCAACCAACTCTTGCCGGGAAGTAAATCTGCGCCTGTAGTACATCTCGCGCTTCAAGATACCCCAGAAGCCTTCCATGGGGCCATTGTCTAGGCAATGTGCTACACGGGACATGCTTTGTGTCATACCGG
>NZ_FNJQ01000015.1 GCF_900104055.1 Pseudoselenomonas ruminantium
GAGGCTGTCCCAAATTCTGTGTAAACTCCATATCGTGATGTAAAATTGTTATTAAGGCAAGAGCCGTAAGCCCTTGTTGCTAATACCAAACATATTTCGCTCTGCACGTCAAGAAATCCTTGAACGTGCAGTTTTTTATTCCGGAAGCCTGTCTTCAAAATAGACGGCCAGCTGTGCGTGAATAATGCTCCAATCCTGGCGGCGGCCTGTCCATTTCTTCGTTATGTCCATCATGGCAAGATAGAGCATTTTCAGTAGACTGTCATCTGTCGGGAATACAGACTTGGCTTTTGTCACCTTGCGTAGCTGGCGGTTGAACCCCTCTATGGTATTGGTGGTATAGATAAGCCGCCTAAGCTCAGCCGGATATTTGAAATAGGTGCTGAGGTTGGCCCAGTTATCGAGCCATGACTGGGAAATCTTGGGGTATTTCTTGTCCCACCGGTCGGAGAAACTTTCCAGTGCTGCTGTGGCAGCATTCTCATCAGGAGCAGCGTAAACCTCTTTCAAGTCAGCCATCAGTTCCTTTAAATCCTTGTAGCTCACATACTTGCTGGAGTTACGAAGCTGGTGGATTATGCAGTTCTGTATCTCTGTTTTGGGAAATACTGCTTCTATGGCGGAGGAAAAGCCTGTGAGGTTGTCCGTGCAGGCAATGAGTATATCTTCCACGCCACGGTTCCTCATGCTGTTCAGAATGCTGGCCCAGAATTTTGCACTCTCGTTTTCGCCTACCCACATGCCCAATACTTCCTTGCGGCCATCGAGGTTAATGCCTATGGCAATATAAACGGCTTTCTTGACAATCTGTCCTTCACTGCGTACATGGTAGTGAATAGCGTCCATAAATACCACCGCATACAGGTTTTCAAGGGGCCTCTGCTGCCATTCTCTGACCAGTGGAAGAATCTTGTCCGTTATGCGGCTGATGGTCGTGTCTGAGACAGAAAGGCCATAGATGTCCTGTATGTGGCTTTCAATGTCGCTGGTGCTCATACCTTTTGCGTACATAGAAAATATCTTTTCTTCAATGTCTTGGCTGATGCTGGTCTGATTCTTCTTGACGAGCTGCGGCTCAAATTCCCCCTTGCGGTCGCGGGGAACGGAAATCTCCACATTGCCAAAACTGGTACGGAGGTTCTTCTTGCTGTGTCCGTTACGGCTGTTGTCCGTATCCTTGTTCTTGTAGTCATACTTGCCGTAACCCAAGGATTCATCCAACTCAGATTCAAGACCATTCTCCATGAATTCAGCAATGGTTTCCTTGAACAAGTTCTGGATGTCTTCCATGCTGGTAACGTTGCTTTCCTGCAGCAATGCCCGAATCTTCTCCCGGCGGGCCTGTTCTTCTGGGGTGCGTGTTTTCCTGCTCATAAAAATACCTCCCAAGTAATGTCTCTATTTTACATCACTTGGGAGGTTTACACAAAATCCGGGATAGACTCCTGTGTAAAAAAGATAAATTTTCTAATAAATTGACATATGTCCTGTTTTTTGCTATTCTGTTATCGTTAATTTCTTGTATAAGCCCATGAATATGGTATGGGCGTTTCTACAGGCAACCGTAAATTGTCACAGTCTACAAGAAAAACGAAGCATTGATAGTTGAAGCTTCCTTTTTCTTGCGGTGACTTATGAGTCCGCCTGCTAAGAAAGAGGAGGCTATTATTTTTTATGCAAGTTCAAGCAAGTCAGTCTTTCCTGGAGCGCTTCTTTAAGCTCTCGGAAAAGGGAACCACGGTACGCACGGAGATTATCGCTGGTTTCACCACCTTTATCGCCCTAGCGTATATCATGTTCGTCAACCCGAACATCCTCGCTGATGCCGGCGTGCCCAAAGAGGCCGCCATTGCATCCACCATCTGGATTGCGGCGCTGTCCACGATGATGATGGGCGTGTTCGCTAACTACCCGGTCGCTCTGGCACCGGGCATGGGGCTCAATGCGTTCTTCGCTTACTACGTCTGCGGTGTGTTAGGACTCCACTGGACGGTAGCGCTGGGCGCAGTATTCTTCTCTGGTTTGCTGTTTTTGATCCTGACCATCAGTCATGTGCGTCAGGCCATCATCAACGCCGTGCCGCAGAATCTGCGCGTGGCTATC
Organism: Pseudoselenomonas ruminantium; assembly: GCF_900104055.1. Taxonomy (GTDB): domain Bacteria; phylum Bacillota; class Negativicutes; order Selenomonadales; family Selenomonadaceae; genus Selenomonas_A; species Selenomonas_A ruminantium_C. The sequence continues at coordinate 2,104 of NZ_FNJQ01000015.1, forward strand.
GGCGTGGGTATTGGCTTATTCATCGCTTTTATCGGTCTTAAAGGCACCGGCCTGATTGTCAGCGATCCCGCTACTTTCATCACCCTCGGTCATGTGACCAAACCGGAAACGGCGATGTCCCTGTTCGGTCTCGTACTCACCGGTGTCCTGATGGCCCGTGACGTGCAGGGCTCCATCCTGATTGGTATCATCGCTACGACGGTCCTTTCCATGGTGCTGGGCTATTCCCCGGTTCCTCATGCATTCTCTGATGTGGTCAGCACGAGCCTGCCGCATATGGGCGAAACCTTTGGCAAGCTGGATATCATGGGTGCCTGGAACTACGGTATCCTGTCCATCATCTTCACCTTCACGGTCGTCGAACTCTTCGATAACATGGGTACCCTGATTGGTCTCACGGCCAAGGCCAATCTCGTCAAGAAGAACGGCGAGATCGAGAATCTCGACAAAGCCCTGAATACCGATGCTGTGGGTACGATCTTCTCCGCAGTCTTCGGTACTTCCACGGTCACCTCTTATATCGAAAGCGCTGCCGGTATCGCAGCAGGCGGCAAGACCGGCCTCACGGCTGTGACCGTTGCCGTACTCTTCCTCGTGTCCCTGCTGTTCGCACCGCTGATTGGCCTCGTGCCAGGCTTTGCCACGGCACCGCCGCTGATTCTCGTCGGCGCCCTGATGATGTCTGAAGTAGGCAAGGTGAATTTCGCCGACTTCACCGACGGCCTGCCCGCCTTCCTGACCATCATCATGATGCCCATGACTTCTTCCATCGCCAACGGCTTCGCCTTCGGTTTCATCAGCTATGCGTTCATGAAATCCCTGTCCGGCAAGGCCAGGGAAGTCAGCCCCATCATGTGGCTCGTCAGCATTGCCTTTATGATTAATCTCTTTATGCGTTCCTAAAAATCTATAACGCGCCGAACCCGGCCATCAGTCGATAAGTGCCTGATGGTCGGGTTTTTTGTATATCTGTGATCAAACACGTGAATTCGAGAAAAAAGAAGGAAATAATCGTTCAATGTCGAAAATTTAGACTAAAGGATGAAAAAAGGAAGTATCAAGTGGATAGGAAAGCCGTACAATTATAGTAAATCTCACTAACCTTGTCATGCCAGCCTCCCCTTTTACGTGGGAGGGGAACTGTCGAAGACGGTGGAAGGGGCTTATAGGGCGGTTATGTCGTCGTTTAGAGAGGTAATGTCTGATGGCTATACAGAAAAGACTTTTAGCAAAACTGAAAAGCGCCAATGCAGCTCTCGATATGCTTCAAAAGGGAAAGCCTTTGGACATCAATGATCTTCTGCAGAGATTGACAGATGCACAGAGCCTTTGCCAAAAAGGCTTGCCTGAAGCCGCTTATAAAAAATATGAGGAAATCTATGACGGGCTCATCATGGCGATTAAAGAGATACAGTCCGGTGAGGCTGCGGGAGATGCACAGGCGATTATAGCTCTGTGCATGGAGCTTCTGCAGCATATTGTTGTAGAAACAATTAAGGAAGATAAATTTAAGAAGGAAATATTCTTCCTGCCGTATAAAGCCAGTATGTGGGACAGCCTCGAGAGTGTGTGGAAAGCGGCAGATGAGGATAAGGAAAACTGCATCGCTTATGTGATGCCGATTCCCTACTGTGACAGGAATCCTGATGGCACTGCCAGGGAGTGGCATTGCGAAAGATATGAATTTCCTGAATATGTACCTACATTGGATTGGCAAAGTGTGGATTTGAAAGCCTGGCATCCGGAAGTGATTTTCTATCATAATCCATATGATAATAATAATAGAGTGACCAGCGTAGAGGGGACTTATTATAGCAGCAACCTGAAAGAATGTGCAGATAAGTTGATCTACATTCCCTATTTTGTACTTGCTGAACCGAATTTTGATTATGATGATCCAGAAAAGAAAAAGGAAATACAGGAAACTGAGAATAAAATTGCCAATTTTGTCCTTGAGCCTGGTGTGATAAATGCAGATTACACTATTGTGCAGTCTGAGGCTATGAAACAGGTCTATGTAAAGATTCTCGCCAGACATACCAATGCAACCAAGGAATATTGGGAGAAGCGTATTTTGGGGCTGGGATCGCCGAAGTTTGACAAGGTGTTTGGTAGCAAAAAAGAAGATTATCAGATACCGGAGGAATGGGAGAGATTGATAGCTGGGCGGAAGACGATTTTCTATAACACAGGACTTAGTGCTATGCTGGATCATAGAAAGAAGTTTGTAGAGAAGGTGCGCTCTGTTATAGAAACCTTTAAAAAGCAGAATGATGTATTGCTTTGGTGGCGGCCTCATCCGTTGCTGATATCTACATTTAGGTCTATGCATCCTGAACTTTTGGCGGAGTATGAGGAGATTGTCAATACATATCGTAGCGAGAAATGGGGGATTTATGACGATACTCCGGATATGGACAGAGCAATTGAATGTACAGATGGATATTATGGGGATTGGAGCAGCTTGGTACATCTGTATGAAAAGACGGGGAAGAAGGTCTTTATACAAAATTGCAGGGCAGGTAAGAATTTGTTTAGTGGAATTTCACATTTTATGGATTCTGTTGAGAAAGATGGGTATATGTACTTTTCCGAAAACAGTTTCAACGGATTGTTTCGTTATAGAGTAGGAGAGACAAAGGCGGAATTTCTGGGGAGTTTTCCCGGAGAAGAACCATGGCAGGGAGATTTGCATAGAAATGTATTTGTTAAGGGGGATAAACTGTTTTTTATTCCTATAAATGGACATGGTATTTCGGTTTATGATTGTAGGAATAGTAAATTCAACTTATTAAAGATTCCTGGTGGGGATGATGAGTATGTGCATTATATGCAATGCATTGAAGTTGATGAAAAATTAATGCTGATTCCTGTGAATTTAAATACGCCATTTGCTTTCTTTGATTTAAAGAATGAGAAAATAGATTATATAGAAAAAGTTTCAAAGGAAATCGCAGGAATGATTTCGCATCCCACACGTTACGAAATTTTCTCTCTTTATGGTGCAATAAATGTGGATGGATTTTTGTATTTGGCATTATGTCCTACAAATATAATTTTGAAAATTTCTTTAAGGACTTTTGCAGTAGAGAAAATTGAGTTACCTATACATATACGCTTGAGATATATAAATTATGTAGATGGTTGGTTTTATTTTACTGGTATGAACCACGTTATAGGACGTTGGTGTGAGACTGATAATACCGGAGATATTTATGATATTCCATACGAAGCTACAGATGAGGTAGTTCCCTATATTCAACTGATTCCTTATCAAGATAAATTGATTTTACCATCTGGTCGTGAGGACAGATTTTGGATGTTTAGTCCATCCTCTAATAAATGGGAAAATTTGACATATAATTTTCCTCCAGGGTTTGAGCGTGATATACGAGGCTCGTTGCTATTTTTAGGCTATAGGGAAGATGGAGAAAATCTTTATCTATACCCTAGAGCCGGCAATGGTCTTCTTAGGTTTAATGCGAAGGAGAAAAAGTTTTATTTCGAAGCTATAAGATATTCCTCGGAGTTGTTGAACTCTTTGGGGAAAAATATAATAAATCATGTTTTAGATGAAAATAGAATTACATTTGAAGCTGTAGTTTCTATTGAAGATTATTTAGAATATATGAAGACTTTTGATTTGAAGGCTGAAGATGAATTAGAAGAAAGATTAATAGGAGAGTATATTTATCAGTTGATAAAAGAAGGGGTTTGACATAATTGAAGTTAATCGGAGTTATACCTGCAAGATACGAATCGTCACGTTTTCCAGGTAAGCCCTTGGAAGATATTTGTGGAAAGCCTATGATTTGGTGGGTATATCAACAAGCTGCTAAAGTTAAGGAGTTAGAGCAGGTTTTTGTAGCTACAGATGATGAACGAATCCAGGAGGTATGTGAGGCATTTGATATTGCTTGCATAATGACTCGAAAGGATCATATTACTCATGTTTCACGTATTCATGAGGTCAGTGAAAAGGTGTCTGCTGACTACTATGTGGTTGTGTGTGGAGATGAACCATTGATTGAGGCTGATGTGATTAGAAAGATCTTCGATGTTATAGACGAGAAAGAAGAATACTGTGTGGGAGGTTTATGCAGATATTTTACTGACCCTGCTGAGGTAGTAGATCCTGCTAATATAAAGGTAGCCACCAATAAAGAAGAAGACACTATAATGCTGACACGGTCACCGGTGCCTTTTCCCTATAAGACGATAATGTTTCGTTATAAGAAGCTTATTGGTGTGGAATGCTACAACAAGGCTTCGCTAGACTATTTCGTATCGCAGCCCAAGGGGGCAATAGAGAGTATAGAAGATGTAACGTTGCAGAGGTTTTTGGAACATCACATTAAGGTCAAGCATAAATTGGTGGAAACCGATGCCTTGTCGGTGGACACACCGAGGGATTTAGAAAAGGTACGTGAGATTATGGCAAAACATGTAACAGCAGTAAACAAAGTATCACGATGTGCGCGGGGGGGGCATTCAAATTTAAATCAATGGACACGCATAGGAGGTAGCTTACTGATACAACAGAAATCAACTGAATTTGTGGAAAGTAGTCTTTTTTCCACCAGGGAGATGGTGGCATGAAAAGTGCATGTTTTATCCCCATAAAGGCAAATTCAGAACGTGTGCCAGGCAAGAATTTGAGGGTTTTAAATGGCCTCAAACTGTATCAGCATATCCTCCATCATGTGAAGGAAGCTGGTGTTTTTGATGATGTATATGTGGATACAAACAGTGGGGAAGTAGCCTCTTATGCAGTGGGATGTGGCTTCAAGGTCATAGAAAGACTGTCAGCTCTGGCAGAAAAAAACGCCAATGGTAATGATTTGCTTAAGTATCACTTGCTGTTATATCCAGAATATGATTACTACTTCCAAGCTTTTGCCACAGCGCCTTTTCTACAGCCGGAATCAATACGTGCATGTTTTAAGAATATGACGGAAAGCAATGTCTATGATTCATGTTTTACGGCAACAGAGAATCATGGTTTTTATTGGATGGCTGGCAACCCTGTCAATTATCGTCCTTGTGTACTGCCAAGGAGTCAGGATATGTTGCCGATTTTTGAGGAAACAACTGGATTATATGGTGTAACTCGAGAATCTGCAGAAAAATATCATTGTAGGATAGGGGCGCATCCATACATACATATAGTTTCGAAGTTCGAAGCTGTTGATATTAACACAATTGAAGATTTCAAGCTGGCAGAGCATGTTGGTCATGTAATATATGGACTTTAGATAAGAGTTGCTGGAACGTGGTGGGGGAAACCTGCTAAGTAAGGAGCATAACACAGATGTATACTGTTTTAGTAACGGGAGGGGTCCGTGGTATAGGCAAGGCAATTGCTAATAAATATAGGCAAGAAGGATATAAGGTTATTGCTCCAGACAGAGAGGAATGTAATTTAGCAGCTGAGAATTCTGTTGAGGAATTTATTCGTAGATATCAGGATGAACGAATCGATATTATTGTCAATAATGCTGGAGTAAATGATGTTAACCTTATAGATGAAATAACGGACGAAGAATTGGAACAGATGATGCAGGTTAATCTAATATCACCAATCAGACTTATTCGAGGCTTCGCCAGAAATATGAAGAAGAATAACTTCGGCAGAATTGTTAACATCGGTTCAATTTGGGCGGTGGTCTCTAAGGGGGGCAGGACTGTGTATAGTGCCACTAAGCATGGCATACATGGGGTGACCAAGACCTTGGCGGTGGAACTTGCGCCCTACAATATTCTTGTGAATACAGTTTGCCCTGGGTTTACGCTGACTGATTTGACTAGGAAAAACAATGACGCAGAGGCTATAGCGAAAATCAGCCGTGAAATACCACTAGGAAGAATGGCAGAGCCAGAGGAAATAGCTAATGTGGTTTATTTCTTTGGCAATGAAAATAATACATATTTGACAGGACAAAAGATTACAGTAGATGGGGGGTATACTTCCCAATGATTGTACATTCCAAAAGCAAGAACTATGAAGTTCATATTGTAAATAACCTAGACTGGCTCAAGGGAGATAGCAGCAATAGATTTTATGTTTTGGATAGGAAAGTATATGAAATATACAAGAATGAATTATTCTCTTGTCTGCCGAAAGAGCGTATGTATCTGATGGATGCCAGGGAGGAAAATAAAACAATATATACGGCATTGGACGTTTGTGCAGCAATGACAGTAATGGCATCTAAACGGAATACCCGACTGGTGTCCATAGGTGGAGGCATTGTTCAAGATGTTACTGGTTTTGCAGCTAATATCCTATATAGGGGAATTGCTTGGACCTTTGTACCTACTACTCTACTTTCCGCCTGTGACAGTTGTATTGGTGGCAAAACTTCACTGAATTATGACAAATTCAAGAATCTGTTGGGAACATTTTATCCTCCTGATGAAATTTATATTTGTTCGTCCTTATTTAAGACACTCGAAGAAGGTGACTTCTTGAGTGGCCTAGGAGAAGTTGTCAAGTTTAACGTCATGGGTGGAGACAACCAGCTTGCTTCTATGGAAAAGGATATGCCAGAGTTATTGCAGCGTGCCCCAGACAAATTGTTGCCCTACGTAAAAGCGTCCTTAGAGTTCAAGAAAAATATAATAGAGGAAGATGAATTTGATAAAGGAACTAGGGTCCTTTTGAATTATGGACATACCTTTGGACATGCAATAGAGGCAGTAACAGATTATGCTGTGCCTCATGGTACGGCAGTGGCAATGGGGATGGTGATGGCTAATCGCATCAGTCTTTCCAGGTGCATGATTTCAGAAGAGGTAGTTCATAGAATTGAAAAAATTATAAAGCGTATAATTCCGTTGTACAAAAATGGTATTGATTTAAAAGCAGGAGAACTGGAAGTAGCTATACATAAGGATAAAAAACAAATAGATTCGAATATTACGGCCATATTGATGAATAACAATATAGATTTGGAAATTGTGCATGATATACAATCTAGTGAGATAAAAAATGCTTCGAAATTTTTGGAGAAATTTTTATCGGAGTAATACTATTATTATCATTTCGAGGTGGTTAATGTGTCAAATATAATAACTGATAAACTTCATTTATTGGACTGTACGCTTCGGGATGGTGGATATGTAAATGACTGGAATTTTGGTCACCACTCAATAACATCTATATATAAGCAGTTAGATTCAGCTGGAGTAGATTATATAGAAGTGGGGTTTCTGGATGATCGCCGTCCATTTGATCCTAATCGCTCCATTGCTCCTAATACGGAATGTTTTTATGAAATATTTAAAGATGTGAAGAAAAAACATGCGTTGCCAGTAGCAATGATTAACTTTGGAACATGTGATTTAAGTAATATAGGTGATTGCTCGACTACTTTTATTGAAGGTATTCGTGTAATATTTAAAAAAGAAAAGATTGATAAAGCATTACCTTTTTGTAAGGCTATCAAGGAAAAGGGATACAAGCTTTTTATACAGGCAATCTCCATTACAGCGTATTCGGATATGGAAATGCTGAAGTATGTTGAGAAAATTAACGGGATTAAGCCATATGCTTTTTCTATTGTAGATACATACGGATTGCTTGATACAAAATGGTTGACACATTATTTTAACCTTATTGATAATAATCTTGATCCAGAGATTATTGTTGGGTATCACGCACATAATAATTTTCAGTTGGCGTTTAGCAATTCGATGAATTTTTTACATATAAATACGAAGCGAGACCGAGTTGTAGATGCTACTGTTTATGGCATGGGCAAAAGTGCAGGGAATTGTCCGATTGAACTTCTTTCCATGCAGATGAATAAATACTTTGATAAGAAGTATGATATAAATTCTTTTTTGGAAATAATGGATGTTAATCTCATGCCTATCTATCAGAAACGCTTTTGGGGTTATAAATATAATTTCTATATATCGGCAATGCAGAACTGTCATCCAAATTATGTACAATACTTACTCGATAAAAAAACACTGACTGTGACGTCAATAAATGAGATATTGTCAGCACTGCCTGAGGAAAAGAAGCTTTTATATGATGAGATTTGTATAGAGAAGCTTTATTCAGAACATCAAACTAATAATATAGATGATAGTGAAGCTTGTGCGCGTCTCACGGAAGCACTGGGAGATAAAGAAGTACTTCTGCTCGGGCCTGGAGGAAGTATTGTAGAAAATGAAAAGAGAATAAAAAATATTATTAAAGAAAAGGGTGCGGTAACCATATCTGTTAATTTCGCTACCGAACTGTTCGAAAGCGAATATGTTTTTCTTAGTAATGCGAAGCGCTATAATGCATGGGCAGATATGTTTAATATGTTGCCACAGTCCTGTAAGATGATTCTCACATCTAATATAAATGCTTTTGATAGGAAACCAGACTATGTTATAAATTATAGTTCTCTTTTGAGGGGAGAGAACTATAAAAAGGATAATGCTTTATTATTGGTTATGAAATTGATGCAAAGAATAGGAAAAAGAAAAATTTTTTTAGCTGGATTTGATGGGTTTACTGGAGATAATAGTGATTATTATGATGTCAGTTATTCATTTGCTAGTGAAGAAGGGGTACTAGTGCATAATAATGAAATAATTAGCGACATGATAATGGATATGACTAATGAAATTGATGTGGAATTTATAACACCTTCGCTGTATAAAATGGTATAATGTCGGAGTTCAAATGTTACCTTATGTCCAAAATATACTAATGATTAAGTGGAAAAATAAACAAATGTTTTTTTGAGGTGTCTATAATGGTGCGCCAGTTCAGTACAGTAAGTATAGGTAGATGGAGTTTCTACCATGGTAAACCTAGCGAGAAGCTGTTACTTAGACTTGGGCTGGTTGTCGTTAGGTAACACGTTAATGTGAACTTCCTATGAAATTAACTATCTATCGTGAAGCCGCTATTCATGCGAGTTTGAAAATTTTAGATAGTTAAAAACATGGGAAATTCACAATCAAATAAAAAGGAGGAAAAACTTGTGGATGTAAAAAGATATAACTGGCAGAGGCTGCTTTCGACAGATAGGGAACGTAAACCAGAAGAAAAAAATGATATTTACAATTCGGATAAAAGGACTGAATTCGAAAAAGATTATAATCGTACTATATGTTCGTCTGCGGTAAGAAGATTGCAGAATAAGACACAGGTATTTCCTCTTCAGGAAAATGATATTGTTCGCAATAGATTGACTCATTCTATGGAAGTTTCATCCATAGGTAGATCTATGGGGCAAGCTATAGGCAATGCATTAATAGATGATGACAGGATAAAAGATAAGGCAAAAAAAGATGGAGCAGATTCAAGTATAGGGAATAATATAGCCAATATACTTGCAGTGACTGGTTTGATTCACGATTTAGGGAACCCACCATTCGGCCATTATGGTGAAAGCATCATAAGAAAATGGTTCGAAAATAAATTCACCACGTTGAATGGTGTCGAGAAAGATAAGAGGGAACAGAAAGATTTTCTTAACTTTGAAGGTAATGCTCAATCGTTAAGAATTGTATCCAAATTGCAAAATCTTAATGATGGATATGGATTAAATTTAACATATGCAACGTTAGGTGCAATGATTAAATACCCGAGAGGATCTGAAGAATTATCAACCAATAAAAAGAAATTTGGATATTTTGCATCAGAAGAAGAATTGATGAAACGCATATTTGAAGCTACGGAGACTGGTAAGCATGAACGGAAAAATCCGCTTTCGTATATTCTTGAAGCAGCAGATGATATAACTTATTTGCTTGATGATATCGAGGACGGAGTTAGAAAAGGAGTTATAGAATGGGGGGATGAAAAGAAAAAACTTGTAGATGAGTTAGCAAAAATAGATGATAAATTGGCTGAGCGGTTTTATGAAAAAGAAGAGAAGTTAAATAATAGTGAAATAAAAGAAAAGGAATTAGCATATAGGTCTGTACAAAATTTCCGCGTCCTTGTTCAAGGCGGAATGATTTTGTCGGCGAATGATGTATTTGTTACCAAGTATGATGATATTATGAATAATGATTTTAATGGAGATTTGGTAATAAATAGCACTTTAGGTAAATATGTGCCTACATTAAAAGAAGTGACAAGGAGATGTTGTTTTAACTCTAAAGAAGTTCTTAAATTAGAACTTGCGGGTGATAGCATTTTAACAGGGCTGATGGATATGTTTTGGCCTGCGATAAATGAAGGGGCTAAAAAGAAAAACAGAGAAGGTAAATTATATTCTTTGATATCACCTAACTTTATAAGAGTATATAATAGTGGGCCTGATACGAGTTATTATAGGCATCTGCTATTGACAGATTACATAAGTGGGATGACTGACTCTTACGCATTGAAGTTATATAGAGAACTTACAGGGTATAAATTGCCATATGGAGTATAAATGTTTAGCTTAAAAATTGCCTTTTATTTTCTTATAAGAAAGAATATAAGGGCTCTAAATTTTATAAAAGATATAGAACGTAGTCACAATATATATATGATGGGAGGTGCAGTGAGAAATTACATAGAAAATGGTTATCGATTCGATATAAATAATTTACCTAAAGACTTTGACTTTGTTGTCGAGTATAAAAAGGGAAGAACGCTGAGAAAAATATTATGTAACAGACAAATTAGATATTCACGCAATAAGTTCGGTGGATATAAGATACAGATAGGTAAAATTAAAATTGATATATGGGAATTAAAGGACACATGGGCTTTTAAGAATTCAAGTATGGTAGCAAATTATACTAACTTGGAAAATAGTGTTTTTTTAAACGTAGATGGAATAGTTTATGATTTTCGTAGAAATAAGTTTTATAAAAAAGCTTATGATATGGCGGAACGTAATAAAAAAATTAGTGTTGTATTTAAACAAAGTCCATATGTTCATATAAATGCAGTTAGAGCTATATCTTATGCTGAGAAATATAAAATGACATATTCTAATCAAGTGGCAGAAATTGTAGAAAAATATAAAAATAATAGCGCGTTTAAGAAGACAGTTTTTAGGGGGGGGATTCCTAAGAATGTAAATTAGAAAACCAAGCAGACTAAAGAATAATGCCATGTTATTAGTAAGGCGGTGATGCGAAATGCTTTTACATGGGACTGGAATATCGTAATTTTGAAGAAGGTGGTTGAAAATTGGCGCATAATTCCCAGCCCTTGAAATACCAATTTTTTTCAAGGTTCAGTTGCTATTATGCTAGGCATCTACGTGGATAACGGATATTATGGCGAATAACATGATATACCACATCATGGAAGAATGGTGACGTCCTTCTTCCAGCAGCCCATCAATCTTTATGCGTTTGTTTGACCTTTCGGCAGATGTGCGTTTTTTGTAAATGGCTTTCTACTGGGTCGACCCCCGTGGTGGATCGCAGAAAAGCCGTGGATCATCTTTGAGGCTTATGTTTACAACGCGTCCATAAGTAGAATTTGTACAGGTGGAGAGGCACATACAGAGTCTTTCAGCATATTTTGTTTTGGGACAAATATACTTGGCCCTGTACATCTGTACCGTTGGGTTTCATAGGAAGTCCTAATGGGCAAACAGGTACACCATCAGGCACTGTGGTATAACTTTTGTCTTCTGGAGACTTGATGTTGCGTGCGTTCAAGTTAATGAAGGGAGTTATGTTGTTTCTTTTACACGTCGTTTAGACTGCGCTGGCATCATGTGCGGCATCGAGGATTAAAGCAGAAATTTTCCAGTCCGCAAAAAATGTCTTGATGCAGGCAAGTCCGTGCAGCATAGCAGGAAGATCATAGCGGGAGGCACGCTCCAGGATAGGAAAGACTGGCAGTCCGGATTCTGCATCTGTGAAGAGGTAGAGATTGTAACTGTAGTAAAAGAAGTTTCTGGACGAATCCCACCCCCAGTTGGCATCTGGTTGGGAGAACCAGCGTTTATGGCAGCAATTTGCGATACCGTTTTTATGACAGTCACAGGTTGAATGACTGCGTTCACGATTGGAAACTTTAACGGGCGTGCCATCGCCGGCTAGCAACATATGGTTGATATCAATGATTTGCCTGCGCACCGAACCCGCAATGAAAACACGTTTAAAGATTTCGCCTATGATATGCAGTTTGGTTTTGAGAAAGCCGCCGGCACTATGCCCTTCGAAATACTTAATGATGGTGGCAGCGTGATCCGGGGTGAAGTTTGGAGACTTGTCGCCCGTGGATTTCTCTTTTGGAGTTTTTTTCTTGCGGGTAACGCAGTTGAGGCGAGAAGTTGTTGGATCCAGGCCACAATCGATGGAAGAAGTCGTAAAAAGAAGCGTAAGTCGGTGTATGCCCCGGGGTGAAGCCTGACAGCACAGCCACACATTTATCTGAGCGCAGGCGTTTGGCCCACTCAACGAGAGAAGTGCACTTGAGCCATATGGAAAGGAGGTAAGAGCGCAGCATCGAGGAAGGCAGCCATGCCGGGCGACCTTCCTCTGAGTAGAAAGGGGCGCATGATTTCGTCAACCGGTGAAAGGTCAAGAGTTCGGAGTTTGTTTGCGAGTTTACGCATCTTTTTGTTGAAGCGTTTGAAACGCTTGTTGCCAATGTGTTGGGAGAGGAGCTGTTGGTAGGCAGCATGGGAGCCGTTTTCAGGCAATCTCTGCATGATGTTCACCTTCTTTCAAGTACTATTGTACATGTGAAACATGAAGCAGAGATGGGTAAAACACATTTGCAACAAGTTTTTGCAATAAAATTCGGTAAATATTGGGGCATATTGAAGAATGTGCTATGTCTCAGGGTACGTAGATAGCGACCTTTGAGTTTTCTAATTTACATTGGTAATTGGTGGTGGGATGCTATGGATAACTTGGAATGCTTAAGTGAATTTTTTGATAGCGGAAGTGCAGAAACTGAAAAAAGCTTTCTTAATGATGTTTTTGTTACTACAGAAGATTTTCTTAGCATTATCAAACCAAAGAATAATACTTTGAAAATTTTAGTAGGAAATAAGGGGAGCGGTAAGAGTGCTTTATTGGGCTATCTGAAAGATCGTGCAGAGAAATTGGATATTCCTGTTATCCAACTTACGCCTACAGACTTTCCAGAGTGGAATTTTAGCGAAAATGCTTCACCGGCAAGTATGATTTCAAATATATATGCGTCAATATTAAAGGCTATGGCGTTGGAATTGGGGATTAGACAAAAAGGATTATTGAGCGATGATGATAATAGGTTGCTCCAAGAGGCGATTAGAGAAGGCGTTAGAGAACCAACAGCAGTATCCAAAATTTTAAATATTATAATGCCCATAGGTAAAGCTGTGACCAAAATAGATTTTAAAGAGATGTTGCCATCGTATGCATTTACTTCAGCAAGTCGTGAGCGAGTGGTATCTTCTTATATGAAAGATAGAAAAGTTTTTTATGTTTTGTTGGATGACATAGATCAAATATGTAATGCTTGTCGTAGTGATTATTATGATGTGATATGGGCAGAAGTGCTGGCGTTATTGAAAATTGCAATTAATATTCCCAATATAGTTCCTATAGTTTCTGTAAGAAGAGAAATATGGCGCAAACTAAGTATTAATAATGGAAACAGGGACAAGTATGATCAAATTAGAAATATGGTGTGTACATTACGTTCGGATAGGGAGAAACTGAAATGTATTTTGGAGCGCAGATTGTTATTTTGTAAAGAGCGTTATGAAATTAAATCCAATAATTTGTATGATGCTTTTTTTGAGGGGGAAGATTGTCAAGTCCCTAATTCATTAGAGAGAAGAAGATGGTATGATTATCTAATATCTTCTAGTAGAGAAAACCCAAGAGATTTGATTCAACTGGTGAGTTTTCTTGTGCGTAATGCACAGAAGAAGATGGCTTCGAGAATTAGTGATGTGGATGTAGAAAATACTGCGTTGAAATATTCGGAAGAGCGTGTGGGTGATTTGATACAACAAAATGAAGACATGTTTTCTAAAATTGAGCCACTTATAAGATCGTTTTCATTGGCAACATTTGAGATGCAGCCTGAAGAATTACGAAAACATCTAAGTGATTTTTTAGGACAGGGAAATATTATATTCAATGGAAAAACTATAAAATTACTGGATGATAAAGTTATAAAGGTTTGGGATTTGTTGTTTAATATTGGCTTTATAAATCCACGTGCAATAGACAATACTCAAAAAAGAGGGTATTCGTTCATACCATATGATGAGACGTTGGTATCGTGGACTAGATGGAATGATGTTCAAAAATATACCTGGGACATTCATCCTTGTTATCGAGTATTTTTGTATAATCTTAAAGAAGAAGAAAAGAAGAGAATTCAAAATAAAGATGTTGGAGAGAATTACAAAGGCAAGACAACCACATTGCAACGCAAACAGAAAAAGGGAAGAATAAGAGAATATAGGAGACGATAAATGCATTATATTATATTCGGTGCAGGTGAAGTAGGAATAAAGGCTTGGTTTTTTCTTCAAAATGATTGCGTGAAGTGCTTTGTAGACAACTATAAAGCTGGACAAAAAATGTATGCGACAATGGGGACTATCGAAGTAGAGAAAGATATCATAGACTTTCCTGCTATGATGGAAATATACAACGAGGGTCAAACCATTGTCGTGGTAGCTTCAGGAAACTATTCACAGGAGATGGTTTCACAGCTTTTAGAAGCTGGGGGTGACAGATATTTTGTGTTCAGTGAATCAGATACTATTAAGATATGGCCAATGTTGCCTTATTATCGTCTGTATAGGCGTTGGGAGCATGTATCGTATACCAAGCGATTGTTTGACCATAATATTTCTGTATATAAAAATGTGGCCATACTTGGTGCTAATGAATTTTTACCATACCTTATTTCTGCTATTGCATTTCAAGCTGGATTTGAACATATCATTGGTGTGATTGACACTCCAGAAGCGCATGAAGCCAACAAATTAGGGCTGCCACTGATTGACTGGGAAGAAGCTAAGAGAAAAATAGATTGTCTTGTTGTTAATTCGCATCGGGCCGATACATACTATTGTGATGAACTGGAAGAGTGCGAGCATGATTTCCATATTCTACGTTTATTTGAAGTAGAACAAGAGATGCCAATGTTTTTTCATCCAGAACTTAAGAAATATAAAGGCATTCATAAGGGGAAGAGATGCTTTGTGTTGGGAAATGGTCCATCGCTTACAGTTGAAGATTTAGAAGTCCTTCATGATAATAATGAGATATGCATTGGATGTAATAAAGTTTACAGGATATATCCTAAAACGAAGTGGCGTGCGGACTATCTTATGGTGACAGACCATAGGGTCATTGAAGAGATGAGAAAAGATAACTTGGAGGATGTTCCTGGTGTAAAATTTATAGCTGACCAAAATCATAGAGAGAATGAATTTTTGTTGGATGGTTTTGAACCTGTGCATTTTTTTGAAGAGGCCTATTATCCACGGAATTATCCCAAGTTCTCTGATGATATTACCAAAGGTGTATACTTGGGTTGGACAGTTATCTATGATATGTCTCTGCAATTTGCTGCATATATGGGCTTTGATGAGATATATATACTAGGGGTTGATTTATCGTTTACAAAAGACATTGGAAAGAAAGAAGAGCATTTTATTAATGGTTACATAAAAGAAGAAGACAGACATCTTTACAAAAATGTTGGTGATGATGTAAGTCTGCCTAGGATAGTTCGCGCTTTCGAAAAGGCAGAAAAGTACTCCCGTCAGCATGGTTTCCGTATTTATAATGCTACCCGTGGTGGCAATCTAGAGGCTTTTGAGAGAATAGAATTTGATAAGCTGTTTTAGAGACGGAGAAAACAATGAAGCATTTAATTATCATAGGCGTTGGCGGCTATGCACGTGAAGTGTACTGGCATGCACAAGGTTCTATTGGATATGGTGAAGAGTGGGATGTTAAGGGATTTCTTGATGGCGATATAAAGTTGCCGGAGAAGGAATATAAAAAGCTTCCATTGCCTTTGCTGGGGGAGGTAGGGAAATATCCCGTAGAGGATGATGATATTTTCATATGTGCTATAGCATCTCCTGTTGGCAGGAAGAAACTTGTGGAGATAATGCTATCCTGTGGGGCTAAATTCATAAACCTCATTCACAAGACAGCTATCATACATGATACAGCAAAGATAGGTATAGGTAATATCATAGGGCACTTTACTACTATTCACGATTTATCCGTTATAGGAAATTATGTCATCTTGAATGGCCGTGATGGCATAGGACATGATGCAGTAGTAGGGGATTACTCTAGTCTAATGGGAGTGGTCAGCATCAATGGTTATGCCGTAGTAGGAAAAAGGACCTTCTGGGGAACGAATTCTGTGGCCATGGCCCATAGCAAGATTGAAGATGATGCATATGTTGGCGTGGCCAGCGTGGTGTTCAAGCGTGTGAAGAAAGGCCAGCGGGTCTTTGGCAATCCGGCGATGCCATTGTAAGTGTTGCGTGGAGTGTTTTTGCTATGATGAATTTTTCAAGATACATACTAAGATATTCTGAATCGAATATGTACTTAGAAATAGAAAATGATGCTGCTTTATTAATTGACCCGAATCGATCGGAAGAAGCGCTTGTCGCACTGAAGAAAAATAAAATACAGTCGCTGTATATTCTTCTTACACATGAGCATTTTGATCATATTACAGGTGTGAACTGGTATAAAAAGCAGTTCGACACTACAGTGATATGCCAAAGAAAATGTGCAGAAAGCATAAGCGTAGCCAAAAACAACCGTCCCTTTGTTTTTATGCCAATGGTAGAAGATAAAACAGAGACGGAAAAAAGAGAAATACTGGATTTCTATGATGCCTTGCCGGTTGAGCCTATCGATGTAGATATTGTTTTTGATGACAGTTATGTTTTTGAATGGCAAGGGCATCATATAAGCATGCAGTCTTGTCCAGGTCATTCCATGGGCAGTTCTGTAATTATAGTTGATAACACCCATGTTTTCACGGGAGACTATATGATTCCTGATACACCTATAATCTTACGTTTTCCAGGAGGTTCTAAGACTTTATATAAGCAAAAGACAGAATCATTTCTTCTTGGCTTAAAAGATGATCTTATGATTATGCCTGGGCATAGTGAACCTTGCTTGTGCAAGAATTTGGTGTATCAGAATGGATGTTTTATGAGGGAAAAGGATTGCTGAATCTTGAAAGGAGAAAAATCATGCAGGAAAAAGATTTTTTGGAGAAGATGGCTGAGATTATGGATACGGAAGCAGAGCTTTCTATGGATACGGTACTAAAGGATGTTGAGGAATGGGATTCTCTTAGCTATGTAGCTTTTTTGGCTTTTGGTGCAACCATTGCGAAAGAGAAAATTTGGCCCGCAGATGTGAAGGCTGCTGAAACTTTGCGTGATTTGTATAATCTGCTGATGGGGGATAAGTAATGCTTGGCAAATTATCCGGGGTAGTAATCGAAGCTGTGGGAGCTGTAGTCAGCAAAAATCGTGTGTCCGTGGAAGCTAGATGCAAGAATCTGTTGTCTGCCAAGAAAGCATCGAGGTTGGCAAAGGGCACTGGTATACATAAGCTCAGTATTGCAGTGCCTGAAGTTTGTACTTCAGATTTATGCTATCAGGCAGCGGAAAAGATTTTTGCAAGTGGCTGGGATAGAAATGATATAGGTGCACTTATCTTTATTACGCAAACAGCGGATTATCTTACCCCAGCTACTAGCTACTATTTACAGGAACGTTTGCATTTGCCAAAGGATATTATTGCCTATGATGTAAACCTTGGTTGTTCTGGATTTGTTTATGGAATTTTTCAGGCAGCGAGCATGCTGACTTTTTTGGGAGGTCGTAAAGTTCTGTTGATGGTCGGAGATACTTCCAGCAGGAACGCTTTCCCTCAGGACACAGGGCTTCTTTCTATAGCAGGAGATGCTGGAGCTGCAGCAATCATTGGTTCTAATGAGACTTCTGAGATTGTTTTCCATATTGAAAGTTTTGGTGAGCGAGCTGATATGCTCTTGGTGAAGCGTGGCGGCTATCGTGCCTTGCGTTTGACTGAAGGTGAAAGACTGACTGACAATATAGAGAATTATTGCAACATGGATGGCCTTGGGGTAATGGCTTTTTCTCTTGAAGATGTGCCTAAAAATATAGAGCAACTTTTTGAGTATGCTTCTATTGGTATTGAGGAAATCGAGCTGGCTTTGGTCCACCAGGCAAATAGTATGATAGTCTCGTCTTTGGCAGATAAGCTGGGGATACAACGAGAGAAAATGCCTTTCCGTTCGGAGAATATAGGCAATACCAGTTCGGCGTCCATTCCTGTTCTTATGTCAGAAATGCAAAGGAGAGGCGAGTTTAAGCCTTTCAGGAAGGTGTTGCTTTCAGGTTTTGGCGTGGGAATGTCTGTAGCTTCTGCTATTGTAGATTTGAGCCATACAAAAGTTTTGGAGACTGGTGAGCTATGAAGGAAGTAGTATTCGATTTCAGTGGCAAAAATTTTGTGGTGGTGGGCGCTTCTTCTGGCATGGGGCGTCAGGTGGCTACAGAGCTGATTGAGTCAGGGGCAAATGTGCTTATAGTTGCCAGAAACATGAAAAGGCTGGAGGAAGTTAAAGCACTGGCCAGTGAGAGAGTTCATATAGCTTGCCTTGATGTAGTTTCATCTTCACATGAAGAATGGGATAAAGCGTTTGCAGATTTTGCTGCGAAGGTTGGCAAACTTAATGGTGGTGTTTATACTGCTGGAATTACTGGCTGCACACCACTTAAGGCATATGATGAAAATCTTGCTAAAAGTATGATGGATATTTCTGTTGCTGGTGGTGTGAAATTCATGCAACATGCTACCAGGAAAAAATATGCTGATGCAGGTGCATCGTATGTTATCTTTTCTTCTGTTGCAGCCTATGAGGGCCCGAAGGGAATACTTTTTTATGCGGCAGCCAAAGGAGCGGTTCACTCGGCTGTGCGGGTGATGTCCAAGGAGATTTCACATCGAGGCCAACGTGTAAATAGTGTCAGCCCCGGATGGATTCAGACGGAGATGACTACCACATATTTAGATAGTGTTGGTGTGGATAAAGAGGAAATTCACACCGGCCCTTTAGGAGTGGGGACTCCACAGGATGTTTCAGGCATGGTGCTGTTTTTGCTTAGTAATCGTGCTAAATGGATTACAGGACAGGATTTCGTGATTGATGGCGGGTATTTGAATGCCCGTTAAGTTTTGAGTTATGGAGTGATTAGCATGAGCATAGATAGCAAAATAGCGCAGGTAGTAGGGGTGGCTGCATCCGTTCCTGACAAGCAATTTGACCTTATGGATTTGGATATCGATGACTATACTCTAAAGCGAACCATGAAGCTGACAGGGATACACAAGATCCGACAGGCTCCCCCAGAAATGTCAGCTGCCGATTATTGCATTGACGCAGCCAAGAAACTTTTCAGAGATCTATCCATAGATCCCAAGACCATTGACGGCATAGTGATGCTTACGCCACATCCTAATTACATATATCCTGGGGATAGTGGCTTGATCCAGAGTGCACTGGGGATTCCGACAAAATGTATTGTCATGGACATCAACCATTCATGCACAGGGGTAATCTATGGGATTTTCACAGCCTCATTGCTGGTGGAAAGCGGACAGTGCCAAAATGTATTGGTCTGTTGTGGTGATACGGCGGCCAAGCATATGAATCCAAGAGACAGGGCCTTAAAAATGGTGGCGGGAGATGGCGGTTCAGCTTTGTTGGTTACGGCTGGAGGCAAACTTCCCATGAAGTATTCCTTTGTCCATGATGGCAGTGGGCTGAAGTATCTTTACACCCCTGCAGGTGGGGAGAGGATGCCTATCCAGCCGGGTGTGACGGACATAGAATCAACTGATGCTGAGGGCAATGTCCGTACCTTGGAGGAGGAGTTCATGGACGGGCTGGAAGTCATGCGGTTCGTCATGAATGAGATGCCTCCACGAGTGGATGAGGTTTTGGCACAGCAGGGCTGGTCTAAAGATGAGGTTGGTGCATTCGTGTTCCATCAGGCCAACGAGTTTATGGTAAAGAGCCTGGTGCGGGCCATGAAACTTAGCAAGAAGAAGGCTATGGTTCAGGTGGACGGATACGGCAATATCGGCGGAGGCTCTGTGCTTTTGGCCATGTGCCTGGAGCGGGAGCATAGGAGTGAATGGCAAAAGACGGTGCTTTGCAGCTTTGGTACTGGCATGTCAGGGGCGGCTTTGGCAGCTGATTTTAGTGAAACGCATTTCTGTGAAGTCAGTGAATGCAGCACGGTACAAGTTGAAGTGTAGTTTGAGCAAAGCAGGGAGGTGAGCAGATTTGAAAAATATTCCTGCAATGAAAATAGCTGTCGTAGCGGCCAGCCGTAATGGTTTCTCCGAGGAACTGTCTGCGAATCGTCGCAAGAAAGTGGCAGAAATATACCGCTCTAAATACGATGAGGCAGATATATACGAATGCCCTATCTGCGTAGGCGACAATGAGGTTAGCGTGGGCAGGGTGTTGAAAAATATCCAGAAGGAAGAATGTAATGCCCTGTGCATTTATTTGGGGAATTATGGTCCTGAGATAGCTGAGACCATGCTGGCGGAGAAATTTTTTGGGCCTGTGATGTTTTGCGCTGCGGCAGAGGACGATAGCGAGGATTTGTTTGATGGTCGTGGGGATGCTTATTGCGGTATGCTGAATGCCAGCTATGCGTTGGGAATACGGAACAAGCGTGTTTATATTCCCGAGGAGCCGGTCGGCGATACGGCTGAGTGTGCGGAGATGATACATGATTTCCTGCCCATTGCCCGTGCTGTGGAGGGATTGAGAAATCTAAAGATCATTTCTTTTGGACCGCGTCCCAATAATTTCCTGGCCTGTAATGCACCCATCAAGCCTTTGTTTGACCTTGGTGTAGAGATTGAGGAAAACTCAGAGCTTGATTTGCTGGATGCTTTCCAGAAGCATGAAGGGGATAAGCGTATTCCCGGACTGGTAGAGGAGATGGCGACTGAACTCGGTGCGGGGAGTGCCTCGCCGGGGATACTGCCGAAGCTGGCCCAGTATGAGCTGACCTTGATGGACTGGATACGCACGCACAAAGGTCAGCGCAAGTATGTTGCCCTGACCAGCAAATGCTGGCCTGCCTTTGCACCACAGTTTGGCTTTGTGCCTTGCTATGTGAACAGTCGCTTGACGGCCAAGGGATACCCTGTGGCTTGTGAGGTGGATATCTATGGTGCCTTGTCTGAGTATATAGGTACCTGCGTGACAGCTGATGCGGTGACAATCCTCGACATAAACAATTCCGTGCCAAGGGGGATGTATGAGGAGAGCATCAGGGGACAGAGCTTTATTGATGGCACATACGGCTTGCGAGATCTTTTTATGGCGTTCCACTGCGGTAATACGTCAGCCTGCAAGATGAAGGACTGCAAGCTGTGCAGCCATCAAATGATGTCCAAGAACCTGCCGGAAGAAATTACCCAAGGCACACTTCAGGGTGATTTACAGTCTGGCAAGGCCACTTTGTACAGGCTGCAAAGTACGGCAGCTGGAAAACTCTGTGCTTATGTGGCTCAAGGTGAGATTCTCCCCGTGGCGACAAAATCCTATGGTAGTATTGGTATTTGCGCTGTCAAGGGTATGGGACGGTTTTATCGTCATGTGCTGGTGGAAAAGCATTTCCCACATCATGGTGCAGTGCTTTTTGGACATTATGGCCAGGCTGTGTATGAAGTTTTCAGATATCTTGGCATAGAAGCTGCAGATATAGACTATAACAGGCTTGAAGGGGATTTCTATGAGACAGAAAATCCATTTTACCGAGGCTTGTCAGTTTGAATTGGATTTGGAGGAAAAACGATTATGACTAACATGGAAAAATATATTGAAGCTTTTGTTGAAAACCTTGATGTAACTGCAGAAGATGCTCCAAAACTGGAATATCAGGCTATACCTACGTGGGACAGCGTGGGGCATATGGGACTTATTGCAGGGATTGAGGATGCCTTTGATATTGAGATGGAGACAGATGATATCGTAGAATTTGGTTCTTTTGCCAAGGGAATCGAGATTTTGAAGAAGTACGACGTGGTTATTGAGTGACAGGGGAGGTCAGGAAACATGGCAGCTAAGTTTGACCCAATATATAAGATTGGCGCTTATGAAATACAACAGTATCAGCAGAACAGGTATCCGTTGCTTTTCCTGGACGTGGTAGAGGAAGTCATCCCTGGTGAGTATGTAAGAGCCAAGAAAAACTTTACCTATGATGAGTGGTTCTTCCCAGCGCATTTTGCTGATGAGCCTAATGTGCCTGGTTTTATCCAGATGGAGATACTGGCTCAAACGTTTATTATGACTTTCTTGTCCATGCCAGAACACAAGGGCAAGAAGACGGCGTTTCTTAATGTGGATAACCTTCGCTTCCGCAGGAAACTGGAGCCAGGGGACACGCTCATCATTGAGGCCCGCCTGAAATCCTTCCGTCGTGGTGTGGCCCAGGGACATGTGGAGGCTACGGTGGACGGTGAATTTGCTCTTTCAGCCGACCTTAAGATTGGCTTGCCGGATATCATGCGGGAGTTTGTTCCGGGAGAGAAATGATTATGAACTATGCAGAGATAGAAAATCACGCCAGAAATATGCGCAAGCTCATGCTGGATATGGGCAAGCACGCCGGAGGACATGCAGCTCATCTGGGGGGAGCTATGTCCATTGCCGATGTGATGGCAGTACTTTACTTTGGCGTGACCAATATAAGGGAAAAGGGCATGGAATCCCCTGAGCGTGATAGGGTTATTCTCAGCAAGGGGCATGCTTCCTTGGGGCTTTACTCGGCCTTGATGGAAGCCGGAATCATGGACGAGGCTTTGAAAGATACCTTTGAGGATGATGACAGCAGCCTCCTGGGGCATCCTGTGCAAAATCGGGAAATAGGCATTGAGTTCACCAATGGCTCCCTGGGCATGGGTTTGTCCTTGGGGATTGGGGTGGCTATCGGTTGCAAGAAGAAGGGCCTACCCAATCATGTCTATGTGATTTTGGGAGATGGCGAATGCAATGAGGGTTCCGTTTGGGAGGCATTTATGTCTGCCCCAAATTTCAAGCTGGGCAATCTGACCGCTATCATCGACTGCAACAAGTTTCAGCTTAGTGGTGCCAACGATGAAGTGATGTCGCTGGGGAATCTGTCAGGGAAACTGAAAGCTTTTGGATGGGAGACTGTGCAGGTAGACGGCCACGATGTGGAAGCGCTATGCGCGGCTCTAGCTAAAAAGGAAGATAAACACGTGCCCTTGGCTGTCGTTATGGACACGGTGAAGGGCAAAGGCATGTCTTTTGCGGAGAACGACAATGGCTGGCATCATGCCGTAGTGACGCAGAAATTCTATGAGCAGGGCCTGAAAGACCTGGGATTTGGAGAATGACTATGATGGAATATACCAAGAAAAATGCCAAACGCTGGTCAATCATAGGCCAGAGGCCCACCTTTGGGACTGCCCTGTTTGAACTGGCGAAGGAAAACAAGAACATAATGGCGGTGGTGGCAGACGTGGTAAATTCTGCCGGCCTGGCCAATATGAACAAAGAATTGCCGGAGCAGGTAATCAACGTAGGCATCGCCGAGCAGAATATGATGGGCATAGCCGCTGGCTTGTCCAGCGAGGGATATACGGTATTCACGGCGACTTTTGCGCCATTTCAGGCAATGCGATGCTTGGAGCAGATAAGGGTCAATCAAGGATACATGGGGCACAAAGTAGTCATGGTTGGTCTGGCAGGCGGCGTTGCCTACGGGGAACTAGGCTTCACCCACTGCACCATTGAGGATGTGGCTCTGCTTCGTGCAATTCCCAATGTTGCGGTGGTCACCCCTGCCGATAGCATGGAAGTGGTCAAGATTGTGGAGGCTGCGGCAGAGTATCCTGGTTCGGTGTATATTCGGCTCATGGATAAGACTGGCATTCCTATGGTGTATGAGGAGGACTATGAGTTTGCCATTGGCAAGGCTGTGCCTGTGATTCCAGAAGGGGATATAGCCATCATTGCCAACGGACCGCAGGTTTATCATGCCATGAAGGCTGCCAAGAGATACAAGGAGGAGCATGGCAGGGATATTGCGGTGTATGACTTCCATACAGTGAAGCCTTTGGATGAGGAACTGCTGTCACGTTTGGTCGGGCAGGTCAAGGCAATCATTACCGTGGAAGAGCATAGTGTGATTGGTGGGCTTGGAAGTGCCGTGGCAGAGTTTTATGCGGACAAGCCTCAGCATCCGCCTGTGTATAGGATGGGATTTTGGGATGAGTATCCGCATGGGGCTTCGCATGAGACGTTGCTGAATAAGTATGGGCTGGATGAAGCGGGGATATTTAACGAAATTGTAAATATAGCGGAGAGCGTTCATTGAGGTGATTGCAACGATGTTTCTTGATTTGATAGAGAATGTACCAAATGAACAAAAAGGGATATTTGAACGTATAGTATCGCATAAACTTCCTATTATCCTTTATGGTATGGGGGACATAAGCAGGCGTGTAACTGAAAAGTTGAATGGCAAAGGGATAGAAGTTGCTGCCTATGCTGTAGACGCTCCATATCGTCTAAACGATAGCTTTATGGGCAAACCAGTTTATGATTTTGCGATTATAAAAAAATCACCGGAAAAATATGTTTTCGTATCAGCTATAGGCGATGCAAGCGATGGGATGCCACTGAAGAGATTCTTAGAGGATGATTCTATTATCCACTATACAATATCTAAGCCAGATGTGGACCATGAAGAAATTACTTACGAATATCTTTCAGATAATCGAGAGAAGTTTCAACGTACTTATGATTGGCTGAGCGATGAGGAATCCAAGCAGACTTTTGTGGCCTATTTGAATTTGAAGGTAAGTGGTAACGTTTTGTATAATTTTAATGCTCCGCGAGCAGGCAGACAGTATTTTAACAAAACCACACAGATGTTCGCGGGGGGGGGACATTCTTAGACTGTGGAGCGTATAGAGGTGATACAGTTAAAGAATATGTAGAATGGACAAATGGAAACTATAAAAAGATTTTTGCGGTTGAAGCTAGTGACGAATACTTAGGCGATTTGAAACAACTGGTGAAAGATGAAGTATACCATGATGTGGAAATTATTCCTTTTGGTGCGTGGGATAGCAAAAAAACACTTTATTTTGGAGGGAGCTACGAAGGAACAAAACAGGTGTGCGATACTGGAAGTTCTATAGAGGTTGATACTCTTGATAATATGGTAGGTGAATCAAGGATTGATTTCCTTAAGATGGATATCGAGGGGAGTGAATTGCCAGCCCTGCGAGGAGCATCAAAGATATTGAGTCGTGATATGCCAGCGTTGGCTATTTGTGTATATCATAGGGCTTCTGATTTGCTTGATATCCCTCAGTATATCAAGTCTTTTGAGCGGAAAGATAAGGTTTATCAATTCTTTTTAAAAAAGCATCATCTTTCAACGGAGTCGGAATTGGTCCTGTATTGTATTCCTGTTACGATGCAGAATTACTAGGAGTGGTAAAATGACTTTTTTTGATAAATGTGTTGATGTATATAATCGCTTATCGGATGATACTTCTAAAAGCATTTTTGATGCAAGGATGCAGTGCATGTTGGGGAAGATCGATAAATGGAAAATGTCAACTATGCTACAGGGAGAACAAAAATATAATTTGAATTGTTTTCTACAAAAAGATTTTGATAGATATTTCACAGAAGGAAAGTCTGTAGTTGTCTTCGGGGCTGGTGCTGTGGGTAAATACACGGCGAAGCTTCTATGCGGGGGGGGGATAACTGATATAACTTTTTGTGATAGTAGCAGTGAAAATAGTGGCAAAGTTGTAGATGGTATTAATGTTATATCATTTGATGAACTTTGTAATCTTGATAAAGAATATATTGTAGTGCTAGGAAGCTTTAATTATGCACGAGAAATGTACGAGCAGTGCTTATGGGCTGGAATAGATAGAGAGAAAATATACTATCCGTCAAGAGGCTTTCTCACAGGCTATACAGGAAGGCAATATTTTGATTTTTTTCAGCCAAATACGGGAGAGGTTTTTGTTGATGCAGGTGCATATAATGGCATGACGAGTGTAGACTTTGCAAAATGGACCAATAATTCATACGAAAAGATTTACATGATGGAAGCTAATCCTGATAACGAGGCATTATGTCATCAAGCTATGAAGGAATATTCTGTTAAGAATTACAATCTGATAACCAAAGGTGCTTGGAACCAAGATGGAGAGGTTTCGTTTAACCGTACAAATTGCGGTGCTGGAAGCCAGATTGATATTAGAAATGGGTCGGAAAAAATCAGTACGACTACCATTGATAAAATGCTTTTAGGAGAAAAAGCTACATTTATTAAAATGGATATTGAAGGTGCAGAATATCAGGCTTTAGAAGGGGCAAAAGAGACTATACAAAAATATAGTCCTAGATTGGCCATTTCTGTATATCATAAAGATAATGATTTTGTTGTTTTGCCAGACCTGATTTTGCAGTTGAATTCCAATTACCAATTTACTTTCCGTCATTATTCCTCATGGTGGGAAGAAACTGTTTTGTATGCCTGGTGTTAATACAATGTCTGATTAGTGAGGGGATAATTATGCGGATTTGCGAGCGCGCAATAAATTTTCTTCAAATAAGTGATTATGAGGGGACAGTCCGCCTGTGCGGCTGGCTTCGTATTCCCGGTGCTGGAAATATTGGTAGCCTGAGGGATAACAGTCTCTATGATGTATGGCATGGTAAAGCAATAAGAGACGTCCAAAATCGGTTGGCTAATGATGACTATAGCTTATGTAACATAGACCAGTGTCCATATCTTTCCATGGGAACAATTGAGGAGCATAAAATTGAAATAGATGAGATTCCGGAATATCCGGATCATCTGTGGCTGGCTTTTGAGAAAATTTGTAATTATTCCTGTCCATGTTGCCATACTCCAAACTGTAAGAGTGATTTGCTTAATAAAGATGTGGAAGCTGGCTATAAGAATATAGAGGAAAAAATCAAAGATATATTGCCTCATTTGAAGTTGATTTCTGGTAATGGACTTGGCGAACTTTTTGCAAGTCCCCATACACTAAAGATTCTTTCTGAATGGAAGCCGTTGGCACCTAAAGAAGATATTACTGTTGTATTGGAAACTAATGGTTCTCTATTTGATGAGAAACATTGGAAAAAGATAGAGAATCTTGGTCAGTATAGGCTTAATGTCGCTATAACGGTAATGAGTCTTGATGAAAAAACATATCAGTTCTGTCATGGTACTAAATTGCCAATCACGCAGATAGAAAACAACTTGAGGTTTGTAAAAAGCTTGCGTGAGAAGGGAATTATTAATAGTATAGAACTTGCTACCGTTGTCCAGGAGAGGAATTTCCGCACTTTGCCAGAACTCACCAGAAGGTTTATAGAGGAATTTGGTGCAGACACGGTAAGGTTGAGACCTTTTGATGATACCGGTTCACAGCCACCTGAAGTCGAGTGGTTTTGGGATGTGCGCTGCAAGCATCATCCGTATCATCAGGAATATCTAGAGGTAATGAAAGATCCAATTTTCAAGCATCCCAAAGTTCGTGACTGGTCCGGTGGCAGAGATAGCGAGAACGGAGACATTCGCACTTACCTTGCACAGCATGGAGCTCCTGTAGGCAGCAGGGAGCAGGTGAACTATGATTTGGTTAAGATTTTTGCTGGTGAGGATGGTATTGAAGAGAAATTGGAGGCGTATTTCATAGATAAGGGCATAAGTGAAATTTCGGTTTACGGCTTAGGATATCCTGGAAAGGCGTTCCTTAAGACTTTGAGGGGAAGTAGGTTAAAAATAGACAAACTGATTGACAAGGCATTGTGTGGTGAATCAATAAATGGATTGTCTGTGTCAGGCTTAAAAGATATGCCAGTTGATTATACTAAACCTATCGTGATAACGGCACCATTCTTTTTTGATGAGATAAAGCAAGAGATAGAAGAAAAAATTGAAGCACCTTGTGTTTTAAATGTAAAAGATATCGTTGAAGAGATTTTAAGAGAAATTTATTGTTAGGATGATGGGCAATGCAACTATTATCCTGTATGATGGAGAAGAGTTGCATAAAATATATGTTGAATAATGCAGGGAGGCGTTTTTATTGCATATTTGCGAGCGTGCATTAAATTATCTGCAGATTACTGATTATCAGGGGACTGTTAGGATGTGTTCTTGGATTAGAAAGGAGGTGGGGGATGGCATAATAGGAAAACTACAAGAGAAAAGTCTGTATGAGATTTGGCATGGTGAGAAAGCAGAAAAGCTTAGGGAAAAACTCTCACAAGGTGACTATTCTTGGTGCAATATTGATCAATGTCCGTATTTGTCAAGAAATGAGATAGAAGAACATTGTATCGATATAGAAGAAATTCCCGAATATCCAGAGCATATTTGGTTAGCTTTTGACAGAAATTGCAACTATGCTTGTACTTGCTGCACAGCGTCTTTTGGTAGTTGTAATGTTCATCGGCAGGGAGAATTTGAAGGATACCAACTCATTACGGAAAAACTCAAAGAAGTTATGCCTCATTTAAAGTTTATAGCAGCTAATGGTTTAGGTGAGTTATTTGTTAGCCCTCATATTCTAAAACTGCTTTCCAATTGGAAACCTTTGGCACCTAAGGAAGATATTACTGTGTTACTGGAAACAAATGGTTCTTTATTTGATGAGAATCATTGGAAGCAAATAGAAAATCTAGGGCAGTATAATTTGCGTGTGTCAATTACGGTTATGAGTTTTGATGAAGCGACATATCAGTTTTGCTCTGGAACAAAACTGCCAATTAGTCAAATAGAGAACAATCTGCGATTTGTCAAAGGACTGCGTGAGCAGGGAGTAATTAACTATTTGGAATTGGCAACAGTGGTGCAGGAGCGGAATTTCCGTACTATGCCAGAATTTACTAGAAGATGTATAGAAGAGTTTGGTGCGGACGTAGTGCGTCTGAGACCTTTTGATGATTGTGGGGCGCAACCACCGGAAGTAGAGTGGTTTATGGATGTGAGAGGAGCATATCATCCTTATCATCAGGAATACTTGGAAGTTATGAAAAATCCAATTTTCAAGCATCCTAAGGTGGCTGACTGGTCTGGGGGAAGGAACAGTGAGAATGGCGATTTGATTACCTATTTGGCAGAACGTGGCTGCGGATTAGGTGCCAGGGAAATATCTGAGATGTTTTCAAAAGATCATGATATAGCTAGTAAATTAAAGAAATTTTTCGAGCAACAGAATATAAGACGTCTTGCCATACATGGAGTCGGTATGGTGGGAGTAATGTTCTTGGATGCATTGGCAGGTACTGGCATAGAAGTTGATCGTTTGATTGATAAAAATCGCGCATCAGCAGTAGAACAGGGAATTACTATAACAAAAGTCGAGGAGTTGCCTACAGATTACCAATATACGATTGTTATATGCTCACTTACAAATTACGGCGAAATAGAAAGAGAAATTAGTGGCCAGGTGACGGCGCCACGTATCCTCAGTATCAAGGAAGTTTTATCTGAGCTTAGGAAATCGAAACCTTATTAAAAATAATTGGAGAATGGATGTGGTATTGTGTCTGATACAAATATTACTGTAAGCGTCATTCTTACTACATATAACCAAGAAAAATACATAGGTAAAGCTGTAGAGAGTATTCTGGCACAGAAAGTCGATTTTCCAATTGAGATATTGATTGGAGAAGACTGTTCCACGGACGGTACGGCAGAAGTCTTGCGTGGCTATGAAAAGAAATACCCAGGAAAGTTCCGAATTTTCTATCGAGAGAAGAATTTAGGGGCCAATCGAAATACATATGAGCTTGATTTATGTGCTAAGGGTAAGTATATAGCTGGCCTAGAAGGTGATGATTATTGGTCAGATCCTTATAAGTTACAAAAACAGGTAGACTTTCTGGAATCGCATCCAGAATACTACACATGCGCTCATGCATTTATATATGTGGATGAAAATGGCGATTTTATAGATGAGTCGGATATTTCTGCTTTTGATAAGAGATTTTGGTATGGTTTTAATGGCGAATTCACTGTGCAGGATTTTATGCAAAATAAGCTTCCTGCTCAAGGGGGGACATGGGTGTATCATAATTTCTTTTTGGAGGATAAGGACACATCCATCATATATAAAGCAGATCCATTCGTAGGAGACTGGACATACTTGCTGTTATTGCTCTCCCATGGAAGATTTTTTGTAATGACAGACAAAATGTCATGCTATCGTCGTAATATGCATGGTAAGGGGGATAGTTGGAATTCATCTCAAGGAAGCAATCAGTTTCATTTTTATGATTCATTTATATATCAAGTAAATTTAGAAAGATATGCCAGAGAGGTTTTGAATATCCCTTTAGATTTGAGGGTTAGCAAGACTCCGCTGTTTTATTACATGGTAAATTACTTATTTCAAATGCCGTCCCTGGGACGCTGGAACTGTGTGATGAAAATGTTGAAAAGAACACCGGAAAAATTTTATTATTTTAAGCTTCTAATTAAATCGATGTATCTCTCTACTATTTATCCTAGTATTAGGAATACAGACCCTCCTCGTCCTGATGAATCAATTTATAACAAATTGAATAAAACATGGGATGATTTCTATAAAGCTGCTGATGGCAAAGAAATTGTTATATATGGTGCTGGTGGTGGAGCGCGAGATATACTTAATCAATACTATGATAGGTTTAAAGCTAAATACATAGTGGATAGAAATGAGAGGAAAAAGGGTAAATATATATTTGGTCGTCGTATCTGTAGCCTTGATTCACTTGCGGATGAAGATCCAAATAAAATCGTAATACTTATCTCTACAGGGATGTACTATAGGGAAATAGTACCTACATTGGAAAAGATGGGGTTCAACGATTATTATGTTTATCAGTTAATGGAAATAAAGAAGTGGCGTTACAAGTTTCTTTTTTGGTTTGATAGCAAGGATAGAATTATCCTTTAAGCCAACAGACATTTGTATAGTGTAAAAGTGGGAGATGAAAAACATGATATGGGACTTCTGTAAATACAAAAATAACATTGCACTCATCTCCGAAGATGGAATGGTTGATTATGGTCAACTGAATGTGATGTCTGAGCAGATATGTAAAAATATTCCTCGACGTTCCCTGGTGTTTTTGCTGTGTACAAATACTGTGGAATCCGTGGTGGGATACGTATGTTTTTTGAACCATGAAATAGTACCTGTGATGGTTGACAGCAGTTTGAATACAGAATTGCTGTTGAATTTGGCAAAGCGATACCGGCCCGAGTATTTCTGGGCACCTGCTAGCATGAGTAAATTGTTTTCGAATTGCGAGGAAATTTATGCTTTAGAGTCGTATGTGTTGCTTAGATGCCATGAGAGGAAAGCTTTTTCTTTGTATGACGAACTAGCCTTGCTCATGACCACCTCTGGTTCGACAGGCAGCCCGAAACTGGTTAGGCTCAGTTATAAAAACATTTTAGCCAATACCAGGTCTATCATTGATTACTTGGAAATTGATGAGAAAGAGCGTTCTGTCACAAATCTCCCCATGCACTATGTTTATGGCTTGTCCATTATAAATACCCACCTCTATGCCGGTGCTTCCATCGTTTTGACAGAAAAATCCATGTTCCAGAAAGAATTCTGGCAAATGATGCGAGAAAAGAACGTTACCAATTTTGGTGGTGTGCCCTATACCTTTGAAATGCTTAATCGTTTGCGGTTTTTCAAGATGGAACTGCCTGCCTTGAAAACCATTACCCAGGCAGGCGGCAAACTGCCTCCTGAACTTCACGAAAAATTTGCGGATTATGCATTGAAGAACGGGAAAAGATTCATTGTGATGTATGGTGCTGCGGAGGCAACGGCCCGCATGGGATATTTGCCGCCTGAGGAGTCGTTGCGAAAATGTGGCGCTATGGGAATACCTATCCCAGGAGGAAAGTTCATCCTGATTGATGATAACGGCAAAGAAATAAATACGCTGGATACCATCGGGGAATTGGTTTACTATGGCGATAATGTAATGCTAGGGTACGCCGAGCACGGTGAAGATTTAGCCAAGGGTGACGAGGCGCAGGGGCGGCTCAAGACTGGGGACTTAGCGAAGTTTGATGAAGAAGGTTATTATTTTGTAGTAGGCCGCAAGAAAAGATTCTTAAAAATATACGGCAAAAGGGTCAATCTTCAGGAAGTAGAATTCATACTACAAAAACATTTTGATACTTTGGGGATTGCTGTTTCCGGTGTGGATGACTTGATGCATATCTTCATAGAAGATATTAATCTTACTGAAGATATAAAGGAATATGTTTCCACTAAGTTTAACATTCATCATTTGGCTATACGTGTACATGATGTTGATTCTATTCCTAAAAACTCATCAGGCAAGATTCTATATTCCAAACTTGAAGCAATGATATGATTTTAAGCAACGAATGTGAGTGATAAAGATGGAATATGTTGATTTCCTAAAAGAATATGAGCCTTTTTCACTGTCGCAGCAAGACAAAAGGAGGGTGTTTTCGGAAGCTTTGAATAAACTGACATTGTATCATCAGAATAATTGCAAATCATATCGTAATATCCTGAAAGCACTGGACTATGAAGGAGAAACTGATGACTATGTCAATCTGCCCTTCCTGCCGGTGAGAGTGTTCAAGGAAATGGACTTGCGAAGCTGTACTGAAGATGAAGTTTTCAAAACCATGACTTCATCAGGCACATCGGGGCAGGCTGTATCTAAAATCTATTTGGACAAAGAAACTGCAGCCAACCAGCAGAAAACCTTGGCAAGGATTGTTTCGGAGTACACAGGTGGTCACAGGTTGCCCATGCTTATTATCGACTGTCCATCTGTTCTGAAGAAGAGAGAAATGTTTTCAGCCCGTGGGGCCGGCATCCTTGGCTTTTCCATATTTGGCAAGAAGAAAATCTATGCGCTGAACGATGATATGGAGCTTGAAGTTGATAAGGTTGCGGAATTCCTGGCTGAGCATCAAGGTGAGAAGATACTTCTTTTTGGCTTTACTTTCATGATCTGGCAGCATTTCTATAAGACGCTGAAAGAGCAAGGCGTAAAGCTTGACCTTGGCAATGGTGTGCTTATACATGGTGGCGGCTGGAAGAAATTGCAGCAGGAAGCGGTCTCCCCTCTGGAATTTCGCAAAGCACTACAGGAAGTGTGCGGCATAACGGAAGTTCACAATTACTATGGCATGGTGGAGCAGACAGGCTGCATCTGTATGGAGTGCGAGGAGGGGCATCTGCATGTCAGCTCCTATTCAGATATAATTATACGTCGTGGCAGGGACTTTTCAGTGGCGGATATTGGCGAGAAAGGCATCATACAAGTAATATCCTTGCTTCCTAAATCATATCCGGGACATTCTCTTTTGACAGAAGATGAAGGTGTAATTTTGGGTGTGGATGACTGCCCTTGTGGACGCAAGGGCAAATATTTCGAGATACTGGGCCGGTTGAAGAATGCGGAAATAAGAGGATGCAGTGATACGTATGCAGATAAATTCTAATATCAAATATATGGTGGGCTCAGAGGACGTTGTTAGAGCCATGCCTGACTGCAGGCCTTTGCCTATTTTTTCAGAACTGGCGATGAATGGCCTGTCCGTGTTGTCGAAGATTTTGCTAAAAAAGGCAGAAACAAGAAAATATCCCGATGTCATGACGTTTGCTTTTTGGTGCCGCAAGGCTTCCATATCTGAGCAAAAACGGGATTATGAAGATGGCAGGTTTCGTATTGGGCGTGGCATGGCATTCCATATAGCTCCGTCCAATGTGCCTTTGAATTTTGCCTATTCCTTTGTGGCGGCGCTCCTGGCTGGCAATGCCAGCGTTGTAAGGTTGCCGTCAAGAGACTTCCGGCAGACGGATATTGTTTGTGAGGCTATACAGTCTATGCTTGAGCTGGTGCCGGAACTTCGCCCTTATATTGCTTTTGTACGCTACGGCCATGAAAAAGACATTAATGACTTTTTCTCTGCAGCCTGCGATATACGGGTAATATGGGGCGGAGATAAGACCATCAGTCTCCTGAGGCAGTCGCCACTTCCTCCCAGGGGGACAGAGATTACCCTTGCGGACCGTTATTCCATAGCGGTCATTGAGGCGGAGGCCTATCTTGAAGCTGAAGATAAAGACAGGATAGCGCGCGGCTTTTATAATGACACCTACCATACAGATCAAAATGCCTGCACTTCGCCCTGCATTGTGATATGGCTTGGGAACAACAGGGATAGGGCAAGGGAAGTTTTTTGGAAATATGTGCACGACATTGCTGTCAATGAATATGCCTTGCAGCCCGTGCAGGCTGTTGACAAGCTGCTAAAATCCTGCCTTTTGGCAAGCAACAGGGAGGTGAAGATAGCAAAAGCAGAGGATAATATCGTCACTAGGGCGTTGCTGAGTGAATTGGATGGAGATTTGGCAAATTTTAAGGGGAATAGTGGTTTCTTTATGGAGTATATGGCAAATTCCCTTGATGACATAGCACCCATATGTAAGGAACGCTGTCAGACGGTTTCCTATTATGGCATACCAAAGGAAGATTGGGGCAGTTTTCTTGCCAAGAATGCTCCAAGAGGTGTGGATAGGGTTGTTCCTATTGGCAGCACCTTGGACTTTAGGCTTGTTTGGGATGGCATTGATTTTATTCGCAGGATGTCAAGGGAAATAGATATCAGATAATACTGTTGCCTGTAACTGAGGAGGCAGATATCATGGAAAAGCAAAGAAGAATAAATGTAACACAATCCTCTATGCCTTCTTTTGAAGAATACGTTGAGGAAATACGAAGCCTTTGGGAAACGCGTTGGCTGACCAATATGGGAGCAAAGCATAAAGAGCTGGAAGAAAAGCTTTGCAAGTATTTGCAGGTACCGCATATCTCGTTGATGGTCAATGGTCATATGGCTTTAGAAATGGCGTTACAGGCTTTTAATTTGTCCGGTGAAGTTATCACCACTCCATTTACCTTTGCCTCAACGACTCATGCAATTGTAAGGAATGGCTTGGTGCCGGTTTTCTGCGACATCAGGGATGATGATTACACTATTGATGTCAGTAAAATTGAATCGTTGATTTCTGAGCGCACTTCCGCCATTGTCCCTGTGCATGTTTACGGAAATATGTGCGATGTTGAAGCCATTGACAGAATTGCTGAGAAGTATAACATCAAGGTGGTTTATGATGCAGCCCACACCTTTGGCGTTACCTATAAAGGCAAAGGTGCTGCCTCTTTTGGTGATGCATCCATGCTTAGTTTCCATGCTACCAAGGTATTCCATACCATTGAAGGTGGTGCGGTTTGCTTTAAGGATGAGGATTTGGAGAAGCCACTGTATTATCTTAAGAACTTTGGTATTCAAGGACCGGAAGTGATCAAGGATGTTGGCGCTAATGCCAAGATGAGTGAGTTCCAGGCAGCTATGGGGCTTTGTAACTTGCGGCATATTGCAGAGGAAATTGAAAAGAGAAGACATGTGGCAGAAGCTTATCAGGAGAATCTGGATGGTTTAAAGGGGATAGTGGTCTGGAAGGAACAGGCAGAGGTTGAGGCAAATTACGCATATTTCCCCATTCGTGTTGTTCCGGAGAACTTCGGCTGCACCAGAGATGATGTGTTTGACAGATTAGCAGAGATAGGCGTGAATACTAGGAAGTATTTCTATCCGTTGACCAATGCATTTGACTGCTATATGGATATAGGCTCGCCAGCGGACACGCCTGTGGCATACAGAGTTTCCAAGGAAATATTGTGCCTGCCTATATATGCTGACCTGGATTTGGAAGCTGTGCGTAGGATTTGCAATTGTATACGTGAATGCCAGAGAATTGGATAGGGATTTGCTATTGATTTTCTGGTTAATTTGGTGAAGTTTAGCAGATTTGTAGTCATGGTGTTTATCTCTGGGTAAATACTGCTGGCTAATGTTGAGGAGAGTGGTTGTTTTGTCAACATCAACTGAAGTAAGCATTATTTGCCTGACATATAATCATGGTGAGTTGCTAAGGCAGTCTTTGGACAGCATGATTAATCAGATAACAGATTTTGATTATGAGATTATAGTACATGATGATTGTTCGATGGATGGCACTACGGATATATTACGTGAATATGCGAAAAGATACCCGAATTTAATTGTTCCTATCTATGAAGATGAAAACCAATATGCTAGTGGAAGAAGAATAGTGAGGGAAATGACAAATGATACTGCCAAAGGGAAATATATAGCATTTTGTGAGGGTGACGATTACTGGCTTGATAATCTTAAATTGCAAAAGCAATATGATGCCATGGAAAGTCATCCTCAAGTTGATTTATGTGCGGGCAGAGGTGTAGTGGTCGATGCTATTACTGGGAATCGCATAGGTTTGATGCGCCCGAAGGAGCATGAATGTATTATCCCTGTACAGGATGTCATCGCTGGTGGTGGACAGTATTTTGCATCAGCCTCATTATTTTTTAGGCGCTCTGCTTTGTCCGTTATGTCATACGAGTTTGAAAAGGTAATGGAGTTAGATTATGTATGGCAAATAAAAGGATCTCTGCGGGGTGGTGCATACTATATTGACGATGAAATGGCTGCATATCGCTCCGGGGTAGAGGGGGCATGGAGCACGCGTATGGAAAAAGATGCTCATTTAAGGACGGAACATTTTAATCGAATGGTGTCTATGCTTGAGACCCTTGATAAAGAAACGGATTACAAGTACCATGAGGCGGTTGCAAAAAGAGTCGAAATGGGGCAAAAAGCCGAAATGACTTTTTTTGACCAGCTGGAAATGAATAAAAATGAAATTGAGGCAGTATTGGGGCGATTTGAAACTATATATTTGTGGGGAAATGGCAAGAGAGGCATGGCCTTTCAAAGATTTTGCAAGAAACATGATATTCAGTTACGAGGCATTTGTGATGCTCTTAATGAGTCAATAGGCAATGCTACACCTTTTGGTTTTACTATTGTTGATACAGATGAGGTAAAACACAGTGACGGGCTTATCGTGGCCTCCAATCAGATTGTTTTTGATGCTATAAATAATATGGACATATCAGCACATGTTGTAAATTTGCAGCAATATATTAAATATGAATAAGGTGGTAATGATATGTCAGAATATATCATGGGAGAGAAGTTTTCATATAGCAGTGAACTTATAATTTATGGCCAGCACGATTATGTGGTTAGAGTTAGAACGTATTTGGAGAAGCTTCGCCCGGACTTGCGATTGATAGTAGTGGAAGTATGCTCTGCTATAGATGAAATAGATGCATCAAAGTTTAATTTGGCGGCTTTGGATGTAAAGTTAAATAAAAATAGCAGTGAAACCTGTGTGTTAGTTTGCTTTTCGGCCAAGTGGAAGGATAAAGCCCAGGTACACTTGCATAAACTTGGATTTAAGAACCTATGTATTTACGATGCCAAACTTGATAATCAGCTTAAGGTAGATTTTTTCAAATTTATTTACAATGAGCAAGGAAAGTCACTGTTTATGTTGGCAGATATGCCAGTGAAGCATGAAATAAAGCCATGTAGCATGAAGGTATACATGGCAAGATGTGAGGTGGACAAACCTCTTAGTAAAGAACCTGTACTGTCAGATTATGTGTTGCCTATACAAGTAGGTGCAGCACTGACAGAAAAGCGAATAGCTAATCTTACTGATGACACAGGTGATAATATATCAGACAGAAACCGTAGATATTCTGAAATGACAGCATTTTATTGGATGTGGAAAAATGACAAGACAGCAGATTATTTGGGAATCTGCCATTATAGGCGTTTATGGGTAGATTTGGACAAGATTGCAGAGATGTTGCAAAGAACAGATATAGATGCTGTTTTGCCATTGCCTACGCTTTGCGAGCATTCTGTGCATGAGGATTATCTGCTCAAGCATATACCGACTGTTTGGCAGCCAATGATGGAGGTTATGAAAAAGCATTCTTTAGAATATTATGAGGCCGCTAAGAAAATTTTCGAGGGAAGAATTTTTTATGCCAGTAATATGTGCATTCTTCGTCGTGAAGTCTTAAATGATTTGTGCGAATGGATGTTTCCTATAGTCATGGATGTAGAGAATATTGTAGGGGATATAGAGGATACCTACTATAATCGATATGCTGGATTTTGCACAGAAAGACTTATTACCTTATATTTCTTATATAATAAGAAAAACTGGAAAATTGCCCATGCAGAAAAAGTTTTCATTGGATAAAACAGCCGTCAAGAGGTGTGGGTAAAATGGGAAAGCAATGTTACGAATATCGTGTAATTTTAGTATATATTGGTGATGATTTTCCTCCGGAAACATTGAAAAAGATTAATGGCATGGAAGATGAAGGATTAATCAAGATTTGCGCAGTGATTAAGCCAGAAGGAAATGGATTGGTACTTTCGGTAATAGATGGTGATAAGGAACTAATAATAGATTATGTGTTTTTGTTGACAAATAAGTATCAAGTGGGCAAGAATATAATTAAGCAATGGAATCCGTCAATTCCAGATGAACGAATAATCGATGCCAGAATCTTTGGGGTGGAGGGATTGGTTCTTGAGCGTTTTTTGCAAGAAAAAGTTGCTATAGTACCGTTGCCTAAAATGGATTTAAATAGTCATCAAAGCATTATTGGAGAGAACACGCATGCTATTTATCCAAAGGTTTACACCGATGGCTACAGAAAAATAGCAATAGGCAGAAAAAGCTATTTTTCAGGTAGGATAGAGTGGGGATGGCGTGATGGTCCTGCAGAGATTAAAGTGGGAGATTTTACTTCGGTGGCATGGAATTGTGTCTATGAACTTGGATTGAACGGACAGCATGATTACCATAGAGTCACAACTTGGGATTATGGCGTATTGGATTGGTGGGAGGACTTTGACGTCAAGACAGATGTTGGCTATTTGGAGATCGGGTCAGATGTATGGATTGGTCGCGGATGTAGATTTAAAGTGAATGGAAGACTTATAATAGGAGATGGGGCGGTTATAGCTTCTGATAGTGTGGTGGTATC
The DNA here is from genome assembly GCF_900104055.1 of Pseudoselenomonas ruminantium. Lineage (GTDB taxonomy): Bacteria > Bacillota > Negativicutes > Selenomonadales > Selenomonadaceae > Selenomonas_A > Selenomonas_A ruminantium_C. The sequence goes on from NZ_FNJQ01000015.1 coordinate 41,162, forward strand.
GAATGTTCCCCCGTTTGCTATCGTAGGAGGGAATCCTGCGAAAATTATCAAATATCGCTTCAAAGAGGATATAGTGAAAAAAATGATGAAAATAAAATGGTGGGAATGGGATATTGATAAAATTCAATTAAATATTAAATATTTTTCTGACCCTGAAAAGTTTGTTGAGCGTTTTTTTAGGGAATGAATAGGAGTCTGCAAAATGGATAGAGTTGTTCTTTACGGTTTAGGTGGGATTTTTCGTGGCTACGAGGGAATTTTTAGAGGGCTTCAAAAAGATAAGAAAATAAAGATTATAGGTGCCATTGATAGAAGGTTGCAGGAAGGAATGAAGTTTCATAACTATAACATATTGTCCGTAAGTGAAGTAGTCCACATGGATATAGATTATGTTATTATTACAGCACAAGATCCAGTTGCAAAAGAAATATATGCTGATTTATGTGCGGCTGGTGTTAATAAGGACAAAATAGTAAGTGTTTATTGTTATACACCAGTTAAAGAGATGGTTGATAGTATTATTAATGTCCAATTACCTATACAATTGGACGTTATCAAAAATATACTTTCGGCATCTGATCAGGAGGTTGCAAGCTTTGATTGGATGCGTAAAGTTGTAGGAAGATATGGTATTTATCCATTACTTGATGAGGATATGGATGGAATTGATGATGCTATAGTAACAGTTATGGGAATGCAGCAAAGGCCTGATGAATTTACTAAGTATTGCACGTATTTGAGCAATTGGAATATAGAAACGGCTATAGAAGTAGGTGTTTTTCGTGGAAAAACCTCATATTTTATGTGTGCTTTGTTAGCCAGGAAGAATCCGAACCTTGTTTATGATTTGGTGGATATTGCAGATAATCTGGATAATTTTGAGGAATTTCATGATATTTTACCTCAATTACGTAAGAGAATACCATCTACATCGGAAGATTATGTAGGTAATAGTTATGACTTTGTATTTATTGATGCGGATCATTCATATGATGCGTCAATGCGTGATTATATGAATCTTGGCCAATATGCGAAAAAATTGACGGTATTCCATGATATCTATGCGCATGAATATGATCGATTGAATGGTGGAACTGTTCGCACGTGGAAAGAAGTTGTGGACATGACACCAGAGCATAGGCATCATATTTTTTCAGAATATCCTAACCAACTGATGGGAATTGGTGTTTTGGAGAATGTGAGATGAAGTCATGTACGATTATCTGTTTGTTGGCAGCGGCCTTTTCGGGGCCGTCTTTGCCCATGAAATGAAAGCGCAGGGCAAGTCCTGCCTGGTTCTGGAGCGCAGGAGCCATGCGGGAGGCAATGTTTATTGCGAGGAGAAAGAGGGCATCAACGTTCACAGGTATGGTGCTCATATCTTCCACACTTCCTATAAGGATGTGTGGGACTATGTGAATAGGTTTGTGGAGTTCAATAATTATGTGAATTCACCTGTGGCGAATTTTCGAGGAGAGCTTTACAACCTGCCGTTTAATATGAATACATTCACCAAGCTGTGGCTGGAGGTGCATACTCCTGCTGAGGTGGCAGCAAAGATTGAGGCTGAGCGCCGGGAGGCGGGTATTGGAGAGCCGCGAAATCTGGAGGAGCAGGCTATTTCTCTGATTGGCCGTACGGTGTATGAGAAGCTTATCAAGGGCTACACGGAAAAGCAGTGGGGGCGTGCCTGCACTGAGCTGCCTGCTTTTATCATCAAGCGCCTGCCTGTGCGCTATACCTTTGATAACAATTACTTCAACGACCGCTATCAGGGAATTCCTGTGGGAGGCTATAACAAGCTGATAGATGCCCTGCTGGAAGGCATTGAGGTGCGGCTGGATACGGATTATCTGAATGACAGAGAGAGCTTCGACAAGTTGGCAAAGAAGATTGTCTACACCGGCCCTATTGATGAGTATTTCGGTTACAGCCTGGGTAGGCTTGAGTACCGGGGACTGAGGTTTGAAACAGAGCGCCTGGAGCAGGAAAACTTCCAGGGGGTAGCGGTGATGAACTTCACTGCCCGAGAGGTGCCCTACACCCGCATTATCGAACACAAGCATTTTGAGTTCGGCACCCAGCCCGTTACTTACATAACCCGCGAGTACCTTGCGGATTGGCAACCAGGTGAAGAGGCGTACTATCCGGTGAACAATGACGAGAATCAGAGTCTTTACCAGCAGTATGCGGCGCTGGCGGCCAAGGAGCAGAAGGTCATCTTCGGCGGCCGCCTGGCAGAATACAAGTATTATGATATGGATGATGTAATCAAGAGTGTTCTGGAGAGGGTTGAAAAGGAGTGGGGCTAGACTTTTTTGCATAAAGAAAGCTCCCGCCGGGGCGGGAGAATATGGAAGGTTGCTTATAAAGATTTTAATAGGTTAGGCTGCAAGGAAAGCAGCTTAAGCAGGTTGGAGATTGCCCGGCTGGGAAGGATTTCACCACTCTCATATTTTTGAAAAGCTTTTTTCCCACCGCCAAGGATAGTCCCAGCCTGAACCTGTGTGAGCTTCAGTTTCTTACGGATGGAACGTATATCGTTGGGAAGTAACAGATTTTCAGCTTCTGCCTTTACCTGGTTGAGAGCACGGTCGTAGACTTTCATATCCTCATCGGTGAAGGTTCCTTCATCGATGTCAGCTGGATACCAACCAGGCATGGGGAAGGTTTTACTGTGGCCTTGGTAGGTAAGCGTGATATTTCGAATGTCACGGACGAGTTTTTCGCCAGTCTCGGCATCATATTTAATTGTTTCCATAGTAATACCTCATTTCTCTTTAAACGACAAAAGCGTAAAGTCAGTAATGGTACCTTGCGTGAATTTGATATAAAGGGTGAACCCTTTATAAGGAACGTGATAAACATCTTGCCAGATATGATGGTCCTGATAGGATGTCATGGATTTGTAAAAATGCTTGCGCTCCATGGCCTGGATAGCGGTACGAATATCGGTTCTGTTGAATCCAAGTGCGAATGCGCCACGGATAGCTGACATTTTGATTTCGTACTTGGAATGCTTGAATGATTCCAGGTCATAGGTTGGTGTGTACTTATCTAAAACATTGGGCATAAAGAAGCCTCCTCATATAAATATTATAGACCATAGTGGTACATATTTCAATAAGAACTATTTTTATGACCGCTATTCCTATATTCTTCAACGCACTCCTTGAAGATGTGGGCTGCAATGCCTTTCTCGAAAAGCACGGTCTTACAGTGGTGGCAGGATTTTGAAGGGATATGGGCGAATAGAAATTTATGGAGATTTTTGTCGGGAAGGCAGGGGTGAAGATGGAATTTGAACTTATGGCCTCGATGATGTGTGCTGACTACCGAAATTTGCAGCGGGAAGTGGAAGAGCTTGATGCGGGCGGGATTGATTCCTTCCATATAGATATTATGGATGGGCGCTATGTGCCTAATTATGCCATGTCGCTTAATGATTTGCGGTGTATACGGTCGCTTACAGATAAGCCCTTGGATGTACATCTGATGGTGGAGCATCCCAATAATACGATTGAGATATTTATTGAGAGTTTGCGATTGGGGGATACGATTTACATACATCCTGAGGCGGAGTATCATCCTTCTACAACGCTACAGAAGATCATCAATGCAGGGATTACTCCGGGGATCGCTATCAATCCTGGCACTAGTTTTGAAACCATTCATGAGATGCTGCGGATTGTGAAGAGTGTACTGGTGATGGCAGTGAATCCCGGCAATGCGGGACAGATGTTTCTGCCTTATGTGGGGGAAAAAATCAATAAGCTGTTGTCGGTGAAGGATGAAATGGATTTTGAAATCTACTGGGATGGTGCCTGTGGCCCGGATAAGATATGGAAATTTGCTCCCATGGGAGTTAAAGGGTTTGTGTTGGGGACAACCTTGCTTTTTGGCAAGGCTAAACCTTATGGTGAAACGTTAAAGGCTATACGGGAGTTGAAATTTTCATGAATATTGTAGTTCTTTTGGCAGGAGGCATGGGCAGCCGCATGGGGCAGGATATCCCTAAGCAGTTCATTCATGTGAATAATATACCTATAATTATTTATACCTTGCTGGTGCTGGAGCGGCATCCTGAAATTGATGCAGTGGAGGCAGTTTGTATTGAAGGATGGGAAAGAGTGCTGTCTGGTTATGTGAAGCAGTTTAATATTTCCAAGCTGCGGGGGATCGTTTCTGGCGGAGCTACCCGCTTTTTATCTACCAAGGCTGGTATGATGGCTTTGGGCGATGTGGCGGATGATGATGTGCTGATTGTCCATGATGCAGTGCGTCCGTTGGTGTCGCCAGAGTCAATCTCCGATATGATTCGTGTGTGTAAAGAGCATGACAATGCCATGACCGTGCTGGATTGTGCCGATACGATGTATATGCGTCAGTCTCCCGACTCTACCGGTCAGGTCGTGGAAAGAGCTGGACTGGTTCGAGGGCAGACCCCGGAATGCGTGTCTGGCAGGCGCATGCGGGAGATGTATGCCCGGGCAGCGGAGCAGGGGGTGGAGATTGATTCTATCTCGGCACTGCAGGTGGCTTTGGGATGGCAGATTTTCTTTGCGAAGGGCAGTGAGAGAAATATCAAATTGACTCGTACAGAGGATATAGATATATTCAAGGCCATGCTGGCCACGGAAAGGGATGAGTGGCTGAAATGAAGGTGTTGAATCTGCATGGTGTGGGAGATCTGCGATACGAGGAAGTGCCGAGGCCTGAGCCTAAGGCAGGAGAGGTGTTGTTGCAAATCAAGGCTGTGGGCATCTGTGGCAGCGATATCCCTAGGGTGTTCACAAAGGGTACCTATCATTTTCCTACGATTATCGGCCATGAATTTGCCGGGGAAATCGTGGAGGCGGAAGATAAGGATCTTGTAGGGCAGGGGGCGGCTGTCTTTCCGCTTCTTCCTTGTGGCAAATGTGAAGCTTGTCGGGACGAGCAGTATGCCCGTTGCTCCAATTATGACTACTACGGTTCCCGCCGTGATGGTGCCATGGCTGAGTATCTGGCGGTGAAGCGTGAGAATCTTTGCTTTCTGCCTGCTGGCGTGAGTTATGAGGAGGCGGCTATGAGCGAGCCTGCTGCGGTAGCCCTCCATGCTTTTCATAAAAGTGGTGTAGGACAGGGTGATACACTTCTTATCTATGGGATAGGTACTATTGGAATGATTATTGCCCAATGGGCCAGGGCGGCAGGCGTGAAGAATATCCTGTTGGCAACTAGGACAGATGATAAAGTGAATTTTGCGAAGAAATTGGGTTTTGATATGGCTGTTAATGCTGAAAAGGAGAGCTTGAAAGATCTGGTGGATGAAGTCACCGAAGGCAGGGGCGCAGATGCATGCATTGAGGGGACGGGAGCACCGGAGCCGTGGGCAGAGTGCTTGAGCAATGCCAAAGCTGGTGGCAGAGTGGTCTGTATGGGGAATCCCCAAGCCAATATGAGTCTGTCTCAGGATGCTTATTGGAGGATCCTTCGCAAGGAACTGATCCTGATGGGGACTTGGAACAGCAGCTTTGGCAGCAGGGAAAATGACTGGCTTGAGGCCGTCAAGGCTATGCATGATAAGCGTCTGGATCTGAAGAGCCTCATTACCCATAGATATGCTTTGGCAGAATATAAGGAAGCATTCTCTCTTATGCATGAGCGCAGGGAGATGTATTGCAAGGTTATGTTTGTGCTGTGAGATTCTTTAGATGGTAGATGAAGTTTATGTACGACCATTTAATTGTAGGCAGCGGCCTTTTTGGAGCCGTCTTTGCCCATGAAATGAAGGAGCAAGGCAAGTTCTGCCTGGTGCTGGAGCGCAGGAGCCATGCGGGCGGGAATGTTTACTGCGAGGAGAAAGAGGGCATCAACATTCATAGGTATGGTGCCCATATTTTTCATACATCTTATAAGGATGTATGGGACTATGTGAACAAATTTGTGGAATTCAATAACTATGTGAACTCTCCTGTGGCTAACTTTCATGAAGAACTCTATAACCTTCCCTTTAATATGAATACTTTCACCAAGCTTTGGCCGGAATTGCACACTCCTGTTGAAGTGGCGGCGAGGATTGAAATTGAACGTAAGGCTGCTGGCATTGGCGAGCCACGGAATCTGGAGGAGCAGGCAATTTCTTTGATTGGCCGTACGGTATATGAGAAGCTGATCAAGGGATATACGGAAAAGCAATGGGGACGTCCTTGTAAGGAACTGCCTGCTTTTATCATCAAGCGTCTGCCTGTGCGCTATACTTTTGACAACAATTACTTCAATGACCGTTATCAGGGGATTCCGGTGGGAGGATACAACAAGCTGATAGATGCCCTGCTGGAGGGAATTGAGGTGCGATTGGATACGGATTATCTGAAAGACAAGTCAAACTTTGATCGATTGGCGAAGAAGATTGTCTACACTGGTCCTATTGATGAATATTTCGGTTACAAGCTGGGGCGGCTCGAGTACCGTGGGCTGAGATTCGAGACGGAGCGGCTGGAGCAGGAGAACTTCCAGGGCGTGGCGGTGATGAATTTCACGGCTAGGGAGGTACCCTACACCCGTATTATCGAGCACAAGCATTTCGAGTTCGGCAGGCAGCCGGTTACTTACATAACCCGCGAGTATCCTGCTAATTGGCAGCCAGGGGAAGAGGCTTATTATCCAGTGAATAATGACAGGAATCAGGAGCTGTATAAACAGTATGCAGACCTGGCGGCTGGTGAGAGGAATGTTATCTTCGGTGGCCGCCTGGCAGAGTATAAGTATTATGATATGGATGATGTGATAAAGAGTGCCCTGGAGAGGGCTGAGAGGGAATTGGGGAGCCAGGTAATATGATGGTGAGAGCCACATATCTCACCGGTCATTCAGTCTCAAGGTCTGGTGTGGTGGCTCTGCCCATCAGAACGGATGGCTCTCACCATCAGAATGTGTGGCTCTTCTCATCGGACAGGCAGGAGAGCAATCAATCAAGCATTCCTGCTCTATGCCGTTGTCACCGCTGTGCGCTGCAATGGGAGTGGTTTCTTTTTCCCGGAGCGCAGGTGTCGTCCCGTCAAGCCTGGAATATTCAATCAAAGATTGTTGGTATAAAATTGTACGTCTCCCCAGTGTGAAAAATGGTACGGGTTCTTAGAATCTAAATAGATATCGGAGTATAGGAAGGTGATAATATCCATATCATCAAATAAATCAAATATCCAGTCTTTGGAGTATTTGGCCCACTCTTTTCGTTTCAATTCGAGAGATCCTTTTTCTGCTTCTATCAATATTTGTGCTTCTTCGTTGCAAAGATATAGTATTAATTCATCTAATACGCTATGCGCAATAATTTCTCTTCCTGCTTGTGCACATGCTATTAAACGTTGAAGTTCAGTTAGTAAATGGTAAAGAAAATCATAGTTATAGTACATCAGAAACTGAGGGGGTAATATATTGGATAGAAAAGAACAATCTAATTGTCCAATATGTGAACCTTTCGGCATTCTGGCAAGTTCTGCCATATCATCCGTGATATAATCATGTAAGATATCGCTGCCTATGACAAAAGATAAAGCAGCTATGGTTCCGAATCTTTTTTCTAAGTATTCAGACCACTCTTCATGCGCTTTGTAAAAATCAATAGAGAATGCAGTTGATGTTTTTTCATCCAAGCCTTCCCATTGATGCCAATTTAGTGCCTTGCATATGCCTTTGACCTTATCTTGACGAATCGACTCACCAGATTCATACCTGCTCCAAGTTTTCGTGCCTACACCTGCGCGAGATGCGGCTTCCTCGATAGTCAACCCTAGTTCGGCCCTTCTTTGTCTTATCTTTTGGGCAAGAGAGTTACTTCCTTGAATTACATTGACGGACATAATAAGCACCTCCTTTGATATACTGACATGTCATTATAACGTCAGTATGGCATGGCTTAAGAGGTTTGTCAACTGAAAAATATGGTATCCAAGGTTGTGGAATACTCATCTGGAGTATATTGTATTAGTCGCTGTCTATAAATATCTCTAGATATGAGATATTACGCTTGATGTTTTGCCCTTAAAAGAGTATAATAATTATTAAAGGTAGTATAATCTCATTTTTAAAGATCGTAAGGGGTGGAGGCTATGACTAAATTTATTAACAATGTAAATAAATACTTGTCAGAGATGAAGATCAAACAAGCTTATCTGAGCATGATTACAGGCATTGATAAGAATAAGATGTCGCGTTTGTTGACCGGCGTACAAGAGGAAAGTGGAACTGATATGGAAAAAATTGCTCGAGGGCTGGGAAAGAATATAGAATTTTTTTTGGCTGATACAATTATTATTCCGCGAGCCTGCACATCCGCTGCTAATAAAATTGCTTTTTATGCTGGAGAGCCATCCGGAGAGCAGCAACAGATTGCCAATCAGTTGATGGAGCTAATGGAAAATATCGATGAAGTAATGAGTGCAAAGTGTCGATTTGAAAACATGGCAAGGGGATAGGAAATGGAGATAGATCGTTTACGTACAATCATTGCCTATAGTGATAAGAATCGTGAGGATATACATTCTATGGTAAAACGATTCTGTTCATTTGCGGGAATTGAATATGAGAGTGATCTCTTGAATGTTTTACAAATCGTAAGATCATCCTTTAAAAAAAGGGGGTATCTTGTTTTTGAAATGCCGTTTGCTGATGATGAAATCGGAGCATTATGCTATAAAGGGGATGGAATGGGGTATGTCGTACTGAACACATCTTTGCCCCGGGTAAATGTAAACTTTGCCATAGCTCATGAAATATATCATGTTTTTTTCGGATCTGATGAATTAGTTTCCAAGGTTGAATTCGCAGACGATCACTATTATGAACATGAAGAAGAGTACGCAGCTAATCTTTTTGCGGGTATGTTATTGATGCCGGAGGTTAGTTTTAGAAGAATGTTTTCTAAATTCAAAGAGGATTCTGATGGAAATAGAGCTGAGATAATCATAAGATTGATGTCATATTATCAGGTGCCATATATGGCGGTATTGATTAGAAGTTTAGAACTGGGGATGATTGCTAGAAGTGAGGTGCGGGAAGAGACATTCAATATTGAAAGAGACCATATCAATGAAAAGCTGAAAGATTTGTGGCTGGATGAAAGCATCATGGAACCCTCACGTAAGGATGATTATGCTCACATTGAGACCGTTGTATCAACGGTTGGAAAAGAGTTTGTTGAAGATGAATACATTAATAAAAGAACGGTCAATAAAGCGCTAAAGAACATGCGTGAGTTATATTTGAAGATTAAGGGGACGTAAGTATGGCGACAACATATACGGAAACCCCTGATAATTTGCATGAAATAGAAGCATCAGTCATTACAGAAATTAATGAAATTAAGCGTATGTTCTATCAGGCTGACCGAGTATTCTTTTACGATGCATGTTCCTTCCAAAGACATTCCAATCTGAAAGACACCGAAAGAAATATACTGATTCAGTACTTTGAGAAGCAGGGGGTAACGATTTTTCTGACCAGATGTATATTAATGGAGCTGTCAGGAAATCAGCATAGCTTGGAGAGACGAGTTACTGATTACATAAAGAGTCTAAATGATGCCAACATAAGAGTTATATTGTTTAATGAAGAATATGCATATAATATTCTTTCAGATTGCTTTTCTTCGATTGAGAGAATAAATGAGTATCTTATGTGGGCTGTGCGAATGGTATGCTCCCCTGTTAGTACAATCGCAGATACTCTGAAGGCGGATAGCAGACTGAATTCAGAAGTGCGTGAAGGAAAAAAACTGAAGGCTTCGAATCTGTATCAAAGATTCTTTTCCGCGGTAAGAGGAAACAAAGAGCATGAGGATGATTTAGGAGAAGAGATGATAGCAATATGTGTTCACCTCTTATCTAACCTGCCTGGAGTAGCAGATGGAAAGTTGTGTGTTCTGACTGACGATAAAGGTGCTGCAAGTAAGATTGACTCTGTTATGAAAAAAGCCAGTCGAGGAAATCAGGGAACAAAAATCATTATATTTAGCACGCCGAAGCTGGTGCAGCATATGTTCTGGGGACATGTTGAGATGTCAGAGAATGAAATGATCAATATCATTTCGCAAGGAGTATCTGGCAACATTGGAATCATGGGGCTTACAGATTTTGATTTGGAAGTGAATCCGAAGATATCGCTATCCGTTAGGGACCTTGCACAAAAAATAATGGAACCGAACGGAATTAAAATTGTGTTTTAGATAATGAATGGAAGATATGCATCTGAAATGGATTTTCACTTTTGATGGGCTGACTGGAAAAATATTCTGGTGTTGAGGTATTATTTTTCTTGACACCCCTTGAGCCCTATGCTATTATTACTAACTGTAGGCGCCTGTAGTGCGTCTGATTTGGGTTAAAAGCCCATCCCCAACCGCACAGCGAGGCTGTTGAAACTGCCTTGTGGCAGTGCCGTAGTTGGCGAGTAATCTTATAGGGAGGTGTTTTCATGTACGCAATTATCAAAACTGGTGGCAAGCAGTACAAGGTCGCTGAAGGTGATGTAATCATGGTGGAGAAGCTCTCCGCTGCTGAAGGCGAAGCTGTAGTGTTTGACGAAGTTCTGACGGTAGTAAACGACGGTGATGTCAAAGTTGGCAAGCCGGTTGTTGAAGGTGCCAAGGTAACGGGCAAGGTTGAAGCTCAGGGCAAGGACAAGAAGATTCTGGTCTTCAAGTACAAAGCTAAGAGCAACTATCGCAAACGTCAGGGTCATCGTCAGCCGTTCACGAAGGTTGTTATCGAAAAGATCGAAGCTTAATCCATGATTAAGGTGAAAATCTTTAAGGAGTCAGCGGGTCGTATCGTTGGCTTTGAAGTTGCCGGCCATAGCGGCACGGCAGAGCATGGTCAGGACATTGTCTGTGCTGGGGTTTCGTCCCTTACACAGACGGCGCTTTTGGGACTCGGCGAGCATCTGCATCGCGACTTGGACTATTCCGTAGCGAGTGGAGAGCTCAAAATGAGGCTCAAGGGGGCTCCTGATGATCTGACCGAGGCGATTTTACAGACAATGCTTCTAGGGCTGATGGAGATTCAGAAGCTCAGTCCAGAGGCTGTACGGATTCTTTAAGCAGCGGAGGTGAATTCGATGTTTACTTTTGATTTGCAGTTGTTCGCACATAAGAAGGGTGTTAGCTCCACGCGTAACGGTCGTGACAGCCATTCCAAGCGCCTTGGCGTTAAGGAACAGGCTGGTACGGTTGTAACGGCTGGCAGCATTCTGGTTCGTCAGCGCGGCACGCATTTCCATCCGGGCCACAACGTTGGTATCGGTAAGGATGATACCCTGTTCGCAAAGGTTGCCGGCAAGGTTGCTTTCGAGCGCAAAGGCCGCTACCAGCGTCAGGTCAGCGTTTACACGGTTGAAGAAGCTATGTAAGACATATAACGGATACCTGCGCCTAAAAGCGCAGGTATTGTTATATTATAAGGAACGGCGTTAGGTTGCGTTGTAGTGCATAAAGGCAAGAGCCGGTATTGAACGCAATGCCGGCTCTTGCCTTTGTGTATTGCAAATGTGTGGTGATACTTTTCTTTGGCGCAAAGAAAAGTATCCAAAAGAAAACGTGGACTGAAATCACATCACGTGATTTACGTCCACAGGCGCCCGTCCTTGGGCGCCGGGATTACAGTGTCTTTATATAGATGTGGAGGAAAAAATGCAGTTTATTGATAGAACTCGCGTGATTGTTAAAGCGGGAGATGGTGGGCATGGGAAGTCTGCTTTCCGCCGGGAGAAGTTTGTGCCGAAAGGTGGGCCGTCTGGTGGCGATGGCGGCCGGGGCGGCGACGTTATTTTTGTCGTTGACCAGAATATGAATACCCTGCTGGATTTCCGTTTTCACCGGAAGTTCACGGCCAAGAATGGTGAGAATGGGGATATCAAGAATCAGTATGGTGCCAATGCTCCGGCTTGCTATGTGAAGGTACCGCCTGGAACGATTGTGAAGGACGAGGCTACGGGCAAGGTGTTGGCTGACCTCACGGAAATCGGTCAGGAAGCTGTGGTCTGCAAGGGCGGCCGTGGCGGCCGTGGCAATGCGAAGTTTGCGAACTCCGCCAACCGCACGCCAACCTTTGCCGAATTCGGTGAACCGGGTGAAGCCAAGAACCTGATTCTGGAATTGAAGCTTTTGGCTGATGTTGGTCTGGTAGGCTATCCGAGTGTAGGCAAATCCAGTCTCGTAGCCAGCTGTTCGGCTGCTCGGCCGGAGATTGCGGAGTATCACTTCACGACGATTACGCCGGTGCTCGGTGTGGTCAAGACGGACTATGAGAAGAGCTTCGTGATGGCGGATATCCCGGGCCTTATCGAAGGTGCTGCTGATGGTGTGGGGCTTGGCCATGACTTCCTGCGCCATGTGGAGCGCACGAAGCTGATCCTGCATATCGTGGATGCTTCGGGGCTCGAAGGCCGTGATCCTATTGATGATTACTACAAGATCAATGCGGAGCTCAAGAAATACAGCGAAAAGATTGCCCGCCGTACGCAGGTGCTTGTAGCTAATAAGATTGACCTGCCGGAAGCGCAGGAGAATCTGCCGCGCCTGCAGAAGCTGGCCGAGGAGAACGGCTTGAAGTTCTTTGCCATTTCGGCAGCTACGCGCGAAGGCGTGCAGGAGCTTATCGACTATACCGGTGAATGGCTCGACAACTATGTGGAAGAGCCGGAGACGGAAGATGAAGTCGTGGTCTATGACGAGAATGAGGAAGATCCGGACAAGATTACCATCACCCGCAATATTAGCGGTGAACTCGTGGTATCCGGTCAGAATATCGAAAAGCTCGTGAAGATGACCAATTTCCTCAACGATGAAGCTGTGCGCCGCTTCCAGTATATCTGGCGCATCAAGAATCTCGATGAGAAGCTGCGGGAAAAGGGCGCCAAAGAGGGCGACACCATCCATATCGGTGAGATGGAATTCGAATTCCGTGATTAAGCGTGATTGTATAAGTAAGGAAATACGGAGGAATAGATTTGTTAAGAAATTCATTGACGGGCAAGCAGAAGAGCTTTTTGCGCTCCATGGGCCAGAAGCTGGAACCGGTGGTCATGATGGGCAAGGAAGGTGTTACGCCTACGGTAGTCGAAGCTGCCCGAGAAGCCATCAAGAAGCGTGAGCTGATCAAGGTGCGTGTGCTGCAGAACTGCATGGAAGAGCCGGAAGATGCTATCACGATGCTGGCTGAGCGTGCCGATGTGAACCTTGTGCAGATCATTGGCCGCAACGGTCTGCTGTTCAAGCGCAACTACGACAAGCCGAAAATCGAACTGCCGTAATATATCGGAGGCAAAAGCATGGGAACTGCCAGAGAGCGTTTGCGTGAGGCCAAACGCATTGTGGTCAAGGTGGGCACCAGTACCCTGACCCATGAAACAGGAAAACTAAATCTTCATCGCATTGACCTGCTGCTGCGGGAAATTGCGGATCTCAAGAATCAGGGCAAGGAAATGATTCTCGTATCTTCGGGAGCCATTGCTGCCGGCCTGGGAAAATTGGGGCTCGACAAGAAGCCGGATTCCATCCCGGAAAAGCAGGCGGTGGCGGCCATCGGGCAGGGAGTGCTCATGCATATCTATGAGAAGCTCTTTGCCGAATATGGGCAGGTGATGGGACAGGTGCTGCTGACCAAGGAAAATTCTGTGCAGCATCATCAGTATATCCATTCCCGTAATTCACTTTTGGCCCAGCTCGCTATGGGTGCTATCCCGGTCATCAATGAAAACGATGCGGTGGCGGTGGACGAGATCAAGATTGGCGACAACGATAATCTGTCGGCCATGGTGGCCACTTTGGTGGATGCCGATGCTTTGATCATCCTGTCGGATATCGAGGGGCTTTATACCGCGAATCCGGCTACCCATCCGGAGGCGGAGCTAATCGCAGAGATTCCGGAAATCACGCCGAAGGTGGAAGCCATTGCAGGCGGTGCTGGTTCCAAACTCGGAACGGGCGGCATGATGACCAAGATCCAGGCGGCGCAAATTGCCATGAGTGCCGGCGTCACGATGGTCATCGCCTCCGGCTCCCGGGAGAATGTGCTTCGGGATATCTTGAGCGGTCAGGCTCTGGGTACGGTGTTCCCCGCGCGGGAATCGCATCTGCGGGTGCGCAAGTCCTGGCTGGCCTTTGGCAAGCGCCTGGCTGGGGAAATCACGGTGGATGATGGCTGTGCCGCTGCCCTGCGGGAAAACGGTGCGAGCATCCTGGCTGCGGGCGTTACGGCCTGTGAGGGTGATTTTGCCGCCGGCAGTACCGTGCGGGTTTTGACGCAAAGCCAGCAGGAAATTGCCCGGGGCATCGTGAACTTTAAAGAAACGGATCTGCAGAGAATCCTCGGCCAGCAGACCGAGGATATCAGCAAGATTTTAGCTGGTGATGTACCTACAGAGGTCATTCATCGGGATAATATGGTATTGATGGTGTGATGGTTTTTTAGTACGGGAGGAATCGGATTGGATATTCAGCGCGAAGTACGTAAAAAAGCAGAAGCCGCCAAGGCAGCTTCCTATAAGCTGGGCACGCTTTCGACAAAGGTGAAGAATGAAGCGTTGCTGGCCATGGCCCATGCCTTGGAACAGCGCAGCTCCATGATCCTGGAAGCCAATGCGCAGGATTTGGAAGAGGCGAGGGAAAAGGGCGTCAAGCGTTCCTATCTGGACCGCCTGATGCTCGATGAGAACCGCATTGCCGGTATGGCCGAAGGCCTGCGGCAGACGGCGGCGCTGCCGGACCCGATTGGTCTGGGCGACTATAGCACCGTGCGGCCCAATGGTCTCTCCATCCGCCGCGTGCGGGTGCCGCTGGGCGTGGTGGGCATCATCTATGAAGCCCGCCCCAATGTCACGGCGGATGCTTTGGCTCTTTGCCTGAAATCCGGCAATGCGGTCCTGCTGCGTGGCGGCAGTGAGGCCATTCGCTCGAATATCGCCATCAGTTCTTTGCTCGCAGAAGCTGCCTATACGCATGGTATCCCTGAGGGGGCTATCCAGTTCATCGATTTCACCGACCGTGAGGCCGTAGGTGTGATGACGCATCTGACTGGCCTCCTGGATGTGATTATCCCGCGCGGTGGTGCCGGCCTGATCAAACGCGTGGTAGAGGACAGCTCCGTACCCGTGATCGAAACAGGCACAGGTGTCTGCCATACCTTCGTGGATGCGAGTGCGGATCTGCAGATGGCTCTCGATATTGCCATCAATGCCAAGACCAGCCGTCCTTCGGTTTGCAATGCCATGGAAACCCTGCTGGTGCATCAGGACATTGCGGAAAAATTCCTGCCCATGCTCTATGAAGCCATGATGGCGAAAAAAGTCGAGCTGCGGGGGTGCGCGCAGGCTAAAGCCATCTGTCCGGAGATGCAGGCGGCAGAGGAAGAGGATTGGAGCACAGAATATGGTGATCTGATTCTTTCCGTCAAGGTGGTGGCTGATGCAGCTGCTGCGATTGCACATATCAACCGCTACAATACCGGCCATTCGGAAACCATCGTGACCAATGACCTCGTGAATGCGGCTCGCTTCCAGAAGGAAGTGGATGCGGCGGCGGTCTATGTCAACGCATCCACCCGTTTTACGGATGGTTTTGAATTCGGTTTCGGTGCAGAAATCGGCATCAGCACGCAGAAACTTCATGCCCGCGGGCCGATGGGGCTGATGGAGCTTACGAGCTGCAAATATCTGATCATGGGTGAGGGGCAGATTCGCTGATGTTTCATCTATCCGGGTATTACCGCACCCTGCGGCAATATCTCGCTACCCCTAAGGGGGCGCATGACAGCCGGGACTATGCCCGGGCGCTGCTTATCATGTTGCTGACCATGGTTGTTGTTTGTCTGATTCTGTATTTTGTGGGAGGCGTAAGCCTGTGAAGGAACGCATTGGCCTGATGGGGGGGACTTTTGATCCCATCCATCTGGCGCATCTGCATATCGCGGAAGAAGCCCGGGAGGCTTTTGCGCTGGACAGGGTACTCTTTATCCCGGCGGCGCAGCCGCCGCACAAGCAGGGGCGCAGGATTGCCTCGGCCGCGCAGCGCATCCGGATGGTGGAGCTGGCTATTGCGGGCAATCCGCATTTTGCCATCGATCTGCTGGAAATGGAGCGCAAGGGGCCATCTTATTCCTGGCTGATGGTGCAGGAGATGCAGCAGCGGCAGGGAGAGGATGCAGAACTGTTCTTTATCACGGGTTCGGATTCCATCAACGATCTGCCCACCTGGAACCATCCGCGGGATTTGGTGGGGGCCTGCCAGTTTATCGGCACAACCCGGCCGGAGGTGCCTTTCGACGAGAAAGTGCTGCTGGATTATTTCGGCCCGGAACTGCGAAGCCGTATCCATGAACTGGCAGTGCCTATGATGGAGATTTCCTCCACGCTGATCCGGGAGCGGATTGCAGCGGGACGTTCTATCCGTTATTTATTGCCCGAAGCTGTGGCTGATTATATCGAAAAAGAAGGTTTGTACCAATGAGTTTTGCTATGAGCTATGAAGAGATGCAGCAACTTTTGCAGAAGAGTCTGAAGCCTGGCCGCTATGAACATTCTTTGGGGGTAGCGGAAACGGCGGTGTTTCTGGCCCGGCGTTTTGGTGTGGATGAACAGAAGGCCCGGGTGGCCGGTCTTCTGCATGACTGTGCCCGGGAATTCCGCAATGAGGATCTGATTGGCGAAGCTGAAAAGCGTCTGATCGTGGTGGAGCCGCTGGAACGGCGGATGCCATTGCTGCTGCATGCCTATGTGGGTTCCCGGCTGGTGGCAGAAAAGTACGGTGTCAATGATAATGATATCGAGCAGGCAATCTGGCGGCATACCGTGGGCGGACCACAGATGACAGACCTGGACAAGATCATCTGGTTTGCCGATATGATCGAGCCGCACCGGGATTATCCAGAAGTAGAGATGCTCAGAGGTCTTGCCCGGACAGCAGGTTTGGATGAGATGCTGTTGGTGGGACTGACGGAATCCATTGCCTTTGTTTTGCGCAAGGGCGGGCTGGTGCATCCGGCTACGGTCAATGCACGCAATGAAATTCTGCTGCAGAAATAGAAGGGCGAGCAGATGGGAAAAAAGGGAAATGACAAGGGTGGCAAGATAAATGTCACCCAGCAGAATATAAAATACAAACGAAAACTCTTGGCCCAGCGCCGGCGGCGGGCCAGGCTGCGTCTGCTGGTCCTGCTGGTTATGTCTGCAACCATATTGATGGGCGTGTTGTTTGCCGGTTATGCCCTGGTGTCACTGGGCTCGAAAATCCATCAGGAGTATCAGGCCATGTATGCGGGTTACACCCAAAGGCAGCAGGCCCGGCGCGGCGCAGTCGATCCGCGTTTTGACGGCTATACCAATGTGCTGATCCTGGGGATTGATGAAGGTGTGGATGAAGATGGCGGTGAAGGCAAGCGGGCGGATGGCATTGTCGTAGCCAGCTTTGAGAATTCCACCGGCAAGCTGCGTTTCATCCATATCCCCGAGGATACCTGGGTGAACGTGGCGGGCAGCCAGCAGCAGATGAAGATCAAGAATCTCTATGCCATGGGGGGCGCCCCGCTGATGACGCGGCAGGTCAATGCGCTGCTGGGCGTTTCCATCCATCAGTATATGGTGTTGGATATGCGGGCCTTCAGCGAACTTATCGATGCCATTGGCGGCGTGGATATCTATGTGGAAGCGGATATGAATTACGATGATGCCGAGGGCGGCATCTCCATCCATCTGCCACGGGGATACCAGAATCTGGATGGCAACCAGGCCGTGCAATATCTGCGCTATCGCAGTGATGATCTTGATGATCTGGGGCGGATGCAGCGTCAGCAGCGTTTCTGCAAGGCAGTGTATCAGAATCTCCTGCAGTTCAGAACCCTGACGAAGCTGCCGGCCATCGCTGAGATCATCAAGCAGCGGGTGGAGACCAGTGCGGAGATCTTCGATTCCATGTATTTAGCCAATGTGCTGCGTCATCTGAGCAGCGTGCCGCCGGAAAGCATTATCCTGCCCGGGGCACCGGCAGCTGATGATGCGTCCATCTGGGTGCTTGACGATGCAGCGACAGTCCAGCGGATGCAGGAACTTTTCCCGCCGGAAGATATAAACGAAGAAAAGCCTTCCCCTTGAGGGGAAGGTGGCACGCGAAGCGTGACGGATGAGGTGGAAACACCTGGATAATATGATTTGGAGGATTTACTATGACCATTGAAGAAATGAGCCAGGCCATTTGCAAGGCCGCCAGTGATAAAAAAGCCAGAGATATCGTGATCATGGATATGCGGGAACTGTCCCCGTCCACGGATTATTTTGTGGTCTGCTCGGCCAATACGGCCACCCAGGTGCGGGCTATTGCCGACAGCATCGAAGAGCAGCTGCAGGAAGCCGGTGTGGATTTCTTCCACAAGGAAGGCTACCGTGAAGGTGAATGGGTGCTGCTGGACTACGGTGATGTGGTTGCCCATGTATTTATGCAGGAAGCCCGCGAATACTACGCTTTGGAACAGCTCTGGGGCGATGCGAAACTGTCCGTTTATGAGGACTGATTGAGGACATTATGGAAGAACAGTCAAAAAGGAAATACGGCCCCAGCTCCGTAGCTACGCTGAAAGTTGTGCGCGAGTCGGAATTGGGTGCTTTTCTCGATGCGGAAACCGGCAATACCAATGATGATATCCTGCTGCACAAGAATCAGCAGACATCACCGGTGAAAATCGGCGATGAGGTGGAGGTGTTCCTCTATCTCGATCCAAACCGGAAGCTCACCGCCAGCATGCGGGTGCCGAAGATGCGGGAAGGACAGATTGCCCGTCTCAAGGTCATCAATGTAAGCAGGGATGGTGCCTTCGTTGACGTGGGCGCTGAGCGCGGTATCTTCATGCCCTATGCCGGTATGCGCGGCCGTCCCCAGATTGGCGAGGTGGTTTGGGCCAAGCTTTACACGGATAAGTCCGGGCGCCTGGCCGTGACCATGGAAGTGGAAGATGAAATGCGCCGGGCCTCCCAGCCTGCCAAGGGCGTGAAGAAGGGCCAGCTGGTCAAAGGGGCCATCTATAACTACACCGATGCCGGCGCTTTCCTGTTCAGTGAGGAGCGTTATATCGTCTTCATTGCCAATAAGGAAATGGATGAGCGCAACCGTCCCCGTGTCGGTCAGGTGGTCACCGCCCGTGTCACCTATATCCGTGATGATGGCCGCCTCAATGCTTCCCTGAAGGAATCCAAGGAAAAAGCCCTGATCACCGATGGGGAAAAGATTATGGAACTTCTGCGAAACCGTGATGGCAAAATGCCTTACAGTGATGAATCTTCGCCGGAAGTGATCCGGGACAAGTTCGGCATCTCCAAGGCGGCTTTCAAGCGCGCTTTGGGCCATTTGATTAAGGAACAGAAGGTCTATGAGGAAGACGGCTGGACCTATTTGAAATAATGCAGAATTTTTTTACGGCTTTGAAGGATTTTAACCCGCAAGGGCGAATAAGAAAGCTAGAGACAAAATTCGAATGGGATATTAAATAGATGGGGGCGAAGTAGATGGCAGCAGAAACGAGTGGCGATAAGAAAGGAATCTTGCTGGAGACCGGCACCAACGAGTTTGAAATTGTCGAGTTCAGCATTGGACAAGTTAACTATGGCATCAACGTAGCGAAGGTTCGCGAAGTAATCACCTGTCCGCCGGTGACGGCAATGCCGCAGGCCCATCCTTATATCGATGGCCTGTTCACCCTGCGTGGCAAGGCAATTCCGCTGGTGAATCTGCCCCGCTGCCTGAATGTCAATTCCAAGGCCGAACCGCGCAATGTTATCGTGACGGAAATCAATAACTACAATATCGGTTTCCTGGTGGAGAATGTCTCCCGCATTCACCGCATTTCCTGGAAGGATATGGAACCGGCGCCGGAAGTGGGCGACCAGTCCCGCGTGGTGGGTATCATCAAGATGGAAGACCGCATTGTGCTTCTGATCGACTTTGAGACCATTATTGCGGAAATCAATCCGGAAATCAATGCGAAGCTCACAACTTTTGAGGAAGCAACCGAGGATGTGAAGTCCAAACGTTCGGATGTGCATGTGGTGGTGGCAGAGGATTCGCCGATGCTGCGCGATCTGCTCGTTACGACGCTGCATGAGTCCGGTTACCGTTTTGTCCGTGACTTTGGCAATGGTCAGGATGCTTGGGATTATCTGTTGGGGCTGGCGAAAAAGCCCGGCAAGATCGAAGAACATGTGGGTGTTATCATCTCTGACGTGGAAATGCCGAAGATGGATGGTCATCGCCTGTTGAAGCTCGTGCGTGAGGATGAGGTCCTGAATGGGGTTCCGCTGGTACTGTTCTCGTCTCTGATCAGTGATGAAATGCGCCTCAAGGGCGAGCAGCTCGGTGCCTCCGGTCAGATTGCCAAACCGGAGATCAACCAGCTGATCGGGCTGCTGGATAATCTGATTTTTGGCGTGCCCATCAAAGATCCCAATGCAGATGAAGATTGACTAAGTTGATATGCAAAGACGCCCGGTGGCTGATAATACTTTCCTCCGCTTTGACAAAAAGCGCCAAACGCTGCGGAAAGCATCATCAGCCACCGGGCTTTGTGCGTGCAATTGCAGTGCGAGGCCTTCTGTAAAATCTGTTGCGGCACTGCTGTTCTTATGATAGAATAGGTGATGATTGAAGTTGTGAGCGAGGTAAAGTTTGATGAGAAGGTATACATCCCTGCTGCTGACGGCTTTTTTGTTGTTCATCTTAGTTGTAGCAGGTTCGGCATACTTTGCCGGAGCCGGGCATGAGGGGAAAACGCGGCCTTTGCGGGAAATCGTGGTTTACACGACCTTGCCGGCAGAACATGCCGCTATCTTGAATAATGCCTATGAAGCTTCCCATAATGTGCGGATCAATTTTGTGCCGCTCTCGTCAGATGAGGTGCTGAAGCGCCTGCAGGGACAGGCAGAGTCTGGCGGCGAGGGGGCGGCCGCCATGGTTTTGGCGGACAAGGGAACCCTGAGTCAGGCGGCTGTGGCGGGATATCTGACACCTTATCTGTCCGAAGCCGGAGATCAGGTACCGGAGGAGTTCCGGCAGATTGATGGCTATTGGGTGGGCGTCTGGTATGATCCAATCGTGTTCTGCATGAACAAGGACTATCTGCTGACCTTGCCTTTGGTACCCGATACCTGGAAGGAACTGGCGGCTCAGCCGAAGATGCGCGTAGGTGTCACGGACTTTTTGGCGGCGGATGCCTCAGCCAATCTGTTCCTGAGCATGCTGGCGCAGTTTGGGGATGCAGCTACCTATGATATCTGGCGGCAGATCCATCCCAAAGTCGTGCAGTATGCCCGTTATCTTTCCAATCCGGTCCGGCAGGCGGGCATGGGGGAAGTGGATGTGGCTATTGCGGTGGAAAGCGAAGCCATCCGCTATATGCAGGGGGGCTATCCTCTGAAGATCGTCTATCCGGCTGATGGTACGGCGGCCATGGTCACGGGAACAGGCATTGCCTATAAGGCGAAGCCGGCCGATGCCACGACGGCCAAGGAGTTTGCTGACTGGCTGTTGTCGGACGAAGCCCAGCAGGCACTGCAGAAACAGGATTTCTACTTTGTGCCGACCAATCCTGGCACTTTGGCTTATAAATCCTTTGCCGGGAAGAATATGATCCTTTTTGATCAGCCGGTGAATTTCACGGCCCAGCAGCGGCATGATTTCCTGGATAAATGGGTGAAAGAGGTTCGCTTCAAGTAAGTTTTATATTTCGTGTGTTGTGTGTTATGCAGAGGGTGCTGTCTGTCCATACAGGCTGTATCCTCTTTCGTGATTAGAGCGTATTTTTATAGGAGGTTTTTTCGTGAAAGCAGGTTTTATCAGTCTTGGCTGTTCCAAGAATCTGGTGGATACAGAAATCATGTTGGGTGAGCTCCGTGATCATGGCATTGAACTGACCAATGATCCCGCCGAAGCTGACATTCTGATTGTCAACACTTGTGCCTTTATTCAGTCGGCCAAGGAAGAATCCATTACCACGGTGCTCAATATGGCCGATTATAAGGAGTCGGGGCGTTGCCGCAGCCTGATCGTGGCGGGCTGCCTGGGCCAGCGCTATAAGCAGGAACTGTTGGACGAACTGCCGGAGGCTGACGCCATCTTAGGTACGGGTGCCTGGGGACGCATCATGGAAGCGGTCGAGGAAACGCTCAAGGGACATCGTGTGGTTATCGCCGGTGAGGATGATACGCTCTACGATGCCAAGACGCCGCGCATCCGCACGACGCCGGATTATACCGCCTATGTGAAGATTGCCGAAGGCTGCGACAACCGCTGTGCCTTCTGTGCAATTCCGCAGATTCGCGGCAAGTTCCGCAGCCGTAAGATTGAGGACATCTGTGCCGAAGTGGAGCAGTTGACGGAAAACGGTGTGCGTGAGGTGGTATTCATCGCACAGGACAGCACGAACTATGGCCGCGACATCTACAACCGTCCGGCATTGGCTGAACTGCTGCGGGAAGTAGTCAAGGTGCCGAAGCTCAAATGGGTGCGCACGCTTTACTGTTATCCGAAGTTCTTCACGGATGAGCTCATTGATGTCTATGCGACGGAACCTAAGGTCTGCAAATATGTGGACCTGCCCTTGCAGCATGCGCATAATTCCGTGCTGAAGTCCATGCATCGTCCGGATACGCAGGAACAGATGATCACTTTGATCAAGAAACTGCGTGAGCGGATTCCGGGCGTGACGATCCGTTCGACGTTCATCGTGGGCTTCCCGGGCGAAACGGATGCGCAGTATCAGACCTTGCGCAACTTCCTGATTGAACAGCGCCTGGACAAGGTGGGCGTATTCACCTATTCCCGCGAGGAAGATACCGCAGCTTACAATATGGAGAATCAGATTTCTGAAGAAGTCATGCAGGAGCGCTATCATGATCTCATGAGCGTGCAGAGCAAGATTTCCGAGGAAGTCAACCAGAGCTTTGAAGGCAAGGTCATCGAGGTCCTGGTGGAAGGCCGGGATGAGGAACAGCCGAATATCGCGGTAGGGCGCTCCTATCGCGAGGCACCTGAGGTTGATGGACAGGTATATATTGAAGGTGACAGCACCAGCAAGCCGGGAGACGTTATAAAAGTACGCGTGCTTCAGGGGTTCACCTATGATGTGGTGGGCGAGCCGGTAAAAGAATAAAGTCTTTGTTCCTTTTCTTTGGCGCAAAGAAAAGGAACCGAAAAGAATACCACTATCTTTACTTTTTATAGATTTTTTGGAGGAACTTTTTGAAACAGGAACTTAAAAACTTTGGTGAGATTGAACTGAGCCGTAAGGTGCTGCAGGCACTGCGGGAGATGGGGTTTGAGGAGCCTTCGCCGATTCAGGCGCAGACGATTCCACTTACCCTCGAAGGGCATGATGTGATTGGTCAGGCCCAGACGGGCACGGGGAAGACGGCGGCGTTTGGCATCCCTACGGTGGAGAAGATTGCCGAGAAATTCCATAAGGTGCAGGCACTGATTCTTACGCCAACGCGGGAACTGGCAATCCAGACGGCCGAGGAACTCAATAAGATCGGCAAGTTCAAGCGGGTACGCACATTGCCGATTTATGGCGGGCAGTCCATTGATCGGCAGATCCGCGCCTTAAAGCGCGGTGTGCATGCGGTTGTGGGTACGCCGGGGCGCCTGCTCGACCATCTGAACCGGGGGACGCTCGACTTGGAGAACGTGCAGACCTTGGTCTTGGATGAAGCCGATGAGATGCTGGATATGGGCTTTATCGATGATATCGAGAACATTATCAAGCAGATTCCGGACGGGCGGCAGACGCTGCTGTTCTCGGCGACGATGCCGGGGCCAATCGAAAAACTTTCCCGCCGCTATATGGAGCATCCGCAGCGCGTCACGATCACCAAAGAAAACCTCACAGTTCCTTTGATTGACCAGCTTTATTATGAGACGCGTGAGAAATTCGAAGGTCTTTGCCGGGTGCTCGATGTGGAGGAGACGGGCAAGCTCATCATCTTCTGCCGGACCAAGCGGGCAGTCGATGATCTGACGGCTTCGCTCGAGGCCCGTGGCTATTCGGCGGGCGGCCTGCATGGTGACCTGTCGCAGATCCAGCGTGACCGCGTGATGAAACGCTTCCGCGAGGGACGCATTGATATCCTGATTGCGACGGACGTAGCGGCCCGCGGCATCGATATCGATGATATCACCCATGTCATCAACTACGATATCCCGCAGGACCATGAATCCTATGTGCACCGCATTGGCCGTACGGGGCGTGCCGGCCGCAAGGGTGTAGCCATGACCTTTATCGAGCCGAAGGAATACCGTCAGCTGCGCCTGATCATGAAGCTGGCGCATACGAAGATCCAGCGCAAGGAACTGCCGACGGCTTCGGACCTGCTCGAACGGCAGAAGGACCTGGTGCAGGACCGACTCGTGAAGACTTTGCAGCAGAATCACTATGATGATTATCATGAAATCATCTCTGACGTAGCAGCCGAAGGCTTCGATATGGTGGATATCGCGGCTGCTGCGCTGAAGCTGTCGCTGGAAGGCTTCAAGGACGAGAAGAGTGATGCGGATAATGGCTTTGGCGATACCGGCGGGGCACCGGGCATGGTGCGTCTGTTCTTCAACATTGGCCGCAGCCAGAAGATCCGTCCGGCGGACATTGTCCGCGCTATTGCCGATGAAGCCGACATTCCGGGTGCGACCATCGGTGTCATCAATATCTATGACAAGTTCACCTTCGTGGAAGTGCCGGAAGATGTGGCCGAGCGCGTCATGAGCACGATGCACCGCAATACGGTCAAGGGCTGGAAGGTAAATGTGGAACCAGCCCGAAAACGATGATATAATATAGTAATTGAGATTTTAGGAATCCCATTAATGGACTGAAAAGAGGTAATGTACAATGACGAAAAAAGCAAAAATCATCACAGCCTTGGGACTGATGGGAGTTCTCTTTATAGGCACAGGCATGCATCAGACGGAAGCCAAGAAAAAGGCAGTGCCCCAGCCTGCCGTGACCACAGAGGCTAAGGCAGACGGCCAGCCGGCACAGTCGACTGACAGCCAGCAGAACAGTTATGTTTACACTAGCAGCAAGTATGGTTATACCATCAACTGCCCGAAAAAGCCGAATGTGATTCCGGCGGATGCACTTTATGAAGGCAAGCAGGGGGAAGTGCTGATCTTTGACAACGAGGGCTATAATATCAAGAATGCCTGGGTGGTCATAAAAGACGCTTTTGATGATGCCAAGATGCCGGATCTCAATACCATTGACGAAGCTGCTGCCAAGACCTATCTGAATGGCCTGATGGCCACCAATGGTTATGAAGGCATTATGCTGATCAACCGCACGGCGAAAGATAAGGCCATCTATGCGGTTACAGCCAAAGAAGTGGAGATTGATACCGATGGAGATGGGCAGCCGGATGTGACGGCTAAGGCTGATACCCAGATGGCAGTGACTTTCTTCCGCGGGAACAAAGGCGGCCGCTATTCCGTACAGCTGATAGACAATCCCAATCTGCGCGATACGGCAATCGATGCGTTCCAAAAGGGCGTAGTGAGTTTCACAGAAAAATAACCAACTGATTCGGCAGGACTTTTTCCAGGTCCTGCCGAATTTTATTTATGTTTAGAGAAAATACGGCGCAGGCCATTGGGGGATAGAGCCATGAGGGAAAGCAAGGCACTAGGTATAGCAGTATTGACCGGTATGATGATAGCAGGCAGTTTCGGTTGGGGAGAAGCAGCCGTTTCGACGGTGGATTCGCAGGAACTGTTTCATGCCCAGCTATTGCAGGATAAGAAGGGAAAGAATACGGAGGCGCAGGCAGCCAAAGCCGTGGATGAAGCGGTGCGCAATCTGCCGGAACTGAATTCCCGCCTGCGCTGGTCAGCAGTGAAAAGCCCGGAAGAACTTGCAGAGGAGAAAAAGGCGGCCCAGCGGCAGACCAAGGCGATTCCCATCATCATAACGGCGGCGGATATCGACAAGGAGCGCAAGGCGAAGAAGCGGGGAGAAAAGACGGATATTCCTGAAATCATAGCGCCGCGGCCGTTGCAGCCGCCTGTGGTCAAGCCTAAGCCTGAGGCTAAACCTGAGCCGGTCAAACCGGTACAGACACAGCCGGAGACTGATTTGGAGATTGTGCCCCTGGTACCGGCCAATGTGGTAGAGCTGCCGGCGGTTCAGCCGGTGGGCGGTGTACTGCCGGGGAAAGAAACCGTCGAACTGGAAATCGAGAAACTGCCCCAGCAGGCAGTAGAGGAAGCTATCGTGGAATCGACGAGCATAGAACTGACCATCAATGCAGTCAGCAGTCCGGACACGGTGGAACTGCCGGCGATAGAACCTGTGAGATAAGCGAGCCTTCCCTGCGGGGAAGGTTTTTCTTAACGGATTTTAATTTGTTTTTTATGGGATAAATGGTATACTAAAGATGAATAGCGCAGAGGACAAGGAGGATGCCACCATGGGAGAATTTACGTTTACCGTTGAGAAGACATGCCCGATTTGCGGAGAATCCACCCGCGTGGTGAAGACAAAATCCAAGCTCAGTGTGGAACGCACGGATGAAGATTTCTGCGTCCATTACAAGGGGTTCAATCCTTATCTGTATAAGATCTGGTTCTGTGAGAAATGCGGCTATGCTGCAGATGAAAAGACCTTTTTGGGTTCTATGCCTGTCGTGCACAAGAGGAAGATTCAGGAATTCCTGGCCAAGAAGAAGCTGGGCATGGAGTTTGTGGAGGTGCGGCAGGTTCCCGATGCGGTGGCGGCTTTCAAGCTCGCGATTTTCTATGCGGAAATGACAGACCAGCCGCTGGTCAAACGGGCCGGGATGTATCTGGAACTGGCCTGGATCTATCGCTATTCAGCAGAGAAAGAAAAAGAGATGGAGATGCTGCAGAAAGCGGCGGAGCTCTATGACAGATCTCTGATGACGGAGCGTTTTCCCCAGAATGGCATGAGCGATGATTTTGCCATGTATCTGGTGGGGGCGATTTATGTCCGGATGGAGGATCATGAAAAAGCCACGCAGTATATATCCCGTCTGATTGGCGATCAGGGCCTGCGGGAACGAGATCTTCGCTTATATAAACAGTCGCGGGATCTGTGGCAGACGATTCGTGAGGATAAGGAGGATGCTAAGTGATTGATTTGCCAGCACACTTTCAGGAACAGTTGGCGAAGATCGACTGGGCAAAGGTGCAGGAAAAAGTAGCCGACTATGGGCCGGCTTTGCGTGTCATCAAAGAAACATGGGATCGGGAAACCCTGGCCGAAATCAGCCAGGGTAATCTATTTGTGTCCGATGATATGCTCAACGAAGCACTGGCTAAAAACATCAAGGAAGGCGGCCCGGCGAAGTCGGTGAAGCTGAAATCAGCAGCGGATGGCAGTCTGGCCATTACGGTGGACACGGTGAAACTGGGGCCGGTGGAGTTGAATGGCCAGGTGCAGGAGTTTGTCCATAACGGCGATAAATCCTGCATGGTCTACAAGGTACGCCAGCGCAATATTCCCAATCATGGTCTGATGTCCTGGGTGTTTTCCCGGGTGTCTCTGGCCATGGCTCAGCGCATGGTGGGCAGTGTGCAGCTCAGCGATGACGTGCCGGTGACCATCAGGCATAATACGGTGACTATTGACTATAGCAAGGTCCTGGCAGCTTCGCAGCTGGGAACAACAAGGTTCCATGGGCATCGTCTGCTGGATATGGTGGAGATTGAGAAGGCTGTTCCGAAGGAAGGCGGCATCATGTTTCAGACGAAACTCAATGTACCGGACGATGTGAAGAAAGATTTGCGTGCAATACTGCCGCATCAGGATAAATAAGCGAAGGGAGCGGTTTTTTGTACAAGCGGCTGTTTATGCTTGTAATGGTGTCCATGGTGATGCTGGGAGCTATGCCCCAAGGGCAGGCTCGCCATAAAGATGTGCAAGTAGAAAAGATTCTCTATATTCCGCACGACAATCGGCCGATTTCGGATAAACAGACAGCGGAAGCAGCGGAAAAACTCGGTTATAAGGTGATAGTCCCTCCGGATGAGCTTCTGGGCAACAGGGAAGATCTCGGACACCCTGGTGCTCTATGGGACTGGCTGACGGTTCATTCCGCTGATGCCAAGGCGGCCGTTATATCGTCAGATTCGCTGCTCTATGGCAGTCTGGTGGGATCGCGCAAACACGAATACAGCAAGGAAGAAGTGCTGGAACGGGTTGCGAAATTCAAGCAGTTCCGTAAGGAAAATCCCAAACTGCCGCTCTATGTCTTTGGCTCGATCATGCGGACGCCGCGGAATGGAGAGGCGTCCGGACATGAGGAACCGGCCTATTATCGTACTTATGGTGCCGATATTTTCCGCTATACGGTATTGGAAGATAAAGAAGAAGTGGAAGGCCTTAGCCGCCGGGAACAGAAGGAGAAAGCCTTCTTGACAGAGCTTATCCCCAAAAAGAATCTGCAGGATTGGTTAGGGCGCAGGGAGAAGAATTTTGCGGCCAATAAGGAGCTCATCAATCTCTCACGGAAAAAAGTGTTTGATTATCTGGCTTTGGGGCGCGATGATAATGCGCCCTATTCGCGGACGCATCTGGAAAGCCGACATCTGGCAGAAACGGGCAAGGATCTGGACAAGACACGCTTCCAGGCTATGGCTGGTATTGATGAGGCCGGCATGCTGCTTCTGACCAGAGCCATCAACAATCTGAAAAAGGAAGTGCCCTTTGTCTATACCAAGTACAATTGGGGCCGGGGGGAATTCACGGTACCGGCATATTCGGATGAGAAGATCAGTGCATCCATAGATTCCGCCATCACCGCGGCAGGTGGTATGCCGGTGACCAGTCCTGAGCGGGCGGATCTCGTGCTGATGGTGAACACGAACCCCAATGGCAAAACCTATGAGGCCAATGACAGGGCAAATGATGGGACGGACCGGGAAGGCACGAAATACTTTGCGGACCTGGTCAGCGAATATGTGGCCAAGGGCTATCCTGTAGGGATTGCTGATATTGCCTATGCCAATGGCAGCGACAATGCGCTGATGGAGGAACTCAGGAAGCGCAAGCTGCTATTCAAGCTGAATGCCTATGCCGGTTGGAACACGCCTACCAATAGCACGGGCTTTGTCATCGGTGAGGGCATGCTGACGCGGAAGATGAAGCGTGCCGATGTGGATGCCCTGCTGCTGACGCGTTATCTGGATGACTGGGCATATCAGGCAAATGTGCGCAACACCATTGCCCGGCAGCTTTCCTGGCTGCGGGGAGATGGCGTATACGGCAGTCTCGATGCCAAGAAAGAGGCGGTGTCCCAGCGTACGCAGATCATGCTGCGCCGTTTTGTTGACAGCAATCTGCCAGGCTTGACCACGCTGGAGGAAATCACGGTCTATTTCCCCTGGAACCGGATGTTTGAATCTGATATTCAGCACAGTGAGCATCAGGAAATACATTTTTTCAAGTAATGGAAGCCTTCCCTGCGGGGGAGGCTTTTTTACGTGCAAAGAAAAGAAATCGGGAAGAAATATAGCCGTTTTTCTTGTCGCTAAGAATATACAATAATAAATTGTCTGAAATATGTAAATTTCCTCTTGCATTTACCGCTGAACGTGATATTATGTAAACCATGAAACAAAAGTGCTTTTTTTCACAAGAATAAGTTAAGATTTTCACGAATGAAATGTGTAGATGCTGGGAGGGCTTTTTCATGGCAGATAGGAAACCGCGTATAGTGATTGTGGGCGCTGGATTCGGCGGCGTCAAACTGGCAAAGCTGTTTAGCAAGGAAGATGTGGACATTACCTTGGTAGACCGCCATAATTACCATCTGTTCCAGCCGCTGCTTTATCAGGTATCAACGGCGGTGCTGTCTACGGACGAGATTGCCTATCCTATCCGCACGTTCTTCCGCAAGAACAAGAATGTGGAATTCTTCATGGCCAAAGCATTGGGCGTTGACCAGAAGAGGAATATCTTGCTGACCAACCACGGGGAAATCGAATACGATTATCTGATTCTGGCCGCTGGTGCCACTACAAACTTCTTCGGCATGACAGAAGTGGAACAGCATTCCTTCGGCATGAAATCCCTGCAGGAAGCCCTGCATATCCGCAACCATGTGCTGCATATGTTCGAGCGTGCCAACAAGAGCAAGGATCCGGAAGAGCGCCGCAAGATGCTGAGCTTCGTCATCGTGGGCGGCGGCCCGACGGGTATCGAGGAAGCCGGCGCAATCTCGGAACTGATTGGCATCCAGAAGAAGGAATTCCACAATCTGGATTTCAATGAAGTTTCCGTCAAGCTGATTGAAGCTACGCCCAATGTCCTGCCCATGATGCCGCAGAACCTGCGCGACCATACGGTAGAGGTCCTGCGCGGCAAGGGTGTGGAAGTGCTTCTGAATACGCAGGTGGTGGGCTATGATGGCCATATCATCAAGCTCAAGAACGGCGAGGAGATTCCGACCAGTACATTGATTTGGGCAGCAGGTGTCAAGGCTGTGCCGTTCATCGAAAACTGCGGCGGCGAAGTAGACCGGGCTGGCCGCGTCATCGTCGATGAGAAACTGCGCGTCAATGGCAGCACGAATGTCTTTGCTATCGGCGACTGTGCAAACTTCTGCCATGGTACGGAACGTCCACTGGCAACTGTGGCTCCGGTGGCTACGCAGGAAGCTGTGGTGGCGCATGAAAACATCATGCGGCTGATCCGCGGCCAGAAGGAGCTCAAGACCTTCGTGTATAAGGACCTGGGGGCTATGGCGACCATCGGACGCGGGCAGGCTGTTGTGGCCAAGACCAGCATGAATCCGGAAATGACGGGGTTCATCGCTTGGTGCGCATGGATGTTCATCCATCTGATCCGCCTGGCGGGTACGCATACCAATATCACCGTGGCCATCAAGTGGACGTGGAACCTGCTGTCCGGTACACGTCTGGGGCGTATTATTACCAATATTAAAATATGAGGATAAATGGGGATGTGAAAAATTCCCTTACCTTAAAAGGGCCGCTGGCAATTTTTGTCAGTGGCTTTTTGCGTAAATTGCAGTTTGTTGGTGTGTGCTTGAATGCTGATTGTTACAACTCAGTGGGGCGGAGGCGGGGATACTTCTTCGCCACTTCACTAAATGACCCGCCAGCAGAAGTACGCAGTTTCTAGCGACCTGCGCCGGGCAAGCCGGCGGCGCGTATGTTCAGCTCAGATTCCAGCAACGTTTGTTTGCGGGCCAGCCTTCACTTCGTTCAGGCAGTCGTTCCGTCGGCGAATAAGCATCCCCGCCTCCACCCAAAGGTATATCTGTGTCAAA
>NZ_FNJQ01000022.1 GCF_900104055.1 Pseudoselenomonas ruminantium
TGCAAAAACAGGGCATGACACAAAGTATGTCCCGTGTAGCCCACTGCATTGACAATGGGCCTATGGAAGGATTTTGGGGTATTCTCAAGCGTGAAATGTACTATGGCAGGCGTTTTACCAGCAAAAGTAGCCTCATGAATTCAATTAAAGCCTACATCCATTATTACAACAACAGGCGTGTGCAACGTAATCTCGGAATCCTAACGCCGATAGAGAAACACAGCTTGTATTTAGCCGCATAAAAAGACCGGCAGACGAATCTGCCGGCCAAAGAAATTTTATATTTTTTTATTGTCCTCTTGACGGGTAGCAGTTCAATTTTTGACTGGTCAATCTGCATTTCCTAGTGACTTGCCACCACGTTGTTATTATCTTTTTTCTCCTGCTTAGGCCCGCGTTCCTTGGCTACGGCCAGCATGAGTTTGATGCGGTTGAGCTGGTTGACTTCACTGGAACCGGCATCGCAGTCGATAGCAGTGATGTTGGCTCCCTTGTAGGCGTTGCGCAATTCGTGCATGACGCCTTTGCCCGTGATATGGTTGGGCAGGCAGCCGAAGGGCTGCAGGCAGACCACATTGGGCACGCCTTCGTCGATAAGCTTGACCATCTCGCCGGTCAGGAACCAGCCTTCGCCAGCCATATTGCCCAGGCTTACATGGCGGGAAGCCAGTTTCGCCGTGTCATAAATAGATTGGGGCGGCAGGAAGTGTTTGCTTTCCCGCAGAGCTTTCTTCATGGGACGGCGGAAGAATTCAATCATCTTGATGAACATCTTGCCGAATACCTCTTCCTTGTAGGAGCCCGCCAGCAGATTCCGCTTGGCAATGGCATCATAGGCAGAATAAAGGAAGAAGTCCACAAAGTCCGGCATAACCACTTCGGCCCCTTCGTCCATGAGTACCTTCTCGATATGGTTGTTGGCCACAGGATGATACTTCACGAGGATTTCCCCCACGATGCCCACCTTGGGCTTCCAGAGGTCTTCCTGCACGGGCAGATGGTCGAATTCCCTGACCATGGCCTTGATATTGTTGCGGAAGCGGAAGTAATTGCCCCGCACGATTTCTTCCTTGGCCCGTTCCATCCACTTGTCAAAGAGTTCCTTGGTAGAACCTTTGGTGATCTCATAAGGCATGGTGCGGTTGCGCACATTCATCAGTGTATCACCATATACTGCTGCCTTGATGGCATCCACCAGCATGCTGCGGCCCATATGGAAGGAATCCGTTTCCTCCTTGAGGCCGTGGACGGCGAATACCGGCACCTGTGGAAAACCAGCATGCTTCAATGCCTGCCGCAGGACGCTGAGATAGTTCGTGGCCCGGCAGGCACCGCAGGTCTGGAACAGCATGATGCTGGTATGGTCGGGGTCGCAAAGGCCATCCTTCAAGGCGGAAATCAGCTGGCCGATAACCACGATAGCGGGATAGCACATATCGTTATGCACATACCGCAGGCCTGTATCAATGGCATGCTTATCCGGCATAGGCGGAATCACAGCCTTGAGACCATGCTTTCTGAGTACGGTCTGAAAAAGTTCAAAATGAATAGGGGCCATCTGCGGTGCAAGTACCGTATGGGTTTTCTTGCAATCCTCCGTGAAATGCGGGCGCTCAATCTCCGCCACAGCCCGATAGGCCACAGGCTTCTTGCGGGCCAACGCAGCCATCAGGGAACGCAGGCGGATACGGGCTGCGCCGAGGTTGGATACTTCATCGAGCTTGATCATGGTGTAGATGCGCTGATGTTTCTCCAGGATATCCTTGACCTGCTCCGTGGTCAGGGCATCGAGGCCGCAGCCAAAGGAGCTGAACTGAATCAGGGTAAGGTTCGGATGCTCCGCCACGAACTGCGCCGCATGATACAGGCGGGCATGATAGCTCCACTGATTGACCACCTGCAAGCGCTGGGCCTTGACCGGCAGATGATAGACCGCATCTTCCGACAGGATAGGCAGCTTGTAGGACTGAATCATCTCGGGAATGCCATGGTTGATTTCCGGGTCCACATGATAGGGACGCCCCACCAGCATGATAGCCTGCTGGCCGGTGCGTTCGATATGCTCCAGAATCTTCTTGCCGTATTCCCGCACATCATCCCGGTAATGGGCGATTTCCACATAACCTGCTTCCACCGCGCCAGCGATTTCCTGCCTGCTGATGCCTTCTTTTTTGCCCAATTCTTCATACAGGCGGGCAATCAGGCGCTTCTTATCGTGAATGGGAACAAAGGGCTGGATGAAGTCAATGTTTTCCTGCCGCAGCACATCCATATTGCCCCGGATATTTTCAGCATAGGACGCCACAATCGGGCAGTTGAAATGATTGTCCGAATCATGCACCTCGTCCTCCATATTGTAAGGAGCACAGGGATAGAATATCTTCTTGATGCCCTTCTCTACCAAATCCATGATATGACCATGGGTAATCTTGGCAGGATAGCAAAGGGAATCCGAGGGCACGGTGGCCATGCCCTTATAATACATCTTTGCACTGGATTTACCCGACAGTTCCACCCGATACCCCAGGAAGGTCAGGAACGTGAACCAGAAGGGATAATCCTCATACATATTGAGCACGCGCGGGATGCCGATGGTGCCCCGGCTCGGATGTTCCAACGGCCGGTAGTATTTGAAGACTCGCTTGTACTTATAGGCATAGATATTGGGTGTCTCTTCCTCGGTCTGCTTCTGGCCGCCAATGCCCCGCTCACAGCGGTTGCCCGTGAAGTATTTGCCCCCATCGGGGAATTTCTGCATGGTGATCAGGCAGCTGTTGCCGCAGCCCTTGCAACGGTAAGAGCTGGTGTCCACATGGAATTCCTGCAATTTGTCAAAGGGCAGGATAGCCGATCGCTCCTGACCGCTTTCCAACGCCAGGATAGCAGCACCATAAGCCCCCATAAGGCCGGCGATATCGGGACGGATAACCTCCCTGTCCAGCAGCTTTTCCATACAGCGCAGCACGGCATCATTATAGAACGTGCCCCCCTGCACAACGATATGGTCGCCGAGTTCCCGCACATCCTTGAGCTGCATGACCTTGAACAGCGCATTCTTGATGACAGAAAAGGCGATACCAGCGGAGATATCCGCCACCTCAGCGCCTTCCTTCTGGGCCTGCTTGACCTTGGAATTCATGAACACCGTACAGCGGGTGCCCAAATCCACCGGTGCCTTGGACTTCAATGCCTTCTTGGCAAACTCTGCCGGTGTCATGGACAGGCCCTCGGCAAAGTTCTGGATAAAGGAACCGCAGCCCGCCGAGCAGGCTTCGTTCAGCGTGATATTGCCGATACTGCCGTCCTTGACGAAGAAGCACTTCATATCCTGACCGCCGATATCCAGCACGAAGGTAACCTCCGGACAGAATTCCTGCGCCGCCCGCAGATGGGCAAAGGTCTCTACCTCGCCGCCGTCCGCATGGAGCGCAGCCTTGACAATGGCCTCGCCATACCCCGTGGTCATGGTGCTGGCAATATAGGCAGAGTCCGGCATAGCCTGATAGAGGGCCTGCATCTCCCGCACCACGGTGGAGAGCGGCGATCCCTGATTGCTGCCATAGGAGGTATAAAGAATCTCCTTGTCTTTGCCAATAGCAGTTATCTTGGTGGTGGTGGAACCTGCATCAATGCCCACATAGACCGGGCCCTGATAATTCTGGAAATCCCCCCGCTTTACCTTATCCCTGTCGTGACGGGCCTTGAATTCCGCGTATTCCGCCTCGCTGGCAAACAGGGTAAAATCCGCTTTACGGGTTTCGCCAGCCGCCGCAGCCTTGGCCTGAGCAATGCCCTGTTCCAGACGGGCCACGTCGATTTCCTGCGCTTCCTCAGACAGAGCCGCACCCATGGCCACGAAATAATTGCCATAATCCACGCTGACCACATGGCCATTATCTAATTTGAGTGTTTCGATAAAACGTTTGCGCAATTCGGGCAAAAAATGCAACGGGCCGCCCAAGAATGCCACATGCCCATCAATCGGACGCCCCTGCGCCAGATTGCCAATGGTCTGGTTGACCACGGCCTGGAAGATGGACAGGGCAATATCGGCCTTTTCCGCACCATCGTTCATCAAAGCCTGGATATCCGTCTTGGCAAAAACGCCGCAGCGGGAAGCAATGGTATAGATCTGCCTGCCTTTCGCCGCCAGCTCGTTAAGGCCAGTGGCATCTGTCGAAAGCAGGGAAGCCATATGGTCGATAAAAGAACCGGTGCCCCCGGCACATACGCCATTCATGCGCTGTTCCGGCGCCTCGCCGAAGTAGGTGATCTTGGCATCCTCGCCGCCCAATTCCACCACGGTATCCGTCTGCGGAATGAGATTCTTCACCGCCGCCGCACAGGCAATAACCTCTTGCACAAAGGGCAGGCCAATACGCTGTGCAATGCCCATGCCGGCTGAACCCGTAAGCGCAAAGGTGAATTTCTTCTCGCCTACCAAGGACTTCAACTGCGTCAGGTTCTCCTGCAACGCATTGCCAATTTCTGAAAAATGCCGGGCATAGTTCTTGTAGAGAATATTCTTCTCATGATCCAGCACTACCAGTTTGATGGTCGTGGAGCCCACATCTATACCCACATTCAAAAGGGACTTCATAGTTTCACCACCTGAGATATTTACATAAAGCTAGATGAAAAAACCTCCGATTTTTCATCAGCCCTTGCACGAAATCTAAACGATTCTGCGCCTTACAGGCTGGACTCGCAAAGATTTCGTAGTAGAGAACCTCTTTTTCAGGTTCCTTTCATATTATATAAAATTCAATCCTTTGGTGCAAGGAAATTAATCACTTTGCATATAAGGAGCCGTGAACTCCCGTACCGTCTTGAAATACAACTCCTCATCCTTCTGACAGGCCACGCCGTGTACGGCATCGTGAATCAGCAGCAAACTCTTATCCGGGGCTTTAGCATCCCGATAGAGCTGTTCCGCCATAGCCGGCGGCACCAAGGCGTCTTTCGTCCCATGGATAAACAGGATGGGTACCTTCGCATGCATCACCGCCACTTCGGGCACGGCCTGATTCAGGCTGAAGCCCGCCACCTGTTGGCAGCGCCAGTCCAGGAGATTCATAGCCGGGAACGCCGGCAGACCTAAAGATTCGTGGATCTGATGCACGAGCAGGTCAAAAGCGCTAGTATAGCCGCTTTCCTCCACGCAAGCTGCTACGTTAGCAGGCAAGTCATCATCATCGCAGGCCATCATTACCGTGGCGGCCCCCATGGATACACCATGCATGATGATCTTGGCCTGGGGATAGTAGAGCGCAATACGCTTAGCCCAATCCACCATATCCTGACTTTCCTTATAGCCCATGGTCAGATAGCGTCCCTCACTCTTCCCTGCCGCCCGCAGATCCGGCGTCAGCACATGATAGCCCATGCGCAGGTAATACGTGGCAATGTAATAGGAATTCTCCTGTGTACCGCCGTAACCATGGACCACAATGGCCCACTTCTTTCCTCCATTATCTTCATCGGGATAAAAATGCGTGGCCTTGAGGATGAGATTATCCCGGGATGTCAGCGTCCATTCTTCATTGGTATAATCCGGCTTATCATAGTGACGCGCCTCCGGCGGCATCAACAGGGCAAAGGCCCGCGGCGGCTCCTGTGGATTTTCCACCGTACCACGTTCCAGCCCAAAATGCACCGCATAATTGCCGACAAAATATCCTGTTCCCAAAACAAAGGCCGTAACCAGCAGCACCGTGGTCACCAGCGCAGTCAGGATACAGGATAAAACTGTTTTAT
This sequence comes from Pseudoselenomonas ruminantium, assembly GCF_900104055.1. Taxonomy (GTDB): domain Bacteria; phylum Bacillota; class Negativicutes; order Selenomonadales; family Selenomonadaceae; genus Selenomonas_A; species Selenomonas_A ruminantium_C. Next base: position 5,758 of record NZ_FNJQ01000022.1, read on the forward strand.
GCATGGAATCACCTTTCAAAATCAAACTCAAATCAGACAAATATGATTTTATTGTAACATTGTTACGAGCTTTTTTCCATAGGGCATGAGGGTACGAAAACAGCCCGGGGACAGATACTGTTTTTCCAGAGCGTTTGGCGCTTGCGTCTCAGCGTTGGAAAAATAGTATCCGTCCCCGGGCATCTTCATATATCGAACTAAACCGTATTACTTGCCTGCCTGCATCCGATTGATGGCACTGAAGAGTGCCTGAATGGACGCGGTGATGATATCCGTATCCATGCCGGCCCCCCAATGAGTTGTGCCAGCTTCATCTTTGATGCCGATATAGGCAATAGCCTTGGAATGCTGGCCTATTTCGAGTGCATGCTCACTGTAGGTGAGGTCCTTGTACTTCACGCCCAGATTCTTCTGCAGGGCGTTGGAAACAGCATCCAGCCGGCCATTGCCCTTGGCGACGAAAGTCTCCGGCTGGCCGTTGATCTTGAGGTCAACTGTACCGGAACGAGTGCCGTCCGGTTCTTTCTTGAGCAGGAAGTCCACGAGCTCATAAGGCTCGGCGATATTGACATACTCATTCTGGAAAATCTGATAGATCTCATCCGGCATAAGCTCCTTGTGCTTGTGGTCGGAAACAGACTTGACGCGGTAGCCGAAATCCTCACGCATCTTCTTGGGCATATCGATGCCGTATTTCTGCTCCATGATGAAGCCCACGCCGCCCTTGCCGGACTGGCTGTTGATGCGGATGACATCGCCATCGTACTCGCGGCCGACATCCTGTGGATCGATATAGAGATACGGCAAGGTCCATTTGTCCGGGTTCTTCTCGTCCTTCCACTTCATGCCCTTGGCAATCGCATCCTGATGGGAACCAGAGAAAGCGGCAAAGACAAGCTTGCCCGCATAGGGCTGGCGGTAGCTGACCTGCATGCGCGTCAGGCGCTCATATGTATCTACAAGGTCCGACATATGCGAAAAGTCCAGCCCCGGATCGACGCCTAATGCAAACATATTCATGCCCACAGTCACGATATCCACATTGCCCGTGCGCTCGCCATTGCCAAACAGCGTGCCTTCGACGCGGTCAGCACCGGCCAGCAGGCCCATTTCTGTATCGGCTACGCCACAACCGCGGTCATTGTGGGGATGGAGGGACAGCACCACATTGTCACGGTATTTCAGATGCTTGTTCATATAGGCAATCTGCATGGCATAGACATGGGGCATGGACATTTCCACGGTTACCGGCAGGTTGATGATGGCCTTGCGGTCAGCAGTCGGCTGCCATACATCCAGCACAGCATTGCAGACTTCAAGCGCATATTCCGGTTCCGTACCCGTGAAGGATTCCGGCGAATACTCGAAACGGTAGTTCTCGCCCGCTTCTTCCGTGAGCTCTTTGAGGAGTTTGGCACCTTCTACGGCAATCTGCTTGATCTCCTCCTTGGACTTGCGGAACACCTGCTCACGCTGTGCCACGGAGGTTGAATTATAGACATGTACGATGGCATTCTTGACGCCCTTGAGGGCTTCGAAAGTCTTGCGGATGATATGTTCGCGGGCCTGCGTCAGCACCTGGATGGTCACGTCGTCCGGAATCAGGTCATCTTCCACCAGACGGCGCAGGAATTCATATTCCGTTTCCGAAGCAGCCGGGAAACCAACTTCGATTTCCTTGAAGCCCACCTTCAGCAGCATCTTGTAGAATTCCAATTTTTCATCCAGATTCATGGGAATGATCAGGGCCTGATTGCCGTCCCGCATATCCACACTGCACCAGACTGGTGCCTTGTCGGGAGCATCTTTCTTCGCCCATTCCAGATCGATTTCCGGCGGCATGAAATAACCTTTGCTGTACTTCTGATAATTCATCATCGGCTTTCCCCTCCATATCAAAAAAAATCCCTTCGCCTCCCAGGCAGGGAGACGAAAGGATTTACTCTATCAGCTTACAAAATTTACGCGTTTCCCTGTGTCGTATACTACGATAACACACAGCGCATATTTTGGCAAGCATTTTGTATATTTTTGTAAACCATTACATGTAATCGGCGGAAGTTTTCTTCTTCTGCTGTTTGAACATGCCGAGTTTCGCCGCAATCCATTCCATGGCGACGAAGAACACCGGAATCAGGAAGATACCGAGAGCCGTAGCAAAGAGCATACCGCCCACTACCGCCACGCCCATGCCGTTACGGGCTGCCGCACCGGCACCACTGGCAATCGCCAACGGCAGACAGCCGATGATGAAGGCAAACGACGTCATGAGGATTGGGCGCAGACGCAGGCCAGCCGCTTCGATAGCCGCTTTGACCGGCTCCATGCCACGGTCCACACGAACCTTGGCGAACTCGACAATCAGGATGGCGTTCTTGGCTGCCAAACCGATGATCATGATGACACCAATCTGCATGTAAACGCTGTTCTGGAGGCCGGCATTCTGATGGCCGCACATAGCTTCCAGCATGGACAAGCCATATTCAGAAATCAGTGCGCCCATGATGCCTGTCGGCACCGTCAGCAGTACCGCAAACGGTACGCTCCAGCTTTCATAGAGAGCTGCCAGACACAGGAATACGAATACTAACGCGAGCGCCAGCACCTGGAAGGTGGAACTTGTCGCCTTGGCCTCTTCACGGCTCTGTCCGGACCATTCAATGTTGAAGCCGTTGGGCGCATTCTGCTCCACTACTTCCTTGATGGCAGCCATGGCCTGGCCGGAGGAATAACCTTCCCCGGCATTGCCCTGAATGTTGATAGCCCGGGCACCATTGAAACGGGAAATAGAGGTTGGGCCGGAACTTACGCGGGGTTTCAGCAGCGTATCCAGCGGTACCATGGTACCGGAGGAGCTCTTGACATAAACGAACTTCATGCCATCCGCTTCACTGCGATAGTTCATATCCGACTGCAGCATGACCTTGTAGGTACGACCGAACTGATTGAAGTCGTTGACCTGCGCGCCGCCAAAATTCACCTGCATGGCCGTGAATACGTCAGACATGCTGACGCCCAGTTGCTTGATCTTTTCGCGATCAATATCGTACTCATAGGTCGGTGCCGTCATCTTGAAGGTTGTACGCACGCCCTTGAGTTCCGGACGCTGGTTGGCTGCAGCGATGATCTTGCCCGTGATATCAGCCAGTTCCTGGTCTGTATGGCCGGACATATCCTGCAGCTGCAAGCTCCAGCCGCCGACAGATCCCAGACCGGGCAGAGCCGGTGGGTTCATGGCAATAACCGTCGCTTCCGGCGCAAGTTTGGCGCCAATGCCGAACATAGCACCTACGGCTGCACTAACCGACTCATCACCGCCGGGACGCTGCGACCAGTCCTTCATGCCCAGGACCACCAAACCAGCGCTGGGCTTGGAACCGCCACCCAGGATATCAAAGCCCGTGATGGCCATGACATTTTCCACGCCTTTGACGCCCTTGGCCGCAGTGGCCACCTTGTCAATGGTCTGCTGGGTGACGTTCATGGACGTACCCTCCGGCAGCTGCACTGCCGCAAAGAGATAGCCCTGATCTTCATCTGGAACGAATGTCGATGGCAGTACCTTGTAAAGCGCACCAGAGATGATGCAGACAATTACCATAAAGAGGATTGCCAGACGCGTGCGGCGTATGAACTTCGCTACCACGCCCATATAGCCGCGCTTCGTACGCTCAAACCAGGCATTGAATTTCACGAAGAACTGTCCCAGAACACCTTCATCATCCTTGGCCTCATGGCGCTTCAGGATCATAGCACAGAGTGCCGGCGTCAACGTCAAAGCGACGAAGGCAGAAAGTGCCATGGATACGGCAATAGTCAAAGCGAACTGACGATAAAGGATACCAGTCATGCCACCTAAGAAGGCTACCGGCACAAACACGGCTGCCAGTACGAAGGCGATAGCCACAACCGGGCCCTGTACTTCAGCCATGGCACGTTCCGTGGCATCAATCGGCGTCAGGCCTTCTTCCATATGCTTCTCGACGTTCTCGATAACCACGATAGCATCATCGACGACGAGGCCGATTGCGAGTACCATGGCGAAAAGCGTCAAGGTGTTAATGGAGAATCCCAGCAATACGAAGGCCGCCATGGTTCCAATCAGCGATACCGGCACAGCCAGCAACGGAATCAGCGTTGCCCGCCAGTTCTGGAGGAACAAGAAGATAACGAGTACCACCAGCAGGAGTGCTTCGGCAAAGGTTTCCAGCACTTCCTTGATGGAAGCATTGATATAGTTCGTGGAATCGAAGATCTGTGCCATTTCCAGTTTGGGCGGCAGAGTCGGTCTTGCCTTGTCCAGAACGGCACGGACACCGGCTACTGTCTGCATGGCATTGGCATCACTGGTGAGGTTGATACCGAAACCGACAGACGGATAGCCGTTGAATTTCGAGATGATGGCACTGGATTTTTCACCGGTTTCCACCCGGGCCACATCTTTCAGGCGGACAAACTTGCCATTATCCGAACGCAGTACGATGTTACCGAACTCTTCCGGCGTCACGAGACGGCCGGCAATCTTGCCCGTGTACTGCTTTTCCTGACCGTTGGCTACTGGCATAGCACCGACCGTACCAGCAGGTGCCTGTACGTTCTGTTCCTTGATGGCCGAAGTAACATCTGCAATCGTCAAGCCTAATTCTGCCAGCTTGTCCGGATTGAGCCAGACGCGCATGGCATAGTCAGAACCGAAGATCTGCACATCGCCGACACCAGACACACGCTTGAGTTCATCCAGCAGATAGATATCGGCGTAGTTTTTCATAAAAGCTCGGTCATAGCTGCCATCCGGTGAGTAGATGGAAAGCATGTAGGCCATGTCGTTGGAAGATTTTTTCGTGGTAACACCAACACTCTGCACGTCACTGGGCAAGCTGGCATTGGCTATGGCCACGTTGTTCTGGACTTTTACGGAGTCCATATCGCCATCCGTTCCTGTCTCGAAGACCACAGACAGGCTGTAACGGCCGCTGTCGTCCGAGTTGGAACTCATATAATCCATACCCTGAGTACCATTGACCTGCTGCTCGATGATCTGCGCCACAGTATCGTTGATAACCGAGGCATTAGCACCCGTGTATGAGGTGCTGACCGAAACCGTCGGCGGAGAAATCTGCGGATACTGCGCAATTGGCAGCTGGAAAGCAGCCAGCACACCAACGATAACGATGATGATCGAGATAACAATGGCAAATATCGGGCGGTGAATAAAGAACTTAGACAAATCGCCGCCTCCTTATTGTTCCGATTTATCCGAAGAACCAGCAATCGCGTTGGAATTGAACTTGGTCATATCCGAAATCAGGGAGAAGCCCATATCCTCAGCTGTTACCATCGTAACATTGAGGGGAACACCTTCCTGCAGGTTAGACAGGCCTTCCACAACCACCATATCTGCAGCCGTCAAACCATCTTTGATGACATAGTAGCTGCCGACCTTTTCACCGAGCTGCACCGTACGGGCTTCGGATTTGCCATCGCCATTGACGACCATGACAAAGGACTTGCCCAGGAGCTGCTGCACAGCACGCTGCGGCACGAGGATGGCATTAGGAATGGTCTGGCCAGAGAGCTTGACTCGGGCAAACATGCCAGGAATCAGCATGCCATTCGGATTGTCAAAAATGGCCTTCATGGTCAGCGTACCCGTATTTTCCGACAGGGAACGGTCCGATTCCACGATTTCCCCTTCCAAAGGATATTGGGTGCCATCGGACAGGGTAATGGTCACCACCGGCTTTGTCTGGCTGCCTCCCTGTACTGCGGCATTCATATAGCTCAGATAATCCGTCTCTGACACATTGAACTTGGCATAGACCGGGCTTGCCGAACCGATGGTCACCAGATTGGTGGAACCGGCACTGGCAAAAGTACCTACGGCCACATCATCCACGGCCAGCTTGCCGCTCATCGGTGCATAAATCGTGGTATCAGCCAAATCCTGTTGCGCTTTGATCAGCATCGCATGATTAGCATCAGCAGCAGCCTGATAGGCGTTTACATTAGCCAGCTGATTGTCATAGGTCTGACGGGAAATCGCATTGGACTGCACGAGCTGCTGATAGCGCCCCAAATCATTCTGTGCATTGCTTAGCGTGGCCTGTGCCTGCGCCAGGTTAGCCTGCGCCTGCCATACAGCAGAAGTATACTGGCGGTCATCAATGCGGTAAAGCGGCTGGCCGGCTTCCACCCATTGACCGCCCTGCACATATTTTTCCACCACATTGCCGGACACCTTGGACTGTACTTTGACTTCGTCCTTCCCCACGATCTGGCCGGCAAATTCACTGGTCAGCGGCGTATCCTGCTGCATGACCTGCATAACTTTGACCTGCGCGCCCTGCATCTGAGCCTGCTGCTGCTTATTACCACAGCCAGCCACTACGAAGCTTGCAGAGATTGCCAGGGATACGCCCAACAGCAAAGCTTTTGTCTTCTTGTTTTTCGGCAAAAACAATTTATGAACCTCCTTTTTCTACATAAACAGAAAGTAAGAGAGCATACTGCTCCCCTCCCATGTCTATGATAACATTTCATTCCTAATCCCAACGGAATAGTAAATAAATGTTTACTATTTATGATATATATAGTATATTATAGTTAAGCAAAAGTCAAGAAATAAAGGAGTTTTATCATGGAAGCCCAAGACAAACCACGTTTATCTCAGCAATTTGTGGAGATCATGGTGCTCTTGCATAATAATTTCGGCCGGCAGACGCAGGTGCCGCTGCCGCTCAATCAATTCGGGGTGCTCTGCACATTGATGGATACCGCTGGCATGACCATCACGGATATCAGCCGCCAGCTCAACATCTCCAAGCAGCAGATGACCAATATCATCGATAAGTTGGTTTGCGCTGATTATGTGAGCAAGGAGCCGGATGCCAAAGACCGCCGCCGCATCGTGATTACCATCAATCCCAAAGGACAGAAACTGCTGGAAGACCATATGGAGCTGTTCCGGCAAAGGTTCGACCATCACGCCCAGAACCTGACGGAAAATGAGCGGCAGGAACTGGCACAGATCCTGCGCCGTTACTATGATCTGATCAATAAGATGTTTACTTAAAAACGTACTATATATACACTAAGCCCGTGGGGCTGGTGATGTTTTTCCATAGCTTTTGACAAGCTTGTCTATGGCGAAGGAAAAATATTACCAGCCCCACGGGCGTCTTATTATCACGAATTATTTATAGCTCGATTACGTCAAGGTCATCCGGCACAAAGATATTGCCATGGTAATATTCTTTCGCCTCGGCGGTGTAATCCGCTTTGCGCGTGGCAATATGCTTGTCTTCTGTATGATAGAGCACGAGATTCTTCACGGCTAGTTCTTCTGCCAGTTCGCTGGCTTCTTTCACCGTACTGTGATTTTTCTCGTAAGGTTTGAAAATATCCCTGTCCTTGTACTGACAAAAGGCCTCGGCCAGCAGCCAATCAGCATTCTCGGCATAGGAACGGGCATGTTCATTGTAAGGCTCATCACCTAAGCAGGTAAATTTCAAGCCATCTGCAAACTGCAGTGCATAACCAAATTGCTTGGCCTTCGTGGACATGATATCGAAAGCCGTAAGCTTGAACTGGGGCAGGTCAATACTCTCACCATCCTTGACTTCCTGCAGGATGATATTTGTGCCCACCCGGGCAAAATCCTTTTTCTTCAAAGTCATTTCCGACATTTTTTCGAGCATATCCTTGACCACATCGTGGCAGTAGATATGAAAAGTCCCCTCATACTTGCCCTTATTCATCAAGTCAGCTACCTTGCGGATAATCCAGACTACCCCCAGAACGTGATCCGTATGACCATGGGTTACGAACATATGGTGGCACTTGTTGTAGTCGAAGTTCGTTACTTCGAGCTGGCGCAGGATGCCGTTGCCGCCGCCGGCGTCGGTAAGGAACAGGCTGCCGTCCTCCAACTCCAGAAAGAAACAGGTGTTAAAGCATTTCGTGGCCATGGCAAAGCCAGTGCCTAAGATAACCAGTTTGCGCATAACAATCTCTCCTTATTTCTTGTTTGTCAACTTTTCTAAAGCCTGACGGGCAGCTTTTTGTTCGGCCTCTTTTTTGCTTCTGCCGGTGCCTGTGCCCATGACTTTACCGGTAACAAGTACGTTGAACGTAAAGGTCTTGTCATGGTCAGGGCCGGATGTGCCGACAAGCTCATAGCTCACGGTCTGCTGGGCTTCCTGATAGACGACTTCCTGCAGGATGGTCTTATAGTCCTTGAGGATTGCCCCCTGCTCTACCTGCTTGAACAGCGGCATCAGCTGGCGGGTAACATAGTCCTTGGCTGTATCCCACCCCTGATCGAGATAGATGGCGCCAATCACGGCTTCAAACACGTCTTCGAGATTCGTCTGCCGGTCACGGCCGCCGCTCATCTCCTCGCCATGGCCGAGCAGCAGATAATCGCCCAAATGAAGCGTCCGGGCAAGTTCCGCAAGGCTGGTCGAGCAAACGATGCTGGCTCTGGTCTTGGTCAGCTGTCCTTCAGGCATTTGCGGAAAGTGCATATAAAGATAGGTGCTGGAGGCAAGCTCCAGCACCGCATCTCCTAAAAATTCGAGACGTTCATTATGGACGATGTTTTTTTCTTTGGCTTCATTGGCATAGGAGGAATGGATCAGAGCCTTGTGAAGCAGGGTTAAATCCCTGAATTCCACGCCCAGCCGTGCGGTAAGCTCCTGCAATTCTCCTTTGCGCTTAGCCGTTAATACTTCTCCCATCGCCCATTATCCTCTTATTCTGCGAACTTCTTCAGCAGCAGGCAGGCATTGTGGCCGCCGAAACCGAAGGAGTTGGACATAGCGGCACGAACCGTCTTGGCTTTGGCCTTGTTGGGCACATAGTCGAGGTCGAGGCCTTCGTCCGGAGTTTCATAGTTGATGGTCGGGGGCAGCATATCGTTTTCGATAGCCATAGCCGTAGCGATAGCTTCCACACCGCCGGCTGCACCGAGCATATGACCGGTCATGGACTTGATGGAGGACACGGAAACGTCCTTCGCAGCTTCGCCCCATACCGTCTTGATGGCTTCGGTCTCACCCTGGTCGTTGAGATGCGTGGAAGTACCATGTGCATTTACATAGTCGACTTCCTCAGCCTTCATGCCGGCATCGTCGAGAGCCAGCTGCATGCATTTCGCCTGGAATTCGCCATGCGGAGCCGGGCTGGTCATATGGTAAGCATCGGAGTTTGCACCATAGCCGACAACTTCTGCGTAGATATGTGCGCCACGAGCCTTGGCATGTTCGAGGCTTTCGAGGATCACGAGTCCTGCGCCCTCGCCCATGACGAAACCGCTGCGGTTCTTGTCGAACGGACGGGATGCATGAGCAGGATCATCATTGTGGTCCATGCACAGAGCCTTCATGGCAGCGAAGCCTGCCACAGCAGCTTCGGAAACAGCAGCTTCCGTACCGCCGGCTACCATCACATCAGCATCGCCACGCTGGATTACGCGGAAAGCATCACCGATGCAGTTGGAACCCGTAGCACAAGCCGTCACCGTGCAGCTGGAAGGACCATGGAGCTTGTAGGTGATAGCAACCTGACCAGCAGCCATGTTCGCAATCATCATCGGCACGAAGAACGGGCTGATGCGGGAAGGTCCCTTGGCAAAGAATTTCTCGTACTGGCTGTGCATGGTCTCGATACCGCCGATACCCGTACCAATGAACGTGCCAATGCGGTCGAGATTCTCTTTCTCGAGGTCAAGACCGGCATCTTTGATAGCGAGGTCTGCTGCAGCTACAGCAAACTGCGTGTAACGGTCCATACGCTTGGATTCTTTCTTGTCGATATACTGGGTAGCATCGAAGTCTTTTACTTCACCAGCAATCTGTGCCGTGAACTCGGAAGCATCAAAACGGCTGATCTTGTCAATACCGTTGCGGCCTTCCATCAGGCCATTCCAAAATTCATCCTTGCCAATACCAATCGGGGTAATGGCACCTACACCAGTGATAACTACGCGATTACTCAAAATGAATAACTCCTCTCATCTATTCATAGCAAGGTGCTACGCTTAGTTGGCAGCTTCGGCCTCTGCTTTCAGCTGCTCGAAAATCTCATGCACGGTCATGATCTTGTCAATGCGTGGCATATATTCACCCGTAAAGACCAGACCTGTTTCCACATCGCCCTGCTGTGCTCTTGTCAAAGCGCGGATGATGCAGAAATTGTGCTTGCACGCCTTCAGGCAGGCATCACACTGCGTCGGAGGCACAGGCCCTTCCATAACCTGAGCCGAGAACGGCGTGCGCACAGCACGGCCCGGCAGGCCAACAGGACTATGGATAACCACGATATCCTCCGGTTTGGATTTCAGATAATATTCTTTGAGGGCAGGTGCTGCATTGCTCTCCTCGCAGGCAGCGAACCTGGAACCCATCTGGACACCTGCGGCGCCCATCTTTATCAAATCAACGATGTCCTGGCCATGAAGGACGCCACCGGCTGCGATGACCGGGATATTGACTGCGGAGCTGACATCCGAAATCAAATCGCGCACGGATGTATCCGTACCCAGATGACCGCCAGCTTCCTTGCCTTCAAGGACGATTGCCGTAGCGCCAAGACGCTCTGAAATTTTAGCTAATTTAACAGAAGAAACTATAGGAACGATAGGTGTCCCGGATTCCTTCCCCAGTGCAAACATATCACGGGAAAAACCAGCTCCGGCTACCACGAGGTCAATGCCCTCATCGATAGCGACTTTGACGACTTCCGCAAAGTCATTGGCTGCCACCATGATATTGATGCCGATGATACCAGACGTAAGCGAACGTGCGAGCCGGATTTCATAACGCAGTTCGTCATGGCTCATGCCGGATGCCGCAATGAGGCCGATACCGCCTTCATTGGCAACTGCTGCCGCCAGACGGGCTGTGGACAAGCGAATCGCCATACCGCCCTGTTGGATAGGTACACGGGCGACTTTATTGCCTATTTTCAGCTCTGGAAGTTTCAATGTTACTCCTCCAATCATTCTTACCCTACCTTGAAAAATCCCGCGAAAACAAGTTTCACGGGATTTTCAAACAGGTAAGACGCTCAAACTTATTTGTTCTGGTCTATGTAGGTAACTACGTCCTGAACGCTCTTGATCTTCTCAGCAGCTTCGTCCGGAATTTCAATGTTGAATTCTTCTTCGAAAGCCATGATCAGCTCAACAATATCCAGGGAATCAGCACCCAGATCATCGATGAATGTGGACTCGAGGGCAACCTCGTCAGCCTCAACACCTAACTGCTCAACAACGATATCTCTTACTTTATCAAAAGTCATGAAGTTTCACCTCCTTAAATTGATGTCCATCTATAGTTATATCACATAACCATGCCGCCGTCTACATTGATGACCTGGCCCGTGATATAGGATGCATTATCTGATACGAGGAACGCAACAGCGTTTGCTACGTCCTCCGGCGTGCCCATGCGGTTCAAGGGAATCCCCGTCAGCGTCATTTCCCGTGCCTTGTCCGTCATAGCTGCCGTCATATCCGTATCGATGAAGCCCGGTGCCACCATATTCACCGTAATGCCGCGAGCTGCCAGTTCCTTGGCTGCGGATTTCGAGAAACCAATCACACCAGCCTTGGCTGCCGCATAGTTGGTCTGACCGGCATTGCCCATCAGGCCGACAACCGAAGCCATATTGATGATACGGCCGCTGCGCTTCTTCATCATGAGCTTGGACACAAGCTTCGTGCAGTAGAACACGCCTTTGAGGTTCGTATTGATGACCGCATCGAAATCTTCGTCTTTCATGCGCATCATGAGACCATCACGCGTGATACCGGCATTGTTGACCAGGATATCAATCTGGCCAAAAGCCTCAACCGTGGCATTTACCATGGCTTCTACAGCCGCAGCATCTGCTACGTCAGCCTGCACGAGAATGGCCTCGCCGCCATTCTTCTCAATCTCAGCCTTGACCTCTTCCGCCTTGGCCGTGTTGCCCGCATAGTTAATGGCAACCTTGGCGCCTTCAGCGGCTAATTTCAGGGCAATGGCTCTGCCAATGCCGCGGGAAGCACCCGTTACGAGGGCAACTTTTCCATCTAAAAGCATATTAGCGAACCTCCTTGAAATAGTCAAGAGTTTTTTGCAGGGATTCGAGATTTTCTACGTTCATGCTCGTGAGGCTCTTGTCAATGCGACGGTTGAAACCGCAGAGCGTCTTGCCCGGGCCGGCTTCTACGAAAGTATCAGCGCCGAATTCCTGCATGGTCTTGACGCAGTCAATCCACTTGACCGGATGGTCAGCCTGAGCAACAAGATTAGCCTTGATATCAGCTGCGCTGGACTCCAGCTTGCCCGTATAGTTGGATACCACTGGAATCTTGGCATCGCGGATGTCAACCTTGTCCAGTTCAGCAGCCAGCTTAACCGCAGCAGGTTTCATCAGCGTGGAATGGAACGGTGCGGATACCGGCAGGATAACTGCCTTCTTGGCACCAGCTTCCTTGAGCATTTCTACAGCAGCTTCAACGCCAGCCGTCGTGCCGGCGATAACCGTCTGCCCTGGGCAGTTGAAGTTAACGGCCTGTACTTCGCCGGCAGCTTCCGTAGCCTTGGCGCAGGCATCGACAATCACTTCATCAGCCAGGCCGATGATAGCAGCCATGCCGCCCTGGCCAACAGGAACAGCTTCCTGCATAAACTGACCGCGCTTGTGCACGAGCAGGACTGCATCCTGGAAGTCCAAGACGTCTGCAGCAACCAGAGCGGAATATTCGCCCAGGCTGTGACCGCCAACCACATCCGGCTGGATGCCATGTTCCTTCAGAATCTCGTTAGCAATAACGCTCATGGTCAGGATAGCGGGCTGCGTGTTAGCCGTCAGCTTCAGGTCTTCAGCCGGGCCTTCAAAGCACATATCCTTGATGGAATACCCCAGTGCCTCATCAGCCTCTTTGAAGAGCTTTTTGGCTACTTCATACTGCTCACAGAAATCCTTGCCCATGCCTACGGCCTGAGCACCCTGTCCCGGGAATACAAATGCTAATTTATTCAAGACTATAACCCCCAATTACTTGCAATTCCCCTGAATAGACTCTATTACAGTCGGCAAACCGCCAACAATGTCTTCAATAATCTGTTTTACCGGCTTGATGTCATTGAGCATGCCGGAAATCTCACCAATCATTACCGAGCCGTTTTCTACATCGCCTTCATGGGTTGCGCGATGCAGGCTGCCTGCGCCCAGTTTCTCGAGTTCTTCCGCAGAAGCACCGGCAGCTTCCATTTCCTCATACTTACGGGAAAGCTTATTGGCAATGATACGTGCCGGATGGCCAAGGCTCTTGCCCGTAACCACCGTGGAGCGGTCCTTAGCCTTCAGGACCAGTTTCTTATAGTTCTCATGGGCAATGCACTCTTCGCTGAGTACGAAGCGGGAACCCATCTGGATAGCCTGTGCACCCAGAGCAAAAGCTGCTGCCATGCCGCGGGAATCACCGATACCACCAGCACCGATTACCGGTACATCCACAGCATCCACTACCTGCGGCAGCAGAGCCATCGTGGTGATCTCGCCGATATGGCCGCCGGATTCCGTACCTTCGGCAATAACGGCATCGGCACCAGCGCGCACGAGGCGCTTAGCCAGGGCTACAGAAGCCACCACAGGGATGACCTTCGTGCCGATTTCCTTAAGGGCCGGCATATATTCACCAGGGTTACCAGCACCAGTCGTGATAACCGGTACACGCTCATCGATAACAACCTGCATGACTTCCTTAACGAACGGGCTCATGAGCATGATGTTCACGCCAAACGGCTTATCCGTCCAGCCCTTGCACTTCTGAATCTCTGCCCGCAGAACATCGGGGGGCATGTGACCAGCACCGATAAGGCCCAGACCGCCGGCATTGGAAACTGCCGAAGCCAGTTCTGCCGTACCAATCCAAGCCATGCCGCCTTGGAAAATCGGGTACTTTATGTTCAGTAACTTACAGATTGCATTGTTTTCAAACATTAAATACGTCCTCCTTAGCCTCTCTCAATGCTGGATTCCTCGTCCGGCCACGATTAAGACTCTTTCATTAACACTTCTTCTTGCTCCAAAGTTTCCTTGATATGCTCCAGGACCTTGCCGTTCACATAATCATTAGCCACTCCGATAGCACTGCAAATGGACTTTGCGTTCGACGAACCATGACTGATGATGCAAACGCCGTTGACACCCAAGAGCGGTGCACCGCCGTATTCGGAAGCATCCAGCCGCTTGCCCAGCTTCTTGAGCGTTGGCATCAGCAGCAATGCTCCGAGCTTTGCCAGGATACCGCCATCTTTGATGGCTTCCTTGATCAGTTTCATGATGGTCTTTGCTAAGCCCTCTGCAAATTTTAACACAACATTGCCTACAAATCCATCACAAATTACAACATCGAAATTTCCCTTCGGAATATCCCGGCCCTCTGCATTGCCGCAGAAGTTGATGCTGTGCAGTTCCTTGAGCAGCGGATACGTCTCTCTGGCCTGCTCATTGCCCTTGGTCTCTTCCTCGCCGATGTTCAGCAATCCCACACGGGGATTCTTGATCCCGAACACATATTCCGCATAGATGGAACCCATCATGCCGCTCTGAACCAGATGGATGGGCTTTGAATCCACATTGGCACCGGAATCGAGCATCAGCGTAACGCCCTTGGTCGTCGGAATCGGCGTCGCTATGGTCGGCCGGCCAATGCCCTTGATGCGCTTCAGGATCAGCTGCGCTGCGGTGACGGCAGCACCAGTACTGCCAGCGGAAAGCACGGCATCGCACTCACCGTCCTTGACCAGTCTGGTTGCTACCACCACGGAAGAATCTTTCTTCGTCCGTACCGCATCAGCAGGATGTTCATCCATCTCAATGACCTGACTCGTATGGTGAATGGTAATGCCGAGATTTTCCCAGCCCCGTTCACGCTTCAGGACCTCGCGGATCTTCTCTTCATCACCTACGAGGACGATCTCACAACCATATTTTTTCGCCGCCCGCACGGCACCGAAAACGATCTGCTCGGGAGCAAAATCGCCTCCCATTGCATCTACTGCAATTTTCACGAATCCATTTCCCCCTTATCTGTCTCCCCAGGAAACCACGATGAATTTCGCGCGGAAAACTTCTTGGGTTTCATTATGGGTTTTTACCCATATAAAATATTTATTGCCTCGCACTTTGACGATTTCCGCCTTGGCAATCAGCTTTTCACCTACATGAACAGGCACCTTGTACTTCACATTAGCTACGCCGGTGACCGCCATAGGTGCATCCACAATGGCCATGGCCAGGGAATCTGCCTGAGAGAACATATAATGTCCCTTGGCAATCTGCGTCTTGGCAAAGACCATATCCTCCGTAATTCTCAGCAAGGAAATGCCCGAATGACCAAGTTCGAGGTCAATGAGTTCACCGACCACTTCACCACTTTGGATGGATTTTACCTTGTTCTGGGCATTTTCCGCCATCTTGCGAATGCGGCCCCGCAGTTCCGGAATTCCGAGTTCCAAACGATCCAAACGGATAGTCTGCACGCTGACATCCAGCTGCTTGGCCAGTTCCTCATCCGTCAGGAATGGTTTCAACTTTACCTTCTCAATCAATAGTTCCTGACGGATTTTTTTCTTGACTCTTGCCATTCGTACACCTCCTTCCAAATTTAGTACCTGCTATTACGTTCTCATAACATTGCCTATTATACGTTGTACATCCTAAAAATGCAAGGGACAAATGACATTTTTTCGTACCGCACTCTTTTGTAAAAAGCTTCAGAAAATTATTGACTTTAACGCTTTTCTATGCTATCATATCTGTAAGTTAGATAAAGAAGCAACTCGAAAAAGGTAATAGCTAGCCGTAGAGAAGCTTCATCTAATAGCAGTTCTGGCTCGTGAAGGAGGGGAGTCCAATGGGCCCGTAAGACTGGTTCCCATGAAAAAGATGAAAATAGAATACGTGATGATTAACTAGCAGCTTGACCGGGTAAGGCAGGCTGCTAGTTGCATTTCCTTATTATATAAGTGTAAAGTTGTAACATGAATTTTATTTTCTGATTGACACGAGGTTACCATATATATTAAGATATAAAACAATATACATGGCGGTATATGCCGCCTGTAGCTTTATGTAGATTCCATAGTATCAAGAAAGAAGGGGTTAAGTTGGCATTCTATTTTGAAGAACCATCACACACTTTTGGCGAGTATCTCCTCGTTCCCGGCTATTCCTCGGACAAATGCATCCCGGCAAATGTTTCCTTGAAAACACCGCTGGTCAAGTTCCGCAAGGGTGAGGAACCGAAGATCACCATGAACATCCCTATGACCTCTGCAATCATGCAGGCGGTTTCCGATGACAACATGGCTATCGCACTGGCCAAAGAGGGCGGTGTGTCCTTCATCTACGGTTCCCAGAGCATCGAAAATGAAGCCGCTATGGTTTCCCGTGTGAAACATTATAAATCCGGTTTTGTCAGCAGCGACTCCAACATCAAGCCCTCCACTACCCTGGGCGAAATCCTCGACCTGCTGCAGGATACTGGCCACTCCACGATGGCTGTAACGGAAGACGGCACGGCCAATGGCAAGCTCCTGGGTATCGTCACGAGCCGTGACTACCGTGTTTCCCGCATGTCCATGGATACACCGGCCAGCGAATTTATGACGGCCTTCGAGAATCTGGTTTATGCTAAGGCCGAAGAAGTCACCACGATTGGTCAGGCCAACGATATCATCTGGGAAAACAAGCTGAACATGCTCCCGATCATCGACAAGAACCAGCGTCTCCTCTACATGGTTTTCCGTAAAGACTACAATGCCAACAAAGACAATGAGCTCGAACTCATTGACGACAACAAGCGCTACATCGTTGGTGCTGGTATCAACACCCGCGATTACGCTGAGCGCGTGCCTGCCCTGCTGGAAGCTGGCGCCGATGTTCTCTGCATCGACTCCTCCGAAGGCTTCTCCGAATGGCAGCGCATCACCCTCAAATACATCCATGAAAACTTCGGCGAAGATGTTAAAGTCGGTGCCGGCAATGTCGTTGACGCCGAAGGCTTCCGCTTCCTGGCTGAAGCTGGCGCAGACTTCATCAAAGTCGGTATCGGCGGCGGCTCCATCTGCATCACCCGCGAAACCAAGGGTATCGGCCGCGGTCAGGCTACGGCACTGATTGACGTTTGCCGTGAGCGCGATAAGTATTATGAAGAAACCGGCATCTACATTCCGGTCTGCTCCGATGGTGGTATCGTCCATGACTATCACATGACGCTGGCTCTGGCCATGGGTGCAGACTTCCTGATGCTGGGCCGCTACTTCTCCCGCTTTGACGAAAGCCCGACGGATAAGGTCAAAGTCAACGGCACCTACTACAAGGAATACTGGGGCGAAGGTTCCAACCGTGCCCGCAACTGGCAGCGTTACGACCTGGGCGGCTCCAAGAAACTCTCCTTCGAAGAAGGCGTTGACTCTTATGTTCCTTACGCCGGCCCGCTCAAGGACAACGTTGGCACGACTCTGGCCAAGATCCGCAGCACCATGTGCAACTGCGGCTCCCTGTCCCTGCCCGAGTTCCGCGACAAGGCAAAACTCACGCTGGTATCTGCTACGAGTATCGTCGAAGGCGGTTCCCATGACGTAATCCTTCGCGATCGTCTCGGCCGCGAGTAATAATATCCATAAGAAAAATCCTCTTTTTCTCAGAAAAAGAGGATTTTTTTAATCGTATCGCGAAATATACACTTAGGTTACCAATCGAATGTGTGTTAATCCTTCTTCCCCTTGAAACACAGTAAAGAAGGTTAATGCACGGCGTTCCCCTTCTGCATTGCGCTGCGGCTTTGCCCGCAGCGCCTTTTTTATTGCGAACGCTCAGCGCACGAAACGCGCCTTCAGCATCAGTGTCACAAAGAAAATCAATGCGGCCAGCACCACGATGGTTGCCCCGGCTGCCATATTGCAGTAATAAGCCAGCAGCAGACCGCTGAAACCAGCAGCCATCGCGATGATTACGGAAATGAGCTGGTACTCCTTCACATTATTGGTCACATTGCGGGCAGCGGCCGCAGGCAGAACCAGCAGGGCATTGATGATCAGGATGCCCACCCATTGGATGCTGATGGCCACCACGACCGCCAGCAGGGCCGCAAAGACACTTTCCACCCAGAACGTACTGATGCCACGGCTGCGCGCAAAGGCTGAATTGATGGAAAGGACCAGCAGGCGGTTAAAGAGAAAGCCCCAGCCGGCCAGCACCAGCACAAAGACCAACAGCAGCGCCTTCAGATCATCTGCCGTAATGCTCAGCACATCACCAATCAGAAAGGAAGAAAATTTATTGAAGCCGCCCCCATGGCTCATGATCATCAAGCCGATGGCAATGGCCGTGGACGAAAACACACCGATGATCGTATCGGTGGAAGCCGTGCTCCGGTTCTTGATATAGGTGATAAACACCGCAAAGGCAATGGAAAAGATAATCAAGGACAGCAAGGGCGAGGTCATCCCCAGCAGAACGCCGATGGCAATACCGGTAAAGGCACCATGTCCCAACGAATCCGAGAAGAAGGCCATGCGATTGGATACCACCATGGTACTGAGCAGGCCAAACAGCGGCGTGATCAGCGAGATGGCCAGAAACGCATTCTTCATGAAGGTATAATGCACCCAGTCAAAGGGCAGCAGCATATCCATCAGGTTATAGATTTCCGTCATTCTGCCCCCTCCTTTCCTGCGCTGGCCAACATGCCAAAGATCTGCCGGGTGCGCTTATCGGCAAAGACTTCCTCCGGCGTACCGCTCATCACCACGCCCTTGTTCAGCAGCACCACCTGATCGGCATGTTTGGCCACCATATTGAGGTCATGGGAAATCAGCAGGATGGCCATATCCTCTTTCTCGCGCAATTCCGCCAAGATCTCATAGAAGAGTTCCAGGCCGTTCTGGTCCACACCGGAAACCGGCTCATCGAGCAGCAGCAAATCCGGCAGAGGATCAAGCGCCAAGGCCAGCAACACCCGCTGCAACTCACCGCCTGACAAGGCTCCTAACCGCCTGTCCAGCAGATGCTCGGCATGTACCCGGGCAAGACTCTTCACGATCCGCGCATTGAGCTTGCGGCCCGAAGTCAGCCACACAGGCTTCTCGCCTAAGCAGGCCAGAAAGATATCCTTGACGCTTATCGGCGCACTCACATCGAAATTCAGATACTGCGGCACGTAGCCAATTACCGGCTGGTTGCCCCGCCGTCCCTCGGCATCGGCATAGTGAAGCCTGCCCTTATGCGGCACCTCTCCCAGGATGGCCTTCAGCAGCGTACTCTTCCCCGCTCCGTTCGGTCCAATAAGCGCCGTCAGCTGACCGCAATGCAGATGGATGTTCACATCCTCAAATATCGTAAGGTTCCCCGCCTGCACCGTGAAATTCTCGATCTTCGTGCAGCAGAGCTTGGCACAGTCCGAGCAGGACGAGGCCTTATGATGCATGATATTCCGAAACAAAACTCCTTACTCCTTTCACCGCACCAGATTGCGGAACGCTCGGCTGCCCAAATAAAAGCCGCCAACAGCATAAACGCCCAGCACCACCAAAGATACAAGCTCTACACCATTGCCGCCCGCAAGGCTCCTAAGCAGGAAGCTCGTATGGGTAAGCGGCAGGATTTCGATGAAATACCGCAATAGAGCCGGCAGGGCATGGGTGGAAAAAAATGTACCGCACAAGAACGACATGGGCAGCAAAATATAGGTATTGACCTGACTCATTTCCTCATAGGTACTGATCTTCATCGCCGCAAAGAAGCCGATTTCGGCAAAGATAATGCAGTTCAGCACAAGCACAAGCAATAACAGCGGCGATAACTGCAGGTTCGCCCCAAACAGGAACGCCAGGACGACAATAATCGCACTGGAAATCAAGCCTCTGAGCACTGCCGCCAGCACCTTGCCCAGTACATAGGCTTCCGGCACAATTGGCGCGATCAGATATTCTTCCAGGCTCTTATGGTAGATGCGCTCGGCATGCACCGGCGTAATGCTGTTGAAGCTGATATTCATGGAATTGAGCGCCAGTATCCCCGGCACAAGAAAATCCAGGTAACTTCCCCCGCTGACCTGAATACTGCGCCCCAAGCCCCAGCCAAAGGCCACGAGATAAAGCATTGGCGCGACCATGCGTGCCAGGATGAATTTCGTCAGCCGCCGTTTTAGAACCACCCAGTCCCGCCAAAAGACGGTCCAAACATCATATAGCAAATCACAAGCCCTCCTTGCGTCCCGTAAGTTCCACAAAAACATCCTCCAGGTTCGTGGGGCGGATCAATATGCCGCCAGCCGCTTCCTGCTCAGCCGCAAATTCAGCAGCCTCTTTCTTATGGGCGAAAAACTGATAGGCCCGACCCTGTTCCTCATCCCATTCCACGGTAAATTTCCCGAGCTTCTCCTTGAGACTTTCCGGCGTATCCAAAGCCGTCAATTTTCCCTTGTCCAGGATTGCCACCCGCTGGCAGAGAGCTTCCGCCTCCTCAATATAATGCGTGGTCAGGAAAACCGTCACCTGCTCCCGCGAAAGCTGGCGGATGAGATCCCATATCTTACGGCGCACCTGCGGATCAAGGGCTACTGTCGGTTCATCCATAAACAGGATCTTCGGCCGGTGAATCAAGGCCCGGGCCAGCAGCAGCCGGCGTTTCATACCACCGGACAGACGGCGGACGCCATCGTTTGCCACATCTTCCAAATCCACATAGGCCAAGAGTTCAGCAATCCGTTCCTGCCGCTCCTTTGCCCCCATATGATGCAGACGCGCATGCAGTTCCAGATTCTCCCGCACCGTCAGGTCCTGATCGAAATTGACATGCTGCGGCACCACGCCAATCAGCTTCTTGATGTCCTGCGCCTTCTCCAACACATCCTGCCCGCCATAAAAGATGCATCCTGCAGTCGGCGCCAGCTGCAAGGTCAGCATGCGGATGGTCGTGGTCTTGCCGGCACCATTCGGCCCCAGCAGCCCAAAGACTTCCCCCTGTCCTACCCGGAATGAAATCCCATCCACAGCCGTCTTTTCCCCCTGCGTCCCAGCCTTGGTACGATGGGGGAATTTTTTAGTCAAGTTCTCTATTACAATCATATACCTGTCCTTCATCTAAAATTCGCTATAATCCTATTCTAGCAAATGTGTCAATCCCCCTGAATACAAGCGCAGCCAAGCGGCAAGATCTTACCGGTTGGCTGTCTACAGATCCTATTTCAGGAAACCACGCTGCCTGCCGTTCACTTCAGCTCATAAAAACTGCCTGCCTTCATGAACCTGGGCGCAACCACCAAGGCTCCATCTTTGCCCATATAGCCCCACTTCCCGTCAATGCAGACCGGCAGCAGGCCTTCTGCCATAACACCGGCATCCGTAACCGCAGCAGGCAGTTCCCTCACCAGCTGACCGGCTTTATCGATGAGTCGCCAGCCGGCTTCCGTGCGAACCGCTGACACGCCGTTGCCGAAGAGGCGCATGGCTAGATATTGGGGACGGATCGTATTCATGCCATCCATACTCACCGCTCCCCACTTCTTATCCTTGCGTACCAACGCCATCCCATCCGTAAAAGGCAGTACTTCATCGTAACTGGTCGATACGATTTCCTTTCCCTGTCGGTTGATAAAGCCGCGCTTTTCATTGCTCTTCAATAAATCCTTGGGCGGCAGGCCAATCCCTCCCAAGGCAATGCTCGTTCCATAAGCCAGCGAGCGCCATACATTCACTTTTTTCTTTACTTCATGGATTTCTGCCACACCATTCTGAAACGGGCCGATATAGCGCGAATCACGCGGAATCAGCAAATTCCCCCTCTTATCGATATAGCCCTTTCCCTGCGAGGACTGTACGGCAGCCAGCCCTTCCGAATAACCTGAGAAAACTTCACGATATTGCGGCTTTATCCGGATGATGCCCTGCTCATCGACAAACCCCCATTTGCCCTGCTGTTTTATGGCAGCCAGCCCATTGGAAAAGTTTTTGGCCCCATCAAATTGGCAGCTTATAACAATTTTGCCACTGGCTGCGGCATAGCCCCACTTGTCCTGCTGTTTTATGACAGCCAGCCCATCTTCGCTGAATTCGCCGATATACTCAAATTCCTCCGCACTGACAGGCGTACCATCCCTGTGCACAAACTTCCAGACGGTCCCCTGGCGCACACCAAAGCAATCATTGTCCTTGGTAACCGCCGTTATCTCATCATAGATGACAGGCAGGAGCAATTTCCCCTCGCTGCTGTATGCGCCCCAATGAGCTTCATTATTTTCCACGAGATAAGTTTTGCCATGGCTGGGGATAAGGATATTCAAGTACTCCACAGGCACGATGACCTGCCCATCCTGCCCCAGGACGCCGCAAAGATCTCCCTTCTTCAGTATCAACGCACCATTCGTCCACGGCACGATCTTGTCATAACTCAGCGGTATGCGGAAATTTCCCTGCGTATCAATCACGCCGCACAAATTGCTTTCCTGCACCACAGCCAAAGATGCCGCCTGCAGGTTATTTGCACCCAACAAGATCATACTCATGGATAACAGCGGCAAAACTTTTTTCCAGATTTTCATTCTTCCGACCTCCACTCCCTGCCACATAGCCTGTTGCTTTTTTATTCTACAATGGTTCCCGCATTCCCTTCCAGCATCCTTGCCGCATATATCTGCCAAATAGCATTATAATTTTCCCCGGAGCATGGTATGATAATAGCAAGCAAACGATCAGGAGGTAATCCCATGTCTACTTCAATTTCTTACTGCACCGGTTTCCGTCCCAACATCGATGAAAGCTGCACCCATCTTATCCTTGGCTCCATGCCCAGCGTAGCTTCCCTGGATGCCCAGCAGTATTACGCCCATCCCCAGAACCGCTTCTGGCCGCTGATGGCCCGCATCCTGGAACAATCCGCAGCCCCGACAGCATATGAGGAACGCCTGTCCATGCTGCTGCGCCATCATATCGCCCTTTGGGATTCCATCGCAGCCTGCGAACGCCCGGGCAGCCTTGATGCCGATATCAAAAACGAGCAGGGCAATGATTTCACTGCCCTGCTCGCACAATACCCCCGTATCCATACCATCTGCTTCAACGGCGGCAAATCCTTCCAATGCTTCAAAAAGTATAACAAGGAACTCCTAAGCCGCCAGGACATCCATTTCTACAAACTCCCCTCCACCAGCCCAGCCAACGCCCGCTGGAAGATGGAAATGCTGGAAGAAGCATGGAAAGTCCCTTTTAAATATTAAATATCAGCTTTCCACAGACCATGAAGATTGCAGTACTCAAACACCGTCACCGGCGCATCTCCATCCGCAATCTTGAACACCGCTTCTGGTTTGTCCTCCGGCGTCAAATGGCGCATCTGACCGCCATTTTTCGTCTGGACATGAATCCACTCAATCAGATGCTCCGGTGTCATGGGATGCGCTACGGAGCCTACGCTAACCTTCAGCACACCCGCAGCCTGGTCAAACTCCACAACCGGCACATGCTTCTCCTGTGCCGCATCCGTGGTGTTGGCCGTCAGTTCCGTCATCGGCTGACCGCAGCATACCATCTGCCCCTGGCCTTCATGAATCAGGCCCACGAGATTTCCACAAATACTGCAACGATAGAATTTGCCTGCCATACCTTTTCCTCCTCATATAATACACAATAAAACTATCTGCTATATCATTCTAGCTGCGCAACACTAAATCCTGCTCAAGTCAAGTTTACTCAAAAAAACCTTCATGTCTGAGCAGCCATTCCTTTCGCTGCAAACCGCCCGTATATCCGGTAAGGCTGCCGTCCTTCCCAATAACTCTATGGCAGGGAACGATGATGGCTATCGGATTATGTCCTAATGCGCCGCCCACAGCCTGCGCAGACATCTTGGGCACACCCCTTTTTTGGGCTATCTTGGCCGCAATTCCTCCGTATGTTGTCGTTTGACCATAAGGAACGGTACGCAATATGTCCCAAACAGTTTTGCGGAAAGTCGAACCCTGCAAGGATATTTGCGGCGTAAAATCCGGCTTCTTCCCCGCAAAATACAAATCCAGCCAACGGCAGGTATCTGCAAAAACCGGTAAACAAAAAGAAACGTTCTGCCTATCGGTTATATCTCTGCCATAAGAATCCATAAAATCCAATTCAGTCAAAGCCTTGCCATCACTAACCATAAGCAACACGCCCAAGGGCGAATCATAATGATAATGGTATTTCAATTCTCCCATCTGCATCAATCCTTTCTCAATTAAACTTTCGTCATTTAAACAGGCAAATCCTGCCATGATAGCAGGAATACAGCCTGACAAAATTGAATTACATTACGAGTAAATAACGTCAGGAGGATGATTTCTTATGCGCCAACTATTAATATCTATTATACTTGCTTCCAGCCTTCTCGTCCCCACCATTGCCAATGCCAGCTTCGGCACAGGCATCGGCATTACCTTCCCAGCCTCACGCTCCGCCACAAGAACCATCAGCAATACCTATGCCGCCCTGCAGTTCGAACAGATCACCGAGGAACTGACGTTGCAGGAACGCCATGGACGGCTGCTTATGGAACTGAAGGTCAGCAACAACGGCGATGTGCCCTACACCATCAGCCACCGCAATGGGCAGGTCTATGACTTCCTCATCACGGATAAAAACGGCAAAAAAATATGGCAATGGTCAGACGACATGGCCTTCACGCAGGCATTATGCACCACCACCATTGCCCCACATAGCTTTGAAGTCTACAAAGCCGAACTGGATAGCAAAGATTATCGCAAAATAAAAGACGATGCCATAATCGCCACCGCCTATATATTAGATACCCCCTGCAAACTCTCCGCTAAGCTTCCCACCACCATCGCCAGCAATAGCACCCCCGTGCTTATCCACGGTGGCGTGATTTTAGGAAACCGAGCAATTGCTGAAGATCATTGAACTTCTCCCACTTTAATAAAGTTTGAGCTACCTCAGAAGTTACACAGCTCTCAAACCTCAAAATTTTGAGCAACCAGCCAGCGTGCCAGGTCGTGAACTTCTTAGATGCTATATCTCACATAAATCTCTATCGATAATCCGCCGCTTTTCCAGCGGCATTTATTTCCTTTTCTTTTTCACAGCAAAAAGTCTCAGTCACTTGACTGAGACTCAATTATTACGATATGCAACTATCTGCCCACTTTACAAACGCATCAGCCATTTCAATTGCTTTTTCAGCATGCCCCCCTGACTGCCATATAGAACAATCAACGATTTTACCGCTTTCTCTGCCGCCTGTTGGCAATGGTAGCAGATAATCGACAACGGCTTCGGATAATATGTGTTAAAGAGGTGCTTTGCTACTCCCAAATCATCTTCCGCATAACGTAACCACACTTTAGCATCATCCATATTCTCATGCGGCATAAAGCAAGACTCCCTTATTCATTACCTCGTTCTCAATTCCCAGCTTCATCTTACGTCCTTCAAAGCTGCTTTCCGTACCGATAATAATATCCACAGCCAGACTTCTGACATGACGTATGGATTTATAGGCTTCGACTGTTAAGTCAACGAGGTTTGCAGTGCCGTCTGCTACTATGATGTAGAAGTCGAAGTCACTATCCTCTGTCTCATTTCCTTCAGCAAATGAGCCGAACAGATATATTTTCTTGGGAGATAAGCTATTTACAAGCTGATTTTTTATAAGTTCAATTTCGTTTGTCAGCATAATACACACCTCACCCGTCAGCCTTCCCCTCAAGTGTAAGGCTTTTTCTTTATTCTATCTTGATTCTACCATATTTACTCACGTAAAAAAAGCCCTGGCCATCCGGCCAGGACTTTTGCTTGCTGTAATATTGAATTACACCAGCTCGATGATAACCATCGGAGCTGCGTCGCCGCGGCGTACGCCGAGCTTCAGGATGCGGGTGTAACCGCCCTGACGGTCTGCGTATTTTGCTGCGATTTCGTCGAACAGCTTTCTTACTACATCTTCATCAGCAAGGGATGCGATTGCCTTGCGGCGGGCGCTCAGGTCACCGCGCTTTGCCAGCGTGATGAGCTGCTCTGCGAACTTGCGGAGCTCTTTGGCCTTTGCTTCCGTCGTTTCAATGCGTCCATATCTGAAGAAGGAAGTAAGAATGCTAGTGAACAGCGCCTTACGGGCTGCGGAGTTACGTCCTAATTTTCTGTAGCTCATTTATTTCCCTCTCTTCAATCGTTGTTTACTCTCAGTGCTAAACCGAGTTCCTCGAGCTTCTTCTTGACTTCTTCAAGAGATTTGCGGCCGAGGTTGCGGACCTTCATCATGTCATCTTCCGTCTTTTCAGCAAGGTCAGCGACCGTGTTGATGTTAGCACGCTTCAGACAGTTGAAGGAACGTACCGAAAGGTCGAGGTCTTCAATGGTCATTTCGAGGACCTTGGAAGTATCATCCTCTACCTCTTCGGGGAAGGTTGCTTCTTCCTCTTCGATTTCTTCCGGCAGACCGTCCATGCTCTGGAACAGCTTCAGGTGCATCACGAGGATACCGGCTGCTTTGCTGACAGCTTCTTCCGGACGCAGGGAACCATCGGTCCATACTTCGAGAATCAGCTTGTCATAGTCGGTCTCGTTACCTACACGCGTGTCCTGCACGGTGTAGTTTACACGCTGTACCGGGGAGAAAATCGAGTCAATGGGAATTACTCCAATCGTGTCATCCGGCTTTTTATTGCGTTCTGCCGGAATGTAGCCACGGCCACGGGCAACCGTCATCTCAATCTTGAGTTTGCCGGTTGCGTCAACCGTTGCAATGTGGAGGTCCGGATTGAGGATCTCAATGTCGGCATCACAGATGATGTCGGCAGCCGTAACTTCCTTTTCGCCTTCCACGTCAATGCGGATCACCTTGGGCTCGCTCCCTGCCATCTTGAGGCAGAGCTGCTTCAGGTTCAGAACGATGTTGGTCACGTCATCCCGGACACCCGGAATGGTGGAGAACTCATGGAGAACTCCATCAATGCGAATGGAGGTAATTGCAGAACCTTCCAGGGAAGACAGAAGCATACGGCGCAGGCTGTTGCCGAAAGTCGTACCGTAACCACGTTCAAGGGGTTCGCAGACGAACTTGCCGTAACGGTTGTCTTCACTGATTTCCACAATTTCAATTTTCGGTTTCTCGATGTCTATCATCTGAAATGAACCTCCTCAATAACTAATCGAACACTATGCACACAGGCACAAATATTCATTATTTGGAGTACAACTCGACGATAGCCTGCTCGTTAACAGGAACATCGATTTCTTCACGGTTCGGGAAACGCGTTACCGTACCCGTGAGGTTAGCCTGGTCAGCCTGGAGCCATGCCGGAGCGGACAGGGCATTGCTGCTTTCCTTCAGTTCTTTGAAGAAAGCATTGGACTGGCTCTTTTCGCTAACTGCGATGACATCGTTAGCGGAAACCAGAGCGGACGGAATGTCCACACGATGACCGTTAACGGTGAAGTGACCGTGACGAACGAGCTGGCGAGCCTGACGACGCGTATTAGCGAGGCCAAGACGGAAAACAACGTTGTCCAGACGGCGCTCAAGAAGACCCAGGAGGTTTTCACCCGTTACACCCTGCATCTTCTTAGCTTTATCGTAGTATCCACGGAACTGCTTTTCCAGTACGCCGTAGATGAACTTTGCTTTCTGCTTTTCCTTCAGCTGCATGCCGTATTCGGAAACCTTGCGGTTCGTGCGGCGCGGCTGACGTTTGGATTCTTTGGAACGACCGATAACAGCCGGTTCAATGCCGAGGGCACGGCATCTTTTCAGGGCTGGTACTCTATCAATTGCCATACTATCTATTGCACCTCCTATTAAACTCTTCTACGCTTCGGCGGACGGCATCCGTTGTGCGGAATCGGAGTAACATCTTTGATCATGTTTACTTCGAGGCCAGTTGCCTGCAGGGAACGGATTGCGGCTTCACGGCCGGCACCAGGACCCTTAACGTATACTTCGACCTGCTTGAGGCCATGTTCCATAGCTGCCTTTGCAGCCGTTTCAGCTGCCATCTGTGCAGCGAACGGCGTGCTCTTACGGGAGCCGCGGAAACCAAGGCCGCCTGCGCTGGCCCAGGAAAGTGCATTACCGCTCTTATCGGTAAGCGTTACAATCGTATTGTTAAACGTAGAACTGATATGGGCTACGCCATATTCGACGTTCTTACGAACTTTTTTCTTCGTGCGGACTGCTTTCTTAACTGCCACCAGTTAACCCTCCTTTATTTCTTCTTGCCTGCTACGGCCTTTTTCGGGCCTTTACGGGTACGGGCGTTGTTCTTGGTGTTCTGACCACGAACGGGCAGACCAAGACGGTGGCGACGACCACGGTAGCAGCCGATATCAACGAGTCTCTTGATGTTCATCTGGCGCTCACGGCGAAGGTCACCTTCAACCAGAACGTTCTTATCGATGGCATCACGAAGTTTTACAACTTCATCCTCCGTGAGATCACGAGTACGGGTATCCGGATTGATACCAGTCTCCTTCAGCAGGTCCTTGGAAGTCTTCAGACCAATACCGAAGATGTACGTCAAAGCAATTTCAATTCTCTTGTCACGGGGTAAATCTACACCGGCAATACGTGCCATTAATAAAGCACCTCCTTATTTCTTAATTAACCTTGTCTCTGTTTATGCTTGGGATTTTCGCAGATGACCATTACACGGCCTTTGCGCTTAATGACTTTGCATTTTTCACAAATCCGCTTTACTGACGGTTTTACCTTCATTTTTGTTGTGCCCCCTTTTCCTTATTGTCAGTCTCATTTTGCTAGTATAGCATGTTTGCCTTCCCTTGCCTAGTGGCAAAATGAAATTTTTATAAAAAATTTTAAATGATAACAAACACAGCAAACTATAAGCAAAAGCGGAGATGACTTACTTGAATCGGTAGGTTATACGGCCACGCGTTAAGTCATACGGCGTGAGTTCGATAGTGACTTTGTCTCCCGGAAGGATACGGATGAAGTTCATGCGGATCTTGCCGGATACATGCGCCAGTACAACATGACCATTCTCTAGCTCAACCTGGAACATTGCGTTTGGCAGTGCTTCCAGGACTTTGCCTTCTACTTCAATAACATCTTGTTTCGACATGTGTTTCTCCTCTTATAGATGTATAAATTGGTTGGGCCAAAGTCATCTAAGGAGCTTTTGCATTTCTTAGAA
Source organism: Pseudoselenomonas ruminantium (assembly GCF_900104055.1). Taxonomy (GTDB): domain Bacteria; phylum Bacillota; class Negativicutes; order Selenomonadales; family Selenomonadaceae; genus Selenomonas_A; species Selenomonas_A ruminantium_C. The sequence continues at coordinate 34,958 of NZ_FNJQ01000022.1, forward strand.
ATGCCATGCCCAACAACAGGTTGTTAATCCATATAGCATTGTAATAGGCGGCAAATACTGCCGCCCTTACAACAACTTCTATCGTTCAGTGGATCTCAACGACCACCAACGGTTTTGACTCAGCCCTTCAGAACTGCAACGAGATCTGCGGTAACTTTGTCAATCGCCTGTCTGCCATCCACTTCCGTATAGAGACCAGCTTTTTGATAGTAATCAATCAGCGGGCGCGTGGAATCTTCGTATACGGAAAGACGGCTTTTCATCGTTTCTTCCGTATCATCAGCACGCTGGAAGAGTTCGCTGCCGCACTCATCGCAGATCCCTTCCGTCTTGGACGGATTGAACTTCACGTGATAGGTAGCACCGCACTTCTTGCAGATGCGGCGGCCCACAGCACGCTCGATGAGGTCAGCTGCCGGAACATTGATGTTCAGGACACGCGTCAGGCTAAGCCCGAGGTCTTCCAGAATACCTTTGAGGGCATCAGCCTGCTCAACGGTACGGGGGAAACCATCGAGGATAAAACCTTTCTTGCAGTCATCTTTGGCAAGACGCTCACGGACAATGCCGATGGTAACTTCGTCAGGAACGAGTTTGCCAGCGTCCATGCAGGCTTTCGCCTGCTTGCCGAGCTCAGTGCCTTCCTTTACAGCCGCACGGAACATATCGCCCGTGGAAATGTGAGGAATACCAAACTCTTTGACCAGTTCAGCCGCCTGCGTGCCTTTACCGGCACCCGGGGGGCCCATTAACAGGATATGCATAATGTTTGCCTCCTTATTATTTCATGAACCCTTCGTAGTGGCGCATAACAATCATGGCTTCAATCTGCTTCATGGTCTGTAAGGCAACGCCCACGACAATCAGCAGGGCTGTACCGCCAAAGTATACACCCTGAATATTAGTAGCGGCTGCTACCATATTCGGCAGTACGGCAATGAAAGCCAGGAAAATCGAGCCAGCAAGCGTGATACGAGTCATGACATGATCTAAATAATCTGCCGTTGGCTGTCCCGGACGGATGCCCGGGATGAAACCACCGTATTTTTTCAGATTCTCTGCCATATCCGATATCTTTACAGTAACCGCAGTATAGAAGTAGGTAAAGAAGATTATCATGCCTACATATAATGTAGTCTGTAACGGTTTACCCCACTCCAGATAACTGGCAACGGTCTTTACCCAGGGAATCTCAATGAACTGGGCAATGGTTACTGGAAACATCAGCACGGATGACGCAAAGATAATTGGGATTACGCCCGCCTGATTGACTTTCAGGGGAATGTGGCTGGAATGACCACCATAGGTGCCACGAGCACCAACCCGTTTCGTATAGGAAATGGGAATGCGGCGGAAGCCGTTTTCCACGTGTACTACGAATACCACCATCGCGATGGCGATGAGGGCAAACATGAACACGGAGAAGTAGCTGATCGTACCAGCCTGGACGTAATGATAGATGGTGCCGATGTTCTTCGGCAAAGCTGCTACGATACCAGCGAAGATGATAAGGGAAATACCATTACCAACACCGTTGGCCGTAATCTGCTCACCGAGCCACATCAGGAACACCGTACCCGCCGTCAAGGTGATCGCAATGATCAGGATGTTGACGGGACTTGGATTTAAGATAGCTGCCTTCAGGCCGATGGACATGCCAATTGCCTGAAGGAAAGCCAATACTACCGTGAGGTAGCGGGTAACCTGGGTGGTCTTCTTATGTCCTTCCTGACCTTCTTTGGACCATTGCTCCAATGTGGGAATTACCACATTCAGCAGCTGAATGATAATCGCCGCATTGATGTAAGGAGTAATGGACATCGCGAAGATGGAGAACTTACTGAAAGCACCACCCGAGAAGAGATCTAACAGACCAAAGAGGTTGCCGTTTGCGAACAACTGCTCAATCGCTGTCGGGTCAACCCCCGGAACGGGGATATGAGTCCCCATCCGGAAGATGGCAAACATAATCAAAGTAAAGGTTATTTTCTGCCTAAGCTCCGGAATTTTCCATACGTTGCCAAGGGCTGAAAGCACCTTACTTCACCTCAATTTTCTCGATCTGGCCGCCTGCAGCGGTGATCTTCTCTTCAGCGGACTTCGTGAAGCCGTTAGCGCGAACCGTCAGCTTCTTCGTCAGTTCGCCGTTGCCGAGAATGCGGATACCATCCTGAACGTTCTTCAGGATGCCTGCTTCAACGAGAACAACGGGATCAACCGTCGTGCCGTCTTCGAAGCGGTTCAGGGATTCAACATTCACTTCAGCGAAGGTCTTAGCCCAGATATTCTTGAAACCGCGCTTCGGGAGACGACGGTACAGAGGCATCTGGCCACCTTCGAAACCCGTGCGAACGCCGCCGCCGCTGCGGGAGTTCTGGCCTTTCATGCCCTTACCGGAAGTCTTGCCGTTACCGGAACCCAGACCGCGACCTACACGGTTGCGAACCTTGCGGGAACCAGCTGCTGGCTGTAATTCATGTAATTTCATCTGCGTGCACCTCCTGTTCTTATCTTATTCTGCGATTTTTTCTACGGTAATCAGATGCTCTACTTTGTGGAGCTGACCGCGGATAGCCGGGTTGTCCGGCAGTTCAACAACGGAGTTGAGCTTGCGCAGGCCAAGAGAACGAACAGTCTTGCGCTGCGTTTCGGGACGGCCGATCAGGCTTCTTTTAAGAGTTACTTTAATTTTTGCCATTGTCGTGCCCTCCTTAACCTAAGATTTCCTGAACCGTCTTGCCACGGAGTTCAGCAACCGTCTCAGCACGCTTGAGGGCCTTGAGGCCTTCCATCGTAGCGCGTACCATGTTGTTCGGGTTGGAAGAACCCAGAGACTTGGTCAGAATGTCGTGGATACCAGCCAGTTCCAGTACGGCACGAGCCGGACCGCCAGCGATGACACCAGTACCTTTGGCAGCCGGCTTCATCATAACCTTACCAGCACCGAAGATGCCGAGCATCTCGTGCGGGATCGTACGACCGTCGAAGAGTGCAACCTCGATGAGGTTCTTCTTTGCATCTTCAACACCTTTGCGGATAGCTTCGGGAACCTCAGCAGCTTTGCCGAGACCTACGCCAACCTTGCCCTTCTTGTTGCCAACAACAACGAGAGCACTGAACGAGAAACGACGGCCGCCCTTGACGACTTTCGCAACTCGATTTATGTATACAACTTTCTCCTCGAACTCTGGAGTTTCGTTGTCCATATTTCTAGCCATTCATTTACCTCCTTCAGTATTGATGATTTAGAACTTCAGACCTGCTTCGCGAGCAGCTTCAGCCAGAGCAGCCACACGGCCATGGTACACATAACCGCCACGGTCGAAAACGACTTCGCTGATGCCCTTTTCGAGAGCACGCTTAGCAACTTCAGCACCGATAGCCTTAGCTGCTTCGATGTTGCCGCCGTAGTTTTCAAAACCCTTGTCCTGAGTGCTTGCGGAAACGAGCGTTACGCCCTTTTCATCATCAATGACCTGAGCATAAATGTTTGCCAGGCTGCGATATACGTTGAGGCGCGGACGAGCTGCCGTACCTGCGATATGGTTGCGGACACGCAGATGACGTTTCTGACGTGCCTTGTTTTTATCTGCTTTAACCAGCACAGAGATTCACTCCTTTCTCGAATCAGTTCCTTATTTCTTGCCCTTAGCGCCAGCTTTACCTTCTTTACGACGGATATGCTCGCCAGCGTATTTGATACCCTTGCCTTTGTACGGTTCGGGTTCACGGAAGCTGCGGATTTCAGCGGCAATCTGGCCGACAACTTCTTTGTCGATACCAGAAACCGTGATAGCGTTCGCAGAGGGGCATTCGAACTTGATGCCCTGCGGCGGCTCAACAACTACCGGATGGGAGAAACCAAGGGACAGGTTCAGCGCGTTGCCCTTGAGCTGAGCACGGTAGCCGACACCATTGATTTCGAGGTTCTTGGAGAAACCTTCCGTAACACCAACAACCATGTTGTTGATGAGCGTACGGGAAAGACCATGGAGAGATCTGTGCGTCTTATCGTCGGAGGGGCGTTCTACTTTCAGAACGTTACCTTCAACGGTTATTTTCATTTCCGAGCTAATCTGGCGGGAAAGTTCACCTTTCGGGCCTTTAACACTTACCAAATTGTCATCGCCAACAGTGACGGTTACGTTTGCTGGGATTTCAATCGGTGCATTACCAATTCTTGACATCTGTACACCTCCTGACTACTTTTCGATTACCAAACGTATGCAACAACTTCGCCGCCAAGACCAGCTTTGCGAGCCTGCTTGTCGCTCATGATGCCCTTGGAAGTGGAGATGATTGCGATGCCGAGGCCGCCCAGAACACGCGGAAGTTCGCTCTTCTTTGCGTACTGACGAAGACCAGGCTTGGAAATACGTTTGATACCGGAAATAACCTTCTCACGGTTCGGGCCGTATTTGAGGGAAACAGAGATCATGCCCTGCTTGCCATCTTCAGTGAAGGTGTAGTCCTTGATGAAACCCTCTTCCTTCAGAACTTCGGCGATAGCCGTCTTGATCTTGGAACCCGGGATTTCAACACTTTCGTGGTATACGTTGTTTGCATTGCGCAAACGAGTCAGCATATCTGCAATAGGATCAGTCATTGCCATTGAATCGATATCCTCCTTTTACTTTAAATCAATCTTACCAGCTGGCTTTGGTTACGCCAGGGATAGCGCCTTTGTAGCTCTGCTCACGGAAGCAGATACGGCACATATCGAACTTACGCATATAACCATGCGGACGGCCGCAAATCTTGCAACGGTTGTAACCGCGAGTGGAGAACTTCGGTTCTTTGCTCCACTTTTCTACCATAGCTTTCTTAGCCAAGTTTCCTTACCTCCTTATGCTTTGAACGGCATACCCATGAGTTTCAGGAGCTCTCTGGCTTCTTCATCCGTCTGTGCCGTCGTAACGATAACAATGTTCATACCGCGGAGCTTGTCGATCTTGTCGTATTCGATCTCCGGGAAGATGAGCTGCTCTTTCAGGCCGATAGCGTAGTTGCCGCGACCGTCAAAAGCCTTGTCGCTTACACCGCGGAAGTCACGTACGCGGGGCAGAGCCACGTTCATGAACTTGTCGAGGAACTGGTACATGCGCTGACCGCGAAGAGTAACTTTGCAGCCGATGGGCATGCCTTCACGCAGTTTCCAGGCAGCGAGGGATTTCTTTGCACGGGTCAGGAGCGGCTTCTGGCCAGCGATGATGGTGAGATCAGCCACTGCAGAATCCAGAGCCTTGGGGTTGCCAACGGCTTCGCCCACACCCATGTTGATGATGATCTTTTCGATCTTCGGAAGCTGCATCACGTTCTTGTAACCGAACTTCTCGGTCATAGCCTTGCAGACTTCGTTCTGATATTTTTCCTGTAATCTATCCACTTATGCTCCTCCTTTCCTGATTATTTCGTCTGGTCGATAACTTCGCCGCACTTTTTGCAGGCGCGAACCATCTTGCCATTGACTTCTTTATGAGCAACGCGGGTTGCTTTGGAGCATGCCGGGCAAACCAGCATAACTTTGCAAGCGTGCATGGGCATTTCCTTCACCAGGATACCGCCCTGGGGAGCCTTCTGGTTCGGCTTCGTGTGACGCTTAACTTTGTTAACGCCTTCCACAACAACCTTACCGTGCTTGGGCATAGCCGTGATAACCTTGCCCTGCTTGCCTTTATCTTTGCCGGACAATACAACGACCGTATCGCCCTTCTTAACGTTCATCTTAACGAATGCCAAAATCGCACCTCCTCACAATTAAAGTACTTCAGGAGCCAGGGAAACGATCTTCATGAAGTCTTTATCGCGAAGTTCTCTAGCTACCGGTCCGAAGATACGCGTACCTTTCGGAGTCTTGTCTTCTTTGATGATAACTGCGGCGTTTTCATCGAAACGGATATAGGAACCGTCTGCACGGCGCAGGCCTTTCACGCTGCGAACGACAACTGCCTTAACGACATCGCCCTTCTTCACCGTGCCACCCGGAGCAGCGGATTTAACTGCAGCTACGATAATGTCACCAATGTTGGCATACTTGCGGTAAGAACCACCGAGAACACGGATGCACATGATTTCTTTTGCACCAGTGTTGTCGCCAACCTGCAGGATTGTTTGCTGTTGGATCATTGTTGGACCTCCTTCTTCTTAATTTTGGCTTATTTAGCGCGTTCGATAACTTCCACAACTCTCCAACGCTTTGTCTTGGACAGCGGGCGAGTTTCCATCAGGGAAACCTTGTCGCCTACGTGAGCATCGTTCTTCTCATCGTGAGCATGGAATTTAACCGTTCTCTTAACCGGCTTCTTGTAGAGCTTGTGCTGTTCGAGCTCTTCAACTGCTACAACAACCGTTTTATCCATCTTGTCGGAAATGACTTTACCGACTTTAACTTTACGTACGTTTCTTTCGCTCATTAGGGAGCCTCCTTCCTTCTGCATATCAGTGTGCGATTAGGCCTTCAGTTCGGCTTCGCGCTGGATCGTCTTAATACGGGCGATCGTCTTCTTTACTTCTTTGATACGCATCGGGTTCTCGAGCTGGCCAGTAGCGAGCTGGAAACGGAGGTTGAACAGTTCCTCTTTGAGCGAAGTAAGTTTCTGGTTAAGCTCATCAGCGCTCATTTCACGGATTTCATTAACCTTCATTTACTTCACCGCCCTCTGCTTTAACATCTTCTTTAACAACGAACTTCGTCTTGATCGGCAGCTTGTGGCCTGCAAGACGCATTGCTTCCTGAGCAACTTCACGGGATACGCCGTCCATTTCGAACAGAACGCGGCCCGGCTTAACTACAGCTACCCAGTACTCCGGCGAACCTTTACCGGAACCCATGCGGGTTTCAGCCGGTTTTGCCGTTACCGGCTTATCCGGGAAAATTTTGATCCAAACCTGACCGCCACGTTTGATGTAACGGGTCATTGCGATACGAGCAGCCTCGATCTGACGGTTCGTGATCCAAGCGGGTTCCAGAGCAACCAGACCATATTCACCATGGCTAACGGTGTTGCCGCGATGAGCCTTGCCCTTCATACGGCCACGGAACTGCTTACGATATTTAACTCTCTTTGGTAATAACATTAAGCTTCGCTCCCTTCAGCTACAGCCTGACGCTGCTTTCTTTCCGGAAGAACTTCACCCTTGAAGATCCATACTTTTACGCCGATACGGCCATAAGTCGTATGTGCCTCTGCCGTACCGTAGTCGATATCAGCGCGAAGCGTGTGCAGAGGAATGCTGCCTTCACGATAAGCTTCCTTACGAGCAATTTCGGCACCGCCAAGACGGCCGCTCAGAGCAACCTTGATACCCTTGGCGCCAAGACGCATCGTACGGCCAACAGCCTGCTTCATAGCGCGGCGGAAAGCGATACGGCGTTCGAGCTGCTGAGCGATGTTTTCAGCAACCAGCGTTGCATCCATATCCGGCTGCTTGATTTCAGCGATATTGATGTCAACCTTCTTTTCCGTGTACTTCTTCAGACCTTCTTTGATCTGTTCGATACCGGAACCACCGCGACCGATTACCATACCCGGTTTAGCCGTGTGAATCGTGATCTTGAGGCGGTTCTTGCTACGCTCCGTCTCAATGCGAGAAACACCAGCTGCCTGAAGGCTCTGCTTCAGATAATCGCGGATTTTAATATCTTCATGCAGGTTATCTGCAAAATCTTTGTCTGCATACCACTTAGCATCCCAAGTCTTGACGATGCCAAGACGAATACCATGCGGATTTACTTTCTGACCCAATCCGTTTCCCTCCTTCTTAGTTCTTCTCGTCTACGACGATGGTTACATGGGACGTGCGCTTCAAAATCTTGAAGGCCTGCCCACGGGAACGCGGATGGATGCGTTTCATCGTTGGGCCGTCATCAGCGAAAGCCGTCTTGATGACGAGCTTGTCAACGTCCATATCATAATTGTTCTCAGCGTTTGCTACAGCAGAACGCAGAACTTTTTCAACTACTACAGCGCCAGCTTTCGGCGTGAATTTCAGGATCGCAAAGGCCTCTGCGACGTTCTTGCCACGGATGAGATCCAGGACAACACGAACTTTGCGCGGAGTGATGCGAACGAACTTAGCTACTGCTTTAGATTCCACAAGGATTCTCCTTTCGCAAAATTACTTGAGTCCGGTCTTGCGCTCTTCACCAGCATGACCTTTGAAGGTACGGGTGGGAGCGAACTCACCGAGTTTGTGGCCAACCATGTCTTCCGTTACATAAACGGGAACATGCTTGCGGCCATCATGAACAGCAATCGTATGACCTACGAAGTCCGGGAAAATCGTGGAGCTTCTGGACCAGGTCTTTACAACTTTTTTATCGTTAGCTTCGTTGAGAGCCGTGATTTTCTTCATGAGGCTTTCTGCAACGAAAGGTCCCTTTTTAATAGATCTTGACAAAGTGTATCCTCCTTCCGTCAGGCGGCTTTATGCTGCCTGCCCGATTCTATGATTATTTCGTGCGGCCTCTGACGATGAGACGATCGGAAGCTTTCTTGCGACGAGTCTTGGCACCCATAGCGCATTTGCCCCACTTCGTAACAGGGTTCTTGCGGCCAACAGGGCTGCGGCCTTCACCACCACCATGCGGATGGTCGTTCGGGTTCATAGCAGTACCGCGGTTCTCCGGACGAACGCCCAGCCAACGGTTACGGCCAGCCTTACCAATCGTAATGTTTTCATGCTCCAGGTTGCCAACTTCACCGATGGTTGCACGGCAGTTGATATGCACCTTGCGAAGTTCGCCAGACGGCATACGGAGGAGTGCGTAATCGCCTTCCTTTGCCATGAGCTGAGCAGAAGTACCAGCACTGCGAACCAGCTGGGCACCCTTGCCAATCTTCAGCTCTACGTTGTGGATCGTCGTACCAACGGGGATGTTCTTCAAAGGCAGGGCATTACCAACCTTGATATCGGAATCCGGACCGGATACAACTTTATCGCCGACTTTCAGACCGTTCGGAGCGAGGATGTAGCGCTTTTCACCATCAACATAGTTGAGGAGAGCGATACGTGCGCTGCGGTTCGGGTCATATTCGATGGTAGCCACGCGAGCGGGGATACCGTCCTTGTTGCGCTTGAAGTCGATTACACGATACAGACGCTTGTGGCCGCCGCCCTGATGGCGAACGGTCAGTTTGCCCTGCTGGTTGCGGCCGCCTTTTTTCACCAGGCGCTCAGTCAGGGATTTTTCAGGTTTGCTTGCCGTAATTTCGTCGAAAGAAGCGACGGTCATGAAACGGCGACCTGCAGAGTAAGGTTTAAAACTCTTTACTGCCACTTAAATTTCCTCCTTGCAAGGGTTTACGCTTCGAAAAGCTCAATGCTGTCGCCAGCAGCGAGTTTCACGATAGCCTTTTTATAATCAGCGCGCTTGCCAACGTTGCGGCCCATGCGCTTCGTTTTGCCAAGTACGTTAACCGTATTGACCTTTTCAACTTTTACGTTGAAGATTTCAGCAACTGCTTTAGCAATTTCAATCTTGTTGGCTGCTTTCGCCACAACGAAGACGTATTTGCCTTCAGCCATGAGCTGAGTCGTTCTTTCCGTAATCAGCGGACGGATCAGGATATCACGTGCTTCCATTATGCGAATACCTCCTCGATACGGGTAACGGCATCCTTCGTGATGAACAGCTTGTCATGATTCAGGATATCATGAACATTGAGGCCCATCATGCTGATTGCCTTCACACCCGGAATATTGCGTGCAGACTTTTCTACGTTTTCTGCTTCATCTGCAGTGATAAGGAGAGCCTTCTTCTCAACGGAGAAATCGCTCATCATCTTAACAACCTGCTTCGTCTTAGCAGCTTCGAATTCGAGGCTGTCGAGAACTACCAGTTCGCCATTCTTCACTTTATCGGAGAGAGCGCACTTGATAGCCAGACGGCGCTGCTTGCGGGGCATGCTGAAAGCATACTTGCGCGGATGCGGACCAAATACCGTACCGCCGCCTACCCACAGCGGGCTGCGCGTGGAACCAGCACGAGCACGGCCGGTGCCCTTCTGCTTCCAAGGCTTGCGACCGCCACCGCGGACGAAGCTTCTCGTCTTCGTAGCATGCGTGCCAAGACGCTGTGCTGCGAGCTGCATAACAACGGCCTGATGGAGAAGACCTGCGTTCATCTCTACGCCGAAGATATTGTCATTGAGTTCGATATCGCCAACCTGCTTGTTGGTGATGTCATAAACTGCTACTGTAGCCATAATTTAGGTTATCCTCCTTCCAATTAGTTTTTGCCCGGTTTAACGGTGTTCTTAATCACAACGAAGCTCTTCTTCGGGCCCGGAATAGCGCCCTTGATGAGGATCAGGTTGCGGTCTGCATCTACACGGACAACCGTGAGGCGCTGAACCGTAACGCGTTCGCCACCCATGCGGCCAGGCAGCTTCTTGCCTTTCAGCACGCGTCCGCCAGGACCGGAAATCATCGCACCAGTGGAACCCGGCTCACGATGAGATTTGGAACCATGGCCCATGGGACCACGAGCAAAGTTGTGACGTTTGATACCGCCGGCAAAACCTTTACCCTTGGAAGTACCAGTAACATCGACTAACTCGCCTTCGCTAAATATGTCAACGCCGATGGAATCACCGACTTTGTATTCAGAAGGATCCTGAAGACGCATTTCGCGGATAAACTTGACCGGCTTAACACCAGCTTTGTCGAAATGGCCCTTCATCGGTTTGTTTACCTTATGTTCTTTAACTTCACCGAAGCCAAGCTGAACAGCGTTGTAACCGTCGTTTTCAACCGTCTTGTTCTGGATAACGATGTTGTTGCCAGATTCTACAACAGTAACGGGGACAACCTTGCCCTCTTCCGTGAAGATCTGGGTCATGCCCAGTTTTCTACCTAAAATTGCTTTAGACATTCATTCCACCTCCTCGGATTATAATTTGATTTCGATGTCTACACCAGCCGGAAGGTCGAGACGCATCAGTGCATCAACCGTCTTGTTCGTCGGCTGCAGGATGTCGATAAGACGCTTATGAGTTCTCATTTCGAACTGCTCGCGGGAATCCTTATTGACATGCGGGGAACGCAAAATCGTGTAGATATTTTTCTCCGTCGGCAGTGGAATCGGACCAGATACCATAGCACCAGTCTTCTTTGCAGTATCCACAATCTTTACTGCGCTCTGATCGAGGGCTTTGTGATCATAAGCCTTCAACCGGATTCTAATCTTTTGGTTCTTAGACAATTTGTTTTCCTCCTTATCGTCCGGACTCTTGGCCCAAACATTTCTCCGTAACAGTTCCCTCGGACAATGCCGAGCCATCTGCCACGTCATCGCGTTGGGGGGTACCATATTAATTCAAACCTTTAAATAAGAGCGACGCGAGCGCCGCTCTTATTTTATAGGTTTAATAACTGTAAATTAGGCTTCTACGTCAGTTACGCGGCCTGCACCAACAGTGTGGCCACCTTCGCGGATAGCGAAACGCAGACCTTTTTCGATAGCGATCGGAGTGATGAGTTCAACATCCATCTCGATGTTATCGCCAGGCATAACCATTTCCGTGCCAGCCGGCAGGGTAACTACGCCCGTAACGTCAGTCGTACGGAAGTAGAACTGCGGACGATAGTTCGTGAAGAACGGAGTATGACGGCCGCCTTCTTCCTTAGTCAGAACGTAAACCTGACCTTTGAACTTCGTGTGCGGGTTGATGGAACCCGGCTTAGCCAGAACCTGACCGCGTTCGATTTCCTTACGGTCGATACCGCGGAGCAGAGCACCGATGTTATCGCCAGCAACAGCGCTGTCGAGCATCTTACGGAACATTTCGATACCAGTTACAACCGTGGATTTCGGTTCATCCTGGAGACCAACGATTTCAACCGTGTCGTTCAGCTTCAGTTCGCCACGTTCTACACGGCCCGTAGCAACGGTACCACGACCAGTGATCGTGAACACGTCCTCAACCGGCATCAGGAACGGCTTATCCGTATCACGGGTCGGAGTCGGGATGTATTCGTCAACAGCATCCATCAGCTCATAGATCTTAGCCTGCATGTCAGCATCGCCTTCCAGAGCCTTCAGAGCGGAACCAGCAATAACAGGGATGTCATCGCCAGGGAATTCGTAGCTGGAGAGCAGCTCGCGAACTTCCATTTCAACCAGTTCGAGCAGTTCAGGATCGTCAACCTGGTCAACCTTGTTCAGGAAAACAACGATTGCAGGAACGCCTACCTGACGAGCGAGCAGGATGTGCTCACGAGTCTGGGGCATCGGGCCATCAGCAGCGGAAACTACCAGGATAGCACCATCCATCTGAGCAGCACCAGTGATCATGTTCTTTACATAGTCAGCGTGGCCCGGGCAGTCAACGTGTGCATAATGACGTTTTTCCGTCTCATACTCAACGTGTGCCGTGTTGATGGTGATACCGCGTTCACGCTCTTCCGGAGCCTTATCGATATCAGCGTAATCCTCGAATTTTGCCATGCCTTTTTCAGCCAGGCACTTCGTGATTGCAGCCGTCAGCGTCGTCTTGCCATGGTCAACGTGACCAATGGTGCCGATGTTAACATGCGGTTTAGTTCTCTCAAACTTTTCTTTAGCCATTTGTGTTTTTTCCTCCCTTATTCGCCTTTGTTTTTAGCAATAACCTTTTCGGCTATATTTTTAGGAACTTCATCATAGTAAGCTACTTCCATGCTGTAGTTCCCTCGGCCCTGAGTCTTGGAACGAAGGTCCGTGGAATAACCGAACATTTCGGAAAGGGGCACGAACCCGTTGATTACCTGAGCACCGTTGCGTGCTTCCATACCATCGATACGGCCGCGACGGGAGTTCAGGTCGCCGATGACATCGCCCATGTATTCTTCCGGAACGGTGACTTCGACTTTAACGTACGGTTCAAGGAGAACCGGGTTGGCTTTCTCTGCACCGCTCTTGAATGCCATGGAACCGGCAACCTTGAACGCTGCTTCAGAGGAGTCAACTTCGTGGAACGAACCATCGTAAACGATAGCTTTGATGTCCACCATCGGATAACCGGCAACAACACCAGTTTCCATAGCCTGCTTAACGCCGGCTTCGATCGGGTTGATGAATTCCTTCGGAATTGCACCACCGACAACTTTATTTTCAAAGCTGAAGCCTTCACCCGGTTCCTGCGGAATGAGTTCGAGCCAGCAATGACCATACTGACCGTGACCACCGGACTGACGAACGAACTTACCTTCGGACTTAACAGTCTTGCGGATCGTTTCACGATAAGCAACCTGCGGTTCGCCAACCTTGCAGTCCACTTTGAATTCGCGGAGCATACGGTCAACGATGATCTGGAGGTGAAGCTCACCCATGCCGGAGATGATGCACTGACCAGTTTCCTGATCGGTACGTACACGGAAAGTCGGATCTTCTTCAGCCAGTTTCTGGAGAGCTACGCCCATCTTTTCCTGGTCGTTCTTCGTAGCCGGTTCAACAGCAACGGAGATAACGGGATCCGGGAATTCCATGGATTCAAGGATGATGGGATGTGCTTCGTCGCACAACGTGTCACCAGTCGTGGTGTCTTTGAGACCAACAGCAGCAGCGATATCACCGCTGTAAACCTTTTCGATTTCCTTACGGTTGTTAGCGTGCATCTGCAGGATACGGCCGATACGCTCTTTCTTGCCCTTCGTGGAGTTGAACACGTAGGAACCAGCATCGAGCACACCGGAGTAAACGCGGAAGAATGCCAGCTTACCAACATAGGGGTCGGTCATGATCTTGAAGGCCAGAGCGGAGAACGGCTCTTCGTCGCTGGAAGGACGATGGTCTTCTTCACCGGAATCCGGGTTGATGCCCTTGATAGGCGGAATATCTACCGGGGCCGGCATATAATCAACGATGGCGTCGAGCAGGGGCTGAACGCCCTTGTTGCGATAGGAAGTACCGCAGGTTACCGGAACGAGCTTGCACTCAACGGTGCCCTTACGGATGACTTTCTTGATCTCTTCTTCAGAGATTTCTTCGCCACCGAGGTATTTCTCCATGAACTCGTCATCGAGTTCGGAAAGAGCTTCGAAGAGTTTCTCGCGATACTCTTCAGCTTTTTCCTTCATGTCATCAGGAATAGCAACTTCGTCAGCAACCTTGCCGAGGTCGTCTTCATAAACGATGGCTTCGTTCTTGACGAGGTCGATGATGCCTGCGAAGGTATCTTCAGCACCGATCGGCAGCTGGATAGCTACAGCGTTGGCCTGGAGACGCTCATGCATCATGTTGATAACATTGTAGAAATCTGCGCCCGTGATGTCCATCTTGTTGACATAAGCCATACGAGGAACATTGTAACGCTCAGCCTGACGCCATACGGTTTCAGTCTGAGGCTCAACGCCGCCGCGGGCAGTCAGAACTGCTACGGTACCATCGAGCACGCGCAGGGAACGTTCAACTTCTACCGTGAAGTCCACGTGACCCGGAGTATCAATGATGTTGATACGATGGTCTTTCCAATGACAGGTCGTTGCAGCAGACGTAATCGTGATACCGCGTTCCTGCTCCTGAACCATCCAGTCCATGGTAGCAGCACCGTCATGAACTTCACCGATCTTGTGGTTTACACCCGTGTAGAAGAGGATACGCTCAGTAGTAGTCGTCTTACCGGCATCGATGTGTGCCATGATACCGATATTACGAGTTTTTTCAAGGGAATACTCTCTTGCCACTTTTAATATCGCTCCTTATAAATCAGAGAAAAGATTACCAACGATAATGAGCGAATGCCTTGTTGGCCTCGGCCATCTTGTGCGTATCTTCCTTCTTCTTGATAGCTGCGCCAGTGTTGTTGGCAGCATCCATGAGTTCGCCGGAGAGACGTTCATCCATGGTCTTTTCGCCACGGAGACGTGCGTAGTTGACGATCCAGCGAATGCCCAGCGTCATGCGACGGTCAGGACGAACCTCAACCGGCACCTGGTAGTTAGCACCACCGACGCGGCGAGCACGAACTTCGAGAACCGGCATAACGTTCTTCAGAGCCGTCTCAAAAACTTCCAGAGGATCCTTGCCCGTTTTAGCACGGATCGTTTCGAACGCATCATATACAACGCGTTCAGCAACGCTCTTCTTACCGGAAAGCATTACTTTATTGATGAATTTCGTAACCGTTTTGCTGTGGTACACCGGATCCGGCAGTACATCACGCTTAGGTACGGCACCTTTTCTTGGCATTGTTTTACCTCCTTATCATAGTCTTCATTTGCGAAGCTGTATTATTTTTTCTTTGCGCGTTTCGCACCATACTTGGAGCGGCCCTGAGCACGATCCTGCACGCCGGCAGTATCGAGAGAACCACGGATGATGTGGTAACGAACACCTGGCAGGTCCTTTACACGACCGCCGCGGATCAGAACAACACTATGCTCCTGAAGATTATGACCAATGCCCGGAATATATGCGGTAACTTCGATGCTATTCGTCAGACGAACACGAGCTACCTTACGCAGTGCCGAGTTCGGCTTTTTCGGCGTAGACGTGTAAACACGAGTGCAAACGCCGCGTTTCTGCGGGCAATTCTTAAGTGCTGGTGCTTTGGACTTTTCCTGCATGCTCTTTCTGCTCTTACGAACTAACTGGTTGATAGTAGGCATACATGCACCTCCTTCCTTCATATTGAGAATTTATTATTTATTAAAACCTCAAAGCAAAGCTTCAAGGTTTTTAACAAATAGACTTACTGACCGATAACTGCCGCTGCCGCCGCACCCACCTCAATGCCACAAGCTGTCCCCAGCTCCTGCATCGTGGATTCCTGACTCACTGGCACCTGCTGTTCTTCACAGAGGGCCATCAGCGGTTCCGTTACCCTTGCCTCAGCATCTTTCGCGATGAAAACCTCTTTGGCATTTCCTCGCTTCACTGCCTTGGCAACCTGCTTGATACCAATCACCCGATTGGCATTTTTCAGTGCTTCCAGTGTCATTGTTTTCACTCCCCTGTATCACTAAATCATGCGCTCGCATCAGGCACTTCTATATATTAGCACCCCCCAAAACCCCTGTCAACACTTATTTTACAAAGTTTTTCGTGTACACGTTGCCTAGCGTATCATAAATAGATTTTTTTTCTAAAATGCCATTCAAACCATAAAAAATATGTATAAAAAAGATGCCGCAGTACGACAAACTGCGACATCTTCGTTCAATATTCCATTATTACTCGACGGTAACAGATTTAGCCAGGTTACGCGGCTTATCCACATCGCAGCCACGGGTGATGGCGGCATAATATGCCAGAAGCTGCAGCGGAACAACCGTCAGGATCGGGATGACCAGTTCATCCGTCTCCGGAACCTTCATCACATGATCCACATATTTCTCCAGTTCCTCATCGCTTTCGGTAGCGATACCGATAACCACAGCATCACGGGCTTTGACTTCCTTGATGTTGGAAAGCGTCTTTTCATAGACACTCTTCTGGGTTGCCAGGGCGATAACCGGTACGCCTTCCACAATCAGTGCCAGGGTGCCGTGCTTGAGTTCACCAGCAGCATATGCTTCTGCATGGATATAGGAGATTTCCTTGAGCTTCAGGGAACCTTCCAGCGCTACATGGTAGTCCAGGCCACGGCCAATGTAGAACACATCATCATTGAAGCCATAGCGCTTCGCAAAGGTCTTCAAGGGTTCCACATCAGACAGCGTTTCGCTGATCTGTGCCGGAATCTTCTGGAGCTGGCCAATGAGTTCAGCTACGCGTTCAGCAGCCACCGTCTTCTTGATCTCAGCCATGTAGAGGGCCAGCATGAAGAACAATACGATCTGCGTCGTGTAAGCCTTCGTGGAAGCCACGGCGATTTCCGGGCCAGCCCAGGTGTAAAGCACCTGATCTGCCTCACGGGCGATGGAAGAGCCAACCACATTGGTGATGGCAAGCGTCTTGGCGCCAAGACGCTTGGACTCCTTCATGGCTGCCAGCGTATCACTGGTCTCACCGGACTGGGAAACCGCGATGAACAGCGTGTTCTCATCCACAATGGGTTCACGATAACGGAACTCGGAAGCAACATCTACTTCCACCACCGTACGGGCCAGTTTCTCGATATAATATTTACCCACCATGCCGGCATGATAAGCCGTGCCGCAGGCCACGATATAAATCTTGTTGAAGGAATTGAGATAGTCTGCATCCCATTTCAGCTCATCCATGACGATAGTCTTGCCGTCCTTGGAGATGCGCTGGCTCATGGTGTCACGGACAGCCTTCGGCTGTTCATGGATTTCCTTGAGCATGAAATGCTCGTAGCCGCCCTTCTCGGCAGCTTCCGCATTCCAGTTGACCTCGAAGATCTTCTTGGTCACAGGCTCACCCTGACGGTTGGAGATCTTGATGCTGTCCTTGGTCAGAACAGCCAGTTCGCCATCGTTCAGGATGTAAGTGCGGCGGGTACGCTGGATGATGGCAGGGATATCGGAAGCGATGAAGTTCTCGCCCTCGCCCACGCCGATGACCAGCGGGTTGTCCTGCTTGGTGGCAATCAGGGTGCCCGGATGCTTGCTGCTCATGAACACCAGGGAGTAAGAGCCTTCAATCCGGCGCAATACCTCCCGTACAGAAGCCACAAAGTCACCATTGTAGACTTCTTCCAGCAGATGAGCCACTACTTCCGTATCCGTCTCAGATTTGAAGTTATGACCTTTCTCGATCAGGTCTTCCTTCAGGGACAGGTAGTTTTCGATGATGCCGTTGTGAACCACCACGAAATCCCCGGAGCAATCCGTATGGGGATGGGAGTTCTTGTCGGACGGACGGCCATGGGTTGCCCAGCGGGTATGACCGATACCCATGGTGCCCTTGAGCTCGTGACCTTTCAGCTTGTCACGCAGAGCGGCCAGACGGCCTACACTCTTCTCCACGCCGATCTTCTCTCCGTCAAAGACAGCAATACCAGCAGAGTCGTAACCACGATACTCCAGCTTGGCCAGACCTTCCAGCAGGAAGCCTGCTGCCTCTTTGTCACCGACATAACCTACGATACCACACATAATAGTACCTCCTATGAAATTGTTGTACTATCCTGTCGTGCTCTCCTAGGGCCTGTCTCCCATCTCGCAATGGGGCTTTCGCCGTATTCTATCGACCGAGCCGGCCGGAAGGCATCCGCTGACGTTTCGACAACCTTCTCCTCGTCTTCTGAAAGCACGCACTGCTTTCAGAACTTGCGCTAGAACTTGCGTCCTTTTACTACACCAGAACAACAGGATGATTTTCTCTGGATTTCCTCTCTTCTTGTGCTTTATTCCTTAGCACCCGTATATTGTAACCGATAGGAAGCAATAAGTCAATACACGATAAAATTTGTACCAAAAAGCGATAGTCCAAAGACTATCGCTTGATATTCCTATGGTGCGGATGAAGGGGGTCGAACCCATACGCCTTGCGGCACTGGATCCTAAATCCAGCGCGTCTGCCAGTTCCGCCACATCCGCAAAAACAATAAATAGTTTAACACAGAAACTGGCTTATGTCAAATTTCCCCGGCTTACTTCGCCATCAGCTTGGCAACCTTATTGGCAAATTCCACCGGATTTTCCGGCAGGATGCCTTCGATAAGGAGTGCCTGGGTGTAGAGCAGATCGCAGTAATCCTTGAAGTCGGCGCTGTCCTTACCAGCTTCATGGAGGCCCTGCAGTCTCGTGAAGAGCTCATGATGCGGGTTGATTTCCAGAATACGCTGAGCCTTGAACATGGGGTTGTTCATTTCCGCAAAGGTCTGTTCCATGGACAGGGACGGGCCGGCTTCGTCGGCCACGAGGCAGACGGCACTGGATTTCAGGCGGGCAGAAACCTTAACATCTGCGACCTTATCGCCCAGAGCTTCCTTGATGTCCTTTAAGAGATCATCATTCTTCTTCTGGATGTCTTCCGTTTCCTTCTTGACTTCCTGACTTTCAGCATCGTCGAGGTCGAGATCGCCACGGCTGATGGAATGGAAGCTCTTGCCCTCGTATTCCCGCAGGGTTTCGATGCAGAACTCATCTACCGGATCCAGGAGATAGAGCACTTCCAGGCCCTTGTCACGCAGGGTTTCCATCTGGGGCAGATGCTCGATGGTTTCCTTGTCCTTAGCCGTAGCATAGTAGATTTTCTTCTGGCTTTCCGGCATACGTTCCACGTATTCCTTGAGAGTTACCAGCTTGCCTTCCTTGGAGCTCATAAAGAGCAGCAGGTCTTTGAGCTTGTCGATGGTATCGCTGCCAGCATACATGCTGTTATAAACACCGATTTTCAGGGACTTGCCGAATTCGTTCCAGAACTTCTCATAGTCCTCACGCTTGTTCTTAAGCTTGCGGGCCAGGGATTTCAGGATGTTCTTCTCCAGCGCCTTGCCGATAACCTTGAGTTCGCGGCTCTGCTGCAGGAGTTCACGGGAAATATTCAGGGAAAGATCCGGGGAATCCACAAGGCCCTTCATGAAGCGCAGGTAATCCGGCAGCAGATCCTTGCACTTGTCCATGATGAACACATGACGGGAATAGAGCTGCACGCCCGGTTCATAATCCGTATGATAGAGATTGAAGGGTGCACGGGAAGGGATAGCCAGGAGGGCCGTATATTCCACGGAACCTTCGGCTTTGGTATGGAAGACTTCCATGGGCTTTTCCCATTCATGGAACTGATTCTTGAAGAACTCGTCGTATTCTTCCTCTTTGATATCGGACTTGTTCTTCGTCCAGAGAGGCTGCATGGAGTTCAGGGTGCGGCATTCGATGGTCTTGATCTTCTCAGCGCCTTCGATTTCCTTGCCCTCATCGTCCTTCGGTGTTTCCTCATGCTCGAAGTTCATCTTGATGGGGTAACGCACATAGTCGCTGTACTTCTTGACCAGGCGTTCCAGCGTATAGTTTTCCGTGAAGTCGGATTCAGCATCGTCACCGAAGAATTCCTTGCCCAGGGTGATGGTGATGCTGGTGCCGCGTTTTTCCTTATCGCATTCTTCGATGCTATAGGAACCGTCGCCTGTGGATTCCCAACGGGTGCCTTCTGTTTCGCCGGCCTTGCGGGTTTCAATCACCACCTTTTCTGCCACCATGAAGGCAGAATAGAAGCCGACACCAAACTGGCCGATGAGTTCCTTGTCCGTATTGCCCTCGCCGCCTTCACTGGCTTCCTTGGCCTTCTTGAGCTGTTCCATAAAGGCCTTGGTGCCGGATTTGGCGATGGTACCGATATTTTCGATGACTTCCTGACGGCTCATGCCGATACCGTTATCGCGGATGGTCAGGGTATGGTTTTCCTTGTCCGGCTCGAGGAATATCTCGTAGCTGTCGTCCCCTTCCAGGATATCGCGGTTTGTCAGGCTTGCAAAGTGTACCTTATCAATGGCGTCTGACGCGTTGGAGATAAGCTCCCGCAGGAAAATCTCGTGGTTGGTATAGATGGAATGAATCATCAAATCCAAAAGCTGTTTTGTTTCCGCTTGAAATTCATGGGTTTCTTTAGCCATTTGTCATTGCCTCTCTTTATAAAAAATATTTGTTTGCCAGATGATTAGCACTCCATTCATCTGAGTGCTAACGTACAATGCTTAGTATAACGCAAAAACAACAAAAAGTCAAAAAAAGTTAGCATTGCTTCCTGGCAATGCTAATGCTACAATCAAAGATATATTAACTTTATTTATATAGAAAGACGTGTACCATGCAGGATTTTATTCTCACCATAATCATTGCCGCCTGTGGCGGTTTTTTGTTAGAACAGGTAAATGCTCCGCTGCCTTGGACTTTAGGGCCAATCATTGCCGTTTCCCTTACTTCTATGCTGTTAAAGCGGAAACTCAACTGGCCGCTCTGGCTCCGCAATATCGCCCTAATTCCTTTAGGTTATTCCATGGGGCGCCCCTTTACGCTGGAAACCGGGCAGGCTATCTTAAACCAGCTGCCCTTTATGCTGCTGGCTACCTGCGTCACCATCTGTGCCGGAATCTTTTCGGCCTGGCTGATGTTCCGCCGGACGAAGATCAATCTGACCAGCTGCCTTTTGGGATGCGTACCAGGAGGACTGTCCCAGATGGTCATCCTGGCCGCAGAAATGAAAGACGCAGATCTTACGGCCGTGACCATCATGCAGACCATGCGGATGCTGTCCGTAGTATTCGTGATTCCGTTCCTGGCCATCCATGTACTGCCCTCGGCAGGTCCATCGGCCCACCTTATGACGATTGCGCATACGGGAAACCTTGTCATCTTTGCCTTGGTGGCCATTGCCGGAGCCGTCATCGGCAAAGCTGTCCGCCTGCCCACGGCCACGCTTTTGGGGCCATTGCTGGCTACAGCTGTCTATATCGTTGCTTCCGGCCACACTGCGCCTGTTATCCCCATTCATTATTTGAACGTGGCCCAGATTTGCGTAGGCAGCTATATCGGCAGCAGCATTGACCTACGCAAGATCCGGGAATACAACGGCATGGGCCCGGTGCTCATCGGCAGTGTGATGCTGGTGCTGGCGGTTTCCATGGGCATGGGCATCCTGCTTTCCTGCCTGACACCAGCCGATATTGCCACGACCTTCCTCTCCACCGCCCCCGGCGGACTGGCGGAAATGGGTATCACGGCATTGGTGGTTGGCGCTGACAGCTCCACCATGACCGCCTATCAGCTGACACGGCTGCTGTTCATAATGCTCTGTTATCCCTATATCGTGAAACAGATCCTAAAACGGCAATAAAACAGAAATAAAGCCCGTGACGGATAATGTTTTCTGCAGCGTTTGGCGGCTTGCGTCAAAGCGAAAGAAAATATTATCCGTCACGGGCGCTTTGGCATATGTTGATTACTCAATCACGACAATAGCTTCGATCTCACACAGGGCCCCGGCAGGCAGGTCTTTTACTGCCACGCAGCTGCGGGCCGGTTTGCTGATGAAGTGTTTGGCATATACTTCATTGAAGGCCTTGAAATCGGCAATCTCGGCCAGGAAGCAGGTGGTCTTGACCACTTTGCTCATATCGGTGCCCGCTGCTGCCAGCACGGCTTCGATGTTCCGGCAGCACTGCTCGGCCTGTTCTTCAATTGTCCTGGCTACGATCTTGCCCTCAGCCGGATTGATCGCAATCTGCCCGGACAGATACAGGGTGTTGCCGGCCTTGATGGCCTGGCTGTAGGGACCTACAGCGGCTGGAGCCTTATCGGTATGGATTACTTGCATGATGATTCCTCCTAATAAAAATAATGGATGCAGCGAAAAGCACTGCATCCATTGTACCCCATATGGAAAAATGTTACAAGTTTACATTTTTCCGATGATAAAGGCCTTCACCACGATAAATGAGCACGGCCAAAGATAACAGGCCGCGTGCACAGAGTTCCACACACATAGCGCTCCATACACCAGCCAAACCATAGTCGGAAGCCAGATAAACTGCCAGCGGGATACGGATTCCCCACATGGCGACCAGATTCAAGACCGTAGGCATCCTGGTTTCTCCGGCGCCCCGGAAAATACTCGTGACGATGATGCCTGCTGCAAATAGCGGTTCTGCCCAGGCTTCAATCCGCAGGATTTCCGTACCAGCTTCTATAACTGCTGCATCTGCAGATAACAGGCCCATCATCAGCGGCGCACAGATGTACATGACGATGCCCATCAAAAGCATCACGGTGATTCCCAGACCGGCACTCACATAACCAAAACGCTGCGCCAGCTTGCTGCGTCCGGCCCCCACGCTCTGTCCCACCAACGTCTGCGCCGCCGTGGACACACCGATTCCCGGCATATAACAGAGGCTTTCCGCTGTGATTGCAAAGGAATTGGCCGCCAGTGCCACAGTGCCCAAAGGCGAAACAATGCGCGTGAACGCCACATAGGCACTGCCCATGACAAACTGTTCCAGCATCATGGGAATCCCGAGCCGAACTGCTTCCCGCAGTTCCTTGCGCCAAGGGAAAAGGTTCTCCTGCCGGTAATGAAGCTGTCGGGACTTTTTCAGCAGGACATAAAGCATCGCTGCCATACAGCAGGCTTCTGCCAATACCGAGCCCAATGCCACACCGGCCACGCCCAGGTCAGCCCCGGGAAGCCATAATGCCATATTCCATACCTCGACAGTCCGGCAGGGAAATATCAATAAAGCATTGAACAGGACATCCAGCACACACATAAGCACGCTCAACAGGCTCGGCACCTTCATATTGCCGCTGGCCTGCAGCATGGAACCGGCCGCAAAATTCACGGCTAATAAGGGCAGTCCCAGCGCATATATCGCCAGATATACTGCCGCATCTTCGGCAATCTCAGCCGCCCCACCCAAGAATACGGTCAAAGGCCTGCTGCCTAACGCACTGCCCACGCCCATCACTAAACTGAATACCAGCACCGCCACCAGGCCATGACGCACCAGGCTCCGTGCCTTCACATCCTCACCGGCGCCAATGGCATGTGCAAGCTGGATGGTATAACCCATGGACATAGCAAAGCAGATGCCGCCAATCAGCCAGGTCGTGGAATTGACCAGACCGATGGCCGCTGCCGCATTGGAACCAATCATACCCACCATGGAAGCATCGATATACTGCATCATCACGGTGGTGATTTTCGCCATGATGGCGGGAACACTGAGCTGCCATGTCAAGAGCAGCAGCTCACCAAAAGTAAAGGACTCGCCCTTACGGATTCGTCCTAGAAGATTTTTTTGCATATACTTTTCTTCATCGCCTCCTGACTCGAAATTAAAAAGCAAAAAGAGCACTCCCGCAGGAGTGCTCCTTTAACTTGCTAATTTCAGCAAACTGAAATTACTTCAGTTCAACCGTAGCGCCAGCTTCTTCGAGCTTAGCCTTGAGTTCTTCAGCTTCAGCCTTAGCAACGTTTTCCTTAACAGCAGCCGGAGCGCCATCAACCAGAGCCTTAGCTTCCTTCAGGCCGAGACCCGTAGCTTCGCGAACAGCTTTGATAACGTTGATCTTCTTGTCGCCAGCGGAAGCGAGCATAACCGTGAACTCGCTCTTTTCTTCAGCAGCACCTGCAGCAGCGCCACCAACAGCAGCAACTGCAACCGGAGCAGCAGCGCTAACGCCGAACTTTTCTTCCATAGCTTTTACGAGCTCAGACAGCTCGAGGACAGTCATGTTTTCAATGGCTTCCATGATTTCTTCTTTAGTCATTTGAATATACCTCCAAAAATCTTTCTTGTTAATTCTAAATCAATTATATAGAACTCGCAGATTATGCGGATTCCTTCTGAGCGCGAACAGCGTCAAGCACATAAACAGCATTGCGAATAACACCCTGCAGTACGTTGACCGTATTGCTGATAGGAGCATTCATGCTGCCCAGCATCTTGGCGATGAGTTCTTCGCGAGACGGCAGTTCAGCCAGAGCCTTGACTTCGTTAGCGTCAATGACCTTGCCCTCTACCGTACCGACCTTAACAGTCAGCACTTCGTTTTCATCAAGCTTGTTCTTCTTGATGAAGCCGCAGATAACCTTTGCCGGAGCAATAGCATCCTCCGAGGAGAATGCGAAAGCCGTGGTGCCCTCGAGATGAGCATCGAAGCCTTCGATACCTGCTTCTTTCGCTGCCAGGCGGAGCATCGTGTTTTTAACAACATGGTACGTTACACCAGCGGCGCGAAGTTCACGACGGAGCTGCGTATCCTGAGCAACCGTCAGACCACGGTAGCTCGTGAGCACAACACCTTTGGCATTCGTCAGCTGATCTTTCAGTTCAGCAACGATAGCCTGTTTCTTCGTCATATTTGCCATTTCCAATTACACCTCCTGCCTGTTATGGATTATTAAAGCCTGTAAAAAAACCTCCGGCTGCGTCCGCCGGAGGTAGAATTTTCAAAGTTCATCTGCTCCGGCCTCGGCAGGCGACAATAAATCGTCGTTAGATGATAAGTATCAAACCTGCTGTCTACAGCCATCGTTATACAGTTGTGGAGACCGGAGCCTCGTCTGAACCGTGCTCTAGATTAGAGCTGAACGGGGATGCCAGGGCCCATCGTTGCGCTGACCGTAATGGAGCGCATGTACTGGCCTTTAGCAGCCGCCGGTTTTACGCGGTTCAGTGTATCAATCAGGGCCTGGAAGTTCTGCTGGAGCTTCTCAGCGTCGAAGGATGCCTTGCCAATCGGGCAATGCACGTTACCGGCCTTATCGGTGCGGTATTCGACTTTACCTGCTTTAATCTCGGATACTGCCTTCGTGAGGTCCATCGTAACCGTACCCAGTTTCGGGTTCGGCATGAGGCCGCGGGGGCCGAGAACCTTACCAAGACGACCGACAGTGCCCATCATGTCCGGAGTAGCTACTGCGACATCGAAGTCGAGCCAGCCGCCCTGGATCTTCTGGACGATTTCATCGGAACCAACGAAGTCTGCACCTGCAGCTTCTGCTTCCTTAACCTTTTCGCCCTTAGCGAAAACGAGTACGCGCTTGGATTTACCAGTGCCGTGCGGCAGTACCATAGCGCCACGTACCTGCTGATCAGCATACTTCGGATCTACGCCGAGACGTACGTGCAGTTCGATGGTTTCATCAAACTTCTTCGTAGCCGTCTTCTTAACGAGTTCCATAGCTTCAGCAGCCGTGTAGAACTTGCCAGCTTCAACAAGCTTGCAAGCGTCCTGATATTTCTTACCAGCTTTAGCCATTGTAAGTTTTCTCCTCTCGTGGTAATAACGGTTATTGCCTCCCACAGGGACGAAAGCCAACTAAAAATTAGTCAACGATTTCGATACCCATGCTGCGAGCCGTACCCTCGATCATGCGAGTAGCAGCCTCGATATCAGCAGCGTTGAGGTCTTCCATCTTGCTTTCTGCAATCTTCATTGCTTCAGCGCGGGGCAGCTTAGCTACCTTGTTCTTGTTGGGTTCACCAGAAGCCTTTTCGATCTTGGCAGCCTTCTTCAGCAGTACAGCAGCCGGCGGAGTCTTCGTGATGAAAGTGAAGGATCTATCTTCGAAAACCGTGATTTCAACCGGAATGATCAGACCAGCCTTATCCTTGGTTCTTTCGTTGAATTCCTTACAGAACCCCATGATGTTGACACCAGCCTGACCAAGTGCGGGACCTACTGGAGGAGCCGGATTAGCCTTACCTGCAACAACCTGAAGTTTTACAATCTTAGAAACTTTCTTTGCCATTTATATTCACCTCCCAAAAAGGATTTACAACCGCTTCAATCAGATGGTTTCTACCTGATCAAAGCCAAGGTCAATCGGGGTTTCCTCGACGAGAACCTTGACGCGGCCTTTTTCGGCATCGATTTCCGAAATGGTGCCCGTGTAATTCTCGAAAACGCCCGAGTTGATGCGAACCACATCCCCAATCTCGACATCGAGTTCAGGTTTGAGCTCTTCTTCGCCCATGGACTTCAAGATACGTTTCGCTTCAGCATCGGTAAGCGGAATCGGGTGTTTTTCAGAACCAACGAACCCGGTAACACCGGTGGTGTTGCGCACAACGTACCAGGAATGCTCATCGACAATCATGTCAACCAGCACATAGCCTGGGAAGACTTTTCGCGGAACGACTTTTTTCTTGCCGTCCTTGATCTCGACCTCATCCTCTACAGGAACCACAACATTGAAAATCATGTTGCTCATGTTGGCCGTATGAATCAGGCGTTCGAGATTGGCTTTGACCTTGTTCTCATAGCCCGAATAGGTATGAACTACATACCAAGCTCTGCCAGGATTGTCCTGCCGCAGATTCATCTCTTCGTTTGCCATGCTGCCCTCACTTAGCTTACCGTAAAATGATGTGGAACAATCTTGCAAAGATCGTATCACAGAACCAAATCAGAGCGCAAACAATCGCCACGGCGATGCCGACCACTACAGTGTAGTTTACCAGCTCTTTCTTGGTCGCCCATGATACTTTTTTCATTTCGGCGATAACTTCGTCTATGAATTTCTTCACAGTTACTTCACATCTCCGTTCAACCCGCTAGAAGCGATTATTTCGTTTCTTTGTGCGTCGTATGTTTCTTGCAGAACTTGCAGTACTTATTGAACTCCAGACGATCCGGGTTGTTCTTCTTGTTCTTGTTGGTACGGTAGTTACGGCTATGGCACTCCGTGCACTCCAACGTGATATTGTTGCGCATCTCTATTTACACCCCTTACGCTCAGATACTATGACTCTTTCATAATGTCACTAATACAATTTAGCACACTTGGAAAAGCCTGTCAACATAAAACCCTTGACAAGTTGAAAATTTTCTCAGCGACATCTATATATGTATAAAACATAAAATAAAACCCCTGCAACAGGGGTTCGTTAGTAAAGTTGGTGGCGGCAAAGAGATTTGAACTCCTGACACTGCGGGTATGAACCGCATGCTCTAGCCAACTGAGCTATGCCGCCATATATGGAGCTGATAACCAGGATTGAACTGGTGACCTTATCCTTACCAAGGATACGCTCTACCGACTGAGCTATATCAGCAACATTAACATTTGGTTGCGGGAATAGGACTTGAACCTATGACCTTCGGGTTATGAGCCCGACGAGCTACCGACTGCTCCATCCCGCGATTACTTTATCATATCTCGTCAGCCCTGTCAAACTCTTTTTTTGAAAAAGTTTTAATAAATTTGGTTGCGGGGACAGGACTTGAACCTGTGACCTTCGGGTTATGAGCCCGACGAGCTACCGACTGCTCCACCCCGCGATAACCTTTCGGTTTCCACCGCCCTGCGCTCTCGCGCTCTGCGGTATCACCGGCTGACAATAAAAGATTATAGGGCATATGGATTCACTTGTCAACACCTTTTTTAAAGTTTTTTCAAAAAAAGTTCAAAAGCTGTCGTGAACAAATTGCAGTTTATCGGGCAGTTCGTGCTGAAGGTATCCCGTTCATACGTTGTCAGGGGTTCACGGGGGAGTACTTTTGCTGTTTCCGCTAAAC
>NZ_FNJQ01000009.1 GCF_900104055.1 Pseudoselenomonas ruminantium
GAATATCTGGTGACGATAGCTGAGTGGATCCACCTGTTCCCATACCGAACACAGTAGTTAAGCACTCATACGCCGAAAGTACTTGTCTGGAGACGGACTGGGAGGATAGGGCGTTGCCAGTTAAGCTGAAAGCACCCTGTGGGGTGCTTTTTTGTGTTATATGAGTGACGAAGATGTCCGCATATGATATACTATCAATGTTGTGTTCATTTGATTTGCTTAGGAGATTTGCATGATAAAATTAATCTTTTCGGATATGGATGGTACGTTGCTGGATGAGAATGGTCAGTTGCCGGCCGAGTTTGATGCGGTGATGGGGCAGCTGCAGGAACGCGGGGTACAGTTTGCGCCTGCCAGCGGCCGGCAGTATTTTTCACTGCTAAAATCCTTCCATAAATATGAAGATCAGTTTATCTTTGTCAGTGATAATGGCACGATCGTGCGCCAGCATGGCAAGGAACTGTTTTCGGATATAATCGAACGGGATACGGCCCGGGAAATCTTTAATCTGGTCAATGATATCGATGGCATTTACAATGTCTTTTGTGGCAAGGAAACGGTTTATCTGTTGAAGCGCAAGAATCCGGAAATCCAGATGGACGAGCTGAAGAAGTATTTCCGGGCGGTAGAGATCGTGGATAGCTTTGATGATATACCCGAGGAGCCAATCAAGGTTTCTTTCTTTACGCCGGATGCGGATGCTGCTGAAAAGATCTATCCCCTGTTTGCGCCGTATTATGACTCCATGCAGGTAGTGCTGGCTAGTGCGTTCTGGGTGGATGTGACCAACAAGGGCGCCAACAAAGGGATGGCAGTGAAGGCTTTGCAGGAAAGACTGGGGTTGAAGCCGGAGGAATGTGCGGTATTTGGGGATTATATGAATGATCTGGAAATGATGGGGGCGGCTTACTATAGCTACGCTATGGAAAATGCGTATCCCCCGCTCAAGGAAGCAGCCAGATTCATTGCACCCAGTAATGCGGAACATGGGGTGATGAAGACTATCAAAGAATTCATCGCGCAGGGACTTTGTTGACATCAAGAGGCGAAGATATTTGAAAGTCTTCGCCTCTTGATGTCAACAAAATGTGTTCGAGCACATTTTTTGGCATAACCTATTGAAATACCAATTCGTGTGGTGTATGATATGAGTGTAAGTAATTTGGAAAAATAGAAATTAGTAAGAAATTATGTGCATGGCACATTCTGTTGGAGGGGAACGTATGTTAGAAGAACTCAAAGAGAAAGTCTATGAAGCCAATATGCTTTTGCCGAAGCATCATCTGATTACTTTTACTTGGGGAAATGTATCTGGTATTGACCGGGAGAAGGGGCTGTTTGTCATCAAACCGTCCGGGGTTGAGTATGATGTTATGAAGCCGTCGGATATGGTGGTTGTGGATCTGGATGGCAACAAGGTGGAAGGTGACCTCAATCCTTCTTCGGATACGGAAACGCATCGGATTTTCTATAAGGAATTCCCGAACATTGGCGGCGTGGTGCATACGCATTCCCGCTGGGCAACGATCTTTGCGCAGGCTGGCCAGGGCGTGCGGGCTTATGGTACGACGCAGGGGGATTATTTCTACGGCGAGATTCCCTGCACCCGGGATATGACGGAAGAAGAGATCAAGGGTGAATATGAGTACAACACTGGTGTAGTGGCAGTGGAACGGTTCAAGAAATACGGCATCAATCCGGACTATGTGCCGGCAGTGCTCGTGAAGAACCATGGCCCCTTCACCTGGGGGACGGACTGCTTCAATGCGGTGCATAACGCAGTCGTGCTGGAAGAAGTCGCCATGATGGCCTTCCATACGCAGATGCTAACGGGTGACCGTGATCCCATGCCGCAGGTGCTGCTGGACAAGCATTTCCTGCGCAAGCATGGCCCCAATGCTTATTACGGGCAAAAGAAAAAAGGCTAAAAAATTCCCAGCTGCTTCAAAAAGCAGCTGGGAATTTTTTTATTTTTTGCCTCGCAGAAGCTTGATGATGTTGAGGCCGCTTTCTTTTTCGCTCTTTTTCTTGCCCGTGAGATACTTGCGTCTTGCTTCCTGGGCGAGACGGTTGGCGTTGGCCGTGGCCTGCTGGACAGCCTGCTGGCAGGAAGAACAGTAGACGCCTGTATTGATAAGCTTGCCGCAGCGGCTGCAAGGATAGGCAATCTTGCCGCTCATGGCGAACTGACCGCTTTGGATCATCTTAGAGGCAATCGCCAAAGGTGCACCGGTTTTCTTGACGATATCGCCAGCGGTGCAGTTGGGATTAGCTTCTACGAAATTCCGGATTTCTTCTTCATAGTTTCGGTATGCATCATAACATTTCTGACAGGCCCCGGAGCCGGCATCTGCGTACAACTTGCCACAGATGGGACAGTTTTTCAGCACGGGGCGGTTTTTGCTATAGTATGTCTTCATGGTAATCATCCCTTCCTCAGCAATAGGGGACAATGCTTCCCTGCAAGCGGACTACTAAGCACATTATAGCATAGACGACAGAAATAGTATATAATTCAGAAAAATAAATTATCTTACCGGCGGGGCGATTTGTGTTAAAATGATGGAGACTATCTGGTAAGGAAGTGAAGTGAATGGCAAGCAATCAGCCGCCTAAAAGTGTTTTGAAACGGCTGGCGGAGCTGGAAAGGATATGTGAGGAATTGACTGGTCAGGTAGAGGCTTTGACAGCAGAGCGCAATGCCTTTAAGGTCAAGTATGAAGATATCCTGTTGGAAAATATTCGCCTGCAGGAAAAGATGAGGGAATATCGGGAGCGTTTGCGACGCCATGAACCGATTGAGGTAAAAGCGGTGGTGGTGGAAGAAGCGGCAATGGAAGAGGACGCAGAGCCGAAGAAAGGTGAGCTGGATGCATTTGCGGATCTGCCCTTGAAGATCGCGGTGATTGGCGGTACGGATGCCTGGCAGGCCAAAGTTATGGAACGACATCCGGGATTCAAGGTCATTGGCAGCAGCAAGAATTTCGATCGGGATAAGCTGAGTGGTACGGATATCCTCGTCATCAACACCAATGCCGTATCCCATGCCTGCACGCAGAAGGCTAAGGGCGAAGTGGACAAGGGGACAGAGATACTCACGATTTCCACCAATAATCTGGAGATTCTCGATAAGAAAATCATGGACATCCTAGCATGATAAGTTTTTGAAAAAATTATCACCTATCTATTGATTTTCATTCTCAATAGTGTTATATTATATTCAGGCTTTCGTTAAAGCTCTCCTAAAATATAATACACAGCAAAGCACCCCTTCGTACTGCTCATGCGAAGGGGTGCTTTGTATCCGGATTTATGGATTTTGACCGCTGAATATGATAAGATTAGGTGACACGGAGGAGGGAAAATCCATGAAGAGAATCCTTATGTTTTTGAAATTATTCAGATATGATTTGTTGGTAATGCTGGTGGCCTTGAAGCATCGGGATACGCCGAAGAATGTGAAGGGGCTTTTGCTGGCAGCAATCCTTTATCTGGTTAGTCCAATCGATCTGATTCCTGATGCCGTTCCGTTGGCGGGAATTATCGATGATGCGGTGATCGTACCAGCGGCGGTGATGGGGCTTACGAATATGCTGCCGCGTAATGTACGTTATCAGGCCGAAGCACAGGCTGATAAGATGCTGCGCTATATGCCGGTGATATTAGGGGCGGCCACGCTCTTTATCATCTGCTGGCTCGGCCTTATCGTGTACGGGCTTTATAGATTGATCTTTTGAGGTGTATTGAAATTGCGTTTATATATTGCCGAGAAACCCAGCATGGGGCGGGAAATCGCCAAGTGCCTGAAGGGGCCGGTGCGCCGCTGTGATGGGTACTTAGAAACCGGGGAAGGAGTCGTGACCTGGCTGTTTGGCCATATCCTGCGGCAGGCAGAACCGGATGAATACGATCCGAAGTATAAGAGATGGCGGGCTGAAGACCTGCCGATTATCCCGCAGCAGTGGAAGCTGTTTGTCGATAAATCCTGCGAAAAACAGTTTGCCATCGTCAAGGGGCTTATTGACCGCTGTGATGAAATCGTCCATGGCGGAGACCCGGACCGCGAGGGGCAATTGCTGGTCGATGAGGTGCTGGACTATCTGGGCAATAAGAAGCCTGTCAAGCGCATCCTGCTCAATGCTTTGGATGAAGCCAGCATCAAGAAGGCTAATGCCAATCTGCGGGAGAACAGCGAGTTCTTCAATCTCAAGCAGTCAGCACTGGCCCGGGCGCGGGCAGACTGGCTGATCGGCATGAATCTGTCCCGGGCTTATACGCTGGCGGCAAGGCGGGCTGGTCATGATAAATTGGTACTGCCCATTGGCCGTGTCAAGACGCCGACGCTTTCGCTGGTAGTACGGCGGGAACGGGAAATCGAGAATTTCAAACCCGTGGACTACTATACCATCAAGGCCGAGTTTGCCCATGCGAACGGCACTTTCGCTGCCCAGTGGAAGCCCAAGGACACCATGGCAGGGCTGGACAGTGAAAACCGCCTGATTGACAAGAAAATCGCCGAAGAAAAGCTTGCCGAGTTCCAGCAGGAGCCGCGGGAAGGCGTGATTTCGGCCTATCAGAAGACGAAGAAGCAGGAGCCGCAGCCCCTGCCCTTTTCCCTGTCTTCCTTGCAGGTGCTGGCAGGCAAGATGTTTGGCTATGCACCGCAGGTGGTGCTCGATACGGCGCAAAAGCTCTATGAGAAAAAGCTTACGACCTATCCGCGTTCGGATTGCGAGTATCTGCCGACCAATCAGTTCGGCGATGCGGTGAAGATCATCACGAATCTGGCGCAGGCAGGGGATGAACGTCTGGCAGGCTGGACAAGTGGTGTAGATACGAAGACAAAGAGCCGTGCCTGGAATGACAAGAAGATTTCAGCTCATCATGCGATTATCCCCACTACCGTCAAGGCCAATATGCAGACGATGACCACGGAGGAGCGTAATCTGTATTTCCTGATTGCCCGCGGCTATATGGCGCAGTTCTATCCCGTGCATCTTTATGACCAGACAAAGGTGGAGGTCACCTATAAGGATGAACTCTTCACGGCCAGCGGCCGCACGGAGCGGGACCTGGGCTGGAAGGTCATGTATCAGGCGGCGAAGAAAAAGACTGCCGATGATGACAGTGATAATGAAAGCGACAATGAGGAAAATGACGGCACTTTGCCGGCTATGAAGAAAAAGGACAGCGTCACCTACGAGAAGGGCGCAATCACCCAGCGGGCGACCAAGCCGCCCGTGCGGTTTACGGAGTCCACGCTTTTGGCCGGCATGAAGGAAATCCATAAATATGTGAAGAATCCCGAAGCCAAGAAGCAGCTCAAGGACGTCTATGGTATTGGCACGGAAGCTACCCGTGCGACGATCATCGAAGATCTCGTCAAGCGCAAATTCATGCAGAAGCAGGGCAAGAAGAAGTATCTCGTGCCCACGCCAGCGGCCTATCTGCTCGTTGATGCCTTACCCGATGAAATGACTTATCCGGATTCCACGGCCATCTGGGAGGATAAGCTCCATTCGATGTCGGAGGGGGACGGCACGCTCGATGAATTCCTGCGCGGCCAGATCGAGTTCACGAAGAAACTCTGCGGCAAGGCTGGCAATGCGCAGATGGAAGTCACCGGAGACAATGTCTGTCCCCGCTGCCATAGCGGCGTATTGACGCAGCGCAAGGGGAAGAATGGCCTGTTCTGGGGTTGTTCCAACTATCCAAAATGCCGCATGACCTGCAATGACAAGGACGGCAAACCGGATCTTGAGGATGCCAAGGCACGCGTGGCACGGTCTGTCCGTACTAGTGCGCCGGCGGCTGTGTCGGCCAGCCAGTTGGCACGGCAAAGCAGTGCTGCGGGCTATAAAACGCGGCCGATGGCGGCGGTGGCATATGCGCAAAGTGGCAATGGCCCCAGCGCACAGGACATGGCGGATCTGAATTCGCTGTTTGCGGCGGCGGATTACGAGGCACAGATGGCCGCGGATATGGCCAGCTATGAAGCGGCCCAGCCTAAGCGCGGCTGGCAAAATTGGGGAGATAAGCCTAAATTTTCGGCCAGCCCGCTGGAAAAAGCGGCAAAAGAAAAGACACAGGCAAATGATAAATACCTGTGTCCTAAGTGCCGGGAAGGGCATTTACGCCTGATTCGCGGCAAGAACGGAGCGTTCTGGGGGTGCACCAACTATCCGCGGTGCACGGCTACTTTCGATGACAGCAAAGGGGCACCTTTATTAAGTTAGTGCGTATAGGCAGGCGGGGACATATTTTTCGGACTGCGCTGAATGTCTGGTATGAGGATGAGTACCTCGTTGATGCTTGTGCCGGTTACCACGGCACATTGACATCGCCGTGTATTGTTTGTGCCAGCAACCAGCCAGCGGAGCAATCGCTCCGTTCCGAAAAATACGTCCCCGCCTGCCATCCGTCTATTGTATTGAACTAGAACTTTTAAAAATCAATTTCGCATTCGAATAGGCGGTTCCATGGGTGGGAGATATGGAGTTTGTCCAGAGAGAGTCCTGCGGGCAGGGTGATGTTTTGCTGGGCGAATTCTTTCAGCCAGTCGGTTCCCTGTTTGGCGGCGAAGTCTTTTGCTCCGTCCAGATTGCCGGTCTGCTGGTTGTAGCCGGGCTGGCTCCAGACGGCGGCGCCGAGTTTCTGCCGGACGTTGGCCTGATAGCCCCATTCTTCGAGGTAACGGGTGAGCATGAGTTCCTCCCGAGCCTGTTTATCCATCCATTTCGTGAGCATGCCGGTACCAATCAGGAAGCCGGTGGTATTGGTGGCGGTGTTCCAGCCGCCGTAGGCCTGCAGTTTGAACTGCAGGTCTTTTTTGTGCAGTTCGTTCATCAGGGCATTATCGGCGCCGTTGCCATAGGCGATATCGGCTACGGCAGTGGGATAGCCTTTGCTTACAAGCTCACTGACCAGATTGACAAAGGGCATGGTTCCCTTGCGGGGCTGGATGGTGTTGGCGGGGCCGTTGGCTTCGCCGGTTGTTCCGTCTGGGTTCGTACTGATGGCCATGACCAGTTCAGCTCGTTCTGGCGCAGGAACCTGTAGGCCGCCGGCGGCGATGATGGTATTATCGACGTCCAGGCCGATTTTTTCATTGCAGTAGGCGGGGATGGTTTCACGGCCCTTGCCGATATTGTAGATGGTGTAGACAAAGGGAATATCTCCCTTGTCGTCGCAGATGGCCCGGCACAGCATGACCATGCCGAGTTCATCGGCACCGGAGGTCAGCTGCAACTTGGTCTTGTCAATATTCTGCCCGTATTCCCGCAGATGACGGGTTTCGTAATGGGTTTGGGAGTAGAGGGCGCCGTCGTCACCGCCGAGGAACAGGAAGGAGAAAACGCCCTGCCCTGTGAGGTCAATCAAGGCTTTGTTGGCATTGTAGTTAAGGCCATGGCGGTGCGTCCAGTCTTCCATGGCGGCAGGAACGATTTCCTGTTCGAGCTTGGCAAGCTCCCGTTTTTCCTTCTTGGAGGCAAGGCCCAGTTCAGCCTTGTCGCGCAGCATGCTGTAGTCGCGGATTTTTACGGCATTTTGCTGGTAAATAGCCGGTTCCATGCCGTTGCCGGAGTGGGTAGCGGTCAAAAGTGTGCGCAGGATGGTGCCAAAGCCGTAGACGGGCAGGCGCGGATGGTCTTCGTGGAACGTGCGGAAGCGTTCTACGCGTTCGTTGATGGTGTCCTGCGTGAGTTCGTGATTGCGGGAGGCGACGAGGCTGCCATAGAGCATGGCATCGGTGGAGACTACCGCGGCTTTGGCACCGGAGGCGTTCTCGTTCAGCCACTGCCAAAGACCGTCCGGATCACCGGGCTGTTCTCGGGTTCCCAATAATTTTTCGGGAGGGACGACAACATCATAGCCGAGTTTTTCCGCCACCTGACGAGTTTCCTTGTCCGTAATCGGACGGTTGTCGAGCGGTACGAACAGGATTTTCTTCCCCTGCGCGGGGGAGACGGCTTCTGCTGCTGTCAGGTTCGGGATGAATGAAAAGGTTATGGCGAGTGCTATTAGCATGAATATTTTTTTCATTGTAAAATACCTCCTTCGAGTCATAATAATACCATTTTCCTATTCGTGGCGAAAGTTGTTTTTCCTTCTTTTTAGGTTAGGTTGTTCTGGGGGAGGGGGCATATTTTGCGGGTTCCACTAAATGTCTGGCATGTATTGTGCGTGGCGTATAGGGACAAGCGCCGGTTACCACGGCGCGTTTACATCGTTTTTCTTTGTTTTTTCTGGAAGCCAGCCAGCAGAGCAGTAGTTTCACCCGCAAAATATGCCCCCTCCCCCAAGTTACGCCTTTGTTTATTTTGGTACGAAGTTTTGTGCGCAAGTCTGCCTTTTATG
This sequence comes from Pseudoselenomonas ruminantium, assembly GCF_900104055.1. Taxonomy (GTDB): domain Bacteria; phylum Bacillota; class Negativicutes; order Selenomonadales; family Selenomonadaceae; genus Selenomonas_A; species Selenomonas_A ruminantium_C. The sequence goes on from NZ_FNJQ01000009.1 coordinate 8,359, forward strand.
GTATAATTTTTTCGTAATATATGGCGTATTATCGATAGAGAAAAAGAAAAAAGATTCTTAGAGCTCCAGATGAAGGCGCTCTGTAAGAGTAATGACTGGCAAATTGGCAATTGTGTCCCCGCTCTAGGCACGTATTAACAACTACCAAGAAAGGCAAGGAAAATGAACAAATTTATAGAATTAGGCATCAGCGAAGCGTTAGTCGATGTATTAAAGAAGCAGGGCATCGAATCCCCCATGCAGGTACAATCTGCCGTTATCCCTAAAATAATCGGCGGCGGCAATCTTGTTGCCCAAGCCCCCACAGGCACAGGTAAAACTTTGGCCTATCTTCTGCCTGCTCTGCAAAAGATTGATGTTTCCTCCCGCGATGTGCAGGTAGTGATTTTAGCACCGACCTATGAGCTGGCCATGCAGATCATGAATGTAGCCCGTGACCTCTCGCAGGGCGCAAAACTCGGTATCAAGGTGCAGGGGCTTATCGGCGGGGCCAATATTGCCCGGCAGATGGATAAACTCAAGGACAAGCCGCAATTGATTGTAGGCTCTGCCGGCCGCATCATTGAGCTGGCGCAGAAGAATAAACTCAAGCTGCATAAGGCAAGGATGCTCGTGCTCGATGAATTCGACCGGCTTTTCGATGACCAGAACATGACAAATACCGCCGATGTGGTGCGCCTCTTGCCGGAAGACCGTCAGGTCATCATGGTATCGGCCACAGCGCCGAAAAAGGCCTTGGAGCGGGCGGATTTCCTGCAGCAGCCGGAAATCGTCAAGGTGGAGGCAGATCCTGCAGCACAGAGCCAGCGGGAAAATCTCTATCGCATGACACCGTTCCGCAGCAAAGTGGAAACCGTGCGCCATCTGGCCCGGCGGCTGGCGGTGAAGCGTGGCCTCGTGTTTATCAACAAGGTCTTCGATGCTGAGCGGATTCTCGCGCAGCTGCGCTATGAAGGCTTTATGGTTGGCACGCTTTTGGGGCATAACAACAAGCAGGCCCGACAGAAGGCCATAGCCGATTTCAAGGCCGGCCGTATCAAACTGCTGCTCTCTACGGATCTGGCAGCGCGCGGGCTGGATATTCCCGATGTAGACTATGTATTCAACCTTGATCTGCCGGAGAGTGCGGAGATCTATCTGCACCGTGCAGGCCGTACGGCCCGGGCTGGGGCAAAAGGAACAGTTATCACGCTGGCCGATAATAAGGAGGCCTATAAGCTTGAACAGCTCGAACGGAAGCTGGGCATCGATTTCCAGCCGCTGAAGGGCGGGGAGAAAGCTGCGCCTGCCAAGAAGAAAAATGCAGTGAAAAAAGGCAATGATACAGCGCCGAAAAAGTCTGCAGCCAAGAGTAAGAAACATACCAATCGGCAGGGAAAACGGAGAGCTGCGGCGAAGTAAAACTAAAATAACAGAGATAGGCCACCTCATCCGTCAGCCCTTTGGGCTGCCACTGCCGGGGAGTCCACTGGACTCCCGCGCCTGGTGGCGCCCCCTCAAGGGGAAGACTGTGGGGAATTATTTGCAAATTTGGAGGGAATACAATTTGGACATTGTACCGATACTATTGCAGTTAGTACTGGTAGCATTTTTGATTTTTATGAATGGTTTTTTTGTGGCGGCGGAGTTTGCCTGCGTGAAGATCCGTTCGTCACGATTGGAGACCTTGATTGCGGAGGGCAGCCGGCGGGCAGTATATGCCAAGCGCCTTACGGACCATCTGGATGCGTCCCTGTCGGTGACGCAGCTGGGCATCACTCTGGCTTCGCTGGGGCTTGGCTGGGTAGGTGAACCTGCCGTAGCCCAGCTAATCCTGCCTTTGACTCGTTTGGCTGGGATGGACGATATGGTAGGGCACACCCTGTCGCTAGTAGTGGCGTTTTCCATCATCACTGCGGGCCATATCGTGCTGGGGGAACTTACCCCGAAGACCATGGCCATCCAAAATGTGGAAAAGATTATGCTGTCCGTGGCTTTGCCCATGCTGATCTTCCATCGGATCATGTATCCGTTTGTCTGGATACTCAACCATGTGGCCAATTGGGTGACAGCTCGTATGGGCTTTGAAGCGGCCAGTGAGAGCGAGTCGGCCCATACCGAAGAGGAAATTCGCCTGCTGATGGAGGAAAGCCACCGGCAGGGGTTGATTGATGATACCGAAGCGGATTTTGTGGACAATGTTTTTGACTTCACGGAGCTCAATGTCCGGGAAATCATGACACCGCGCACGGATATGGTTGTCATTTATCTGGAGGACAGCTGGCAGGAAAATATGGATGTGATCCTCTCGGAGCAGATGACGCGTTATCCCATCTGCAAGGAGGACAAGGACCATATCATCGGCTTCCTGCATGTGAAAGACCTCATGAAAACCATGGCCAGCGGCAAGCGGCCGAATTTCCGCAAGCTGGCGCGCAAGGCGCTGGTGGTGCCTGAAAGCATGGATGTTAACGTACTTTTGAAGACCATGCAGGGCAGCCATAGCCAGATGGCCATTGTGGTGGACGAATACGGCGGTACGGCCGGCATGGTGACCATTGAGGACATCATGGAGGAGATTGTCGGCGACATTCAGGATGAGTTTGATGAGGAGCGCCCCACGGCAGAAGACCGGGGGGATAATGTCTACTCCGTGGATGCCAAGATGCTGCTGGAAGAACTCGAAGACATCTTGGAAATCACCATTGAAGATGAAGATGTAGACAGCGTGGGCGGCTGGCTTTATGACCAGATCGGCAGTGAGCCGAAGGTCGGCCAGATGGCTGCCGCTGCAGGCAACTTCTTCTATGTGGAGGAAGTGGAAGGCGCACGGATTACCCGTGTGTTGATAAAATTAGCTCATGAACTCACAGAAGAGCATGAGGAAATCGTTTAGTTTTTTGGGAAAGGGAGTGGGGATGTTGAAGATTTTTCGTACATTATTAGGACTGATGCTGATTGCAGTCACCATGCTGGCCTTTACGGGCTGCGGTGGCGGCAGTACGGCCTCGGGAACGGTGTTTTACCTGAGTCATCAGGATGGCGACGGATTTACGGATATGATCCGCAAGTCCTTCAGTGACAAGGCCAAGGCTGCCGGTATCCCTGTGGAATACCGGGATGCCAAGGGCGATGTCAATATGCAGATCGACCAGATGAAGGAGGCCATCGCGGCCAAACCCAGCGCGATCGTGTTGCTGGCGGTGGAGGGCACGGCGTTGGTGCCCATGGTGGAAAAGGCCAATGAGGCCGGGATTCCCATCATCATCACCAATCGTGGCCTGAACGGCGGTAAATACCTGTCCTGTATGGTCGATGAAAAACAGGCGGGCATCATGCAGGGGGAATATATGGCCAAACACCTGCCGCCCAATGCCAAAGTGGTTTATCTCGAAGGCGAGAAGGGGTTTGAAGGCAGCGTGCTGCGCTGGCAGGGATTCAAGGAAGCCTGCCTGGACAAGCGCCCGGATGTACAGCTGCTGGCCAGCACCTCAGCCAATTGGCGCACCTCAGATGCTCTCAGGAACGTAGCGCTCTGGACAAAACTCTTCCCGCAGATTGACGGCGTGATTGCGGCCAATGACAGTATGGCTGTTGGTGCTGTGCAGGCACTCAAAGATGCAGGCCGCCTGGATGGCTGCCTGATATCCGGCGTTGATGCGGTGGATGAGGCATTGAAACTCATCGATGCCGGTGAAATGAGCCAGACCGTCCAGCAGGATGCGAATGCCTTGGCAGACGGCACCTTCAAGCTGGTGGATTCCTGCCTGAAGGGGACAATCCCCACGGAAAACATCGTTGTGGAATTCAAGTCCATTACCAAGGATAATATCGCGCAGTTCCGCAAATGAGGAAGGGGGATGCTGTCATGGAGAATTTAAGCGTAAGAATCAAGATCCTGCTGCTGGCGGCAATTATGCTGGTCATCACCTGCGTAGTGGCGGCTGTGGGAATCTTTTCCAATCAGAAATCCAAGCAGGCTTTGGATGATATGTATAATTACAATCTTATGGCCACACAGTACCTCAATGATGCCAACAACCATCTGCGCGGCATTGATGTGGATGTAGCCTATATGCTCCAGCAGGATTTCTCGGCCGACAGCCGCAAGGTCATGCTGGCAGATATCAAGGGACGCCTGCAGTCCATCAAAGGGGATATCGATAAAGTCAAGGAAATCGACCGCAGCCCCCGGGCGCAGGAAATCATTGCCAGCCTGGAGAAAAATCTCGCAACGGCAGAAAGCAAGGTCAAGGAATGTGAAACCTTAGGAAACACCAATGAAGACAAGGTGAAAACCTTCGAAAACCTTTCCGCTACCGGCATTATCGCTAACGATATGGCGGTACTGACGCCCGACAACGTGTCGCAGGGCAAGGTGCTCTTCGATGAAAACAACGCCAACTATGAACTGACCATCAAGATCTTCCTGAGCATCATCCTGATTGGCCTGTTGGTGGGGATTGCCGTGGCATTCTTCATTGCCCGTAATATCGCCTCGCCGCTGGCAACGTCTATTGAGCATCTGAATGCCGTGGCCGATGGCGATCTGACGCAGGAAATTCCGCAAAAACTGTCTGCACGGCAGGATGAAGTGGGCCTCGTCATGCAGGCTTTGGGCAGGATGCAGAAGGCCTTGCGCAGTGTCATCAAAAATGTCCACGATGAGGCAGAAAACAGTGCCAATATGGTCACGGAAGTGCAGGGCCTGGTGGATTCGCTTAATGAGAGCGCACAGGATATGTCAGCTGTAACCGAGCAGATGGCTGCGGGCATGGAAGAAACGGCCGCGTCCACGGTCAGCCTGCAGAACCTTGCCGATCATCTGCGCGATAAGATCCATGCTTCGGCCAAGGGCGCTGCGGACAGTGAAGGCTATACGGTGGAAATCGCCCAGCGGGCCAGCAGCCTCAAGACCAGTATGGAAGAATCCAGCCGGGAAGCCAAACACATATACAACGACACCAAAGTGTCATTGGAAGAATCCATCGCATCGGCCAAAGTGGTGGATAACATCAGCCTGCTCACGCAGGACATCAGCGAGATCGCCGCTCAGACCAACCTGCTGGCGCTCAATGCCGCGATTGAGGCCGCCCGGGCTGGTGAATATGGCCGCGGCTTTGCCGTGGTAGCAGATGAGGTGCGCAAGCTGGCCGAGCAGTCCCATGATACGGCCGAAAAGATTAAGGAACTGACCGGTCAGGTGACCAGTTCGGTACAGGATCTCTCGTCAGGGGCCTTTGACCTGCTGAAGTTCATGGATGAAAAGGTCGTCAAGGACTATGATCTGCTCAATGAGACTGCTATCCACTATCAGGAGGATGCCGATTACGTCAACGACTTTGCCCAGAAGAGCAACATTTCTGCGCAGGAGCTGATTCGTTCGGTAGATGTCATGAATCAGTCCATGGAAGAGATTGCCAAGGCTACCCATGAAGGGGCCGTGGGCAATACCACCGTGGCGGAGAAAGTCACGGTGGTGGCCGAGAAAGCCAACGATATTCTCGATAAGATGAACGCCTCCATGGAAGGGGCAGAGAACCTCAAACAGCAGGTTGCTAAATTTAAAGTATGATTTATGTGAAAATGACCAGTTAATGTCCGCGTTGACTGGTCATTTCTATTGTGGTTTGGACTTGCCATTGTGAGAAATTTGCTATACAATAAAAAGGAATAAAAGTGGGATAAAGTGGTGAAAAGTGGCACAAGATGAAGCAAAGGTGGTGAGGCAGGATGTTCATGGGCGAGTACACCCACTCCATTGACGCCAAGGGGCGCATTATCCTGCCTGCAGATTTCCGGCAGGAACTCGGCGTCACCTTTATCATTGCCAAAGGGCTGGATAAATGTCTGTTTCTATACGGCCAGCAGGCCTGGGAGGAACTGGCGGCGCGGCTGCGTGCCCTGTCGCTGGTGAAACCGGAGGCCCGGGCTATGAACCGCTTTTTCTTTGCCGGAGCCCGTACGCTGGAATGCGACAAGCAGGGACGTTTCCTCGTTCCTGCGAATCTGCGCAATTATGCGGAGATCACCTTGAAGCAGGATGTGATCCTCACAGGTGTGGACAACCGCATTGAAGTATGGAGCAAGGAAAACTGGAACCGCTATAATGGCGAGGTGGAGCCGGATGTCACGGCGATTGCCGCATCGCTTGCAGAACTAGGTATTTAAGGAAAGGATTACAGTTACATGGAGTTTCATCATATCAGCGTGATGCTGGAGGAGACCGTCAAAGGTCTTGTGACAACTGAAGAGGGAACCTATGTGGACTGTACTCTGGGCGGCGGCGGTCACTCAAGCCTGATCGCGTCAATGCTGACTGAAAAAGGGCGGCTGATTGGCATCGACCAGGATGCGGCGGCCATTGCAGCGGCCAGCGAGCGGCTCAAGGATGCCAAATGCCGCGTGGATATCGTTCACAACAACTTCCGCAATCTGGAGCAGATTCTCGCGGATGAGGATGCCCAGCTCGTGGATGGTGTGGTTTTTGACTTAGGTGTGTCTTCCCATCAAATTGACACGGCCGAACGCGGTTTTTCCTATATACAGGACGCGCCGCTCGATATGCGCATGAATCCCGAAGCGGATTTCAGTGCCTATGATGTGGTCAACACTTACGAGGAAAAAGAACTCAACCGCATATTCAAAGAGTATGGTGAGGAACGCTGGAGCAAGCGTATTGCCCAGTTTATCGTGCAGGAACGGACGCAGAAACCGATTGAGACTACCGGGGAACTGGTGGACATTATCTGCAAGGCTGTGCCCAAGGCGGTGCGCCAGGCGGCGGGCGGCCATCCGGCCAAGCGGATTTTCCAGGCCATCCGCATTGAGGTCAATGACGAGCTGGGAATCCTGGAGAACGCCTTCCGTACGGCGGTGGCGCATTTGAAGCCCGGCGGCCGCATTGCGATCATCACCTTCCATTCGCTCGAAGACCGCATTGCCAAGAATGTACTCAAAGAACTGGCTCGGGGCTGTATCTGTCCGCCGGAACTTCCGGTATGCATGTGCAGCCACCAGCCGGAGATCAAGATAATCGGCAAGCCGATTCAGGCTACAGCTGATGAGTTGGAGCACAATTCCCGCTCCAAGAGCGCCAAGCTGCGCATTGCCGAGAAATTGCCGCCAAAAGAGAAGGGAGGCAGATGACCATGTTAGCCAGACAGGAAGAATATTATGAGGAAGAAGCTCATGTCCTTACGCCCGATGAGGAGGAAACGGAATTGCGCAAGGCTCCGAAGGAGCCGCTCTTCAAGACGGTATTGGACACCAGGCTGCGCACCCATGGCCAGCTGCTGTTCCTGACCATGACGGTGCTGGCGCTTTTGGTGACTGTCGGCAGCGGCATCAGCGCCAGCCGGGGGTATGAGCTCGTCGCCATCCAGCAGCAGGCGGATCAGCTCGAACAGGAAAATGACCGCCTCAAGATCGAGATTGCCAAGTTGAAGTCCCCGGAACGCATCAAGAGCATTGCGCGGGACCAGCTCGGAATGGAAGTTCCGCGGCAGACTTACTTTAGCAGTGAGAAATAATGACCAGATATCAAAAATTACAGGATTTTTCGCAGAAAAATCCTGTAATTTTTTGCTATTTTGCCGTATAATAGTTAACGGTTCGCATTATTAGGCGAGGGAGGATATTATATGAAGACATTAGCGCAGCTGGCAGAGCTTGTCGATGGCTCTGCAATCCATGGCGATAGCAATATAGAAATCACCGGCATTGAACATGATTCCCGCAAGGTAGAAGCGGGCACGCTCTTTGTGTGCATTGCTGGTTTCCATGTGGACGGACATAAGTTCATTCCGCAGGCGGTGGAGAAGGGCGCCAAGGCGATCCTGACCACCCGCAGTATTGAGGAATTGGAAGTGCCGGAAGGCATTGCGGTACTGCAGGTACCGGAGCTCAAGGAAGCGCTCGATACCATCGTGCCCTTCTTCCATGATTACCCGGCACAGAAGCTGCGCGTGATCGGCATCACGGGCACCAATGGCAAGACTACGACGAGCTATCTGATCCGCGCAATCCTGCGCGAAGCAGGTTACAAGGTGGGGCTTATTGGCACCATTCAGATCATGATGGAAGAGGAAGTCTTCCCCATCCATAATACGACGCCCGACGTGGTGGAACTCCAGCACACTTTGGCCATCATGCGCGATAAGGGCATGGACTATGTGGTCATGGAGGTTTCCTCCCATGCGCTCGATCAGAACCGCGTAGCCGGTATCGAATTCGATACGGCCGTGTTCTCAAATCTGACGCAGGACCATCTGGACTATCATAAGACACTGGAAAACTACAAGCTGGCCAAGGCTAAGCTCTTTGAACTGCTGGGCAGGGAAGGCGTCAAGGAAAACAAGACTGCCGTGGTCAATGCGGACGATGAAGCAGGTAAGACCATGCTCGAACATGCTCACTGCCGTCATCTGACCTATGGTATCGACAATAAGGCCGCTCTGCAGGCCACCAATGTGGAAGTGCTGGCCAGTGGTGCCAATTTCACGCTGGCCGAGGAATTCCTCGGCGAAATGGACCTCAAGCTCCATATCACCGGTATCTTCAATGTCTATAATGTGATGGCTGCTGTGGGAGCAGCGATTGCCGAGAAGATCGATCCGGCCATCATCCATAAGGCGCTCGTGAACTTCACCAGCGTGCCGGGACGCTTTGAACTCGTCAAAGCCGGGCAGGATTTCTCCATTATCGTGGACTATGCGCATACGCCGGACGGGGTGGAAAATGTGCTCAATACAGCTCGCCGCATCGCAAAAAAGAAAATTATCGCTGTATTCGGTTGCGGTGGCGACCGCGACCGCACGAAGCGTCCGATCATGGGACGTCTGGCCGCAAAACTTGCCGATGTGGTCATTGCGACCTCGGATAATCCGCGCAGTGAGGATCCGGCCTTCATCCTCTCTGAAGTTGAAGCCGGCGTCAAGGAGACCATTGGCGCGAAGCACCATGAGTGTATCATCGACCGCCGTGAGGCGATTTTCCGCGCTGTGGAACTGGCGGAGACCGACGATATCGTGATCATTCTGGGCAAGGGCCATGAGGATTATCAGATCCTTAAAGACAAGACCATTCACTTTGACGATAAGGAAGTTGCCCGCGAAGCCGTGGCAGCGAAAAAAGGAGCTTGAACATGTTTACGCTGGATGAGATTGTAAAGGCTACTAGCGCCGATGTATATAAGGAAGAAAAGAATGATTTCTGCGCCGTAGTCACGGATACCCGCAAGATCAGCGCAGGTGTGCTCTTTGTGGCCCTTAAGGGCGAGCGCTTCAATGGTGAGGATTTCGCCGCGGAAGCCTTGGAAAAAGGTGCTGCCGGCGTGGTGGTCAGCAAGACCTGCGCGAAAGAATCGCTCGAAAAATGTCAGGGTACGGTTCTGCAGGTTGAAGATACATTGACGGCCTATCAGCTGATTGCCAAGGCTTGGCGCGATAAGTTTCCCGAGATTCCCGTGGTCGCCATCACGGGTTCCAACGGCAAGACCACCACGAAAGACCTGACGGCGGCTGTGCTGTCGGCCAAAGGTGCCGTGCTCAAGACGCAGGCCAACTTCAACAATGAAATCGGTTTGCCTCTGACTTTGCTGGGACTCAAGAAGGAGCATACGGCGGCCGTGGTGGAAATCGGCATGCGCGGCTTCCATCAGATTGACGCTTTGGCGCCGATTGCCTCCCCGCAGATTGGCATTGTGACCAATGTGGGCGAGACGCATATGGAACTTTTGGGTTCGCTGGAAAATATCGCCAAGGCCAAGCAGGAACTGGTGGAGTCCATTCCGGCGGGCGGCACGGTGATCCTGAATGCCGACAATGAGTATGTGGCCGGCATGCGCTCGGCTGCCAAAGAGGGCGTGAAGGTCATGACCTTCGGCATCGAAAAGGATGCGGACGTCAAGGGCGAAGCCCTGCATACGGAAGGCACGGTCACGAAATTCATGGTGACCTATGCCAATGAACGCCATGAATATGCGGTCAATATGGTGGGACGCCATAATGTCTATAATACGCTGGCAGCCATTGCCGCCGGCTTTGCCATGGGCCTGACGCCGGATGAGGTACGTCAGGGCCTTGACAATCTCGAAGCCACGAAGATGCGCTTTGAACTGCAGCAGGTCAAGAAATGGAACGTGGTCAATGACGCCTATAACGCCAGCCCCATGTCCATGACGGCGGCCATCAATACGCTCAGTGAACTGGTCAAGGGACGCAAGATTGCCGTGCTCGGCGATATGCTCGAACTGGGCAGCGTATCCGAAGAGGCACATCTCCATGTGGGCGAGGAAGTGGCTGAACATGGCTTTACGGCCCTCGTTACCCGCGGTGAAATGGGCGAATTTATCGCTAAAGGCGCGGAAGATAAGGGCATGACGGCGGTTTACCGTTGCAAGAGTCATGAGGAAGCGGCGGATAAGCTCCATGAATTGCTGCAACCCGGCGATACCCTGCTGTTCAAGGGCTCCCGCGGCATGGCAATGGAAAAGATCATCGATTTACTGTAATAGAAGTTAGATAGTGAGGCATTGAAGTTGGATAGCTTTTTATTGGCGGCTGTGATTGCCGCAGGTTTCGTACTGTTGACCGGACCTTTTTTCATTCCGGAACTGCATAAGCTGAAGTTTGGCCAGAGTATCCGCGAGGAAGGCCCGGCAAGTCATCAGGCCAAGAGCGGCACGCCGACCATGGGCGGCATCATGATCATCTTAGGTATCACCATTGCTACGTTGGTTGCGGCACCGCTCTCCACGAAAATCATCCTGGCGCTGTTTATCATGCTGGGACATTTCGTGCTGGGCTTCCTCGATGACTATATCAAGGTGGTCAAGAAACGCAATCTGGGACTGAAAGCGAAGCAGAAGATGCTGGGGCAGATCATCATTGCGGTAGTCACCATGGTTATCGGTACGAAGATGCTGGGTATAGATACCACGGTCTGGCTGCCGGTGCTCAATACCAACATCAATATCGGCATCGGTTATTATGCGTTTGTGCTGTTTGTGATGGTGGGCGCCAGCAATGCGGTCAACCTCACGGATGGTTTGGACGGCCTGGCTTCCGGTACGGTGGCCATTGCCGCCAGCACCTATGCCGTGGTCTGCATGCTGATGGGGCATAGTGACCTGGCTGTCTTTGCCACGGCTATTGCCGCAGCCTGCGTGGGCTTCCTGCGCTTCAACGCACATCCGGCCAAGGTGTTCATGGGCGATACGGGTTCGCTGGCTCTGGGCGGCGCCATCGCGGCGCTGGCCATCCTGACGCATACGGAAGTGCTGCTGGCATTGATTGGTTTTATCTTTATGTGTGAGGCCCTGTCCGTAATCATACAGGTGGCCTCCTTCAAATCCACTGGCAAGCGGGTGTTCCGCATGAGCCCCATCCATCATCATTTTGAGCTGGGGGGCTGGTCCGAGTGGAAGGTGGTCTTCGTCTTTTGGACGGTGCAGCTGATCACCTGCGTGGCGGCTTTGATGTTACTCTAAGGGGGATATGATCATGGATTTAACGGGCAAGAAGGTACTGATTATCGGAGCGGGCATCAGCGGTTTTGCGGCGGCGAAAATCACCCGCCGTTTGGGCGCGCAGGTAACGCTCAGCGATGCTAAGAGCGAGGCAGATTTAACGGATAACTTTGACGAGCTCCGGGATATGGGCATAAACTGCGTGTTCGGTCCGCAGTCCGAGGAACTCCTCGATGGTGTGAGCCTGGTGATCGTTTCGCCTGCGGTACCGGCCCGTATTCCCTTGATTCAGGCCGCATACAAGCGGAAGATCCGCGTGGCCAGCGAAGTGGAGCTGGCTTACCGTCTCAAGAAGGCGCCAATCTGTGCTGTGACCGGCACCAATGGCAAGACCACGACGGTAACGCTCCTCGGCCTGCTGCTGGAAACGCATTTCGATAAGGTCGGCGTGGGCGGCAATATCGGCGTACCCCTGTCGGAAGTTGCGCTGGAGATTCCTGCCGACGGCTGTATCGCTGCTGAGATTTCCAGCTATCAGATGGAAGTCACCGAAGACTTCCATCCCCATGTAGCCACGGTCCTCAATGTCACGCCCGACCATATCGTGCGCCATGGCTCCATGGAGGAATACCAGCGCATGAAAGAGCGCATGTTTGCTCAGCAGGTGGGCAGGGACTTCCTCGTGCTCAACTACGATGATGAACGCGTGCGCGATATGGAAAAACGCGCGAGTGCCCATGTGGTCTATTTCAGCCGTCAGGTGCACCTTCATGAAGGTGCCTATCTCGAAGGCGATATGCTGACCATTGCCTGGAACGGAGAGGATTTCCCGCTCTGCACCATCGGCGAGCTGGGCATCAAGGGTGCCCACAACGTGGAGAATGCGCTGGCTGCCGCTATGTCGGCATTCCTGGCTGGTTGCACGGCAGAAGAGATGATTCCCGTACTCAAGTCCTTCCGGGGCGTGGAGCACCGCATCGAGTATGTGCGCACGCTGGACGGCGTGGAATACTACAACGACTCCAAGGCCACGAATACGGATTCGGCCATCAAGGCGCTGGAAACCTTTGCCGATGGCATCGTGCTGCTGGCTGGCGGCGATGATAAGATGACGGACCTGACCGATTTCCTGGCACGCGTCAAGGAACGGGTGACGGATCTGGTGCTTGTGGGTGCCGCCGCTGACCGCTTCGAACAGGAAGCCTTGAAGCATGGCTATCCGGCCGAGCATATCCATAGGGCAGGCTTCTCCATGGAAAAGGCTGTGGAACTGGCCCATGAACTAGCCAAGGCGCCGCAGGTGGTGCTGCTTTCCCCGGCCTGCGCCAGCTTCGATATGTATAATGGCATGGCCGAGCGAGGCCGTCACTTCAAGGATTTAGTGAATAAATTACAGTAAGAGGGATTTTGCATGAATATCATTGTTTCCGGTGGCGGCACCGGCGGGCATATCTACCCGGCGCTGACCATCATGCGCACCATTGAGGAAAAATACCCCAATACCAAGTTTCTTTATGTAGGTACAAATAAGGGGCTTGAAGCTGATATCATTCCCAAGGAAAATATCCCCTTTGCTACAGTGGATATCCAGGGATTCAAGCGCAGTTTGTCCCCGGCGAATTTCGTCCGGGCGGGCTTGGCGGCCATCGGCGTGGCCAAGGCTATGAACGTGGTGCGGAAATTTAAGCCCGATGCGGTAATCGGCACGGGCGGCTATGTCTGCGGCCCGGTGCTTATGGCGGCCAGCATGCTCGGAATTCCGACGCTGATTCAGGAACAGAATGTCGTGCCGGGTATCACCAATAAGATCCTGGCTAAGTTCGTGACGAAGATTGCGGCAGGCACGCCCGAAGCGGCCAAGCATTTCCCGCAGGGCAAGGTCACCTGCACGGGGAATCCCATCCGCAAGGAAGTCATGACGGCTGCCAAAGAGGACGGAGCCAGAGCCTTTGGCTTCGATCCCGCGAAAAAGACCGTGCTGATTTCCGGCGGCAGCCGCGGTGCCCGCAGCATCAATAACGCCATGATTGATGTATTGGTGGAAGCAGCGAAGCAGACTGAAGTTCAGTACCTGCATGTGACGGGGAAGCTCGATTACGAGGATATCATCGGCCGTCTGGCCGAGAAGGGCGTGAACCTTGCCGAAACGCCAAATATCAAGGTAGAGCCCTATCTTTACAATATGCCGGCGGCCATGGCCATGGCGGACCTCGTGGTCTACCGTGCCGGAGCTACAGGACTGGCAGAACTTACGGCCAGAGGTATTCCGGCAATCCTGATTCCCTATCCCTATGCGGCGGAGAACCATCAGGAACACAATGCCCGTGCATTGGAGGCAGCAGGTGCGGCCAAGGTAATCCTCAACCGGGAGCTGAAGAGTGAGAATCTCCAAAGCACCCTGCAGGAACTGCTGGCCGATAAGGAAAAGCTTGCGGCCATGGCTGCAGCAAGCAAAGCCTTGGGCAAGCCGCAGGCGGCAGAGGATATCGCGAACATGGTTATTGAAATGACACAGGGGAGACAGACGAAATGAAACGGCTGAAAGAGCTAAAAGATATTGAAAAGATCCATTTTGTAGGCATCGGCGGTGCCGGCATGAGCCCGCTGGCTAAGATCATGGTGGAGCTGGGCTATGAAGTTACCGGCTCCGACCGGGCTGATTCCGAAGTGATCCAGAACCTCAAGAAGCTGGGCGCAAAAATCACTTTGGACGGCCAGAAGGGGGAAAATGTCAAGGGCGCGGATGCGATTGTCGTATCCACGGCTATCCCCTATGACAATCCGGAAGTGCTCGCAGCCCGCGACCTCGGCATCCGCAAGCTGCATCGTTCCGATATCAATGCAGCGCTCGTCAACGAGTACAAGGGCATTGCCGTAGCTGGTGCCCATGGCAAGACCACCACGACGTCCATGCTGGGCGTGGCGCTGACCAAGGCGGGTGTTTCCCCGACGGTGGTCGTGGGCGGTGAAATGCCGGATCTCGGCACCAATGCCATCTTAGGCGAGAGTGAATACCTGACCTCCGAGGCCGACGAAAGCGATGGTTCCTTCCTGAAACTGCGTCCCCATATCGCCGTGGTGACCAACGTCGAAGACGACCATATGGACCATTATGGCACGATGGAGAACATCATCAAGGCCTTCACGCAGTTCATCCAGAACGTGGACAAGGAAACGGGCTATGCCGTGCTCTGCTTCGATAACGAAAACCTGCGCAATATCGCCAAGACCGTGGATCGGAAATACTATACCTACGCCATCGACCATGAAGCCGACTATATGGCCCGGAACATCAAGACCAATGGCAAGGGCATTGCCTTTGATGTCGTCCATGGCGAAGAGATGCTCGGGCATGTGTCCCTGAACATCCCCGGCCGCCATAACGTGCTCAATGCGCTGGCCTGCATCGTAACGGGGCTGTCCATGGGCGTAGAGTTTAAGAAGCTCGTGGCTGGCCTGGCTGAATTCCACGGTGCCAAACGCCGCTTCCAGACCAAAGGCCGTGCCAAGGGAATCTGGGTGGTGGATGACTATGCTCATCATCCGACGGAGATTGCTGCCACACTCAAGGCCGCCAAGGAACTCAATCCGAACCGTCTGGTCTGCGTGTTCCAGCCGCACCGCTATTCCCGTACGCAGCTGCTGCATGAGGAATTTGGCAAGGCCTTTGTCTCTGCCGATATACTGATCCTCACGGATATTTATGCCGCTGGTGAAGCACCGATTGAAGGCATCAATGGCGAGACCATCCTCAATGAAGTGCGCAAGCAGTCTGGTCAGGATGTCATCTACATTCAGGCCCGGGAAAAGCTGGCCCATTACCTGGAAAATGAAGCGCAGGATGGCGACCTCATCATCACTATGGGCGCCGGGGATATCTACAAGACCGGTGAGGAATTAGTAGAACTTTTGAACAAGTAAGGAAAGCAGGATTTAGATACAATGAAACAGGATAAAATCGTAGTTGTCATGGGTGGCACCTCCACCGAAGCCGAAGTTTCCCGCCGTACGGGCAAAGCCATTCTGGATGCCCTGCTGTCCAAGGGCTACAATGCCGAAGGCATGGAGCTCAATCCGAAGACATTCGCCATGGATATCCAGCAGGCTGGTGCCAAGATGGTCTTCAATGCGCTGCATGGCAAGTTCGGCGAAGATGGGCTTCTGCAGGGGACGCTCGATATGCTCGGGATTCCCTACACGGGGTCCGGCGTGCTGGCTGCGGCCATCACGATGGACAAGGCCGCTTCCAAGCGCGTCTTCATCAGCGAGGGCATTTCTACGCCCAAGTGCCATACCTATAACAGCTTCGAACAGAAGCGTGACCTGGCTGCTGAGATCCAGGCTGAATTCGGCCTGCCGGTCGTGGTCAAGGCTGCTTCTCAGGGGTCCAGCATCGGCGTCTATATCGTCGAAAAAGCAGAAGAACTGGCACCGGCCATCAAGGAAGCATTCTCCTACAACGATGAGATCGTGGTCGAGGAATTCATCAAAGGCCGCGAGATGACCGTAGCCGTCTGGGGCGATGAGGATAAGAAGGAGGCCTTCCCAATTATCGAAATCACCACGACGTCCGGCCGCTATGACTATGCGAGCAAGTATACGAAAGGCGCATCCGCCCATATCATCCCCGCACCGGTCAGCGAGGCTAAGACCAAGGAGATGCAGGAACTGGCCATCAAGACTTATACGGCCTGTGGCTGCAAGGGCGTAGCCCGCGTGGATATGATGTACAGTGAAGATGAGACGCCCTACGTCATCGAAGTAAACAGCGTGCCTGGTATGACGGAAACCTCCCTGGTTCCCGATGCCGGCCGTGCCATGGGCGTAGAGTTCCCGGAACTCTGCGAACGCATCCTGGAAATGGCAGGATTCTAAAAGCCTTCCCATCAAAGGGGAAGGCATAACAGAAAGGAGGCAGCAATATGGATGACAACGAAATAGCAATCCAGCAGGAACAATCTGCTCCCCACAAAAAGCGTCGCCGCAGTCCCCGCCGTATCATCAAGGGGCTGATGTTCTTAGGCATTTGCGGCGGGCTGATGTCCATTGTCGTTTATTCGCCTCTTTTCACCTTGCAGCGGGTGACGCTTCATGGCAACACCTATCTCAAGGAGGATGACATCCTGACCAGCGGACGCCTGCATAAGGGAGAGCCGCTGTTCCAGCTTGAGACCGATGCCGTCACGCAGAACCTCATGAAGGACCTGCGCATCGAGAGCGTCGTCGTGCGGCGCAAGTTGCCGGATACACTCGATGTGGAACTCAAAGAGCGCATGCCCGTGGCCACGGTGGCCTGTGAGTATGGCTATCTGGATCTGGACCGGCAGGGCAAGGTCATCGCCAGCTACAAGAACCTGCGCAAGATGCCGATCCCGCTGATCACCGGCGTGGCGATGCACGATAAGTATATCGGGGATGACAACACGGACGAGAACGTGAAGAAGATCTTGGAGTTCCTGTCCTTGCTCGATGCGGAAACGCTGAATCACCTGTCGGAAATCAACATCACCAATCCCAAGGCCATTACGGCCTATACCAACCAGTCCGTGCAGATCAGGCTGGGGGATTTTGACCGCTGGGAAGAAAAGGCCCGGCTGACGAAAGATTTCCTGCTGAGCCTGCCCCATGCCAAACATCAGATAGAGTTCGTGGACTTCAGTTATACAGCACCGTTTATCCGGCTCAAAGAACAGTTGGTAGATTCGGAGATCGAAGTCCATAAAGGGGCACAATAGCAGCCTGGAGTTACATCGATATACAAAGGCGCCCGGTGGCTGACAATACTTTTTCCTTCGCCCAAGCTTGGCTGCGGAAAAGCATCATCAGTCCCCGGGCTTATTGCTGTTTTTGCCGGTGACGATGAATAGGAACAGTGATGGTAACACAGATTTTCGTTTTTTTTCACTTTTTTTATGAAAGTTATAGCATTATGAGCAGATAAATGGTAGAATTAAGGAGTATATTTGTGTGGACTAGGAATCCTGGTGGACGAAATGACGTTTGCACGGGATATAGAATAGAACATCATGGGGGTTAACGCTGTGTTTGAATTGGATGATAACGGCCTCGATCAAGTGGCCAAAATTAAGGTAATCGGTGTAGGCGGCGGCGGCAGCAATGCTGTGAACCGCATGATAAACTATGGACTGCAGGGAGTCGAGTTTATCGCAGTGAATACGGATGCACAGGCACTTTTGAAGTCTCTGGCTCCGAAGCGTATGCAGATTGGCGAGAAGCTCACCCGGGGATTAGGTGCAGGTGCTCGTCCGGAAATCGGCCAGAAAGCGGCTGAGGAAAGCCGTGACGATATTCTCGAAGCTCTGCGTGGCGCAGATATGGTCTTTGTTACCGCTGGTATGGGGGGCGGCACTGGTACTGGTGCAGCACCGGTGGTAGCTGAATGTGCCCGCGAGATCGGCGCACTGACCGTAGGTGTTGTAACCCGTCCGTTCGGCTTTGAGGGGAAAAAGCGCGAACGCAACGCCGAATCCGGTATCGCTAATCTGAAACAGCATGTGGATACGATCATTACGATTCCGAATGACCGCTTGATGCAGGTCGTGGATAAGAAGACGCCGATCAATCAGGCGTTCAGCATTGCCGATGATGTGCTCCGTCAGGGTGTCAAGGGCATTTCCGACTTGATTTCCCAGCCAGGCCTCGTAAACCTCGACTTTGCCGATGTCAAGAGCATCATGAGCAATGCCGGCTCGGCGCTGATGGGGATTGGCGAAGCTTCCGGCGAAGGCGCTGCGATTGCGGCAACGAAGATGGCTATCGAATCTCCGCTGCTCGAAACGACCATCGATGGCGCGCGCGGCATCCTGATCAACATCACCGGTGCCGAGGAATACCTCAGCATGGTGGAAGTACAGGAAGCCTCCGCGACTGTGCATGATGCAGCTGATGACCAGGCAAACATCATCTGGGGTACGTCTATCGATAACACCATGGGCGATACGGTGCGTGTGACGGTTATCGCTACGGGCTTTGATGCACCGGAAACTGTTGGTATCCAGCCGCAGATGCCTCCATCTGCCGCTCAGCCGGTACAGCCGAACAATACTGGCATGAACTTTGGCATGCCGAATCAGGCCGCACCGGTGGAACCGCAGCAGACGGTTACGCCTGCCGCTGATTTCATCGACATTCCGGTCTGGATGCAGAAAAAATAAACAAAATTTAAAATAAGTATTGACAAGCGTTGAGAACTCGGATATAATATTTCTTGTTCTTAACGCTTGTTTTGTTAAGAAGTTCATATGGGTAGGTGGCCGAGTGGTTAAAGGCAACAGACTGTAAATCTGTCATCTTCGGATTACGATGGTTCGAATCCATCCCTGCCCACCACTTTTGGCGGCATAGCTCAGTTGGCTAGAGCATGCGGTTCATACCCGCAGTGTCAGGAGTTCAAATCTCTTTGCCGCCACCAATACGAAGTCTTGAGCACATCTTCCGGGGTGTGCTTTTTATTTGCGCAGTTCCGGATATGGGGCTGAAGTCCTGCTTGTATTCATAGAAAATGTACATGTTTTTTTCAGAAAAGAGGGCTATAATATAATCCGTTTGTTGGTAAGATTAGGATGGATGGCATGAAACGCAGAGATTTCTTGAAAAACATGATACTTTTAGGTGCAGGTACCGCAATACTGCCACAGTTGTGGACAGCAAAAGCAGCAGAAGCGGCCTGGAATGCTGGCGGAAGTGCTGCAGGAGGCGTAGATCCGTTACTGGGGATTTCAATCAGAGAAACGAATCTGGAATTTTCCTCACTGCAGAATCGCCGTACCACCGATGCGATCGTGATCCATCATGTAGGTGGGACTAATCGGGATGTGTCAGCAGAGGAAATTGATGGCTGGCACAAGAACAACGGCTGGGCCGGCATTGGCTACCATTTTGTCATCCGCAAGGACGGTACCATCGAACGGGGGCGGCCGATGAATATGCTCGGCGCGCATTGTTATGATCATAACTGGCATACGGTGGGGGTAAATATCGTAGGCGAGTTTGATGCGCATGTGCCGGAGCCGGCGCAGATGGATTCGGCAGCGAAACTGCTGGCGGCTTTGTGCCGTTACTATGGTTTCGAGCCCAATCGTCAGCATATCAAGGGGCATCGGGAGTATAACTCCACGGCCTGCCCGGGGCAGAATCTCTTTGACCGACTGCCGCGTCTGGTCACGATGACACGCAAATATTACTGACAAGACTAAGAACACTACAACAACTGAGAGGTGACGGCAATGCGTTACCGTTGGTTCGCCAACAAGGATAAGCAGACCGATGAATACGGTGTGCCCGTGAGCCGGGCGGCTTATGATGAAGCGCTGCATCCACAGAAGAAATCGCTGTACACTCGGGGAGAGGTGCTGGCGATCCTGGTGGTTACTTTCGTCCTGCTCTATGAGTGGAATGAGGATTACAGTCCGATACTGTACATGTGCGTTGCCTTCCTGACCTTTGAAGCACGCCCCGTGGTGAAGTTCTTCCTGGGGGAGAAGGGCAAAGCAGTCAGCAATGCCTTGACCGGCTTCAGTGTCGCCATGTTTGTGGCAGCTGTTTTTTGGACGATGTTGTAAGTTTATTTATTATTAATGTAAATTTTCAGTTATTTGCCAAAAATGGTTCTAAAAAATTATTTACATTTTTTTTAGAAAAAAGCAGGAAAATAACGCATAAAAGCGAATTATTAAAACATAGATTGATTGTTAGCGAAAAGCAATCGACGGTCGTTGCATCCTGTCAGTGCCATGACATATGTCATAATATCATGACAAATGTAACAATTTTATAACCTGCAGCAAAAAATACAGAAATAGCAGGGAAAAACTGTATACTAACAGATGAAAATCTGTTAAAATATATACATAAAAGTAAACTGTAGTCGAATAAGGGGAGATTATTGTTTACTACGATATCCAAGGGGGATTTTTTATGAGAAAGACAGAATGCTTGGCCATGATCTTGGCCGGTGGTCAGGGCAGCCGCCTCGGCGCGCTCACCAAAAAGATTGCAAAACCGGCTGTACCGTTTGGGGGAAAGTACCGCATTATTGATTTTCCGCTCAGTAACTGCGCGAATTCTGGTATCGACAAGGTCGGTGTCCTCACCCAGTATCGTCCGCTGGAGCTGCACAACTACTTAGCTTCCGGCAGCGCCTGGGATCTGGACCAGAAGGATGGCGGTATCTTTATCCTGCCGCCGTATGCTCGTGAAAAGGGGGCTGACTGGTATCAGGGCACAGCTGATGCCATCTATCAGAACCTGAACTTCATTGATTTAGCAGATCCTGAGTACGTTCTCATTCTGTCTGGTGACCACATCTACACGATGGATTATTCCTGGATGCTGGAAGCTCATAAGA
Organism: Pseudoselenomonas ruminantium; assembly: GCF_900104055.1. Classification (GTDB taxonomy): domain Bacteria; phylum Bacillota; class Negativicutes; order Selenomonadales; family Selenomonadaceae; genus Selenomonas_A; species Selenomonas_A ruminantium_C. The sequence continues at coordinate 29,175 of NZ_FNJQ01000009.1, forward strand.
TGAACAAGGCCGAGGCTACGATCGGTGTTATCGAAGTGCCTTGGGATGAAGCACCGCGCTTCGGTATCATGAACACGGACAAGACGGGGCGCATCGAAGAATTCGAAGAAAAGCCTGCGAAACCGAAGAGCAATCTCGCCTCCATGGGTATCTATATTTTCAACAAGAATTTCCTCAAGAAATATCTGGAAGAAGATGCCAAGGACGAAACCAGCAGCCATGACTTCGGCAAGAACATCATTCCGAAGATGCTCGCTGACAAGGCTCGTCTGTACTCCTACGCATTTGAGGGGTATTGGAAGGATGTCGGCACTATCGAAAGCCTCTGGCAGGCCAATATGGACCTGTTGCAGGATCAGCCGCCCTTTGACCTCAAAGGCGAGAAGAAGATCTATTCTTCCAATGCCTCCATGCCGCCGCATTACGTCGGTCCGGATGCCAAGATCAAGAATTCCATGATCAGCGAAGGTTCCATGATCCTCGGTGAAGTGGAGAACTCCGTGATCTTCCCGGGCGTGCGCATTGGCAAGGGTGTTAAGGTAACTAACTCGGTGGTTATGCCTTCGACTGTTATCCGTGACGGTGCCGTAGTGGATTATGCTATCCTGGCTCAGAACTGCGAAGTCGCAGCAGGAGCTAAGGTCGCAGGCGAATTAGGTGCTATCACTGTGGTAGCTGAGGGTGAAACTGTACTGGCCGAAGCCAGCGGCAAGCAGGCCGGCTGAGTATTTCCCTATCAATACAGCCTAGATACAGCAAGGAGTGGAAGAAATTGAAAGATGTAATGGGGATTATTAATCTTCAGGAAGATAATAAATTAATTCGTGAACTGACGGAAAGACGTGCGGTGGAGTCCATGCCGTTCGCAGGACGCTATCGTCTGATTGACTTTACTTTATCCAGCATGGTGAATTCAGGTATCCTGAATGTAGGGGTTATGCTTCCCGATAAGCCCCGTTCCGTGCTTGACCATCTTCGTTCCGGTAAGGATTGGGACCTGGCCCGCCGTCATGACGGCCTGTTCTACCTGCCGTCCCCCAGCGAAGAAGACAGCATCCGTAAAGGCGATTTAAAGAACTTCTATCACAATCTGGATTTCTTCGAACACAGCAGTCAGAAATATGTACTCCTGACCAGCGGCAGTTTCGTTTATAATGTAGACTTTTCCCAGCTCCTGCGCTTCCATCAGAACACCTCGGCGGATATCACGATGGTGTACTATACGGCGAAGGAAGAGCAGGCTGGCCGCAATGTGGTTCTCGAGACTGCAGAGAATGGTCTGGTAACGGATTTGGCCGAAAAACCGGCTATTTACGATGATTCCAAGGTAGCGATGAATGTTTATCTCATCGAAAAGCGCATCTTCGTGGAACTGGTGCGTTACACCTATGAGCATGGCGGACAGGACCTCCTGATGGACGGCATCATCCGTCGCGCGAGCGAGTATAATATCTATGCTTGTGAGCACGATGGCTATGTGGCCCATGTGGATTCTACTTCCGCATATTACAAGGCGAACATGGACATCTTGGAACCGGAGGTTTGGGAAGAGCTCTTCATGGGCAACAATTCCATTTACACCAAAGGCAAAGATGAAGTTCCAGTTCAATATAAGGAGACAGCCAAAGTCAAGAACTCGCTGATCGCCAACGGCTGCGTGATTCGCGGCGAGGTCGAAAACAGCATTTTGTTCCGTGGTGTCACCGTAGGCAAGGGCGTAAAAATCAAGAATTCCATTATCATGCAGAAATGTGATATACAGGATGATTCCTTGGTGGAAAATGTCATCTGCGATAAGAACGTGGTTATCTCGAAGGAAAAATGGCTTAAAGGTGCCAATAATTACCCGCTGATCGTCACGAAGAATGTCGTCATCTGATATTTAGAAGGCCGTTGTAACGAGGCAATCTGCCTATAACGGGCATAAGCCAAGTTATGACGGCCTTTATTGTTGTGTTAAGGCTGAAAAAAGGGAGTGTTTTTTTTGGCAAAGGAAAAGAAAAAAGTAAATGAGGCTGAGTTTAAGAAACTCAAGGAAAAATTGAAAGCCCGTTTTATCGCTACGGCTCATATCATGTGGGGCCGTGAGCTGGACGAGCTGTCGGAAAATGAAATATATCAGACTGTAGCCGCTACGGCTAAGCAGTATATCTCCGAAAACTGGATCAAGACCAACAAGGCCTATATGGAACGGGAAGAGAAACAGATCTACTACTTCTCCATCGAGTTCCTGATGGGACGCCTGCTGAAATCCAACCTGATCAATTTAGGCTTGGAAGAGGCTTTGCGGGATGTGCTGGGGGATTTCAAGCTGAACCTTGACAAGGTCTACGAGGAAGAACCTGATGCCGGTCTGGGCAATGGTGGTCTGGGCCGACTCGCTGCCTGCTTCATCGATTCCATGGCTGCCCATCATCTGCCGGGCCATGGCTGCAGCATTCGCTATCAGTATGGCCTGTTCGAGCAGAAGATCATCAACGGCAACCAGGTTGAGATCCCGGATAACTGGCTCAAGAACGGCTTTGCCTGGGAATACCGCAAGCCGGATAAAGCCATCGATGTCAAATTCTACGGCAATGCCTATATGAAGGAAATGCCGGACGGCAGCCTGAAACTGGTGCATGAGAATCCGATGGTCGTCATGGCCGTACCTTATGATGTGCCTATCGTGGGCTATCATAACAGTACGGTCAACAACCTGCGTCTCTGGAATGCCGAGGTAAACCGTGACTTCTCCGACTACGGCTATCTCACGCAGGAACAGATCCGTCAGAAGAATGAATACCGCTCTTTCGTGGAAAGTATCACGCGTTATCTCTATCCGGATGACAGCACCTGGGATGGCCGCAAGATGCGCCTGATTCAGGAATACTTCATGACTTCTGCCGGCGTGCAGAGTATTGTCCGCCATTACAAGAAGACGGGCATGAAGATCAAGGATCTGAGCCAGAAGATTGCCATCCATATCAATGATACCCATCCGGCTGTAGCAGTACCGGAACTCATGCGTATCCTGCTCGATGAGGAAGGTCTGGAATGGAGCGAGGCTTGGGCAATCACCAAGAACACCATCGCCTATACCAACCATACGATCATGCCGGAAGCCCTCGAAACCTGGCCGGTGGATATGTTCAAGGAACTGCTGCCGCGCGTTTACATGATCATCGAGGAAATCAATCGCCGTCATCTCGAAGAGGTGCGTGAGCGCTATCCGAACAACGATGGCAAGGTACAGGCCCTGTCCATTCTCGAAAATGGCATGGTCCATATGGCAAGACTTGCCATTGTCGGTGGTCACAGCGTCAACGGCGTAGCCAAGATTCACTCCGATATTCTCAAGGCTTCCACGCTGCATGACTTCTATGAATTCAATCCGAAGATGTTCAACAACAAGACCAACGGCATCACGCATCGCCGCTGGCTGATGGGCGCCAACCCGGAGCTGGCCGGTCTGATCGATGAGACATTGGGCAGCCGCCGCTGGCACCGTTATCCGGAACAGCTTGACCTCTTGAACGATTTCGTCAATGACAAGCCGTTCCTGGCTGAACTGGGCAAGGTCAAGCATCTGCGCAAGGAACATCTGGCGCAGTACATCCTGGAACACAACCTGATCAAGGTCAACCCGGACAGCATCTTCGATATCCAGGTCAAGAGAATCCATTCCTATAAGCGCCAGCTCATGAATATCCTGCATATCATGTATCAGTATAACCTGCTCAAGCATGACAAGGGTTATGACATGATCCCGACCACCTATATCTTCGGCGGCAAGGCTGCACCGGGCTATTATATCGCCAAGGAGACCATCCGCCTGATCAATGCGGTGGCCGAGAAGGTCAACAACGACCGGTCCATCAAGGACAAGATGAAGATCGTCTTCATCGAGAACTTCGGCGTGTCCATCGGCGAGATCGTCTATCCGGCAGCGGATGTCAGCGAGCAGATTTCCACGGCCTCCAAGGAAGCCTCCGGTACGGGTAACATGAAGTTCATGATGAATGGTGCGATTACCCTTGGTACGATGGACGGTGCTAACGTGGAAATCCGTGAAGCCGTCGGTGGCGACCAGGGTGGTGACGACCACTGCGTGATCTTCGGCCTGCGGGCAGAAGACGTCCTGACCTACTATATGACGGGTTCTTATTCCGCTTGGGATGAATACAACAACAATGAGATGGTGCGCTTCGTGATGAACCAGCTCATTGACGGTACCTATGGGGATTTCCGTTCCCTCTACGATTATCTGATCCATGGCAACGATGAGTTCTTCATCCTGAAAGACCTGGGCTCCTATGCTTGGGGGCATGAAGAAATCATGCGCCGCTATAAGAATAAGCTGGGTTGGCTGACCTCTTCGGCCATGAATATCGCCAACTCCGGCCGGTTCTCGTCTGACCGTACCATAGACGAATATGCGAACGAAATCTGGCACGTAAAACCGGTCCGTATTTCGTAAGCTGGGGGACTGCAGCCTTCCTCGTTGAGGAAGGCTTTTGAGGGGGATTATTTTTGAAAACTTCTGATTTGAGTGAGTTTGACCGCTATTTGTTTCATCAGGGAACGAATTACCACACTTATGAGATGCTGGGCGCTCACTTTGTGGAGCAGGATGGCAAACAGGGGATTCGCTTTGCCGTCTGGGCACCGCATGCCAAGGGTGTCAGCGTGGTGGGGGATTTCAACAGTTGGGATACCAGGGTGAATCCCATGCACAAGATTGGCGATGGGGAAATCTGGGTGACCTTCGTGGAAGCGTTAGGCGAGGGCGAGCTTTATAAGTACGCCATTGAACCCCAATGGGGCGGTCCGCATATCATGAAGGCAGATCCTTATGGTTTCTACGCTGAGAAAAAGCCGGAAACGGCTTCGCGCACCTTTGACATGAACCATTACAAATGGAACGATGACAGTTGGAAGGTGCAGAAGCGCAAGGAATCTTCCTATGACCGTCCAATGCTGACCTATGAGGTGCATATGGGCTCCTGGCGGCGCAATGCCGAAGGGGAGTATCTGACCTATCGGGAGGCTGCGGATCAGCTGATCGATTATGTGAAGGATATGAACTACACCCATATCGAATTCATGCCGCTTTGTGAGCATCCCTTCGATGGCTCCTGGGGGTATCAGGCCACGGGGTACTATGCGGTGACCAGCCGCTATGGCACGCCGGATGACTTCCGTTATCTGGTGGACCGGGCGCATCAGCAGGGCATCGGCATCATCATGGACTGGGTGCCGGGGCATTTCTGCAAGGATGAGCAGGGCCTGCGGCATTTCGATGGCCTGCCGCTCTACGAATCCGACAATGAGCAGCGGGCGGAGAACTGGGAGTGGGGCACCACGAACTTCGACTATGGCCGGACGGAAGTACAGAGTTTCCTGATTTCCAATGCCATGTTCTGGTTCGAGGAGTTCCATATCGATGGCCTGCGCATCGACGCGGTGGCCAATATGCTCTATCTGGATTATGGACGCAAGGATGGCGAGTGGATGCCCAATAAATATGGCGATACTGGCAACCTTGAGGCCATGGACTTCCTGCGGAAACTCAATGAAGCGGTTTTCAAATTCCATCCTCAGGCACTGATGATTGCCGAGGAATCCACTTCCTGGCCCTTGATTTCCAAGCCGGTCTACATGGGCGGCATGGGCTTCAACTACAAGTGGAATATGGGCTGGATGAACGACATGCTGAAGTATGTGAGCCTGGATCCCATTTATCGCAAATGGAATCATGATAAGGTGACCTTCTCCTTCATGTATGCGTTCTCGGAGAATTTCGTCCTGCCCCTGTCCCATGACGAAGTGGTACACGGCAAGTGTTCGCTGATCAGCAAGATGCCCGGAGATTACTGGCAGAAATTTGCCGGACTCCGTTCCTTCTTCGGCTATTGGATGGCTCATCCCGGCAAGAAGCTGCTTTTTATGGGCGGCGAGTTTGCTCAGTTCATCGAGTGGAATTTCGATGATGAGCTGGATTGGCACCTGATCAAGGAATTTGATAAGCATGCCAAGATGCTGGCTTTCTCCAAAGCCCTCAATAGATTCTATCTGGATACCAGAGCATTCTGGCAGGTGGACTTCGACTGGAACGGCTTCCAGTGGATCGATCCCAATGACAACAACAACAGCATCGTGTCCTTTATCCGCAAGGCGGAGGACCGCAATGACTTTGTCATTGTCATCAGCAACTTCACACCGGAGGTGCGCACGGACTATCGCATCGGCGTGCCGGCCAAGGGCAGCTATATCGAAGTATTCAACTCCGATGAGGAGGCCTTCGGCGGCAGCGGCGTGAAGAATGTGGGCGAGATCCAGAGCCAGGATAAACCCTGGCATAACCGGGAGCAGTCCATCAGTCTCACTATCCCGCCATTGGCGACCATCTATCTGCGCCTGAAGCGCCAGGATGGTTCCAATGTATCCTTTCCCGAGGAGCACAGTGATGTAGAAGCCAAAGGCTTCGAAGTGGGAGAAGATAAATCCTCTACGGCCGCCATAGCGGCAACGAAGAAAGCTCCAGCAAAAAAATCAACGACGAAAAAAACAACTACTAAATCTACAACTAAGACCAGGAAAACGACAGCAAGCAGGAAGACGACAGCTGCCAAGGCACCGAAAGCCAAGACAGCCAACAGAACTGCTACTCGTAAGCGAGCGGCCAAGCCCCTTGTGGAAGATGCCGCAGTTAATGCCTAAAGCTCAGGTTTTTTAATGGTTAGGGAGGAAATCCGAAATGAAAGTTCTTTATGTAGCATCGGAAGCAGTACCATTTGTCAAGACGGGCGGTTTGGCCGACGTGGCCGGCTCTTTGCCCAAGGCGCTTTTGAAAGAAGATGTGGACATCCGTGTCATCATGCCGAAATACGGTGCCATTGGCAAGGAATATGTTGACCAGATGGAACACGTCTATGATGGTGAACTCGAAGTGGCCTGGCGCAGCAAATATGTCGGTCTGGACAAGTTGGAAAAAGACGGCGTGACCTATTACTTCGTAGATAATCAGGAATATTACAACCGCGAGGGTTTCTATGGCTACGATGATGACGCTGAGCGCTTCTCCTTCTTCAGCCGGGCCGTGCTGAACCTTCTGCCGGCCATGGACTTCTGGCCGGATGTCATCCATAGCAATGACTGGCATGCAGGCCTCGTCAATGTGTTCCTGAAACTGGAGCATATGGATGATGAGCGCTACCAGCATATCAAGACGCTCTATACCATCCACAACCTGAAATATCAGGGTGTATTCCCGAAAGATATCATGTCGGATGTGCTGGGGCTTGACTGGAAATACTTCAATAACGGCGATCTGGAATTCTTCGATGCAGTCAACTTCATGAAGGGAGGTATCATCTACTCCGATTATGTATCCACCGTCAGCAAGACCTATGCTCAGGAAATCCAGTATGAATACTTCGGTGAGCATCTGGACGGCCTGCTGCGCAGCCGCCGCGATGACCTGTTCGGTATCGTCAATGGTATTGACTATGATGTCTATAATCCGATGACGGACAAGAACCTCTTTGAGACCTATGATGTGGACAGCCAGGACCGCAAGATGGACAACAAGGTGGCCCTGCAGAAGATGCTGGGGTTGCCGGAAGGCCGCCGCACGCCGGTAGTCGCTTTGGTTTCCCGTCTGGTGGCAGCCAAGGGGCTTGACCTCATCGTGCGCATGATGGACGAGATCCTCATGCATGAAGATATCCAGTTCGTGGTTCTGGGTACCGGTGACAAGGAATATGAAGACTGGTTCAAAGGTTTGGCTTGGCGTTTCCCGCATAAGGTCTCGGCCAACATCAGATTCTCCAATGAACTGGCACAGCGCATCTACGCTGGTGCGGACATCTTCCTGATGCCGTCCAACTATGAGCCGTGCGGCATCGGTCAGATCGTCGCCATGCGCTATGGCACGATTCCGGTGGTCCGTGAGACGGGCGGCCTCAAGGATACGGTTCAGCAGTACGACAAGTACACGCAGACCGGCAATGGCTTTGTCTTCAGCGATTACAATGCACATGAGATGATGTATGCACTGAAGCGGGCCCTGAGCGCTTATGGCAATTATGAAGAATGGAACAACATCGTCCATAATGCCATGGCTACGGACTTCAGCTGGAACAATTCGGCGAAGGAATACAAGAAGCTCTATGAGCAGCTGGTAAATAAATAAGGCCAAGGGTTAACGGGGCGGCAATTATTTGCCGCCCTTAACCGCAGGAAGAGGTGGGATCAAGTGCTTACGAGGAATGAAGTAGAGCATAACTCGCATAATGTGTACTATCGCTGCCCCCGGGGTGCGGCTGAAGCAGGGAGCAAGGTCAGGCTCGGGCTGCAGATACGGAGCAAACAACAGATCAATCAGGTGCTTTTGCATGTCTGGCAGGGGAAGGTGGGGGAAAAACTTCTGCCGCTGCAGACAAAAGATCCAATGGAGGCGCCACAGCGGTATTATTTTATCGACTATGAGATGCCGGAAAAAGGCGATCTGCTCTGGTATTATTTCATTATCTCCTGCAGCGATGGTACCTGTTACTATGGCAATAACCATGAGCAATGGGGCGGGCCGGGAGACGTTTATCCCCATGTGCCGCCAGCCTATCAGATCACGGTCTACAACAAGGGAGCCAAGACGCCGGACTGGTTCAAGCATGCCATCATGTATCAGATATTCCCCGACCGGTTCTATCGCAAAGGGGATAAGCTGATCGAAAAGGAAGGCGCGGTCTATCATGCCAGCTGGACGGATGATCCCTGCTATTACAAGGATCCCGATACGAAAGATATCGTTTCCTATGACTTTTTTGGCGGCAATATCGCCGGACTGATGGATAAGCTCGACTATCTGAAGGATATGGGCATCAGCGTGATCTATCTGAATCCCGTGTTCGAGTCAGAGAGCAATCATCATTATGATACGGGGGATTACCATAAGATCGATCCAATCCTGGGCACGAATGAAGAATTCCATGAATTGGTGGAAACGGCAGAGAAAAAGGGAATCCGGATCATCCTGGACGGCGTGTTCAGCCATACCGGCAGCAACAGCCGCTATTTCAACCGCAAGGGCAAATACGATGGCGTAGGCGCTTTTCAGTCAGAAAAGTCACCCTATTATGAATGGTACAGTTTCCGCAATTTCCCTTATGAATACGATTGCTGGTGGAATTTCGATACCCTGCCTAATGTGCGGGAGACCACGCCGTCCTATATGGATTTTATCATCCGGAATCCGGACAGCGTGCTGCATCATTGGCTCAAGGAAGGCATTGCGGGCTGGCGTCTCGATGTTATTGACGAACTGCCCGAGCCCTTCTCGCAGAGTTTCTATGCGGAACTCAAGAAGACCAATAAGGATGCCGTGATGATCGGCGAGGTCTGGGAAGATGCCTCCAACAAGGTCGCCTATGGCACGCCGCGCAAATACCTCTGCGGGCAGGAAATGGATTCGGCCATGAACTATCCCTTCCGCAAGATCCTGCTGGATTATCTGCTGGGCTATGTGACCGGGCGTAATACCATGCGTCAGTTCAACAGCTTGCGGGAAAATTATCCCCTGGAAAACTTCTATGCCATGATGAATCTGATTGGCAGCCATGATGTGCAAAGAGCGATTACGATCTTCGGGGAGACGCCTTACTATGATGGCATGCCGGCCATCGAGCAGTGCAAGGCCAAGCTCTCGCCGGAAATGTATCAGGTAGGCAAGGCACGCCTCAAGATGGCTGCCCTGTTCCAGATGACTTATCCCGGTGTGCCCTGCATCTACTATGGGGATGAGATTGGCATGGAGGGGTTCAAGGATCCCACGAACCGACGTCCCTATAAATGGCAGGGCGGGGATGAGGAATTGCGCGAATTCTACCGCACGATCATCAAGGCCCGCAATGATAATATGGCCCTGCAGACCGGTGAACTCCTTTCGCTGAACGCAGAGGGCGATATCATCGCTTTTGCCCGCGTGGTGCGCAGCGGGCATGATGTCTTCGGTGTGGATGCAGATAACGGCGCCTTCATCAGTGTCTTCAACCGCAGCCGCACGGAAAGCCATGTGGTGCATCTCGATATCAGCGACTTTGCCGACGGGCAGTTTGTGGATATGGTGCCGGTGGCAGGGGAGAAAACAGAGCCGTTGCTTTCTCATCGGGGCAAATTGGATGTGAAGATGCCGCCGCTGACTGGCCGGCTGCTGCGCTATGAACCATTGCCGCGGAAATACGAGCGGGCGGCGGGAATCCTGCTGCATCCGACTTCCCTGCCTTCCAAGTATGGCATTGGCGACTTGGGCAAAGAAGCCTATCGGTTCGTGGACTTTTTGGCTGAAGCCGGCTTGAAGGTCTGGCAGATATTGCCCCTTGGCCCGGTGGGCTTTGGCTATTCGCCCTATCAGTCTCCTTCGGCCTTTGCGGGCAATCCCTTGCTGATTGATGTGGATGAGCTGTTAGAGCATGGCTGGATCACAGCAACTGAAGCCCGGGTGCCCTATGCCAGCAAATCCTCCTTTATCGACTTTGAACGGGTGATCTCATTCAAGAAGAAGTGCTTCAAGAAGGCATGGGCATCTTTCCAGAAGTCCAAGGATGTGGAGATGCAGGGGCAGTTCCAGGCATTTTGCGAAGCATCAGCCAGCTGGCTGGATGATTATGCCCTCTTTGATGCAGCGAAAAAAGAATATAAGAACAAACCCTGGTATGAATGGCCGGAAAACCTTGTGCGCCGGGACTCCAAGGCGCTGCAGAAACTGGCTGCGCATATGGAAGAGGCCGTGGGCTATGCCAAGTTCGTCCAGTTCCTTTTCCATAAGCAATGGGTTAAACTCCATAAATACGCCAATAGCAAGGGCATCAAGATCATGGGGGATATGCCCATCTTCATCTCCCATGACAGCGCCGATGTCTGGGCCAATCAGCAGCTCTTTGACCTGAATCCGGATGGCACCGCCAACACGGTAGCGGGTGTACCGCCTGATTACTTCAGCGCTACGGGACAGCTTTGGGGCAATCCTCAGTATGACTGGAAAGCCATGGAGAAGGAGGACTATAGCTGGTGGAAGCGGCGCTTCAGGAATCTGCACCGGCTCGTGGATATCGTGCGCATTGACCACTTCCGCGGCTTTGAATCCTATTGGGAAGTGGATGGCAAGGCAGAAACCGCCATCAACGGCCATTGGCGCAAGGGCCCGGGCAAGGCGTTCTTCGATATCATCAAGAAGGAGATCGGGGACATGGAAATCGTGGCCGAAGACCTGGGCATCATCACCGATGAGGTGGAAGCCCTCAGAGAGTCTTGCGGCTTCCCCGGTATGAAGGTGCTGCATTTCACCCTGCACTTCAATGAACAGGGCAGGATGGGCTTTGTGGCTCCGGAGAACAGCATCGTCTACACGGGGACACACGATAACAATACCACTGTGGGCTGGTATAAGCGGGATATTGACGATGCCACTCGGGCAGCTGTGGCCGCACTGGTCAATGCCCCATTGGATCGTCCCTGGGAGGTGGACAAAGGCTTGATGAAATTTGGCCTGGCCTCCGAGGCAAGGCTGGCCATTGCCCCCATGCAGGATGTTCTGGGGCTGGACGAGCGCGCCCGCATGAACACGCCGGGCACCGTAGGATTGAATTGGAAATGGTGCCTGAAGCCGGATTATCTGCTGGAAGTGGATGTTGAGAAGATCCGGAGGCTGTGCAAGAAATACGGACGCTGCTAGCTTAACATCATAGTGCCAAGACGCCCCGGCGGCTGGTAATACTTTTCCTTCGCTTTGACAAAAAGCGTCAAACGCTGCGGAAAAGCATCACCAGCCGCCGGGGCTTAGTCTGTATTTTATAGACATCCCAGCCTTTTCAAGTGACATTTCCTATGATATAATCGTTAAAAAGCTTTATGGACAAGATACAGGAGGACGATATTTTGAGCAAGCCAGCAAATGAAATGATTTTGGTGTTGGATTTTGGCGGACAGTACAACCAGCTGATTGCCCGGCGGGTGCGGGAAAATCATGTGTACTGCGAGGTGCATCCCCATACCCTGTCTTTAGACAAGATCCGGGAAATGGCACCGAAGGGCATTATCCTCACCGGCGGCCCCAACAGCGTTTATAAGGAAGATTCCGCAACCTGCAGCGAGGAACTCTTCCAGCTGGGCATCCCTGTGCTGGGCATTTGCTATGGTTCCCAGCTGATGGCGCATAAGCTCGGCGGCAAGGTGGATACGGCTCCTACCAGCGAATACGGTAAGACGGAAGTCACCATCAAGGAAGCAGCATCCAAGCTGTTTGCGGATGTGGACGCTAAGACCATCTGCTGGATGAGTCATACGGACTATATCGCTGCCGCTCCGGCCTCCTTCACGGTAACGGCGAACACTCCCGTCTGCCCGGTAGCTGCCATGGAAAATGCAGCCGAAAATCTCTATGCCGTGCAGTTCCATCCGGAAGTCATGCATACGGTACAGGGACAGACCATGCTCCGGAACTTCGTCTATAAGGTCTGCGGTTGTGCTGGTGACTGGAAGATGGATTCCTTCGTGGAAAAGACCATCGCTGAACTCAAGGCAAAGATCGGTAACGGCAAGGCACTCTGCGCTCTGTCCGGCGGCGTGGATTCCTCTGTGGCTGCTGTGCTCATGTCCAAGGCCATCGGCAAGCAACTGACCTGCGTGTTCGTTGACCATGGCCTCCTGCGCAAGGACGAAGGCGATCAGGTGGAGGCTGTGTTCGGCGAGAACGGCCCCTATGATGTGAACTTCATCCGCGTCAATGCCAAGGATCGTTTCTATGCAAAACTCAAGGGTGTGACGGAACCGGAAGCAAAGCGCAAGATCATCGGCGAAGAATTCATCCGCGTATTCGAGGAAGAGGCCAAGAAGATTGGCGCCGTGGATTTCCTCGTACAGGGTACGATCTATCCGGACGTCATCGAGAGCGGTCTGGGCAAATCTGCCGTGATCAAGTCCCACCACAATGTAGGCGGCCTGCCGGATTTCGTGGATTTCAAGGAAATCGTGGAACCCCTGCGCCTGCTCTTCAAGGACGAAGTGCGCAATGCCGGTCGTGAGCTGGGTATCCCCGAATACCTCGTAAGCCGTCAGCCCTTCCCGGGCCCGGGCCTTGGCATCCGCATCATCGGCGAAGTCACCGAAGAAAAGGTCAAGATCGTGCAGGAAGCTGACGCTATCTACCGTGAGGAAGTGGCCAAAGCCGGTGCCGACAAGAACCTCGGCCAGTATTTTGCCGCCCTCACGAATATGCGTTCCGTGGGCGTTATGGGCGACGGCCGTACCTATGACTATGCCATTGCCCTGCGTGCGGTCATGACGAGCGACTTCATGACGGCGGAAAGCGCACAGCTTCCCTGGGAAGTCCTGCAGACCGTTACCACGCGCATCGTCAATGAGGTCAAGGGCGTCAACCGCGTCATGTATGATTGCACGGGCAAACCGCCGGCAACGATTGAATTTGAATAAGATAGAAAATATATGCTAAGGCGCCCGGTGGCTGGCAATTACTTTCCTTTGCTTTGATAAAAAGCATCAAATGCTGCGGAAAGCAATCGCCAGCCACCGGGCTTAGTGTGTTGTGTTAAACAAAGTATTGACGAAACAGGATAAAAATGATACAATCATAGCTGTTCTTATGCGGATTCCCTTTTTCCGCATGATATTCTTTTTCAGGTCGGGCTGTAGCGTCTTGGTCTTGCGCAATGGAGTCCTGTGAACCTCGTCAGGTCCGGAAGGAAGCAGCGATAAGCGGGGTGCTCCATGTGCCGCGAGGGTGCCTGGGGGCTGCAGTTCGACGTGGAAAAGAATGGATGAATTGGGACAGCCGTGAGGCTGTCTTTTTTGGTGTATGGATTAGAAATTTTATGTGGGGGAGCAGCATGGCCTATATTGCACTTTATCGTAAATGGCGTCCCGGGACTTTTGCAGATCTGGTGGGGCAGGAGCATATCAGCAGGACGCTTTCTAATGCCATCAATACCGGCCGGATTGGTCATGCGTACCTGTTCTCCGGGCCGCGGGGCACAGGTAAGACCAGTACGGCGAAAATCCTGGCCAAGGCGCTCAACTGTGAACATGGGCCCACACCGGAGCCTTGCGGTGAGTGCAAGGCCTGCCGGAAAATCAATGACGGTTCCACGATGGATGTGTTTGAGATCGATGCGGCTTCCAACCGTGGTATCGATGAGATCCGTGACCTGCGGGAAACGGTGAAGTTTGCGCCGGTGGATGGCCGTTATAAGGTCTACATCATCGACGAAGTGCATATGTTGACTACCGAGGCGTTCAATGCGCTGCTCAAGACCTTGGAGGAGCCGCCCGCTCATGTGGTGTTCATCCTGGCGACGACGGAAGCCCATAAGGTGCCGCCGACAATCCAGTCCCGCTGCCAGCGCTATGATTTCAAGCGCATCACGGTGGAGGAAATCCGCGGGCGGCTGGAAACGGTCACGACGGAAATGGGGCTGAAAGCCGAGCCGGAAGCCCTGAACATGATTGCCATCCAGGCCGATGGCGGTCTGCGCGATGCGCTTTCTTTGTTGGACCAGTGTTCGGCGCTGGCCGATGGGGAACTCACGGCTGCCCGGGTGCGGCAGACCTTGGGGCTTATCGGCCATGAGTCAATCTACAAGCTCACGGAGGCCATCTATGCCCATAAAAGCCAGAAAGCGTTAGAGGTTTTGGCGGACCTCCTGCGGGATGGCAAGGAATTGAAGCAGGTGCTTACGGAACTATCCCTGCATCTGCGCAGCCTGATGATTTACCAGTCTACGGGCACGCTTGCACAGATGGATCTCTATGCCGAGCCGGATGAAGTCCTGCAGACGCAGGGGAAATTCTTCTCGGCTGCAGAGGTCATGGCCATGATCAAGAAACTCCATGAGGCTTTGGCGGAGCTCAAGTGGTCGCCGCAGCCGCGCATTACGGTGGAGGTCGCGCTGCTGGCATTATGCAATCCGGCAGACAGCGGCGCCGTACCGGTGCAGGCAGCTGCTCCCGCCGTGGATAGTGGACGTCTGGCCAGCCTCGAAGCAAAACTTTCGCAGATGGCGGCACAGCTGGCGGCCCGTCCGGCAGCGCCTGCCCAGCCTGCGGCGAAACCTGCTGCGGCAGTAACGCAGCGCCCGTCCCGTCCCATGCCGGCGGCCGCACCTGTACAGGAAGTACAGGCCGTGCCGATTACCGCCAGCGATGCGGAAGTCTGGGATAAACTGCTGCAGGCGCTGAAAGAACGCAAGATGCCTGCCTTTGCCTGCATGAATCAGGGACAGTTTGCGGGCATGACGGAAACGCAGTTCCTGGTGAAGTTTCAGGGCGTGCTGATGGCAGATCTGGCCATGCGCAATTATCGCACGTTGATCGAAGAGATATTACAGGAGCTTACAGGGCGTTCCCTGCGCCTGCATTGCAGCGGAGAGAATACGCCAGCGGCACCGCCGCCGCGTCCTGTGCCGAAGAAAAAAACTTTGCCGCCACCTCCGCCGGAGGAGCCGACGATACATGTTGATTTGGATTCTATGCCTCCCGAGGAGCGCGCCCCCTTGGAGAAGGCCTTTGAGATTTTTGGGGACCACGTGGTGGAAATCGAGGAGGACAATAAGTGAAAGGTCTAATCAAGCAGTTACAGGAGCAGGAAGGGTTTTCGGAATCCGAGCGGATGATTGCCAGTTATCTGCTGGCGCACTTCCGCAATCTACCGGGCATGTCCACGCGGCAACTGGCTAAGGAGACATTCACGAGTTCGGCGGCAATCGTGCGCTTCAGCCAGAAGCTTGGCTTTGGCGGTTATACCGAGTTCCGCGTGAAGTTCCTGGCTGATATGATGCGCTATACTGACCGTCCCCATGGCGAAGAACTGGCGATGACGGATAAGGATTCGGTGCACAGCATATTGGACAAGGTAACGAGCATTGAGATTGACTCGCTTAAGGAAACCCGTGCCATGCTCGAGCCGGGGGATTTTGTTCGGGCGCTCACGATCATCAATAAGAGCGACCATGTCGATTTCTACGCCATGGACAACAACCTGGATATTGCCAATATGGCAGCCACGGGCTTTATCATGGCCAACAAGTGTTCCACGGTTCATCCGGCCATGACCATGCAGTATCTGCAGGCCACGGGCGCACCCAAGGAGCATGTGGCCTTCTTCATCAGCCGCACCGGGGAAAACCGGATGCTCCTCGATATCGCCCATCTGTTGAAACTGCGTGGCAATCCAATCATCGTGCTGACAGCCTCGACCAAATCCAGCCTGGCCAGCCTGGCCGACGTGGTGTTCCCCGTTGCTACGGTGAATTCCATGGAGGAACTGGGGCCACGGGTGTTCCTGCTGGGGGCCAAGTATGTGATGGATATCTTGTTCGCCGTGCTGATGACGCGTGTGGATTTCCATAGTGCACAGCAGAAAGAACAATGGCTGAGCAAGCATTTCTACTATTAAAATCTTGCAGGTTCATATTGACTATGTTATACTTTAGGCATAGGCAAACGTTGTGAAGAGTCGTTAAGCAACAAAACGGAAAGGCCCGCTAGGAAGGTTAGGAGCTTCCTAGCGGGCCTTTTTTGCATATAAAAGGATAAATATTCTAAATATAAGCAATCGATGTAACAGTGCTACATGCTGTTACACATATTACGATTATCCGTGTATCAGTGTTTCGTATTGGTTTCGATTTATTGTTTCGTGATTTGCGCTATGTTATATTAGAATCACCTTAAGGGGAACGGGGGTTAAGCGCATAACCCCATGCAATAATAAAAAACTTTTGGAGAGAGGAAAGAAAATGACTAAGCAAGAGATGTTCGATAAGTTTATCGAATTCATGGGCGAGTTTGCACAGATCAAAGCTGTCGCCGCCCTGCGTGATGGCTTCATCATGACCACGCCATTCACCATCTGCGGTTCAGTATTCCTGCTGTTGGCAAACTTACCGCTGCCGGGTTATCCGGAATTCATGGCTTCAATCTTCGGAGCAGATTGGACGGCACCGCTCAATGCGGTTGCTGGTGGTACGTTCAGCGTTTTGGCACTGATCGTTGTGTTAGCAATCACGTATAAATTTGTGGAGAATGAAGGCTGCGATGCCATTATGGCTTCGATCTTGTCCTTGTCCACGTTCCTGATCCTGATGCCGCCGGAAATCATCAGCAAGGGTGGGGAAACCGTTGGTGACATCATTCCGAAAGCCTGGGTGGGCAGTAACGGTGTAATCACCGCCATCCTGATTGCCTTCTTCGTTTCTTATGTGTTCTGCTACTGCGAAAAGAACCACATCGGCATCAAGATGCCGGATTCCGTACCCTCCGGTGTGGCCAAAGCCTTCACGGCTCTGGTACCGGGCATGATCTTCTTCACTTGTGCTTCTGTACTCTATGGCCTCTGCCATTACATCGGCGCAACCACGCTGCCGGAACTCGTGTTCAAAGTAATTCAGACGCCGCTGCAGGGCCTGTCTGATTCCCTCGCCGGCGGTTCCATTATCGTAGGTCTCCAGAGCATCCTGTTCTGGGCTGGTATCCATGGCCCGAACGTGGTGGGCGGCGTTGTAAGCCCGCTCTTGATTGCCAACTCCCTCGACAACCAGCATCTGATTGATGCCGGTATGAGCCTTATCAACAACCCCGAAGCAAAGATCTTCACCTGCCAGATCAACGATGTGTTCGTTAAGAGCGGCGGCTGCGGCCTGACGCTGGGCCTCCTGTTTGCCGGTATCTTCACGGCTCGTTCCCAGCAGCTCAAATCCCTGATGAAGATGGCTTTCGTTCCCGGCCTGTTCAACATCAATGAACCGATTATCTTCGGTCTGCCAATCGTATTCAACCCGTATCTGCTGGTTCCGTTCGTTATCGTGCCGCTGATTGCGATGTTCGTAACCTACTTCGCCATCACGACGGGCTTTATGGCTCCGTTCAGTGCCGTACAGGTTCCCTGGACGACGCCGCCGGTCATCGCAGGCTTCCTGCTCAACGGCTGGCAGGGCGCAGTGGTACAGATCATCAATCTGGCCATCGCTACGGTAATCTACTTCCCGTTCCTCAAAGCACAGGATAAAGCATTCCTGAAAGAGGAAATGGGCGATATGGAAGAAGAAGCAAAAGAAGATAATGCAGTAAAGGCAGAAGTAAAGCCGGCTGCTGAACAGTGAGATTATTGAATTAGAGAATAAAGACTTTATGTGGATGCGATAGAGAAAAGAGGATGTAGGATGATTAATCAGAAAAGGACTGCCGCCGTACTTCTTGGACTTACCATGGGCCTTTCCGGCAGCGTATTCGCTGCTCCGGCTGCTGATGGTGCTGATCAGGATCTGGCTGCCCGCATTGCGGCTATTGAAGCACAGCAGCAGAAATTAAATCAGCAGCTGGATGCTTTGAAGAAGGAAAATGCCCAGCTCAAACGCACCAAGAAAGTAGCAGAAAGCAATAAGAATGCAATCAAAGGCTTGAAAGAAGCACAGAATCGCGTACAGTTGCATGGTTTTGGTCGTGTAACTTGGGATAATGATAACATCAAGGGATATATTGACCGCAATGACAATCGCCGGTTCTATCTGGATTTGAAAGGGCAGTTCAAAGTTAATGATAAGTGGAATTTCAACTTTGAAAGTGAAACAAATCCTCGTTATGCCAATTATGTAATGGCTGATGGTACGCTCAAGTCTCATTGGGGTCGTGATGATGAAGATGGTGTAATTCAGCGTATTTGGGCTGATGGTAAGATTGGGGTATTTGACTTCGATATTGGCCGCAGATGGCGTGGACTGGGCTTCCAGAATGTTCTTCTCGGTAATGAAACCGATGGTGTGGTAGTAAGCACGCCGATTAATAAAAAAGGCTTGAAGGCTTCTGCATTCTATCTCACGCCGACTGACAAGGGATATGATTTCAGCGTTGCTGGTGTTGGCATTCAGGGACAGGTTGCTCCGAAGCTGCAGATCAACTGTGCATTTGCCAAACTTAATGTGGGCAAGGGCGATTCCTTAGGCCAGAATGTTTATGATAAGACCACTACCTACAAGATTGAAGGTTCTGATGTAACGATTAAGGATATCAGCGGTAAGCTTAAAGCCGGCGGTGAATTTAAGTGGTATGGTTCTGCTAGTGGGGACACTTCTTACGGTGAATTTAACAGCGGTGAGGGGTTATCACTTTACTATACTGACGGTATTAAAGGTAAGGTAGATGCTACGGGTAATGTAACGCTTACGGAAACTGTTTCGGAACTCCGCAATACGGCCGGTTCCCATGGTTTTGTTCTGAGTGCGATGTGGAATCCAATGAAGAATATCTTCCTTATCGGTGATTATGCTAGGACAAATGCTCGTTCTTATAATATTGGTGAATGGGGTGCAGGTGGCTATACAGAAACCAAGTATAACAAGAAGGATTGCATGGCATTCCGTCTTAACTATCGTTGGTCCAACGTCGATAATCCGGGATCTTTCCAGCTTTATGCCCGCTGGTATGATTATGCTAAGAACGCCAATAATTTAGTGGGTATCATGGGCGATAAGGAATGGGGCCTCCTGCAGCCAGGTTCTCATGGCTGGGTAGTTGGCTTCAAGTATGTACCGGCAAAGAATATTGAGTGGGAAACCATGTATTCCATGGCTACGGCTCAGAACACTCTGTACGGTCATAAGAATGAGTCCTATCATCGTAACTTCATCCGCACCCAGATTGATTACCATTTCTAAGATTTTACAAAAAGGAAGTATTTACCATGAAAAAGATTGTTTTACTCTGTGCCTCCGGCATGTCCACCAGTATGCTCGTCAAGAAGATGCAGGAAGCTGCTGCTGCTGCTAACTATGACTGCTCCATCGATGCGTTCTCCGCAACGGATGCCGCTACGAAGGCCAATGATGCGGACTGCATCCTGCTCGGTCCTCAGATTCGTTTCCAGAAGAACAAGATTGCGGAACAGGTTCCCGGTGTTCCTGTAGACGCCATCGACATGCGCATGTATGGTCGTATGGACGGCAAAGCAGCACTGGAATTCGCTCGTAAATTGATGAATGACTAATAAAGATTGAGGTATATCATGGAAGGTTTAGAACTTACTGCATTTCAGATCATTTCTGCTGTGGGCACGGCTCGCAGCTGTTATATAGAAGCCATTCAGGAAGCCAAAAAAGGCAACTATGAAGCGGCTGCCCAGCTCATTAAAGATGGTGACGAAGCTTTCGTAGAAGGCCATGACGCACATGCAGGCCTGCTGCAGAAAGAAGCCGCCGGGGAAGGCGAGCATATCGGCCTCTTGATCCTCCATGCCGAGGACCAGCTCATGAGCGCTGAGGGCTTCAAGACTATCGCTTTGGAATTCATCGACGTGTACAAACGCTTCGACGCAGAGAAGAAGGAGGCCTGATTATGAGTTTCCCAAAAGGTTTCCTTTGGGGCGGTGCAGTTGCCGCCCATCAGCTCGAAGGCGGTTGGCAGGAAGGCGGCAAGGGCATCAGCGTAGCTGATGTCATGACCGTCGGCGGCCCCGGCAAGCCTCGTGAAATCACCGATGGCGTGCTGCCTGGCAAGATTTATCCGAACCACGAGGCGATTGAATTCTACTCCCATTACAAGGAAGATATCGCCCTGCTGGCCAAGCTCGGTTTCAAATGCTTCCGCACCAGCATTGCCTGGACGCGCATCTTCCCGAAAGGGGATGAACTCGAACCCAACGAAGAAGGGCTTAAGTTCTATGACGATTTGTTCGATGAAATGCATAAGTACGGTATGGAGCCGGTTATCACCCTGTCCCATTTCGAGATGCCTTATCATCTCGTGACGGAATACGGCGGCTGGCGTAACCGCAAGCTCGTGGACTTCTTCGTCCGCTTCGCGACGGTCTGCTTCAAGCGCTATAAGGACAAGGTCAAATACTGGATGACCTTCAATGAGATCAACAATCAGCGCAATGTCAAAGAAACGTTCGCACCGTTCACCAACTCCGGTGTCATTTACCAGGAAGGTGAAGACCGTTACGCGGTTCTTTACCAGGTCGCCCATCATGAGCTCGTGGCTTCGGCCAAGGCCGTGATCGAAGGTCACAAGATCAACCCCGATTTCCAGATTGGCTGCATGCTGGCAATGTCCCCCTCTTATCCAGCAACCTGTAAACCCCTCGATCAGATGGCAGCCCTGAAGGAAATGGATCGGACCTTCTATTACAGCGATGTGCAGTGCCGCGGCCATTATCCGCAGTATATGCTCAAGGAATGGGAACTCCACGGTTACGACATCAAGATGGAAGACGGCGACCTGGCTGCTCTCGAAGAAGGCAAGGTAGATTACTTCGCCTTGTCCTACTACATGAGCTTTGTCAGCGAATACGACGAGACGAGCCGTCATCTGTCCAAGGAAATCCCCAATCAGTATGTCAAAGCCTCTGACTGGGGCTGGCAGATCGATCCGGTGGGCCTGCGCTATATGCTCAACGTCCTGGCGGAACGCTATGAACTGCCCATGATGATCGTGGAAAATGGCATCGGCCTGCACGAAGAACCGGACGAAAACGGCGTAGTGCAGGATGATGAACGCATCAAATATTTTGCTGAACACATCGCGCAGATGAAGAAAGCCATCGAAGAAGATGGCGTGACGCTCATGGGCTATTGCCCCTGGGGCCCGATTGACCTCGTATCCGCCAGCACCGGTGAAATGGAGAAGCGCTATGGCTTCATCTATGTGGACAAGAACAACAAGGGCGAAGGCACTTTGAAACGCAGTCCGAAGAAATCTTTCTATTGGTATCAGAAGGTTATTAAGAGCAATGGCGAAGATTTGAGCTTCGAATGAGGAGGAAATAAAAATGATGAATATCCGCAAAAAAGCAGTAGCAGCAGCTGTGCTGATGGCTCTGGCAGCTCCCGTATCGGTTTCCATGGATCTCTTCACTCCGGCTGTGGTTTCTGCCGCACCGGCAACGGAAACCAAGGCCAGCGATGCTTTTGAAGTAGATCTGACCAAAGGCGAAAATAGTCTCTTTGAAGCTTCCGACGGCTGGACGAACGGCATGCCCTTCAACTGCTTCTGGCATAAGGAAAACGTGACCTTCGAAGATGGCGCACTGCAGCTGACGATTGATGAATCACCGAATCCGGCAGCCGACAAGGTTCCGTACTCCGGCGGCGAATACCGCAGCAAGGCCACCTATGGTTATGGCCGTTATGAAGTCGTGATGAAGGCCATCAAGAATGACGGCGTGGTTTCTTCCTTCTTCACTTACACGGGCCCCTATGATGGCGATCCCTGGGATGAAATCGACTTCGAAGTGCTCGGCAAAGACACCACGAAGGTACAGCTCAACTACTTCCGCAACGGCAAGGGCGGCCATGAAAAGATGATTGACCTGGGCTTCGATGCTTCCGAAGATTTCCATACCTATGCTTTTGAATGGCATAAGAACTCCATTATCTGGTTCGTCGATGGCAAGGAAGTATTCCGCCGCGAAAACGAAGACCTGCCGGTGACCAAGCAGAAGATCATGATGAATGCATGGCCGGGCAAGGGCGTAAATGAATGGCTCAAAGAATTCAAAGATGACAATATGCCGCTGACGGCGGAATATAAATCCATCAAATATACTCCGTTCTCTGAATAAGCAATAGCTATGAAATGCCTTCCCCACTGGGGAAGGCAAAATTTTGGGAGATGATACGATCATGCAGAGTAAGAAAAAACTTTGTCAACTCGTTTTAGCAGGTCTGGCCATGGTAGGTACCTGCGGGGCAGCAACTTTGGTAGAAGCCGCTGACGCAGGCATGCACGTGGATCAGGTTGGCTATCTTACCGGCCGTGATAAGACGGCGATGGTAACGGATTCCAAGGAAACGGATTTCAGTCTCGTCGATGCCAAGAGCAATAAGGTCGTCTATACCGGCAAGCTGTCTGAGGCCAAGGCCGATGCCATGTCGGAAGAGACATTGCGCAAGGCAGATTTCACGAACTTCAATACGCCCGGCACGTACAAGCTCAAAGTCGGCAATCGTGAATCCTATGAATTTGCCATTGGCGATAATGTCTATGCAGTTCCCAATGTGCAGACCTGGCGTTCTTTCACCCTGTCCCGCTGCAGCACGTCTATCGATGATAAGGACGTGACCGGCCTCAAGGTAAAGATGGGCCATCCGCAGGACACGCAGGCGCAGGTTTACTTCACCGACAAGCTCAACAAGAAGGGCGACAAGGTGGATGTATCCGGCGGCTGGTATGATGCCGGTGACTATGGCAAATACACGACGACGGGCGCGATTGCGGCCGCAGAACTCCTGCTGGCCTATGAAGCCCATCCGGATCATTTCACCAAAGGACAGCTGCTCTTCCCGGCAGGTGTCACGAGTGACAAGAATCTCCCCGATGCACTCAGCGAAGTGAAGTATGAATTCGACTTCCTCAAGAAGATGATGCGCAAGGACGGCAGCACATTCCATAAGGTGTCTGGTGCGCAGTGGCCTGGTTTTGACAAGAGTCCGGATTCTGACACGCAGGATCGCTTCCTCTATAGCACCTGCACCGCCAGCACGGCTATGTACGGTGCGAGCCTCGCCATCGGCGCCCGCGTCTACAAAGGCCTCGATGCTTCCTATGCCAAGTCCCTGCAGAAGGATGCCGATAAGGTCTGGAATTATCTTTCCAAGACCAAGGAATCCATCTACCGCGTGGACGAAGGCCAGGAAAGCGGCTCCGGCCCCTACAACGACACGAATGATATACAGGAACGCCTCTGGATGGCAGCGGAAATGTTCCGCACCACCGGCGACAAGAAATATGAAGACTATCTCAAAGCCAACAAGGCAGAGCTCTTGAAGGCACCGGGCTTCTTCACCTGGGATAATACGCTGGCTCTGGCGCAGTTCGCCTATGCCATTGCGTCTAAAGCCGATGCCGGCTTCCAGTCCGAGGTCAAGAAGGTCTATCTCGATTATGCGGACATGATTGCCGGCAAGATCCAGAAGGATGGCTTTGGCTGCGCCCTCTCCAAAGAGGAATACACCTGGGCTTCCACGAAGAACGCCCTGACGCAGGGCGACATGCTGCTGATGGCTTATCAGCTGCAGCCCAAGGCAGAGTATGAGGAAGGGGCACTGGCCCAGATCCACTATATGCTCGGCCGCAATTCCCTCGATAAGAGTTTCCTGACCGGCATGGGTTCCAACCCGCCGGAACATCCGCACAACCGCATCCATGAAAGCACTGGTGCCTATGTGCCCGGCCTGCTCGTTGGCGGCCCGAACCATATCAAGGGCGGCGATCCCGACCAGACCAAGTACCTCGAAGAGAACAAGGTCCCCGTGGCCAAGTCTTATATCGATGTGCTGAGCTCCTGGTCCACCAACGAATACGCCATCGACTACACCGGCACGGCAGCCTATGCCCTGGCATGGTTCGCCAAACCCGTGAACGTCACGGCCAAAGATCTCAAGTTAACCAGGAATTTCCCTTCTATAACAAAATAACCCTTGAAAATGGCCTGCGGAATAATTTTCGCAGGCCATTTTATAATTTTATACAAGAAAAAACCACCCTCGACCAAAAGGGTGGTTTTTAATGTCCAACCGCGGACCTATGCGCTGCAGATGACGGTGTTGGGCGACCATCATTGTGGTTCGTCCTCTTCTTATGACTAATTATATCATTTTCTTTATAGACAAGCAAGGACTGGTATTTCTCAATACGAGATGCTATATTAAGGACACGAATACTTGATGTACTCGAACCCCCCTCAGCTTTGCCCAGTTGCTGAGGGGGGTTCTCTACTACTTTGCCATATCTTAATGTTCCTTTTACTCGTTCAGCATGCTGCTTTTGCTCTCATTATAGTTGGCAATAAAGGCAGCATATTCTTTTTGCACGTTTTCGTTGATTTTCTTGGCTTCTTCCTCTTTCTGGTAGGCGCTGGCGTAATAGCGGTTGAATTGCAGGTTGGCGCCGATTTTCATCACGTCGCAGTAGCGGACGGAATCGTCGAGTACCTGCAGGAAGTCCTTGCGCAGCTGGTCGGTTCCCTGCGGGCATTTCATGTTGTTTACCTTATAGCGTACGCCCTCGCGGTCGTTTCTGGCCTGGTTCAGTACCCGGAAGTAGTCTGCCCAGATCATGCCGCCGTTGCGCAGGGATTCCATCATGCCGCCTGTATCGGCCTTGGCACTGTTGTAGCGTTCAATAGCTTCGTCCATTTCAGCGAAGAATGTTTTCAATTCGTTCAGGCGGGCCTGTTTTTCGGCTTCGATGCGTTTTCGTTCTTCTTCGAGCTTGCGCTGCTCCGTCACATAGGCTTTGAG
This sequence comes from Pseudoselenomonas ruminantium, assembly GCF_900104055.1. Lineage (GTDB taxonomy): Bacteria > Bacillota > Negativicutes > Selenomonadales > Selenomonadaceae > Selenomonas_A > Selenomonas_A ruminantium_C. The sequence goes on from NZ_FNJQ01000009.1 coordinate 54,461, forward strand.
CTGGGCGGGCAGCACGGTGATATCGTCATCGAGCGTCATTACCGTATTGGAGACGTTGATCTGGCCGGACAGATTCTTGATTTGCTCCGTATTGTCTTTGACCTCATTCAGGGCGTTGTCTACATCTTCATTCAAGGGGGATTTGATTACCTGAATCGAAGTTTCCAGCACGCTGCTTTCTTTCTGCAGCAGTTCAATCATGGCTTCATGCTGGGCCGTATAGCCGGCAAAGGGCTTGCGGGAGGTAAAGGATTTCATTTCTTCGTCGATTTCGTCTTTCTCCGACTGCAGCTGCTTGCTGAGTTCCTCTGCGTTTTCCGGCTTGATGGCACCGGGCTTGGTGTTGGTCACGACGATGCTGGTGGCATCATTCAGGCTGCGGTGTGCCTCAGCGTACATCTTCAGGTAATTGCCTTCATTCATATTATTGAAGTAGTAGGACGAGCCGGCGATGGAGACAATCAATAAGGCCAGGGCAATCATAATGTGTTTGAAATATTTATATTCCCTGAAGCGCTGGATGTAATCATCGATATTGAATTGATGGCTGTCATGGTCCTGCGCTTCACCGCAGTTTTTACAAAATTTTGCGTCTTTGTCATTCAGTGTGGCACAGGAACGGCACTTCCATTCACCCTGATGGATGGCTGCACCGCAATAGGGGCAGAACATTGCTCCATCATCATGAATCTCCTTTTGGCAGGCGCTGCATATTCTGTTTTGACTTGTCACGATTTTTAACGCTTCCTTTCTTATTCTCGTATTTTCCAACTGGTTCTGCCTGTTGGCCGCAACAGGCGGCAGGCAGTCATGAATTTAGGATAGCATATCTGCCAGGGCCTAGCAAGGGAATTCTAATTTTTCTTTAATGATTCGATGCCTTCCATAATACTAAGGCAGAGCCTTTTTTCCTTGACGGAAGCTTTTTATTTTGGTAGTCTAAGAGATGTTGAAATGTAAAAATTTACCTTTGAGAGGAGTTACAAATATGTTTGGTGGAATGGGCAACATGGGCAATATGGCCGGCATGATGAAAAAAGTCCAGAAGATGCAGAACGACATGAAGAAGATGCAGGATGAGCTCAAGCGCAAGACCGTGGACGTTACGACGGGCGGCGGCGCTGTGAAGATCGTCATGAACGGCGAGAAGCAGGTGCAGAGCCTCACGATCGATCCGGCTGCTGTTGATCCGGAAGATGTGGAAATGCTGCAGGATCTCATCACTTCTGCTTTCAATAACGCCACGAAGAAAGTGGACGATATGATGGCCTCGGAAATGGGCAAGCTCACGAGCGGTCTTGGCCTGCCGCCGGGACTCTTTTAAGGAGCAGGCGTGCAGTATATTGCCCCGCTGGCAAAGTTAATAGAGCATTTTCGCGCACTGCCGGGTATAGGTAACAAAACGGCAGTGCGCCTTGCTTATCATGTGCTGGATATGGACGCTGAGCAGGCGAAGAAACTCGCAACAGCCATTATCGAGGCCAAGGAGAAAATCGGCTATTGCAATACCTGCTTCAACTTAAGCGACCAGAATCCCTGCGCCATCTGTGCAGCGGAAGAACGCGACCACTCAATCATCTGTGTGGTGGAGCAGCCTCAGGATGTGGCAGCCATGGAACGCATGCGCGACTATAGAGGTGTATACCATGTGCTTCATGGTGCGTTGTCGCCATTGGAAGGCGTTGGCCCCGACCAGATCCGCATCAAGGAACTTTTGGCCAGACTCACGGATGACAAGGTGAAGGAAGTCATCATGGCCACGAACCCCAATGTGGAGGGCGAGGCCACGGCTATGTATTTAGCCAAACTGTTGAAGCCTATGGGCGTTAAAGTCACCCGCATTGCCCACGGCCTGCCGATTGGCGGTGATCTGGAATACGCGGATGAAGTGACGCTTTCCAAGGCGATGGAAAACCGGAGGGAAATCTAAATGGAAATTATCGCCGCTTTTGCGGTCGGGCTGATTGCCCTGTGTCTGATTGGCAAGCTGGTAGCCCTGCCCATGAAACTTCTGTGGAAGATGATCACCAACAGCATTGTTGGTGCGTTGGTCCTATGGGTAGTCAATATCTTTGGCGCCGGTGTGGAAATCACATTCCTCAAGGCATTGATAGCTGGTGTCTTAGGGGTGCCGGGGGTTATCATCGTCCTGTTGATGAAATGAGAAAGAATATACTGTCTCCTTTTGGGGGCAGTATTTTTTTTATGAAAAAAATGGAAATCGGGAAAATTAGAGAAAGATTAGGACTTACTTAAAAAATAATTAAGAAAAAATGAAAATAAAATGAGAAAAAGCCTTTTTGAGAACAAATTTCCGTGGTATACTAGTGTACGTTGGTAAGCTTATTGGTCATATGAATTTATGGGCATATTGTGGGTAAAGGCTTTCCAAACCAATAGTTACGGGCTTCGGCACGGACGAAATAGTAAAGGAGATTTGCAGAATGAAGAAAAAAGCTTTAGGAATCACGTTGACGTTAGCGATGGGACTATCTGCCCAATTTGTACAGGTGGATAGCCTGATGACCGGTAATATGTCCCAGGCTGTAGGGATGCAGCAGGCAGAAGCCGGCATCATGAATGGTTTTGCAGGCTCCATTGACAAGATGAAACATAAGGTTGTGTCCGATGCCAAGAAAGAGGCCAAAGCTGCTGTCAAGAAGGCTTTGAATGTGGACATGAATGGTATGAACGACCATATCAGAGCTATGAAGGCTCATCTGGAACTGGCTACGCATTTCACGGCAGGTGCTCAGTATAAGCTGGAAGAAGCAGCAGGCCTGCAGAACAACAGCCATTTCAATGAATTAGGCAATATCTCGAATGTATCCCGTTCCAACTTCAGCGATCTGGGCAGTGCGTACCGTTATGCTTCTATCCCGGGGGTTGACAGCAACATTGGTAATATGATTGAAACCCGTTTGAACTCTCAGGATGAGCAGGCTAAGAAGAAGACGCTGGAACGCCTGTCCTGGGCTAAGGAAGATCGTTCCATGGCAAACTGGTACAAGGCTTTGGCCCTCCGTGATGCTGTGTTTGTGGTGAAGGAAGCTGCTAAGGGCATTGCCCAGGCTGGCAAGAGCGGCAGCTATCAGGATGTGCTCAACACCCTGAAACATTATAAATCTGTAGCTGATGATACGCAGTCCATCTGCAAGAATCTCGGCAGCAAGACCGGTGATATGGACAAAGCCCTCAAGAAAGTAGATGCTAATAACAATATCAAGGCACCTTCCAAGGAACGTCAGAAACAGATTGCCAACAGCATCATGCCGGAATAAGCATTAGGGGATGAATTTGATGAATTGTAAAAAAATCATGCGTTCCCTGCTGGTGGCAGGTATGGCGCTGTCCATGACCATGTCACAGGCTATGGCCAAGGAGAGCAGCCTGCAGGTCAGCTGGTATCCGGAAGTCTATACGATGCACGCAGGGCAGGACAATCTGCTGAGCAACAATGCACGTCAGCAGATTAAGGATGCCATCAGTGCACGGCTGAAGGATCTGGCTGCGGCCGGGAAGCTGCCTTTCGCAGTGAAACAGGGGGCAAGCGGCAGTCTGAACAATGTGCAGGAAAGCTTCAGCGATGATGTCCCTTTGAGCCTGCTGCCCATCGTAGTAGTGGATGAATCCTTTGATACGCATATTACGATCGGTGATACTTCTGCCTGGCGTCACGTTATTGCCAGTGGCTTGAATATCGCCATCTGCAGTGCAGGTACGGCCGATGATGCCGGTATGAAGATGCTGGCAGTAGTTCCGCTGAGTGGTTATACGGTCATTGGCGATCCCAATGAAAATGGCGGGAAAATCATGCCGAAGGCTTTGACAGCTACTGAAAAGAGCAATGCTTATGCGGCTCTGTCCGTAGCCATGATCAAGGATATGGACTTCAATACGGTAGCCAAGGCGCTCAAGAACTGGCAGAAGGATAAAGTTTCGCCTGTAACCACGCAGGTAGCGGATGTGAAGATTTCCTCGAAAAAAGCTCAGGGGATTTTCCATGGGAAAGGTGTGCAGCTTCGCAACCTGATTGCCAACGTCTATTCGGCAGAATATCAGAAGGCCACGGGCAATCTGGTGATGCCGCCGCGTATTGCAACCTCCTTCCAGCAGCAGGCGCAGAAGAATATGTATGCCTTTGAGATGCATTGTCCTTCCGGTAAAGTGATGATGTCCATGGGCGAACCGGGCAAGACCGTGGTACTGGATTTCTCTGGTGCTGCCGAAGCGGAAGTGACGGGCAAGAAGGCTTCCAACATCCGCAAGGATGTTCTGTACAAAGCATGGCTGAAAAAGACGACGGATGATGGCAAAGAGGTTGTATTGGATGACTACATGGTGGAACCGCAGTTCAAGAAAGCCGGCTCCAACATTGATGTGGACAAAAAGGATATCTACGCTCGTCTGGAAATGAAGCTGGCCAAGAAAATGGCTGCGCAGAAAAGGTAAGAGCAGATGAAGAAAAAGACAGTTTTTAGTGCAATCTTAGGTTTCACGCTGCTATGGGGCAGCTGGGGGAATCCCTCAGCCTGCCATGCGGAAGTTGTGACGGGGCAGGCTGCTATCGTCAATGGTGATCTGGCCAAGGCGAAGCAGGATGCCATGAAGGATGCGATGCGCACGCTGCTGGAACAGAAGGTTGGCGTGCAGGTCACCAGTGAAACGCAGGTGGAGATGGGGATGGTCGTCCGTGATGAGATCCTTTCCCGTTCCACAGGCTGCATTCTGGTCAACAAGGTCATGCGGGAATGGCAGAACGGCGGTATCTTCTGTGTGGAGGCTGATCTGACAGCCAACGAAAAGCAGATTGAAACCACCGTAGCAGATCTGAAAGCCCGTCTGCAGGCCTTGGGCAACCAGCAGACCAGCCGTTCCACGCTGGTGCTTGCCGTCAGCGGCCGGGATGAGAATGGGCGTCCGAAACCGATTGAATCCGTGCGTAAGTATATTCAGGCCCGTTTGGGTGCGCAGGGATTCACGGTAGGGGCTGACGATGACATCAACAGTTATCTCGATGCGCAGAGTGATCTCGATAATCCTCAGGTCAGCGTGGAGGTACGCCGCCTGGCGCGCAACAGTTTCAGCGGTGCCAACGCTATCCTGCGTGGTACGCTGACAACGCAGAAGGCTGCGCGTCAGAATGGTTTCTATGAAGCCATGGTACATGCTTCCTTCGAAGTCGTGGGCATTGACAGCAATCTGTCTGACAGCTTCGATGATTATTTCACGGCGGTGGATGCTGACCGTGACAAGGCCATCCATAAAGCCGAGGAAATGGCCGTCAGCAAGGCGGCTGAATCTTTGGGCAAGCAGGCCTTGAGTACCGTACAGACGGAATCACAGGGCGCTGACCGCCTGTTGAAGATGGTGCTGGTCGTCAATGGTATGACGGACCGCAATGCACAGCTTACGGCTTTGCGTCAGAAATTGGGGGGCCTGCACTGCCGGATCATCCGTTCCGGTTTTATGGGCGGCACCCTGCAGATGCTGGTCGAGGCCAGCGGCTATGCCACCACCGACGACCTGTCGGCGGCTATCAGCGGTGCAACCGGCCTGCAGCCCGGTGATGAAAATATGAATGCAGCTGGCGCGAAAAAGCTTTATTTCAGCTATTGAGTGAGGGCAGATTGATGAAAAGAATCATAAAAGCAATGCTCTGCACATTGCTGGCGTTTGCCTGTTTTATGCCGCAGGTTATGGCGGCACCTGTGCCGGTGAAGGTACGGGGAACGGCTGCGGCAGGTGACACTGCCCATGCACAGCAGGATGCACAGAAGAAAGCCGTATACCGCGTGCTTTCTACGCTGCTGGATAACAGCGATAAGGATAATGAGGTGGTCAACAAGATCATGTCCCATTATCAGGAATATACTGGCAAGGTAGCCGTGAATAAGAAAGTCACGGAGGCCAACAAACTTTATTTGAATGCTACCGTGATGGTGGATGCAGACAAACTGCGAGATGCCGTCCATGATGGCGTGGCCAAGGAACAGAAGGCCCATCGTGATGATGTGAGTGCCTTCCTGATCCGCGTAGTGGATGAAAACGGCAAGGTTGTTCCGGAAGACAATATCATGGTGCAGAAGGTCTATGATACAACCTTCAAGAACCGCGGCTTCAGTACGGATACTGCCGATGATTTCAATACCTGGGTATTAGGGCATAATGAACCGTATGCGGATTTTGTTCAGCAGACGGCGGCAAAGGCGCAGTCCGATTATATGTCCGTGACCATGGCGGTGATTGGTGAAGTGCGAATCATCAAATGTCAGGAAACGGCAGAGGCGTTCAATGTAGAGGCCAAAGTACAGTTGAAGGCACTGGATATGTGCAAGGAGGGCAAGGTTGTGGCAAACTTCGCCGAGGATTGTACGCTGGCAGTGGTAAAGGATGCAGGCCGTAAGCAGGCCATCAATCAGTTGCTCTATAAGGCGGCTATGAATTCTTCCGGTTATCTGGCAGAACAGACGTTGGCTTATTGGCATAAATAACATATACATAAGGAGATGTAAAGATGAATCGTATTTGCAAAGCAATGCTGTGTCTGGCAGGAAGCATGATGTTCCTGGCCGCCAGCGCAACCTCGACTTTTGCCATGGGCAATGGTACGGGTGAGATCGACTATGAAGGTGGCGTGGTCCGTGCACAGGGCATGGGCATTGCCCCGGCTAAGGCAGTGAACATGGCGCAGGCCCGCATCATGGCCCGCCGTGCAGCTGTAGTAGATGGCTGGCGTCAGCTGGCTGAAACGGTCAAGGGCGTGGACATCGACTCTGAAACCACGCTGGAAATGAACATGGTACAGAGCGATGTGGTCCGCTCCAAGATGTCCGCTTCCATCAAGGGCGCTCGTGTCGTGGAAGAACATATGGAAGCAGATGGCGCTTATGTGGTGACCATGGAAGTGCCGATGTTCGGTGTTTCCGGTTCCGTTGCTGCCGCTGCTATGCCGAAACCGGAAGTGAAGGAATCCTTCCCGCAGCCGGTGGCTGATGTAGCTCCCGCTGCTCCTGTTACCCAGACCGTGCATGTGGATGTAACGGTCAACACGCAGACGCCTGCTCCGGCAGCCCCGGTCAAAGGTTCTTCTGCTGCCGCTGCTCCGTCCGGCAAAGCTATCGGCGGTTTCACCGGCCTGATCGTGGACTGCCGTGGTATGGGCCTCAAACCGGTCATGAGCCCGGTCATCAAGAATGCCAACGGCCAGCCCATCTATGGTTACAAGAACCTGGACTATGATGGGGTTATCGCCAACGGCATGGCTGGTTACACCAGCGATATGAGCCGTGGTGTTGCCCGTGCTGGTTCCCATCCGCTGGTCGTGAAGGCCGTGAGCCTCGACAACCACAATGGCAACCCGGTGCTGTCTGTAGCCGATGCCAACCGCGTACTGATTGAAAACGGTGCAACGGGCTTCCTGGATAAGACCAATGTGGTATTTGTACGTTAATTATACGTATTTCTAATAATAAATAATTATAAATTAGCGGGGATTGTGCTATAATCGTAGTGGAGAGCTATTCTGAAAGGAAGATGACCACTATGTATGAGTACAATCCCCGTTCTTTGCGTGCAGAAGAGTTTATCAACGATGCGGAAATCCAGGAGACACTGGCTTACGCAGAGGCTAACAAAGAAAACTATGAACTGATCGATGAGATTCTCGAAAAAGCCCGGCCGGTGAAACAGGGCAGCGGTTATGTGTGCCGCGGGCTCAGTCACCGGGAAGCATCGGTGCTGCTGGCTTGCGAGAACCCGGACAAGATTGCGCGGATGTTTGCGATTGCTGAGGAAATCAAGCAGGCGTTCTATGGCAACCGCATCGTGCTGTTTGCACCGCTTTACCTGTCCAACTACTGTGTCAATGGCTGCGTCTACTGTCCTTATCATGGGCAGAACAAGCATATCCCGCGCAAGAAGCTCACGCAGGAGGAAGTGAAGGCCGAGGTTATCGCCCTGCAGGATATGGGGCACAAGCGGTTGGCGATTGAGGCCGGGGAGGATCCCGTCAACAATCCCATCGAGTATATTCTGGATTGTATTCATACCATCTACAGCATCAAGCATAAGAACGGCGCCATCCGCCGCGTCAATGTCAATATCGCTGCGACTACGGTGGAGAACTACCGCAAGCTCAAGGAAGCGGGCATTGGCACCTATATCCTCTTTCAGGAAACCTATAATAAAGAAAGCTACGGCCGCCTGCATCCCACGGGGCCGAAGCATGATTACGCCTATCATACCGAGGCCATGGACCGGGCAATGGAGGGCGGCATAGACGATGTGGGCATTGGCGTGCTCTTTGGCCTTGATGGTTATAAATACGAGTTTGCCGGCCTGCTGATGCACGCCGAACACCTCGAAGCTGTGCATGGCGTTGGCCCGCATACGATTTCCGTGCCGCGCGTGAAAAAAGCCGATGATATCGATCCGGAGGCTTTTGATAATTCCATCAGCGATGAGATTTTCACGAAGATTGCGGCCTGCATCCGTCTGGCCGTGCCCTATACCGGCATGATCATCTCCACGCGGGAGTCGGAACAGGTGCGCGAAAAGATGCTGCAGGTGGGCATCAGCCAGGTCAGCGGCGCCAGCCGTACCAGCGTGGGCGGCTATACGGAAGCAGAGCGTCCTACTGATACGGAACAGTTCAATGTATCCGACCAGAGAACGCTCGATGAAGTCATCAAATGGCTGATGGAAACGGGCCATATCCCGTCCTTCTGCACGGCCTGCTATCGCGAAGGCCGCACGGGCGACCGGTTCATGAGCCTTTGCAAGAGTGGCCAGATTGTCAACTGCTGCACGCCTAATGCGCTGATGACGCTTACGGAATACCTCACGGACTATGCCAGCGAGGAAACGAAAAAACTTGGCTACAAACTGATTGACGAAGAATTGAAGAAAATCCCGAAGGAAAAAGTAAGAGAGATTGCTGCCGAACATATCGAGGCCATCAAAAATTCCGATAAGCGGGATTTCCGATTTTAAGAAAGGGGGGGCTGTAAATACACAGCCCCTCTTTTTGTAAATTGCAGTTTGTTGGTGCTTGCTTGAACGTTATTGGTTACAGAGCAGTGTGGCGGAGGTGGGGATACTTTTTCGCCGCCTCCACTAAATGACCCGCCAGCAGGATTACCTGCCTTTTTAGCTACCTGCGCCGGGCAGGCCGGCGGCGCGTATGTTCAGCTCAGTTTCCAGCAACGTTTGTTTGCGGGCCAGCCTTCACTTCGTTCAGGCAGTCGTTCCGTCGGCGAATAAGCATCCCCGCCTCCACCCAAAGCTTCGTTTGTGCCTGCAGATATGTTCCGGCTGGAAGCCGCAATTACATCGATGTTCTTGTTACGGGAGCAACGATTCGTGCTAATTGTCAATTCCGTTTCTTGGGTTCACGGGGGAGTGCTTTTGCTGTGGGAGCGACAGTCTGAGCGCCAGCGAAGACCGGCCCGACGCAGGTAGTAACTAGAAAGCACGCTGAAAGACGCGCCGTTGGCCTGCCCGGCGCATCCAGCTAAATAACTCTAAACTGCCAGGGAGGGACGTTTAGCGGAAACAGCAAAAGTACTCCCCCGTGAACCCCTGACTGCGTATAAACGGGATAACTTTGGCTCGAACTAACCAACAAACTGCAATTTATATGTGTATAAAGTGTAAAACGTATTTTATAGCCGCGTTTTTCTGTGGCATGGTTTCAAATTGTGCTGGAATTCACGCAAAACGTTGTAACAATGTATCGAAGTTCCGGCAAGCTGCTGCCTGCCTGGGGAGGAATTGATACAATAATAATCAAGAAGGAGCGTGACAAAAAATGAATTATCTGGCTTATGATGTGGGCGGCAGCAGTGTGAAATATGCGTTGGTAGATGAGCAGGGGAATCTGCAGAACAAGGGCAGCTTTCCGACGCCGGCTGCGCTGGAGGATTTCTATGCCGAGGTAGTAAAGGTCTGCCAGCAATTGGGCAAGGGCCGGGAACTTGCCGGGGCTGGTTTCAGTATGCCGGGAGCGGTGGACGATGAAAGTGGCGTGATTGGCGGCAGCAGTGCGTTGGATTACATCCATGATTTCCCAATCAAGCAGGCATTGGCTGCCCGTCTGGGCATGCCCGTGGCCTTGGAAAACGATGCGAACTGTGCGGCATTGGGCGAAGCCTGGACTGGCGCTGGCCAGGAATATAGCTCACTGGCGTATTTCGTGGTTGGTACCGGCGTGGGCGGCGCTGTGGTGGCAGATAAGAAAATCATCCATGGCCCGCATCAGCATGGCGGCGAATTCGGTTATATGGTGATGAATGATGATTACGAAATTTTGAGCGAGGTCGGCTCTACCGGCGGCCTTTGCCGGCAAATGGCAAGACTTCGCAATGTGCCGGAAGATACCTATGATGGCCGCAAGGTCTACGAACTCAGCGAGCAGGGCGATGCCGATGCGGCCCGCCTGATTGACAATATGTACGAATATCTGGCCCGGGCCGTTTACAATATCCAGTATACCTATGATCCGGAGGCCATTCTCTTTGGCGGCGCCATCAGCTCCCGTCCGGATTTCATCCCTGCAATCAATGAACGGATACAGAAGATCCTGGAAAAGGTGGGCGTGGCGCGTGTCGTGCCGAAGCTCCTGCCCTGCCAGCATGGCAATGATGCCAACCTGCTCGGAGCGGTGGCCAACCTGCGCGGTTAAAAAATATATGATGGAAAAAGCAGCAGTCTGTTTTGGGCAGGCTGCTGCTTTTGGCTGTTATTATTTTTTCTCTCCCTTGCCAGCCCATTCCGGCGGCAGGTTCTGGAGAAATTCGAAGTTATGGCATTTCTGGCAGGCGGCCTGGGATTTTTCATGGCTGTAGTGGCAGTCCGAGCAGACCAGATCGCCCAGATGGGAATCGTGAGGGTTGCCGTCCTTGTAGTTGGTCTTGGCGATGATGTCTTCGACCTTGTGACATTTGGTGCACATCTCGTTGTCAAATGCCCGCTTCTGCGGGGGATCATCGAAGTCATCGGTGACATACCAGACGGTTTCCATGATTTTGTCTTCCATGCCGTTGTCATGGCAGTCGATGCAGGCGACACCGGCTTTCTCATGCGAGTGCGCCAGGAGTTCCTCGTGATGGTAGCCCTGCACATAGGGTTCCATTACATGGCAGGGAGAGCAGGCCAGTTGCGGGATCTTTTCCACCTGATGCATGGCCAGCATCCCCACTGCCCCCAGCAGGAAAAGTCCCGCAACAAAATAGAGCGGCTTCTGCCGGGCGAAATCCAATGCTTTTTTTACAAGTGCCTTCATTTATAGCGCTCCTTTCCTTATAGTTTGGGGATTCTCCCTTAATTATAGGTGCAGGGGGCGTTTTTGCCTTTAAGGGAAGCCATGAAAAAGAGTGAAGATGTTTTGTAGGTTCATACAAGCGGCAGCAAAAGGCAATCCGCTAAAATAAAGGCAAGTGAAATTTATCAAAAATGATTTTGTAAATGGGGGATAAAAATGGCAACGAATGACAAGCAAAGCGGCATGAGTCGCCGCAACTTCCTGAAGACGGGCGTTTTCGCCATGGCCGGTGTGATGACGGCTGGTGTGATGACGGGCTGCGGCAATGGCCGCAAGGCGAACCTGCGCAAAGATAAAGAGGGCGGTCTGGCAGCCGGAGAAGAGCCGGCCTTCATGAAGGCACCGGAGCCGATTGCTGATAGTTCCATCAAGGAGACGAAGGAAACCGACGTAGTGATCGTGGGCGCTGGGATGTCCGGTCTCTGTGCGGCTGTATCGGCTGCTGAAGCCGGAGCCAAGGTCATGGTTATCGAAAAGGGCCCGACCATCAACTTCCGCAGCTATGACTATGGTGCAGTCAATTCCAAATTGCAGCTGTCCGTGGGCAATCAGCTCAATCCCTTGGATGTCACCCGCGAGATCATGCGCTGGGGCGGCTACAAGGCTGACCAGCAGGTGGTCAAGCTCTTCTCTGAGAAGAGCGGCATGGTCAATGACTGGATCGTGGAGCACGCGGAAAAACTCGGCTGCAAGGTAAAATCCGTCTGGACCAAGGATGATCAGATGTCTCCGAATGCCACGATTCCCAATATCCCGACGCTGTCCTTCGTGCTGGAGCCGCCCGCTGGCGCTGCCGAAGCTACGCCGAAAGGTATGATTGGCGGCAGTGCGGTTATCGCCATGGCCTATACGCTGAAGACCTCGGCTGAACAGCTGGGCTGTGAGATCTTCTACGAAACGCCGGGCGTGCAGCTGATCCGTCCGAATAACGAAGGACGGGTACAGGGCGTTATTGCGAAGGATAAAGACGGCAACTATATCAAGTTCCTGGCGAAAAAAGGCGTCATCCTTTGCTCCGGCGACTACGGCCATGATGAGGAAATGCTGCGCTATTACATCCCGGCCGCTACGAAAGTACAGAAAATCATGTACCCCAATTCCTTCAACACTGGCGATGGCCAGAAGATGGGACTTTGGGTGGGCGCCGGCATCGATGAAGGCCCGCATGCGCCGATGCTCTTCGATAATGCCCTCTTAGATCCCGAAGGCAATTCCGGCGGCCGCATGGATGCTATTCCCCGTCAGCCATGGCTGGCCGTCAACAAGCGCGGTGAGCGTTATGCCAATGAAGACCTGCCCTTTGCCTATATCTGTAACCAGGCCCGCCAGCAGGTCGGTCTGACGCATTGGACGATCTTTGATGCTAAGTGGGAAGAGGAAGCGCCGCGCTTCAAGCAGAGTGCCTGCAAGAAACTCAAATACCATCATCGCAAGAATGAATTCGAGCAGCTCGTGGAAAAAGGCGTAATCGTCAAGGCCGATACGCTCGAAGAACTGGCCCAGAAAGCGCATCTGCCCTATGAGACGCTGAAAGCTACGGTTGAACGCTATAACGAAATGGCCCGCAAAGGTGTGGATGAGGACTTTGGCAAGGACAAGACCTATCTCACCACCGTGGAAAAAGCACCGTTCTATGCCGGTCATATCGGCACGGCCCTGCTCGTTACGCTGGGCGGCCTGACCATCAATGACAAGCTGGAAGTCCTCGATAAGGAACGCAATGTGATTCCGGGGCTCTATGCCGCCGGCAACGCTTCGGGCAGCTTCTTTGCCACGGACTATCCAATCGTGGTCACGGGCTGCAGCCATGGCCGTGCCTACACCTTTGGTTATCTCGCCGGCAAGAGTGCCGCCGAGGCCAAGGCTTGATTTCAGCAAAAATATCAGGGGGATCGAAGGGTATGAAAAAATTGATTGCTGCTGTGGGAACAGCTTGTTTATTGGGAAGTTGTGGCGTGGCTAATGCTGCGGCCAGTCCGTTTACGGATGTGCCGCAGGATTCCTGGGCCTATGATGCGGTAGCCCAGCTGGCTGCGGATGGCATTGTCGAAGGCTATGGCGATGGCACATTCAAGGGAAAACGCGCCATTACCCGCTTTGAGATGGCGCAGATTACCGCCAAGGCCATGGCCAAGAATCCCCAGGGGGCAGATAAGGCTCTGGTGGAAAAACTGCAGGCTGAATTCAGTGAAGAGCTGAAAAATCTCGGTGTCCGGGTGGCAGAATTGGAGCGCAACGCTGACAAGCTGCGGTTTGACGGCTTCTTCCGCCTGCGGCAGGAGCATTTTGGCAAAGACAACAACTTTGCCAACACATCCAAGGCCTATGTCGAGCTGTATACGCATGCTCAGGTAAACGACAATTGGACGGTGGAGTCAAAAGAGAAAATCACGACGAATATGAAGAACGACCAGGGAAACACTGGTCTGGTGGAACTTCATAATGCCTATGGCTACGGCAAGTACAAGAACTTCACCGTCAAGGTGGGCAAGTTCGACACGGTGGATGGCTATGCCTACACTCATGAAGATCCCATGCGGGGCGTGCAGGTCACGCTGGGGACGAAGCTGAAAGCCAAAATCGCTGGTGGACGTATCGGTAATCCGAACAATAAGTTCGATGCAGATGTGGTGTCGGGAATCTTCACCTATCCCATAGCCAAACGCACGAATCTCTACGCTGGTTACTATTATCTGAAACCCTGGCGTTTAGGGGCGAATGCCTTCCAGTGCAAGAATGTGGCCAAGGAAGATTATTCTTTGGGCAATATTGGGTTTGATACCCTGCTGGGGAAGAACTTCCGCTTTATCGCGCTTTATTCCCGCAGCAATGCTGAATCCACCGTGCCGGTCAACCGCAACGGTTTTCTGATCGAGCTGGACTACAAGCGCATGATGGTGCAGAATCCCGGCAGCTTTATGCTGATGCTCCGTCATCTGCGTGTCAACGACACCACGGCCATCTCTTCGCGCTATGAAGCTTACTGTCAGGGCCGTGCCTATGGTACAGAGATTGGCGGCTGCTATGCGCCCATCAAGAATGTCGAGCTGGGTGCCAAGTATTTCTTCGGCAAGGATGAAGTGACCAAAAAGACCAAGACCTTCGTCCGTACGGAAGCAAAATACTTCTTCTAAAATTTACGGATATTTCCATAATATACATATATCACACAGCCTTCCCCTTTCGGGGAAGGCATTTTGTTCATAAAAAGTTCATAATTTGTTCCCAACCTGTTTATTGAATTCGCGTTCCCGAATGATTAAAATATTTACAGATTTATGAGAGAATAAAATATGTTTATGGATATTTAGGGGGAGCATAAATGAAAAAGCAGGAGTGGGAACTGTTTTTGGATCGTATGCTGGAACAGGGAAAGAAGGACAAGGAAGCTGGCATGCCCATCCGGCAGGATGGCTATACGGTGATTCTGGTGCAGGCGGCAGAAAAGGAGCTGGTAGGACAGCTGCATAAATTCCTGTCGGCACGCCGGGAGGAGCATCTGTTCATCAGCCAGCCCGCAGCTTATAAGCAGGGCTTTTTGCTGGTGGCCACTGGCGGCAGCAATATGGTGGAGAATCTGCTGGCTGAGTGGCAGCTGGACTTTGGGGAGCAGTATGGTGCAGCCGCGTTCAGCATCGGCGGCAGCCATGACCTCATGGATATCTATCAAAGCCTGCGGGAAGCACGGATGGCGGGATTTTTCCAGCAGGTGACAGGAAAAAGCGCTTTCGTGCAGAATTTTAATCGCATGGGGCTATTTACCAGCTTGTTTCGGCAAAGCAGCGGGGAACTCACCATGTTCTGCGAGCAGACCATCGGGCCGCTCATGGAATATGACCAGATGTTCAATACCCGGTTGCTGGAAACCCTGCGGGTGCTGCTGGACGAGGATTTCAATTGGACAAGGACGGCGGCGCGGCTTTATGTGCATGTGAATACGCTGCGTTACCGGTATGAGAAGATCCGGCAGATCCTGGACATGGATGAATCCTTGGCTGTGCGGGCAGATCTTTTTGCCGCCGTGCGGGCATCTGAGGTGCTGGCGGCCATGAAGCGGACGAAGGTCAGTGTCCTGCGGCCCAAACAGGAACGGAAGGAAGTATTTTTCCATGCAGATAAAAAGACGGCTGTTTCTTTCTAACATCATGATGTTTGCTTTGCCCTTCGCTATCATCGCTGTGATGGCGGGGGCTTTATATTTATCCTATCAGGAGGCCAAGCTGGGGGTTTTTGGCAATACGAGCCATGATAAACATGTGGTCCATGTAGTGCAGGAGGATATGCGCCAGACGGTGGCCGGCCTGCCCGTGGGAAATCCGGCAATGTGGCAGGGTAGTTTGACTGAGCTGGCCCGGCGGATGGAGGCCGATAACTATCATCTGGCCGTGGTGGATAATCGTGGCATCACGCTCTATAGCAATCTGACGGAAATTGAAGAGATGCAGATCGAGGAGGAACTGAAGCCCGTGGCCTTCGTGGAGGACTCGGCGGTATTCGTCTTCCGGGACAGCAATATCATCAAATATATGTTCAGTCGGGAGGATAAGGAATATCATCTGATCGGGATTCGCAGCTTCGATATCTCCACGGGCAGGGGCCTCCTGGGCGGGCTTTATCATAGCTATGCCAGCGGTCTGCTGCTCATGGGGCTGCTGGTATTCATGCTCATAAACCTCTGGCTGGCGCATCGGTTGTCGCAGAAGATCCTGCAGCCGATTGCCGCCTTGCGCAAGGCGGCCTCGGCGGTGGAGCAGGGCGATCTCACCTATCATGTGAAGCCGGTAGGGGATGAGGAATTTGCGGCGCTTTGCCGTCATTTCAACGGGATGGCGGAGAAACTGGCCGAATTGCAGGCAGCCCGGAATGAAAGCGATGAGGAACGCCGCACCCTGATTGCTGGAATCTCCCATGATATCCGCACGCCGCTGACGGTAATCCGGGGTTATGTGGAAGGGCTCAAGGACGGCGTGGCCAAAGATGAGAACATGCAGAAGCGCTATCTGGATAAGATTGCTGCCGGCACGGAACAGATAAGCAGTCTGCTGGAGCGTCTGTTCCTGTATTCCAAGCTGAACATGGAGGCCTATCCGTTCAATTTCCGTCAGGTGAAGTTTGCCAGCTGGCTGCAGTCAAGGGCTGGTGAATTCCAGCAGATCCTGCCGGCGGGCGGCAGCCTGCAGATTTCCAGCGTACCGGAGAATCTGGCCGCGCGCGTGCAGATGGATACGACGGAAATCCAGCGGGTGATGACGAATCTGTTGGAAAATGCGGTGAAATATCATCCGGCACCAGATATGATACATGTTAGTATCCAGGTCAGTTTAGTGGGAAGGGAATTGCTGCTCAGGCTGGCCGATAATGGTCCGGGCGTAGCTGCAGAGAATCTGCCCCGGCTCTTCCAAGAATTTTATCGTACGGATGCGGCCCGCAGTGAAACCAAGCGGGGCAGCGGCCTGGGGCTGGCAATCTGCAGGCGCATTGTCGAGGCACATCAGGGACGCATCTGGGCGGAAAGCCGTGATGAGGGCACGGGGCTTTGCATCTGCATCGTATTGCCTACCGTGTAGGAGGGATGAGAATGGAACGCATATTACTGGTTGAAGATGATAGGGATATCGCCGAACTCGAACGCGATTATCTGGAACTCAACGGCTTTGCCGTGGATATGGAGGCCAATGGCCGCGTGGGCTTGGAACGGGCTCTGGCGGGGGCATATGATCTGCTGATCCTCGATATCATGCTGCCGGAACTCGATGGGCTCGATATCTGCAAGGCAGTGCGGGAGCAAAAGGAAATCCCCATTCTCATGGTGACAGCCCGTAAGGAAGATATCGACAAGATCCGGGGACTGTCCGTGGGGGCGGATGATTATATCGTCAAGCCCTTCTCGCCCAGTGAGCTCGTGGCCAGAGTCAGGGCGCATCTGACGCGCTACAAGCGCCTGACGGCGGTGGCTCGGGAAGAAGCCAGGGTGCAGGAACTGCAGCATGGAAACTTGCGCTTACTGCCTGAGGCGCGGCGGGTTTTTCTGGCAGAACAGGAAATCCATCTGCCGAACCGGGAATTTGAGCTGCTGGAATTCTTCCTGCGTCATCCCCAGCAGGTGTTTTCCAAGGAAGAACTGTTTGAAGCCCTCTGGGGAGCCGAAGCCGTAGGGGATATTTCCACCGTGGCGGTGCATGTGAAGCGACTGCGGGAAAAAATCGAGACAGAAGATGCGCCGCATATCGAAACCGTATGGGGAACGGGCTATCGGCTCTGCAAAATTTAAACTTGGCGCAGAAGGACACTTGTCTTTTTATGCGGAACCTGCTAGAATAGACAGTAGATTTCCCCCGTGGGATGACCAAAATTGAATAGAACGGGAGCTCGCAGACGGGCTGAGAGGAAACTGAGCGTTTCGACCGAACCTGATTTGGATAATGCCAACGTAGGGAAAGACATAGACTGTGGACGGACTTTATTCAAAGTTCGTCCACATTTTTATTTTGCAGGAGGTTAGCGGATGAACAGCAATTACACAACGCAGATGGACGCAGCCCGCAAGGGCATCACGACACGGGAAATGGAAATCGTGGCGCAGAAGGAACGGATGGAACCGGAAAAGTTGCGCCAACTGGTGGCAGAGGGCAAGGTGGCCATCTGTGCCAACAAGAAGCATAAGGCCTTGAACCCCGAGGGCGTGGGCAGCATGCTGCGGACGAAGATCAATGTGAACCTGGGGGTTTCCCGGGACTGTAAGGATTATGACCTCGAGATGCAGAAGGTCATGAGCGCCGTGGACTTAGGCGCGGAATCCATCATGGACCTGTCGAGCCATGGCAATACGCAGCCCTTCCGTCAGAAGCTCACAGCCGAGTGCCCCGCGATGATTGGCACGGTGCCCATCTATGACAGCGTAATCCACTACCAGCGGGATTTGGCGGAACTTACGGCGCAGGATTTTCTCGATGTCATTCGTCTGCACGCTGAGGATGGCGTGGACTTTGTGACCTTGCACTGCGGTATTACCCGGGATACGGTACGGCAGATTCGTGGACAGTCCCGGAAGATGAATATCGTGAGCCGGGGCGGCAGTCTCGTGTTTGCCTGGATGAGCATGACCGGGGAGGAAAATCCCTTCTATGAATATTTTGATGAAATCCTGGATATCTGTGCGGAATACGATGTGACGATTTCCCTCGGGGATGCCTGCCGCCCGGGGTGTCTGGCCGATGCCACCGACAACTGTCAGATCGACGAGCTTTCCCGCCTCGGGGAACTGGTCGAGCGTGCCTGGAAGCGCAATGTGCAGGTGATGGTGGAAGGCCCGGGACATGTGCCTCTCAATCAGATTGCGGCCAATATGGAAATCCAGAAGACGCTTTGCCATGGTGCGCCCTTCTATGTGTTGGGGCCATTGGTCACGGATATCGCGCCGGGCTATGACCATATCACGGCGGCGATTGGCGGGGCAGTGGCCGCCATGCATGGCGCAGCCTTCCTGTGCTATGTGACGCCGGCCGAGCATCTGGCCTTGCCGAATCTGGACGATGTACGGCAGGGAATCATCGCAAGCAAGATTGCCGCGCATGCCGCCGATATCGCCAAGGGCCTGCCAGGGGCAAGGGAAGCAGATGACCAGATGGCTGCGGCTCGTCGTGAACTCAACTGGGAAAAGCAGTTTGCCTGTGCTTTGGACAAGGATACGGCGCAGGCCATCCGCGAAAGCCGTATGCCGGAGGACGGCCATAGCGAAACCTGCAGTATGTGCGGCAAGTTCTGCGCCGTGCGCAGCATGAACAAGGCACTCAACCACGAATACATTGATATATTGTAAGCCGTTTTTTCACTGCTGCCGCTGGTTCTTGGAGCTGGCGGCAGTTCTGTCTTCAGACTGTTTTCATAGTCAATCATCATATTTTCATTTATATTTGTTATACTTCATCGTGTTCGAAGGTTAGCTTAAGGCAAGACTGGAGGAAACAAGAAGATGAATCAGATGAAGAAAATCAGCAAGAACATAAGCAGCAATATCATGAAGAATATGCATCTGCAGCAGATGCGGGCTTCCCTGACCAGGATCACGGCAGTAATGGCCGTGACGATGGCAGTATTGGCGCAGAGCCTTATCGCCGAAGCGCAGGCCGCTGAGCCGGATGTCACCCGGGATATGCGGGCCTTGGAGCAGAAGGGCGTTTATCTGACCGGTCTCACGCACCGCATCAAGGCCGAGGACAGCCTGATGCAGAAGATCTTGACCGATGCCGTGGCCGACAATGTGGACCTGGGGCAGGCCGCAGATGGCATCAGCGATGTACTGCGTTATACGCTGGTGATAAAAGAAGCCGATTACAGCCGCCGCGTGCCGGAGGCCATGGAAAAACTCACGGCCAGCGGTTACGAGGTGTTGAAATTCCGCAATGCCTGGGGCGGCAAATTCTATCAGGGCATCAACGTGCAGCTCATGAGCCCTGCCGGTGTCAAGACGGAACTGCAGTTCCATACGCCGCAGTCCTATGCTATCAAGCAGGCTTCCCACGGCGTCTACGAGATTCGCCGCAATCCCGAAGCCACACCCGAAGAAGTGGCCGATGCCACGGCCAAAAGCATCGCCTATAATGCGCAGGTGAAGGTCCCGGCCGGCGCAAAGGAAATCTGCTGGCAATAAAGTGAGAAAAATCACAAGCATAAATCCGGAAAATAGTGTATAATACTTAATAAGAGCAAACAAATAAAACTCCGAGCAAAAATATCTAAGGCCTGTGATGCTGGCTATGATATTGCGCCGGGGCCCTGCGGGAAACGGCAGGACCTTCCATTTTGAAAAGGGGTATTTCGTTCTGGTTGAGTATCAGGTGAAGACTATCCTTTTCGCATGGAGAGGATAGTCTTTTTAGTTGGGAGAGCGTATACGATGAAGGAAATGCGTACCGAAGAGGCCGTAGGGCAGATTCTCTGCCATGATCTGACACAGATCGTGAGGGGCGTGACGAAGGATGCCCGCTTCCGCAAGGGGCATGTGATAAAGGAAGAGGATGTGCCGGTGCTGCTGTCCATGGGCAAGGACCATATTTTTGTCTGGGAGAATGATGATACCGTGCTCCATGAAAACGATGCGGCAGAAATCCTGCGGCAACTTTGCCAGAATGAATATATGGCCGCTTCGGAACCCAAGGAAGGCAAGATTGAATTGACCGCTGAAGTGGATGGGATATTCCAGGTGGACGAGGACCGCTTTGACGAGGTCAACGAGCTCGACGATGTGACCATCGCCACCCTGCCGCAGAATATGCCGGTCAAGGCCGGGCAGAAACTGGCCGGGATGCGGGTGATTCCCTTGGTCATCAAGAAGGATAAGATGGAGCAGGTGAAGCAGGTTGCTGGAAATCGGCCGCTCTTGCGCCTGCGCCCCTATAGGCATGATCTGAAAGTCGGCGTGGTCACTACGGGCACGGAGGTTTTCTTAGGACGCATCGAAGATACCTTTACGCCGGTGATTGAGAGCAAGCTCAGGGCCTTTGGCCTGACCATCAATGAGCACCGCCTGTCCGATGATGTGGCGGAGCATACCCAGAAGCATATTGAAGAATTGGTAGATTTGGGCATGGATATGGTCATCTGCACGGGCGGCATGAGTGTCGATCCCGATGACCGCACGCCGGCCGCTATCCGCGATGCCGGGGCAGAAATCATCACCTATGGGGCACCGACGCTGCCGGGGGCGATGTTCCTGTTGGGCTATATCCGCAAAGATGGCCGGGAAATTCCTGTTATGGGCCTGCCGGGCTGCGTGATGTATGCGGGCCGCACGATTTTTGATCTTGTCCTCCCGCGGGTGATCACGGGGGAAAAACTGACACGCAAGGAAATCCGCCATTTCGGTATCGGCGGCCTCTGCATGAACTGCAAGGTCTGCCACTATCCTGTCTGCGGGTTCCAGCATTAAAGGGGGAAGAAAAATGCAGGATTTATCATTGGAAAAAGCCGTAGAACTGTTGAAGGAACATTGTCATCGCGTGACAGCGGTGGAGGAAGTGCCCCTGCTTTCTGCTTTGGGCAGGATCCTGGCTGAGGATTATGTGGCGGCTTTTGACAATCCTCCCTTTGACCGTTCCCCGTTGGATGGCTATACCTTCGTGGCCGGGAGCACGGCAGGACATAGCGCGGAAAATCCCGCAACGTTCAAGATCATCGGCGAGGAATGTGCCGGGGATTTCTTTGACCAGGCCGTGCCGGCAGGTTCTGCCCTGCGTATCATGACCGGCGGGGCGATTCCGAAGGGGTGTAACTGTGTCGTGCGACAGGAGGATGTAACGGCAGAGGGGGATAAACTCACCGTACCGTTCAGCATCGAGCCGTATACGAATTACTGCTATGCCGGGGAGGATATCAAGCAGGGCACGAAGCTGGCCAAGAAGGGCACGAAGCTTACGGCGGCGCATATCGGCGTACTGGCCAGCCAGGGCTTTGCCACGGTCAAGGTTCTGGGGAGTGTGCGTGTAGCCATCGCCAGCACCGGCGATGAACTCCTGCAGCCCGGTCAGCCGCTGGCGCCCGGCAAGATCTATAACAGCAATCTGTATCTTTTGGCCAGCCGTTTGCAGGAATTGGGCTTCAATCCGGAAATCGTGGGCATCCTGCCCGATGACGTGGATGAGGCGGCCAAGGTTATCGCCGGTTACAAGGACCGCGTCGATGTGTTCCTGACCACGGGCGGCGTGTCTGTCGGCAAGAAGGATATCATGCATGGCGTCGTGGAGCAGGTGGGAACTCGCCTGTTCTGGCGTGTGTCCATGAAACCGGGAGGCCCGGCGCTGGCCTATACGATGGGCGAAACATTGGGCATTGCCTTGTCGGGCAATCCCTTTGCGGCCTATGCGACCTTTGAATTGATTGCCGTGCCAATCCTTTCCCAGATCAGCGGTAACGAGAAGATTCTGCCGGAACGCATGCAGGCGGTATTGACCGATGCCTTCCCTAAGGAAAGCCGCGGGCGGCGCTTTATTCGCGGCTATTACGAAAATGGCAAGGTGCGTCTGCCTGAGCAGCATGCTTCGGGAAGCCTCTTTTCCGTGGTGGGCTGTAATGCCTTTGTGGACATTCCTGCCGGCACAGGGAAACTGGCTAAGGAGACAGAAGTGGATATTGTCCGCTTGTACAGAGTGAAATAAAGGGCTGGATTTTATGCAAGACCAATATGAACGGAAAATCGAATACGTGCGCATATCCCTTACCGACCGCTGCAATCTGCGCTGCCGTTACTGTATGCCGGAGGCAGGTGTGGCCAAGCTGCGCCATGAAGATATCCTGACCTTTGCGGAAATCCTGCGCGTGGTGAAAGGCCTGGCCGCATTGGGCGTAAAAAAAGTGCGCCTGACCGGTGGCGAACCTTTGGTCAGGCGGGGAATCGTGGAGTTGATTCGTCAAGTCCGGCAGGTTCCCGGCATTGAACAGGTGGTACTGACCACCAACGGCGTGCTGCTGGCGGAGATGGGGGAAGAGCTGGCCGCGGCCGGGCTTACGGGGCTCAATATCAGCCTCGATACCTTGGATGCGGCTAGATTTGCCGAGATTACCCGCCGTCCGTTGTTTGCGAAAGTGCAGGCCGGGATGGAAACAGTCCTGTCGCTGGGACTTACGAATATCAAGTTCAACTGTGTGCCGATTTACGAGGTCAACGATGGCGAGATTCCGGCTTTGGCGGCGCTGGCGAGGGATTATCCTGTCAAGGTGCGCTTTATCGAACTCATGCCCATTGGCTGTGCCTATGAAGTGGGCTATGAAGGCGTGCCGATGGATGAAGTGCGGGCAAGGCTGACCGAAGCCTATGGTTCGCTTCATCCTGTGGGACGGAAAATGGACCGGCTGCAGGGCCCGGCCGAGTATTACCGGATTCCTGGCTTTCGGGGACAGGTGGGCTTTATCGACGCCATGGAGCATAAGTTCTGCGCGACCTGCAACCGGGTGCGGCTGACGGCTGAGGGCTTTTTGAAGCTTTGCCTGAATCAGAAGAACGGTTTGGATTTGCGCGGGCTGCTCAGGAACGGCATCAGCGATGAGAATTTGCGGCTGGCTCTGCGGCAGGCTATCTACCGCAAGCCTGCAGAGCATTTATTTACGGATAGAGAGAATACCGCGCGGGACAGCCGCGCCATGTATCAGGTGGGAGGCTAATTGATGGGCAAGATTCATGCACTGTGCACCAGCGAGAAGAAAGGCACGCTCAAGACACAGGTGGATAAAGTGATGTTTGAAACGGAATGGGGCATCAAGGGGGATGCACATGCGGGCAAATGGCACCGGCAGGTGAGCTTCCTCGGCTTGCAGGAAATCGAGGATTTCCGCAAATTGGGCGTGAAGGTCGAGTTCGGTGCCTTTGGTGAAAATATCGTGGCCGAGGGCTTCCGCTTCAAGGAACTGCCTGTGGGTACACGTCTGCGGGCGGGCGAGGTCTGGTTTGAAATCACCCAGATTGGCAAGGAATGTCATAAGGGCTGCGCCATCCGCGAGCAGGTCGGCGACTGCATTATGCCGCGGGAAGGAATATTCGGCCGGGTGCTGCATGGCGGTGAGGTCAAAGTCGGCGACGAACTGGAACTCGTACAGCCTGGGGAGAGGCTGCCGCTTGAAGCGGCCATCATCACGGCCAGCGACAAGGGCAGCCGCGGTGAACGCGTAGACGAAAGCGGTGCAAAGGTGGCCGAAATCCTTACGGAAAATGGCTATACGGTGGTGGAAAAAGTAATCCTGCCGGATGAACAGCCGCAACTCGAAGCCAAGATGCGGGAACTGGCAGCAAGGGGCATTGCCCTGATTGCCACCACGGGGGGCACGGGCTTTTCGCCGCGGGATATCACCCCTGAGGCAACGCTCGCCGTCAGCGAACGTCTGGCCCCAGGCATTCCCGAAGCCATGCGCGCCTTGTCGCTAAAGATCACCGACCGTGCCATGCTGAGCCGCGCACAGGCCGGCATCTGCCGCCGCAGCCTGATCGTGAACCTGCCCGGCAGCAAGAAAGCCGTGGAGGAATGCTTAGGCTTCATCCTGCCGCCACTCAAGCACGGTATCGATATCCTGCGCGGCGAAGATAGTGAATGCGGGCGGCATGAACATCACAAATAAGAAAGTATAGCAAAAAATTCCCTGCAACCATTGAAGAGGCTGCAGGGAATTTTTATATTACCGTTTCATATTGATCATGGTTTCAAGCATCTCATCACTGGTGGTGATGATCTTGGAGTTAGATTGGAAACCGCGCTGGGTGATGATCATATCGGAGAATTCATTGGCGATATCGACGTTGGACATTTCGAGGGCAGACGGGGTGATAGAGCAGCCGATATCAGTGGCGGTTTTCACATTGGCTGTACCAGAGTTATTGGAGGCCTGATACAAGCTGCTGCCGGTTTTTGTCAGACCGGAAATATTGGAGAATTGAGCTACGGCCACCTGTGCTTCGGATTGGCGAACACCATTGGTATATACGCCGGTAATCACGCCGGAACTGTCAATGGAAACACTCTTGAGCGTACCGGCAGCGTTGCCATTTGCAGTTGCATTGATCGTATTGATATCAGCATATGATGTTACATTACTGTAATCAAGGGTTATATCTTGAGGTCTGGTGGAACCGTTTGGAGCATGAACTGTAGCTGTTAATTTGATTGTGGCTGCACTGCTGGCAGTGATATCATCAGGTTCATAGCTCATGTCAGCCTGAGCTATTGCACTATCGCTATCATAGGTCAATGCATCTGTCGGTGTGAAGTTTGTAGCGGTGCGTAATACGCCGTTTTCATCAAAAGCCAATGTGTGCGTGCCAAGGCTATAATTAGTAGTAGAGCCGTCTGTCTCCTTAACAGCAGCTGTAGACCCCAGAGAAACCGCCCAGGCAGTACCTGTTTTGTTGTCCTGAGTATTACCATTTTCATCTGTATAAGACATTGCTCCTACAGCAGCTTTTTCAAGCAAGACAGTCGCTGTATGTACCGTCCCCAAACTATCATAGTAATTGAATGTGGTAGATACAGGTAAGGAACGTCCTATTGTATATACGCCGGAGGTGTATGTTGTTTTTGTACCATCACTGAATGTTACGGTAACCGGCTGAGAGGTAGATGCTTCAACGTAGTAGCCGTCATGAGTACCCGAAGTTCTGGTATAGGTGGTAGTACCATTGGTGAACGAGTATTCCGTGATAATCGGCGGATTTGCTTTTAGGTTATAGCTGTAAATAGATTGTTCTGTGGCTTTTGCTTCCATTGGTTTACCGTTTTGAATGACGATATCCGTTACAGCACCCGTGGTGGACAATGTGCCATTTGTTCCCATCCATCCCTGTACTTTCATACCATTGCCGGGCATAACGTAGTTGCCGCTTTCATCAAATTCAAAAGCACCATTGCGGGTGTAATAAGTTTCGTTGCCGTTCTTCACTACAAACAGGCCGTTGCCAGACAGGCACAAGTCTGTATTCTTGCCTGTAGCCTGCACAGCACCATCAGTGAATAATGTATCAATCGTGGACACGCCTACGCCAAGGCCAATTTGTTTCGGATTGGTACCACCCAGATTCCCTGCCGGAGCGCTGGCGCTGGACTGTGTCTGGCTCAGGGTATCGGCAAAAGTGACACGACCGGACTTGAACCCCGTAGTATTTACATTGGCAATATTGTTACCTACAACATCCATACGAGTTTGATGACCTTTTACACCAGAAACTCCCGAATACAGCGAACGCATCATGATAGATCACTTCTCCTTTATCCCATACATTGTTACAACTAGGCGACGTTCCTTGTCGAATGCCGTGCTGCGAATCCTTGCATGACGGCGTTATAGTTTTTTCCTATGGAAAGAAAGTTTTTAGAAACCTATACTTTTTTGAAAAGCTTTTTCCTTCCTAATCTACAATGTTTATCGGAGCAAACGGCGATTTCCTTAAGTGAAAATTTTATTTTCACAAAAGTTTATCTTTTAAGAAAAATTAAGTTGACGACAAAAAAGCGCAAGGCCAATCATAACAGCCTTACGCTTTGTGTTTATGTGTGATATTTATTTGATGGAATTCAACCGGTCAGCCAACGTTCTGGCCGATTCATCGCCTGCCGCACAGGTCAGGATCGGCTGTGCACCCAGCATGACCGTGTTGCCATTGACCGTAGCGCCGGCTTTGTTATGCCCATTATGATAGGCTGCGGCCAGATTGCCCATGACGAAGTAGGAACGTTCGCGGGAGCTCATACCGCCAGCGGCAGCTGGTTTGACGAACTTCTTGCCATTGACCATAACTACGCCATCCTTATTGGTGACGTGCTTGCCGCTGTATGCGGTGAGTTTCTTGACATAGTTGTCACGACGGGCTGCATTGTTGGGATGGTCGGACGGATTAAACCACATGTCTGCGCCTTTTTGGGCATTGTTGCCGGATTTATCAAGCATCCGCTGCCAAACGGCGGCACCTGCACCAATATTATAATTGGTATGCGTGATATATTCCCAAGCCAGATCGTCTGCTTCCCATTCGCGGTCTTTCGTCGAATGGGCCTTGCTGATTTTCAATCCCATACCGGCAATTGTGTTGGTAAGCTGCGTGCCGCCCAATGACGCCGAGGCAATGGAGGCAATAAGCTGTTTATCTGCCGCCTTGAGCACGCCTTTTGCAGCATGCGCTTTCTGACCATGTCCCATCTCGTGTCCCACGACGAAAGCCAGTTCATCATCAGCGGCTACAAATTCAAACGCACCACGGTTGACGCTCATTACATGTCCCATTCCACAGAAAGCATTGAATGACCGGTCCGGATTCAGAAAATACTTATACGGCTGCTTGTCAATGGACGGATCCACACTGCGTACAGCTGCCGTAAGTGTCTGCATCATATTTGCCAGACGCCGGTTCATAGCCGGGTCGTGATCGACACCGACCTGCTGCTTGTAATTGGCCAGCATATAATAACTGCCTTCAGATGTAAGGTTCAGGGTATCTACCTGTTTTTTGAGCTGGTCACGGGCCGCCTTATACTGAATCCCTACCTGCGCCAGACCGCCTATGTCGCCAAGTGAAATTGCTTCCGCAGTCTGCGGCTGCACAACAGCCGTTCCCGAAAGCAACGCTAACGATAATCCCATTACTGCTAAAGATCTCTGTAAATTTCTTTTTCCCTTCAAGATAATATCCTCCTCAAAAAGATTTTTATTCCTTTATTATAGTATAACTCCGCTATATGGTTGTCAATGTGTAGACTTATTCTCATTTGCCAAAAGACATGATAATCACTGGTTCAGATGTTTTTTACATTTCATATAGAACGTAGACAATGGCATCCGACAAGCCTGCGCAGCTTGTGCAAGGCTGCACGAGCCGCTATGCCAAAGCATGCACTGTTGGTAAAAATTATCTGGTACCTGCTTTTGAGGACGCCCAAAGCGCACGCCCTTCTTTCTGGCCGCAGCGATACCAAATGACCTTGACCATGAGTGATGGTAGCACGGTTACGCAGACGTCCGGTACATATACGGTTGGTTATAGCTTGCCTATTACTACAATGGTAACGGTTTATGATACCTTGGGAAATACGCATAGCCTGCCGATATATTTTACCCGCACAGAGGTTTTGAGCAGCGATAGCACAACGGTCAACGGCAATACCTGGACAATATCGCTGGATACTTTATGTAACCGTGACATGACTGCAAGTACTGATTCGACTATAACCTGCAGTATTGCCAACGCATCCGACACGGCATTGGCTAGTACGCTTGTGTTTTCGTCTGGCTCAATAGATAAATCCAATACCAATCTGTACATTTCTGCCGTATCTGGTGGAACGTCTACACCCCCCAGCGCGGGTTCCAGTCTAATTCCAAGATCATCACTACCAGCGATGAAATGCTTGAAACGATGATCAATATGAAGAGATAATACGTTAACGCCCTGCGGTCTTGGACTTGCAGGGTGTTTTGTTTTACAGCTTGACTGTTTCTGATTAGGGGTGATATAATGACCATACGGAGTTTAGCAATAGGACTCCTGAAGGGATACGGAATTACATTTCCTTTTACAGAAGGTACAAAAAAACCCAGCACCGCAAATGCTGGGTTTTTCTGTGTCTGTTTCCTCTTTAGTGGTTCAGCCAGTAGTTAAACAGTGCTACTAGGACGCCCACAGTAAAAGGGCATAACAGGTGCAATAGTATTTCCTTCCGGGACACTTCCTCACCTCCTTTAGCAGAAGGCATGAACAGTATATCACATTTTATCCAAAACGCCGTAAAACCCCTAACTTTAGTTATGGGGATATAAGGCGTGTCCACCGAATTTACGTAAGTAATTGAAGGTGGACAATTACTTTTTAACTTGTTTGTAGTATAATTTTTGTAGAAAGGAAGTGAGAGAATGGACAAGTACACAATGGGCTTCAAATTCAGAATATATCCGAACCATGCCCAGCAAGAACTAATTAACCGTACTCTGGGCTGTTGCCGATTTGTGTTCAATCATTTTCTCGCCATCCGTAGAGATGAATGGACTGCAAACCATAAGTCTGTAACCTACAATCAGACCAGTGCCATGCTGACGGACTTGAAAAGGTATGAAGAGTATAGCTGGCTGAAAGAGGTAGACAGCATGGCATTACAGGAGTCTTTGAAGAATCTCGACACAGCATACCAGAATTTCTTCAA
>NZ_FNJQ01000010.1:0-81058 GCF_900104055.1 Pseudoselenomonas ruminantium
TATAGCCATAGAACACCTGCAAATTAAGAACATGATGAGAAACCACAAGTTAGCTCGTGCTATATCAGACGTAAGCTGGTCTGAGTTCTTCCGTCAGCTTGAATACAAGGCAGAATTGCATGGCTCTGAAATCTTGAAGGTAGATACATTCTACCCGTCAAGCCAGACCTGTTCAAAATGCGGATACCAGAACAAGGAAACTAAGAATCTTGGTATCAGGGATTGGACTTGCCCTGCATGTGGTTCACATCATGACCGAGATGCCAATGCAGCAATAAATATACTGCGAAAGGCAATAGAACAAAAACAGGTTGCTTAACATAAATTAGTACCGTGGGACACACGGGAATTTAAGCTTGGGGAGAACGTGTAAGTCAGTCTGGCTACGGTCAAACCGCAGTGTTCAGCGAACCAAGAATCCCCTGCGTTTACGCATGGGGAGTGTCAAGACTTCGTGGGGGCTATGGTGGGCAGAAAAAATAAAATGACCGGCAGTTCTTATGAACTGCCGGTTTTTCCATGCAGAAAACACAAAAAAGCCACGGAGTGGGATTGACTCCGTGGCCTTCTAGGGAAGGGATGATAAAAAATTTGAGAAATGGGAAGCAAGAAGGGTGGGATTATTCCTTCTTGTTTAGGGAATCAATAGGATCAACCGCTTGGGGGATTGTCCAAGCATTTCCTATCGACAAACATATAATAGCAAAGTTTTATGAAAAAAATATGTAACTGTGGTTACAAAAGGATTAAAATTTGATTTTTTTTCGGGGAAAATAATTTTCTTTAACAACTATTTCCTCTGTGTTACAATAGATGAGAGAAGCGAGGTGTTGACTATGAAAAACTGTAAGATAAAACATTTTCTGCTGGCAGGGCTTTTGGCTGGAGGGGCTGTACTGGCACCGATGAAACCGGTGCAGGCTGTGGATGCCTGGTCGGCGGCGGCGCAGGCCTTGGGCGTGTTTGCGGCTTACAAGTCCAGCTTGAGCGGGCTGCTCGCTTTGGGCAATAACGTCAATGCACAGGTGCAGAGCCGCCTGCAGGATGTACGAAAAAACGGATTGGATCCCAATGCCAATGATGTGGCCGTGGTGGACAGCGTGATGAATCAGCTGGTATCGCAGGGGGATTATGTGCTGCGCACGAATTCCCTGCCTTTTGTCTGGGCGGTGACGGACAGCAAGGATTTCAATGCGGCCTGCTATCCGACGAATTACATCAGTATCAATCGGGCATTGGTGCGGGGGCTCAATCTTGATCCGGATGAACTGGCGGCAGTGTTTGCCCATGAGATGACGCATGGGTTGGAACAGCACAGTGCCAAGAACTACGCCAAGGCCGTGGCACAGGCTATGGGCATGAGCATGATCAATATGGATACGAATTCCATGGACTGGGGCAAGCTCAATGGCCTGGTGAATTATTCCATTGCCAAGAATGTTACCTTGCCCACGGAGCTTGACGCGGATGCGGGCGGTTTTTATCTGATGACCAGTGCGGGCTTCAATCCTGGAGGCGGGGCGGCAGCTATGGCACGCATGGGCTATTATCTGACCTATGAGACGCAGAATTTCCTGGAGTATCAGGACCCCAATCCCAAGAAGCAGGAACGGGAGTCATACAGTGATCATCCGGAAACCCGTCAGCGGGAGGATAAGCTCTCCCAGATGATGACGGATTACAGTTGCGGTCATGTGAGGGTGGCGAACCGTAAGGATGTTCTTATTGATGGGGAAAAGCTGCTGGAAGTGGAATGGACCGGTGACGATTACGATAACACGGCGGAGAATGCCTATTATGTGGCTGGGGGACTAGCCAAGGCTTTCCATGATTACGATAATATCAATGGCTGGAATTTCCGCCGGGATGCTCATGGCAGGCTGACCTGTCTGGCCGATGTGCGCGTCAATCAGAGATTGCAGGAATTTTTGGAGCTGCGGAGTGCAGGGGAAAAGCTGCAGGAGCTGGTGCAGAAGGCCTATGCCGCTGAGCAGGGCACAGGGGCGAGAAAGAACATGCGGGCTGCAGAGTTGAAGCGGGCACAGGCGCGTTATGAACTGCGGGAAAATATTTTGAACGCCGATGCTAAGACGGTTAAAAAAATGCGGGAAAATGCCGATACCTATAATGACTATGGTCTGGGCGATAAGGCCAACTTCCAGATGCAGCGGGTATTTGCCAGCAGGAAAATCGATGATCTGGCAGAAAGTCAGGCCATCAGTGCGCGGGCCAAAGCTGTGAGTGGCGATTTTGCCGGAGCCCTGCAGGAAGCGGATCAGGCGGTAGCCACGAATGGCAAGAATATCTATACCTATCTGAATCGTGCGGATATCTACCATATGCAGGGGGACACGGACAAAGCACTGTCCGATCTGCAGCGGGCTAAGGAAGTAGATAAGAAGAATATCATTTCCTACCTGCTGGCCGGACAGATCTATGATGAATTGGGCAATGCGGAGAAGGCCAAAGAGAATTTTGCGGAAATGTATCGGCTGAAGCCGGAGTCCTGGAAGCGCATCCCCGTGGACTATCTCAAAGATATTGCGCCCAAGGAATACAATAATTTAATGAAGGAAAAAGCCGAGGCAAAGGCGAAATTTGCAAAGGAGTGGAAAAAGCAGAAAAAAGAAAAAAGTTAAAAATCAGGCATAAAATTGGGCAAAATCGTAAAAAGATGTAAACTTTTTTCCACTAAGCCCTTGCGGTAAGTGAATATGCTTGTTAAAATGTAAGGTACGAAATTTTGTGACCGGAAATGATGCGGGCGGCTTGAGCCCGCTATGTAAGGCATATATAGGAGGACAAAAGATGATTAGAGAGCATCGCAGCCGTGCGAAACTCGAAGCTTATTACGAAAAATTTGCCCAGGAAGGTATACTGGATCCGAACGTTCATCCTTGGGTGGCAGAGTCCTGGCAGGCCAGTGAGAAATTCGGCGTGGGCAAGGAAAAGATGGCGATCAAGCACCTGATTTCCAAGGAAGAATTCCATGCTTTGCAGGAAAAGCATGCGGATGCAATCGAATATCTGAGTGACCTGTCTGATGGCATCAAGGAGTTTTTCCAGGAGTACAACCTGAGCCTCCTATTGATCGATGCAGACTGCACAGTGCTCAAGAGTTATTCCCTGCCGTTCTATCAGATGACGCCGGGCGAAATCGAAGGTGCCAATGTGGGCATCGATCAGGTGGGCACTTCCTCCATCAGCGTGGCTTTGGAGCACAAGGCACCGTTCTGGATGTTCGGCCCGGAGATGTGGGTGAAGGAATGTCAGCTGGGCGACGCCTGCTCGGCACCGGTAATCGTAGCTGGTGAGCTGACCTACATCATCACGCTGGTGTCCATGGAACAGGTGGCCATGCCGCAGGATGCCGTCATCTCGCTGCTCTTCACCATGCGCAAGGCATTGGAGCGTCACCTGAGTGAAGCCATCCGCATCAAAGCCGATGAGGCAATTCTCGATGCTACGCCGTTTGCGGTCTATCATGTGCTGCCCGGCGGTGAAGTGGCCTATGCCAACCGCCTCGGTCATACCCGTCTGGAAGGCATCGGAGCCAAGCGCGAAGCGGGCACGCGCCGCAGCGCTTCCAACCTCAACGATGTGATCATGAACTATCAGCATACGCCAATCTACAAAGGCTTCCGGGGAATCCCTTCCTATAATAAGGAGGTAACCTGGATCACGCCGGCCAAGACCTATGAGGATATCACGACGGTGGTGCCACTGGAGCGTGACGAAGATCAGGCTGTGCAGAGTGTGGTCGTTGTGTCCATGCCGATTGAGGATCTGCGCACTCTGGTTGCCCATGCCGCTGGCTATACGGCCAAATACAGCTTGGGCTCCATGGTGGGCGAGGGCACGACCTTTGCCAGCGTGCGGCATAAGGAAGAGCGCACGGCCAAGAACAAGCATCATGTACTGATTCAGGGCGAAGCCGGTACGGGCAAGCAGCGTATGGCCCATGGCATCCATCAGGCCAGCGGCCGGGCAGCCGGTCCGCTGATCACCCTGCGCTGCGGCGATACGACGCCGGAACTTCTCGAGCAGGAACTCTTCGGTGTCGTGCTCAATTCCGAGGTCAGCCATCAGGGCCGTCTGGAACTGGCTTCCGGCGGTACGCTGTTCCTCGATGAGATTGAAAAGATGCCGAAGAATATCGCCAAGACACTGGCCGAAGCCCTGAAGACAGGCAAGGCCTGCCGTGTCGGCGAGCAGGTGGAGCGCAGCATTGATGTGCGCATCATTGCTGCCTGTGACAGCGATCTGAAACGCCTGACAGAGCGCGATCTTTTTGACCGCGATCTCTATGAGGCACTGTCCAAGAGCGTGATCCGTGTGCCGGCTCTACGCAGCCGCAGGGAGGATATCCCGAAACTGGCAGCCCATATCATCAGTGAACTGGCAGAGCAGCATCAGATGCAGATTAAAAAGATCCTGCCGGAAACGGAAGAGGTGCTGAAGAATTACGACTGGCCGGGCAATATCAAGCAGTTGCAGAGCGTGCTGGAGTATGCCTTCTTCAACACGACGGAAGATGTGATCAACCCCAATGACATCAGCCTGATGGGCGATGTGAAGCCGGATAACAAATGGAAGGAAGACCGGGAAGTGTTCGTGAAGGCCTGGCAGGCAGCGGGGGGCAATGTCAGCCGGCTGGCCAACCTCTTGAATGTCAGCCGCGTAACCCTCTATCGTTATCTGAAGAAGTATGGATTGGATAAGAAGTAAGGAAACAGGAAAGTAAGGAGAAAAGCAAGTGCGTTTACGGAGAAAACCCTGGGTGGATGAAGCCATCCATGAATTTGATGACTTTGTGGTGAGCAAGGAGCAGGAAATCGGTGAGGAAAGAAAGGGCCATTGGAGTGAGATCTTTGGCCGCAAGGCTCCGCTGCATGTGGAGCTGGGCACGGGCAAGGGCGATTTCATCACCCAGCTGGCAGAGCGCAATCCCGATATCAACTATATCGGCATCGAGGCGCAGCAGGATGTGCTTTATTCTGCTGCCAAGAAGGTCGCGGAAAAGGAACTTAAGAATGTGCGCCTGCTGGTCTTTGATATCAACAATATTGAAAATATCTTTGGTGAGGGTGAAGTTGACCGCTTCTACGTGAACTTCTGCGATCCCTGGCCGAAGAAGCGTCATGCGAAACGCCGGCTGACGCATGTGGGCTTTTTGGAAAAGTATCGCCGTCTGCTCAAGAAACCCGGTGAACTGCATTTCAAAACGGATAATCGTCCGCTCTTTGATTTTTCTCTGGAGCAGTTCGAGGAAGCCGGTCTCAAGGTGCAGGATGTGTCCTTTGACCTTCATGCGGAAAACCGCCCGGACAATATCATGACGGAGTATGAACGGAAGTTCAGTGGCTTCGGCGAAAAAATCAACCGCTGCGAGGTAATCTTCGCATAAGCACCAATACAAGGAGGCTTTTTCGTGCGGATTCGGAAGAAGTTATGGAATAACGATGCCGAGCCCATTCTCGTCATCATGGTGGTGCTGATGGTTCTCGGCACCATCAATGTCTTCAGTTCCAGCTTTGTACTAGGCACCACGGATTACAATGATCCTTATCATTTCCTGACGCGCCATCTGATGGTTATGGTGGGCGGCGTCATATTGTTCTTTGCCTTTCGGAAAATCAACTACCGGCGCTGGCAATCCCTGCGCGGCCTGATGTTCTGGGTGATCCTGGGCACATTCCTGGCGCTGGTGGGGGTGCTGATTCCTTCTATCGGTACGGAAGTGAATGGTGCCCGGCGCTGGCTCTTTGGTGTCCAGCCGGCGGAATTGGCCAAGCTGATATCGCTGATGCTGGCCTCATCCACGCTGGTGGCGCGGATAAAGAGAGGTAAGGCGGATTCCTTGTGGAACGTCATAAATCCCCAGTATGGTCTTATCCTGTTGATGGCTATTCTCATCGAGTTGGAGCCGGATATGGGGACGGCGGCTATTGTTCTGGGCGTTCCCCTGATCATGGCCGTGGTGGCGGGAATGTCGCCTAAGTATGTGCTTGGCCTGTTGGGCGCAGTCGTTATGATCGTGGTGGCGGCGGTCAATATCCAGCCCTATCGCATGGCCCGTCTGAAAGTCTGGTTTGATCCCTGGGCTGATGCGCAGGGCATGGGGTATCAGACGGTGCAGTCTCTGTCCACCATTGGTTCCGGTGGTTTTTGGGGCATGGGGCTGGGAGAAGGCGTCAGCAAATACGCCTATCTGCCCGAAGCCCACACGGACTTTGCTTTCGCGATTTTCAGCCAGGAACATGGCTATATGGGAAACCTGCTGGTGTTCCTGCTGCTGACCATGCTGGTGCTGTTCTGCGTGCGCATTGCC
The DNA here is from genome assembly GCF_900104055.1 of Pseudoselenomonas ruminantium. Taxonomy (GTDB): domain Bacteria; phylum Bacillota; class Negativicutes; order Selenomonadales; family Selenomonadaceae; genus Selenomonas_A; species Selenomonas_A ruminantium_C. The sequence continues at coordinate 6,332 of NZ_FNJQ01000010.1, forward strand.
AACCGGGCGCCGGATGAATACGGCCAGATACTGGCGATGGGCATTATGGTGCTGATTGCTGGCCAGGCCGTGGCCAATATTATGATGGTAGGCGGCATCCTGCCCGTAGTCGGCGTGCCGCTGCCCTTTATCAGTTACGGCGGTTCGTCGCTGATGGTCACGATGATGGCCATGGGGATGCTCATGAATATCTGTGACCATGGGAAAGATCGGAAGAAAGATACACCTGAGGAAAAAACGCAGGCGGCAAAGCCGAAATTGCGTTTAGTGAAATAAAAAATCGCCAGAGCCTGGTGCTCTGGCGATTTTTGTCTTCATTATTTCTTTTCTTTGCGTTCTTTGGCGCGTTTTTTGGCGGCTTCTTCCTTGGCCTTGACCTTATCGTCGATTTTCTTGGCCTGCTGATACTTGGCGTAATCGACGCCCATGCTGGCCAGCTTGTGTTTGATTGCCATCATGGGATGGGACAGGAACATGCGCTTCTGGGTGCCGTTCATGATGGTCATGAATTCCTGGGCCTGTTTGGCACCAAAGCACATAGCAGCGCGGTCACAGCGGTCACAGATGGGTTTCGTGATGCCGTAGGGGCAGCGGTTCATCTTGGTCATGACCGTCGCGAGCAGGGCTGTGCATTTTGGGCAGAGTTTGTCGCCTTTCGTATCGTGATGACCATGGCAGTAGATGCCGAAGGTCTTTTTGATGTTTTCCTTTTCTTTGGGAATATTGTTTTTGATCTCTACCGGCTTACGCTTGGGCAGAAAACGCGAAAAAATGCTCATTTCGTATCACCTTTCGATTAATGGATATATAATACACCATTCTATTTTAATGGTATTTTAAGAGAAAAGCAAGGGCGCAGGCAATGAACTCTTGACCTGTAGCTGTTTTTTAGTATAATTTAAAGTGTAGGATTGTATAATAAGGAATTAGAGGGTGGAGACAATAGAATTCATTAAAGCTCATAGTAAGCTCATTACAAATATATTGGTTGTACTCTTGGTGGTGGCAGCAATTTTCACCAAACTGCAGGAGAATGGTATGGATGCGCTGTTCAAGCCGACGGACTTATATATCCTGGCTGGCGGCCTTTTAGGTCTGCTGGTGATCCGTTATTTCAGCAAGCGCAAAAAATAATTTCTCGTAGATCCCAAGGTACAGCGGCGTCAAGGAGGCCAATATGGCAGACCAGCATAGCGGGAGCCTCCCCCCCGAATTGGGCGGGCTGCAGGCACAGTCCCTGAAGAAGATATTAAACAATACGATCAGCACTATTGAAAGCAATAAATCACAGATATTTGAAATCTACGAGACGGCCCGTTCAGAGGTTGAGAGCAGCCGCAAACTGCTGGCGGATTTAAAAGAGCAGGCACGGCAGACCATTGAACGGGTGGACGAGCTGGCGAAAAAGGAACAGCAGGAAAAGCAGAAACTGGTCAAAGTCAGCAGCAATTTTCAGGATTACTCCGAAGAAAAGGTGCGGGAAAGCTATGAAGCGGTAAAGAACGTGCAGGTTTCTTTGGGGGTAGAACGGGAGAAGGAAGCGAACCTGCGGGCGCAGCGTGATAAGCTGGAGGTTCGTCTGCGCAATCTGCAGACCATGCTGGCGCAGGCTGAACATCTGGCGTTGGCCGTGGGTTCGGTACTTTCCTATCTCAGCACGCAGGTCAATGGCGTTATCTGGAAAATCGAGGCGGTACAGAAGGAAAAATTCATCGGGGCTCGGATCATCAAGGCACAGGAAGAGGAGCGCTACCGCATTTCACGGGAAATGCATGATGGTCCGGCACAAGATCTGGCTAACCTGATATTCCAGGCATCAATTGCGGAAAAACTGGTGGATTATGATCCGGACGAAGCCAAGCGTACCCTGCAGGAACTGCGGCAGCAGATGCGGGATTGTCTGGGCAGTGTGCGGGAAGTCATCTTTGATATGCGTCCTATGGCCTTGGATGACTTGGGCTTGGTGGCGGCACTCAATCAGCTGATTGGGCGTATGGCCTCCCGGGGAATTTTGGCAATTGATTTTTCCGTGGATGGCACGGTGTATGAATTGCCCAAACACGTAGAAATTGCCATTTTCCGTATTGTCCAGGAAGCACTCAACAATATCAAACATCATGCGGAAACAGAGGCAGCCAGGGTGCGCCTGTTATTTTCGCCGGTGGCAGTGTCAGTCTTGATCGAGGATAACGGCAAGGGTTTTGATCCCGAGGCCAGGGCGGAAGTGACGGACGAAGAGGATGGTGAGCCTGCCGCAGAGGATGCGGCAGGAGTGCATCATCACTTTGGCCTGATGGGAATGCGGGAGCGCGCCAAGATCATTGGTGCAGAGCTGGCCATAACTTCGGCGGTTGGCGAGGGAACCCGGGTGCATTTGCGGGTGCCGAATCGTGAGTCGCAGCAGAATACCAAAGATGTAAAGGTGGTTAATACGCCCAATAAGAAGGGCAGAGGTAAATGACAGAGTTGAAGGATCAATTGCGAGCGCCGGTGGCGGAGGCTATGAAAGCCTACGCGGGAGACGGCGCTCTCGCTTTTCATACGCCGGGGCATAAGCAGGGGCTGGGCGCACATAAGCTCCTGCAGGAACTGATTACCCCGTTGGGCTTGCAGGAGGAAGTTTCCCTGATGGAGGAACTCGATGACCTCCACGAGCCCACCATGTGCATAAAAGAAGCCCAGGACCTTGCGGCAGAGCTCTATGGAGCCGATGCCGCTTATTTCATGATAAATGGCACGAGTGGGGCCATCCATGCGATGATCATGGGTACGCTGCAGCCCGGTGATACGGTGCTCGTGCCGAGAAATGCCCATCGTTCCATGATTGGCGGGCTGATACTTACGGGCGTAAGCCCCGTCTTTATCCAGCCCCGCATTGATCAGAAATTGGGCATTCCCATGGGGCTGGAATATGAGGATATCGTGGCGGCGGCCGAGGCGCATCCCGAGGCCAAAGCGCTGATTTTGGTCTATCCCACCTATTATGGCGTGACCATTGATTTGCGCAAGGTCGCAGATTTCGTTCATAGCCGCAATATGCTGTTATTGGTGGATGAAGCGCATGGCCCGCATCTGAAATTCAGCAGCCGGCTTCCCCTGCAGGCTCTCGACGCCGGGGCGGATATGGCGGCGCAGAGTACGCATAAGATATTGGGTTCGATGACGCAGACTTCCATATTACTGGCGCGGAAAGGCCGCGTGGACCTGGAGCGCGTGCGCTCTGCGGCAAGCCTGCTGCAGTCCACAAGCCCCAATCAGCTTCTATTGGCTTCCCTCGATATCGCCCGTCTGCAGATGGCAGAACAGGGCGAAGAACTGGTGGGACGGGCCGTGGAGCTGGCCGAAAAATTGCGTCAGGCCGTCAACGGGATTCCGGGGCTATGGAGCTTTGGGGCAGATGATTTGCCGGACAGCGAAGGCCTCGACCTGACCAAGGTCACGGTCAGTGTCCGCGGGCTGGGCATTACGGGCGTGCAGGCGGAGTCCATCCTGCGCCACGAGTACAAGATACAATGTGAGCTGTCCGATGCCTATAATCTGCTGTTTATCATCTCCTATGCTGATACGGAAGCACAGGCAGCGATCCTGGTCAAGGCATTGCAGGGCTTGGCGGCAAAATTCGCCGGGGCGAAGGAACTGACACTGCCAGTAGAGGTGCCGCCGGTTCCGGCAGGAGGCATTAGCCCGCGGGAAGCCTTCTTTGCGGGACGGGAGACGGTGGATTTTGAGGATGCGGAAGGCTTGACAGCCGCGGAACAGATCATGTTCTATCCGCCGGGTATTCCCATTCTGGCACCGGGCGACCGCATTGAACCGGAGTCACTTTTCTATATACGAACCATGCAGCGGCTGGGACTTAAAGTCGTAGGCCCTGCCGATACAACACTGGCAACCATCCAGATCGTGAGGGAGAACTGATGAAAGGCAAACTGATTATAATCGAAGCCGGGGACGGCAGTGGCAAGGCCACCCAGACCAAGGCGCTGTATGACCATCTGAAGGCGGACGGACATCGGGTACATCGTATTGAGTTCCCGGATTATGCTGATGATTCCTCAGCACTCGTGCGCATGTATCTGGGCGGGGCGTTTGGCGATAAGGCCGCGGATGTCAATGCTTATGCAGCATCGACGTTCTTTGCCGTTGACCGTTTTGCCTCCTATCAGCGCAAATGGCGCGATTACTATGAAGCCGGGGATATCATCCTAGCGGACCGCTATACCACGAGCAATATGGTGCATCAGGCGGTCAAGCTTACGGATAAGGCAGAACGCGAAGCCTTTTTGGACTGGCTTTGGGACTTTGAATTCGGCAAGATGGGACTGCCAGTGCCCGACAAGGTGATTTTCCTCGATATGGCACCGGAGGTGGCCGATAAGCTGATTGCCGCCCGCGCCGAGGAAACCGCCACGAAGAAGGACATCCATGAGCGGGATACGGACTATCTGCACCGCTGCCATGCGGCTTATCTGGAGCTGGCGGCCAAGTATGAATGGGATAAAGTTATCTGCAACGAGGGGGAATATCCCCGCAGCATCGAAGCTATCCACACGGATGTATATGCGATTGTGGAAGCATTGTTGAAGAAGTAAGGAGTTACCATGATAAAGGAAGTTCTGGTGGTAGAAGGCAAGATGGACGTTGTGGCCATCGACAAGGCCGTAGAGGCCGACTGCATCATCACCGAAGGATTCAATCTGAAAAAACAGGCCCTCAAGAACATCGAGCAGGCCTATAAGAAACGCGGCATCATCATCCTGACCGATCCGGATTCGGCCGGGGAGCGGATTCGCTCTTATCTGACCAAACGGTTCCCGAATGCCAAGCATGCCTTTGTGCCCGTGGAAGATGCCACAGACAATGACGATATCGGCATTGAACAGGCCAAGCCGGATGCCATCCGCAAGGCTTTGGAAAAAGTCCGTACGATGGACTGGGAGCCAACCAACAATTTCAGTGGGGCAGACCTTATTATCAATGACCTGTCTGGGGCGAGTACCGCCGCCAGCCGTCGGGCTAAACTGGGTGCGAAGTTAGGTCTGGGCTTTGCCAATGCCAAGACTTTTTTGAAGCGTCTCAATCATTATGGTGTGACGCGGGAAGAATTTGCGCGGGCTGTAGCCGAATTGAATGCAGAAGAAGCGGAGGATGCGAAATGAGTGAAAAAGCGATACAGCCGAAGATTGCCAACCGGGAAGTGACCATGCATATCCTGAAGGCCTTCGGCCTGCGCATGAGCAAGAAACTGGGCCAGAACTTCCTGATCGATGCCAGCATCGTGCAGGGCATTGTGGATGCAGCCGAGATTGAAGAAGGCGATAGAGTACTGGAAATCGGCCCGGGTATCGGCACGCTGACGCAGGGCCTGGCTGAAGCTGGTGCCGATGTGACGGCGGTGGAACTCGATAAGAAACTGCCCGCAGTGCTGGCTGAAACCCTCAAAGGCTATGATAATGTCCGCATCGTGCCCGGGGATATCCTCAAGGTCAATATCCCCGAAATCATGGGCGATGCGCCCTTCAAGGTGGCAGCAAACCTGCCCTACTATATCACGACGCCGATTCTGATGGCTCTTCTGGAACGCCATCTGCCCATCACCCATATGGTGACCATGGTGCAGAAGGAAGTCGCCCTGCGCATGGTGGCAAAACCTGGCGGCAAGGATTACGGTGCCCTGTCGGTGGCCGTGCAGTATTACACGGAGCCGGAAATTGTGCTGGATGTACCGCCGAGAAGCTTTATTCCGGCTCCGGAAGTGGACAGCGTCGTTATCGCCTGCAAGGTGCGGGAGACGCCTGCTGTTGAAGTAGTGGATGAAAAGATGTTCTTCCGCGTGGTCAAAGCTGCCTTCGGCCAGCGCCGCAAGACGCTCGCCAATGCCCTGAAAGGCGGCGGCCTGCCCAAAGAACAGGTTCGCGATGCTATGGAACGAGCCGGAATAGATCCAACTCGTCGAGGAGAAACGCTGACGTTGGCAGAATTCGGTGAATTGGCCGATGCGTTCAGTGCGATGGCACAGTAAGATATCGTTACATCTGAATACAGAGAACGCCCGTGGGGTGATGATTGTTTTCTTTCGCTATAGACAAAGCTGGCGAGGCAGACGAAAATCATTGGCCCGCGGGCGTTTTAGCATGTTGAGACAAATGAAGCAGGACTTTAAGGAGGGATAGCGAATTATATACATTATAATGTCTGCGGCAAGCGGATTTTAGGGAAAACAACCAGTTTCCGATTGTGACAATACGTTGCTGGATATTGTTTATGTTTTTGATTTTGGAGGATGTTGAGAAGAATGGATTTGTTCAATACGAAGAAAAAGAGTATTATTGCCATGTTATCGGTCTGTGCGTTGGCACCGATTCTGCCAGCATATACGCCGCTGCCTGTCGTACCACAGATAGCAGAAGCAGCATCGGAACAGGCAAAGGGTATCGATTATCTGGTTCTGGTCAATAAAAACCATAAACTTCCGGATGACTATGAGGCGAATGTTCCGCTGGTAATTGCAAAAAATTCCATGGGGCGTGAGTTCCAGATTGAGCGGGATACCTATGCACATTTTGTAGAGCTTCGTGATGAATTGTTGAAACAGGGCATACAGATTGAACTGGATTCCATTTATCGGAGTGTTGCCCGGCAACAGGAAATTGTCAAGGAATTCACCGAAAAATACGGGGCAGATTATGTCCGGCAGTATGTAGCCGTTCCTGGCTATTCCGAGCACCATACGGGATTGGCAGTGGATATTTGCCTGGTGGTGGACGGCAAGGTGATTGATGATAACGACGAGATGATTGCACAGAAGGAAATCTTTGCCAAAATCCATCCGTTGCTTGCGAAACATGGTTTTATCCTACGCTATATGCCGGGAAAAGAGAATATCACCGGTTATAGCTATGAACCTTGGCATTTTCGTTATGTGGGGCAGGAGATTGCCCAGGAAATCAGCAGTAAGGGGCTGACACTGGAAGAATATCTGAACGCGAAGAAATCGTCCGCAGATTCGCTGGCCATAAAAGATGAAAGAGCTACAGCAGATTATTGGGTGAAGAAAAACCAAAAAGGTGATACGGAGTGCCTGACACAGGCGGAGATTGTTGCCGCCAATCAGGAGATGCGTACAAAATCTGTGAGTCTGACAGATCTTGAGCATTACCCCAAAACGGTGGATGGTACCGTATTGAAAGAGATGATTTTGGATGCGCAGCAGGATTTCCGTGAAGAAGCTGAGCCGGGGGAACATTATGACAAAGGCGGCAAGCTGATCAGGCAAGCGGATTACGACCTGGACAAGGATAACTGTAATCTGGATAAGATTCCGGTCAGGACGGATATCCGCTATGGTGTGATTACCCAACGTTCGGATATGAGGCTGCTGCCAACTGCAAAATATTACTTCGATGATGCATCCTTCCAGCATTACGATGACCTGCAGGGGACAGCTATAGATCCCTGTGAGCCTGTACTGGTGATGCATGAAAGCAGGGACAGGCAGTTTGCCTTTGTTGTAGGACGGTATTACAAAGGCTGGGTGAATCGGAAAGACATTGGTTTCGCCGATAAGTCAACCTGGAAAAAATATGTTTCGCCTAAGAATTTCCTCGTCGTCGTAGATCATAAGAAAAAGGTTCATGTGAATGGCAGTCGGGACGTTCTTTTCCAGATGGGAAGCATCATTCCGTTGAAATCTTCTGCAGCCCGGGGCAGCGCTTATAAGGCAATACTTCCTGTTTCTGTGAATGGCCGGCTGTCGGAGGTGACAGTCCCGATAAAGAAGGATGATACGGTAAATCCGGGCTATCTTCCCTGCACGCCCAATAATTTCGTACGTCAGTCCCTGAAGTTCCGGGGGGACGTCTACGGTTGGGGTGGCATGGAGGAAAGTGTTGACTGCTCTGCATTCGTCCAGGATGTTTACCGCTCCATGGGAATCCTGCTTCCGCGTGATGCCGATCAGCAGGAATTGGCGATGAATAATTCGGTATCTTTGGCTGGGCTGGCTACTGCTGATCGTTATGGCAAAGTAGGGGAAGCACCGGTGGGAGCACTCCTTTTCAAGCCTGGTCATGTGATGCTTTATCTGGGACGTGATGCGCAGGGCACGCCATTGGTTATCCATTCTGCCAGCAGCTATTTCACCTTTGCGGGTGGGAAGGCAAGTAAGCATTACATACGTCAGGTGCTGGTTTCCGATCTATCCTACCAAAATGGTAAGGGGATCAAGACCATCGATGGCATGACTTCCATCGGATCAATAGCAAGAAGAAATCCTTGAACCGGAAGGGTTGGTGATAGTTCCCTCGCTATAGACAATTTTGTCAGAGACTTGGGGAATGTCATCAGCTCTCTTTGTTTTTAAGCGGTTGTTTTCTGTTTTATCTTGTGCTAAAATGGCATTGAGGTAGGTTTAAAGGAGTTCTATTCGGTCAGTGGCATGCAGGCTGATCATGCATCGGAGCAGGAGATCACAGTAGAATAAAATATGCTTGAGGGACTGTGGATTGGCAGTATGCTGGTTCACAGTCTTTTTCTATGATAACTTGCAAAAAATGCTTAATTCCTCTTGCTACTATGCAAAAAATGTTATACAATTAAGGTCGTGTATTATATGGAAAATATTAGCTAATCATAGCAGAAAGCAGGTAGCGTATGGCTGAATCAATCTGGTCCATCCTGCCGCCAATCATCACCATTGTACTGGCTTTGTGGACAAAGGAAGTCTACATGTCCCTGATCATCGGCATCTTCTCGGGTGCCATGCTCTTTACCGGGGGCAACTTCCTGGAATCTACCTTGACCATGTTCAAGGTTATGGCGGACAAGGTGGGCGGCAACGTCAACATCTTGGTATTTTTGGTAATCTTAGGCATCCTGGTCGCGGCAATCACCCGCAGCGGTGCGACGAGCGCCTATGGTGAGTGGGCGGCGCGGACCATCAAGGGACGCCGTCAGGCTTCTTTGATCACGGCGCTCTTAGGCCTCGTGATCTTCATCGATGACTATTTTAACTGCCTGACCGTTGGTACGGTCATGCGTCCGGTGACGGATAAGTTCCGGATTTCCCGGGCGAAGCTGGCTTATATCATCGATGCCATGGCTGCACCTATCTGTATCATCGCACCGGTGTCGAGCTGGGCGGCCGCCGTGGGCTCGTCCCTGCCGGAAGGCTCGGATATCGATGGGTTCGGACTCTTTATCCAGACGATTCCGTTCAATCTCTATGCGTGGCTGACGCTCGTGTTCCTGTTCTTCATCATCTGGACGGGCAAGGATTTCGGCCCGATGGCCCATGATGTGCAGCGCAGCAACAAGAATTTTGAGATTCCGAAGGAATACCAGGGCAATGGTGAGGTCCATAAGGATGAGCAGGGCAATGGCAAGATCATCGACCTGATCCTGCCGCTCCTGGTGCTGATTGCGGCCTGTGTCTATGGCATGCTCTATACTGGCGGTATCCATGAGGGCAAGACGATCGCAAACGCCTTTGCGGATTGTGATTCTTCCAAGTCTCTGGTGCTGGGTTCCTTCATTGCTTTTGTGTTTACCGGCCTTCTGTACCTGCCACGCAAGGTCATCTCTTTCAATGCCTTCTGCGACAGTTTCGGCTGGGGCTTCAAGGCCATGACGCCGGCTATCTTCATCCTGTGCCTGGCCTGGACGCTCTCCGGTATCTGCAGTGACAAATACCTGAACCTGGGCGGTTTCGTCGGCGGCATCGTCAGTGCCAATGCGGCCCTCATCATGCTGCTGCCGCCAATCTTCTTCCTCGTGGCCATCGGCCTGGCATTCGCTACCGGTACGAGCTGGGGGACCTTCGGTATCCTGATCCCGATTGCCGTAGCAGTTGTAGGCGGCGATCCGCAGATGCTGACCATCTGCGTGGCGGCTATTCTTTCCGGTGCCGTAGGCGGCGACCATGCTTCGCCGATTTCCGATACGACGATCCTGGCATCGGCGGGCGCACAGTGTGACCATCTTGACCATGTGAGCACTCAGCTGCCCTATGTCATGACCGTGGCAGGCTGTTCGTTGGCTGGCTATGTGGTGGACGGTTTGACCGGCAATGGCTGGTTGGGCCTGGGCACAGCGCTTGTCTGCCTGTGCATTGCCATGGCGGTGATTTCGTCCAAGGTGAAATCTCTGGATCAATAAAGTTTTTGCAAACCAGCTGCCTGCGGGCGGCTGGCTTTTTCTTTGCCTTGTCAAAAGCGGTCAATTGCGTTATACTAGCATTTGTTTGCAAAATTAGATTTTCAGGAGTTGAGGGCGTTGAAAATTGCCTTTTTTGATTCCGGCATGGGGGGGCTGTCTGTTCTCCATCATGCCATGAAGGTTCTGCCCCATGAGCAGTTTGTGTTCTATGCTGATGAAGACCATGTGCCCTATGGCACGAAATCCACAGCAGAAGTGCAGAAGTTTGTGGGCGAGGCCTTTGACTTCTTATTGAAACAGGATGTGAAGGCCATCGTGGTGGCCTGCAATACGGCAACCTCCGTGGCCGTGGCTGAGATGCGCCGCCGCTATGACATGCCCATCATCGGCATGGAGCCGGCGGCGAAAAAGGCGCTGGACCTGGATGGTACGCATCGGGTGCTCGTGACGGCTACGCCCATTACCGTCAAGGGGCGCAAGATGGAATTGCTGATTGAGAAAGTCGATAAGGACCATCTCGTGGATCGGTTAGCCCTGCCGGAGCTTGTGACCTTTGCCGAGCGGCAGGAATTCAATTCCCCGGCAGTGACGGATTACCTTCGGGAGCAGCTGGCTCCCTTTGACCTGAAGGAGTATTCTTCGCTGGTTTTGGGCTGCACCCATTTCAACTATTTCAAGGACACGCTGCGGACACTGCTGCCGGAAAATGTTGCCTTTGTAGACGGCAATGAAGGCACGGTCAATGAACTGATCCGCCGTCTGAAGGAACGCAACCTGTTGGAGAACAATCCTCAGCAGGTGGAGTATTTCTACTCGGGCCGCAAGGTCACGGATCTGATGGAGTTAGAGCGCTTGCAGAAATGCCTGGGCCGGCTCGAAAAGATGTACCGAATTTAACTTGACTTTGCAGTGCTTTTGTTCTAGTCTATACAATGTGCCTAAAGTGTTAAGGGGGACGCAATATGCCAGTAAATATCGAACATCATGTAAATTTCTATGACACCGATGCCATGGCCGTGGTACACCATGCCAATTATATCCGTTGGTTTGAAATTGGCCGTGTGGCGTACCTTAGGGAGATTGGCATCACGCTGACGGAAATGATGGACGATGGCTATGTGTTCCCCATTACGGATATCAGTGCCAAATACGTTTCGCCGGGCAAGTTCGATGACAACCTCATCATTGAGACCACGGCCACGGCACTGACTAAAGCGAAGATGTGCTTCAAATACCGCATCCTGCGCAAGGAGACGGGGGAAGTGCTGGTGACGGGCAAGTCCCAGAACGTCTACACCAGCAAAGAGACGGGTCATATCGCCCGCCTGTCGGAAAAGTATTATACGCGTCTGCAGGCAGCTATGGAAAAGGAAAAGGCTGTTGCAGAGGCGCAGAATAAAGCAAAATAAGCAGGGATTCTAGGGAGGAATTATTGTGGAATTTTTAACCATAGTGTTATTGGTCATCCTGATTTTGATCTGTGTGACCAGACTCTTTTTGGCTTATCTGGGTACGGAGGACATCCGCGTGGATGCCAGCGCTCCGGTTGAGCTCGAAAGCAAGGACGAAAACAGCCTCGTGCTGGTAAAGAAGCTGCGCTTCTATAATGAAGGCAAACAGTGTGCCACCATTATGGATGCTATCTGCCGCAGCCAGCTGCCCTATGAGCAGTATGACGGCATTGAAGTGTGCCCCAAGGCTGAACGCGAAGGCGAAGTCCGTGAGGACGATTACTTCGAGGCCGTAATCATCCAGAAGAAGGGTTACAAGGGCGGTTTGGACAGCCTGAACCTCTTTGCGAAAATCAAGCTGACGCCGCGCAAGGGCATGAGCCTGGAGGAAGCACTGTCCCATATGGTTGACCTGCCGGTTGACTTCATCTGGCAGGAGACGGGCCGCGCTGTGCAGCATTACAACAAGCTGCGTATCGAGATTACGGCAGATGAGATTGCAAAACTGGCTGGCGTAACGCTGGTCAAGGACTAAGGAGGCACTGACATGCAAGACGAAATGAAACTTATTCCGGTGCCGACGCGCATCCTGACGGAAAAAGACGATATTGTGGATGCCATTGAGCATTACACGAAAGATAAGATCGGTGAGAACGACCTGCTCTGCTGCGCAGAGTCCGTAGTTGCCATCACTCAGGGCCGCTTTGTGCGCCCGGAGGATTTGAAGATCTCCAAGCTGGCCAAGTTCTGCTGCCGCTTTATCCCGGACTACGGCTCTCTGGCTTCGCCGCATGGCATGCAGTCTCTGATGGACGTGGAAGGCAAATGGCGTGTAGCCTTTGCCCTGCTGGCCGGTTCCGTGGCTAAGCTCTTTGGCAAATCTGGTATGTTCTATGTCTGGGGCGGCAAGGAAACTGCTATGATCGATGACGTCACGGGTACGATGCCGCCGTTTGACAAATGCATTGTCTACGGACCGGGTGAACCGTATGAAGTCGTGAAGCGCATCAAGGAACGTCTGGGCTGCTTTGGCGCCATGATTGCCGACGTAAATGACCTTAAGCGCAGCCGCGTGGTGGGCATCACCGAGGGCACGGACGGCGAGATCGCCCGCAAGCTCCTGATTGATAACCCCTTCGGCAACGCTTCTCAGAAGACGCCAATCTGCATTATCAAGAATTACAAGCAGTATCAGGAAAGCAAATAAGTGGTGATAAAAGCCTCCCCACAGGGGAGGCTTTTAAAAAAGGAGTGATTGCATGGAGCGTTTCAGACACCGCGCTGCGGACGCTTTGCGACCCTATAAGATCCACCGCAAGTTCCAGAAGTATCCGGCCGGTTCGGTACTGATTGAGATGGGCAATACCAAGGTCATCTGTGCCGCTACCGTGGAAGAGCGGGTGCCGTTCTTCCTCAAGGGGACAGGCGAGGGCTGGATTACGGCGGAGTATTCCCTGCTGCCCAGCGCTACAGGCACGCGCACCCAGCGGGAAGCCGTCAAGGGCAAGCAGACCGGGCGTACTCAGGAAATTGAGCGCCTGATTGGCCGTTCCCTACGCTCCGTGGTGGACACCAAGGCCTTGGGCGAGCGCACCATCATGATTGACTGCGATGTGATCCAGGCCGATGGCGGCACGCGCACAGCGGCTATTACCGGTGCCTTTGTGGCTTTGGTGGAAGCCTGTGCGAGCTTCTATCAGAAGGGGAATATCTTTCCTGTCAAGGATTTTTTGGCGGCTATCAGCGTGGGCATCAACAAGGAGGATGAGCCAATCCTTGATCTATGTTATGAGGAAGATTCTACGGCCATGGTGGATATGAATGTGGTGATGACGGGCTTTGGCAAGTTCGTCGAGGTGCAGGGCACCGGCGAGGGCCGGCCCTTTGACCATCAGGAGCTCACGCGGCTGCTCGCATTAGGGGAGAAGGGCTGCCGCGAGTTGATTTCCTATCAGAAGGATGTTTTAGGCGGTCAGCTGGTCTGGCTGGTAGGCCGCGAAGGTTGATATTAGGGGAGTTATTTTATGAAGAAGATTGTCATTGCCACGAAGAATGCGGGCAAAGTTCGGGAAATGAAAGACGCTTTTGCGCATCTGCCCGTGGAAGTGGTGGCTCTGTCGGAGTTTGGGGATTTGCCCAATGCCATTGAGGATGGGGGAACCTTTGCGGATAATGCCGCCATCAAGGCCCGCTTCTATATGGAAAAGACGGGGTGTGCCTGTCTGGCCGATGATTCCGGTTTGGAAGTCGCGGTGCTCGGGGGCCGTCCGGGGGTGTATTCCTCCCGTTTTGCCGGCTATAACGCCGAGGACTGGGCCAACAATCAGAAGATGCTCGAAGAACTCTGCATTGCCGATGTGGAAGAATCGCCGGCCGATTATCGCTGCTCCCTGTGCTTTATCGATACGGATGGCACTATCCTGCGGGCCGATGGCCGCTGTGATGGCGTCGTGCGCAAGATTCCCCGGGGCAAGAACGGCTTTGGTTATGATCCCTATTTCTATACCAATGAGTATGCAGGCCGTACCATGGCGGAACTGACCTTTGAGGAGAAGGACCGCATCAGCCATCGCGGCCGTGCCCTGCGCAAGCTCACGCAGCAGCTGGAGGAACATCTGGCATGAGGGTAGGTATTCTGAGCGACAGCCATGGCGATTACCGTTATATCGATCAGGCTTTGGCGCATAAGGAAGCCCAGGATGTGGAAGTCTGGCTGTTTGCTGGGGATATTGCCATGGATGCCGATTACCTGGCCATGGTGACAGATAAAGAAGTCATCAAAGTGGCGGGCAATAACGACTGGCCTGGCGGCCGCCTGCCGGATTATGAGACGGCGGATATTGCTGGTCATACCATTTTCCTGACGCACGGCCATCTCTTTGGCGTGGGCTTTGGCCTTCATAATCTGGCACAGGCTGCCGTCGATGTGGGGGCAGATATTGCCGTCTATGGCCACACCCATATAGCGGTGGATACATTGCTGGATGATGTACGGATCTTGAATCCCGGCAGTATATCCCGTCCACGGGATGCGCGCAATGGTTCATTCATGGTGATGAATCTGGAAGTAGATAAATCCCCTCGTGTAAAACTGTTAAGGATATAATTATTATCTATTGTATAATAATTATCAAATAGAAAAAATCTATAAATTTTTTAAAAAAAGTCCTGCTTTTAGCAGGATTTTTTTTGCGAATATCTAATATAAATATTGATGTGATAGTAATCACGCGAAGAGGTAACTAAGATGCAGAAAAGTGAATTGGATTCACTATTTTCGCGGTTTGCGGGCATCATACGAATGCTTGAAAATCAATAGGAAATGTGTTATTATGTGCCTGCTGATGTGTGATAAAGTGTATTTATGGGAGGGATTACTTTGCGAGAAATCGACGCAAAACAAATCACGGAAACCGTAGCACAGATGTGCAAAGAAGCGGCCTATTACCTTCCGGATGACGTCTACAACGCCATGAAGAAGGCGCGGGAGACGGAAACTTCTCCGGTAGGTCAGAATGTCCTCGACCAGATTATCCGCAATGCGGAAATCGCTAAGGCTGAAGATCGTCCTTACTGCCAGGATACTGGCATGACGATTGTCTTCCTTGAAGTTGGCCAGGACCTGCACATTACGGGCGGCCTGTTGGAAGATGCAGTCAATGCCGGCATTTCCAAGGGCTATACCGAAGGCTACTTGCGTAAGTCCGTGGTCGGCGAGCCGCTGTTCAATCGTGTGAATACCAAGGATAACACGCCGGGCGTCATCTACACGAAAATCGTAGCAGGTGACAAGCTCAAGATTACCGTGGCACCGAAGGGCTTTGGTTCCGAGAACAAATCCGGTGTCAAGATGCTGGTACCGGCTGATGGTGTGGAAGGCGTGAAGAAAGCGGTTATGGACATTATCCTCCATGCCAGTATGAACCCCTGCCCGCCGATGGTTATCGGTGTTGGTATCGGCGGTACCATGGACAGAGCTGCCCTCCTTTCCAAACTGGCTCTGACGCGTTCCGTTGACGAACGTAATCCGATGCCGGAATACGCCAAACTGGAAGGCGAACTCCTCGAACTCATCAATCAGACGGGTATCGGCCCCCAGCTGGGCGGCAATACCTCGGCACTGGCTGTAAACGTAGAGTGGGGCCCCACTCATATCGCAGGCCTGCCGGTTGCAGTAACCATTTGCTGCCATGCTATGCGCCATAAACAGCGTGTACTTTGATTTGAGACGGGAGGAAATATAAATGGCTGAACAGATTCGGATTCAGACTCCGTTTACGGAGGAAATGAGCCGCAAGCTCAAAGCAGGCGATGCGGTACTTATCTCTGGCGAAATCATCGCCGCTCGTGACGCTGCCCACAAGGCAATGACGGAAGCTCTTGCCCGCGGCGAGAAACTGCCCGTTGACTGGCAGAATCAGATGGTTTACTACCTGGGACCGACGCCGGCAAAACCGGGCGATCCCATCGGTTCCTGCGGCCCGACGACTTCCGGTCGTATGGATGCTTACACCCCGACCATGCTCGAACAGGGCATCAAGGGTATGATTGGCAAAGGCTCCCGCTCTAAGGAAGTGGTGGAATCCATGAAGAAGAACGGCGTGACCTATTTCGCCGCTGTTGGCGGTGCTGCAGCCCTGATTGCCAAATCCGTCAAGAAATACGAAGTCCTCGCATACCCGGAGCTCGGCCCTGAGGCCGTAGCTCGTCTCACCGTAGAGGATTTCCCGGCTATCGTCGTCATCGACTGCGAGGGCAACAACCTTTACGAAACGAATCAGGCTAAGTATCGTACGCTGAAAGGCTACTGATAAAGGTATAGTGGAACAAGGCGGGCACGAGATCTTGCCCGCTATTCCAGGAATTATTTTAGGAGGTATAGAATGTTTCACACAACTTTTTACGTGCGTCGTCTGCATTCACTAGTGGGCCTCTTGGCGCTGGGCATGGTTCTCTTTGAACACATCTTCACCAACTCCATGGCTCTGGGCGGCGCTCCTGCACTCAACGGAGCCCTGGCAATGATGGAGCTCATTCCGCATCCGATCTTCCTCGGACTGGAAATTGGCGCTATTGCAACGCCGCTGCTCTTCCATGCCATCTATGGTATCTACATCTGCCTGCAGGCTAAGAACAATCCGGGCCGTTATGGCTATGTCCGCAACTGGCAGTTCGCTCTGCAGCGCTGGACGGCATGGTTCCTGGTAGTATTCCTGGTTTGGCACGTATTCTATCTGCGTATCCTGACCAAGGGCATTGCCGGTGTTCCCATTTCCTATGAACTCCTGCAGAACTACTTCGTAGCAAATCCTGCCTATGCTCTTCTCTACATCATCGGTATGTTTGCTGCCATCTTCCATTTCTGCAATGGTATCACGACCTTCTGCATGACCTGGGGTATCGCTAAAGGCCCCCGCGTCCAGAATGTGGTAAGTGCACTGAGCATGGGCCTCTGCGCTGTGCTGTGCCTCGTGACGCTGGCATTTATGGGCAGCTACTTTGTGATGTAATTGCCTTTGTGTATGGCAAAGTAAAGGAGAATTTCAATGGCTAATAAACCTGAAAAAAAGATTATTGTCGTAGGCGGCGGCCT
Organism: Pseudoselenomonas ruminantium; assembly: GCF_900104055.1. GTDB lineage: Bacteria > Bacillota > Negativicutes > Selenomonadales > Selenomonadaceae > Selenomonas_A > Selenomonas_A ruminantium_C. Next base: position 23,531 of record NZ_FNJQ01000010.1, read on the forward strand.
TTCGGGCCTCATGGCTACGCTGAAAATCTGCGAAGACGGCGGTAAGGTTGACCTCTTCTCTTATTGCCCGGTAAAACGCTCTCACTCTCTGTGCGCACAGGGCGGCATGAACGCCTGCATGGACACCAAGGGTGAGCACGATTCCATCTATGAGCACTTCGATGATACGGTATACGGCGGTGACTTCCTGGCTGATCAGCTGGCTGTCAAAGGCATGGTTGAAGCAGCTCCGAAGCTCGTGCATATGTTCGACCGCATGGGCGTGCCCTTCACCCGTACGCCGGAAGGCGTTCTGGACCTCCGTAACTTCGGTGGCCAGAAGAACAAGCGCACCGTGTTCGCCGGCTCCACGACGGGCCAGCAGCTCCTCTACGCTCTCGACGAGCAGGTTCGCCGTTGGGAAGTTAAAGGCGGCGTAAAGAAATATGAATTCTGGGAATTCATCAAGATCATCAAGAACAAAGACGGTGTTTGCCGTGGTATCGTTGCGCAGAACATGAACTCCAACGAGATCCAGGCTTTCCCGGCTGATGTCGTAATCCTTGCTACTGGTGGCCCTGGCCAGGTATATGGCCGCTGCACGGCTTCCACTATCTGCAATGGTTCTGCCGTATCCGCTGTTTACCAGCAGGGCGCAGAAATCGGTAACCCCGAGTTCCTGCAGATCCATCCGACGGCTATTCCGGGTTCCGATAAGAACCGCCTGATGTCCGAAGCCTGCCGTGGTGAAGGCGGCCGCGTCTGGGTATACCGCAAGAACCCCCAGACGGGCGAAAAAGAACGCTGGTACTTCCTCGAAGACATGTATCCGGCATACGGCAATCTCGTACCCCGTGACGTTGCATCCCGTGCCATCTACAAGGTCGTTGTGCACATGGGCCTCGGCATGACCAATCCGAACCGCGTATACCTCGACCTGTCCCATATCCCGGCCGATTACCTCGAGCGCAAGCTCGGCGGTATCCTCGAAATGTACGATGATTTCGTAGGCCAGGATCCGCGTAAGGTGCCGATGGAAATCTTCCCGTCCATCCATTATTCCATGGGTGGTATCTGGGTAGACCGTGAGCATCACACGAATATCCCGGGCCTTATGGCTTCCGGCGAATGCGATTACCAGTATCATGGTGCAAACCGTCTGGGCGCAAACTCCCTGTTGTCTGCTACTTACTCCGGCACCATCTCCGGTCCGGAAGCTCTGCGTCTTGCTCGCAGCGGCAAGCTCGGTGCTGCGCTCACCAATGAAGAGCTCGAAGCAGCCCGTCAGGAATGCGTTGCTGAATTCGATAAGATCCGTAACATGAACGGTGCCGAAAATGCTCATCAGATGCACCATGAACTCGGTGACATCATGTACAAGTACGTGTCCATCGAGCGTGATAACAACGGCCTCAAACAGTGCATGAAAGAACTCCATGCCCTGCTCAAACGTTGGGATAACATCGGTGTTACGGACCATGGCAACTGGGCAAACCAGGAAGCTATGTTCGTGCGTCAGCTCCGCAACATGATTATCTATGCAATGGCCATCACGAAGTCCGCTCTGCAGCGTGATGAAAGCCGCGGCGCCCATGCGAAGATCGTCCTCAAATCCGACTATGACAGCTGGGATGCAGCCAAGAAGAAGGCCTTCGATGAGAAGAATGGCAAATACCATTTCGATGCTGAGACTGGCCGTGCCATGACGGATGATGGCAATGATGACCTGCTGTTCTTTGGCCGTGATGATGAGAAATTCATGCGTACCACGGTGGTATCTTTTGACGCTGCCAACAGTGAACCGGAAGTTTCCTATCGTGAATTTGAACACTCTCTCATTAAGCCGCGTCTGCGTAACTACGCTGTAGCTAAGAAAGAGTAAGAGGGAGGACAACAGAAATGGCAGAACAGAAAAAAGTAAGATTTATCATCGAGCGTCAGGATGGCCCTGATTCGGCACCCTACACGCAGGAATTCGATGTAGATTACCGTCCGGGCCTCAACGTTGTTGCCGCCCTGATGGAAATCCAGAAGAACCCGGTCACTGTTGATGGCAAGAAGGTTGCTCCTGTCGTTTGGGAATGCAACTGCTTGGAAAAAGTCTGCGGTGCCTGCATGATGGTTATCAACGGCAAGGCTCGCCAGGCTTGCTGCTCCCTGATCGACAATCTGGAACAGCCAATCCGTCTGCAGCCGGCCCGCACGTTCCCGGTTATCCGCGACCTGCTCATCGACCGCTCTGTTATGTTTGAAAGCCTCAAACGCATTCAGGGCTGGGTGGAAGTCGATGGTTCCTGGGAAGTCAAGGATGCCCCGATTCAAAACCCGTACACCGCACAGACGGCTTACGAGATTTCGCACTGCATGACCTGCGGTTGCTGCATGGAAGCATGCCCGAACGTTGGCCCGCAGTCCGACTTCATCGGCCCGTCCCCGACGGTTCAGGCTTATCTCTTCAACCTGCATCCGCTGGGAAAATTCGACGCTCCGAAGCGTCTGAATGCCCTGATGGAAAAAGGCGGTATCACCAGCTGCGGCAACAGCCAGAACTGTGTACAGGCCTGCCCGAAGAACATCAAGCTGACGACTTACCTCGCACAGCTCAACCGCGATGTCAACAAACAGGCTCTGAAGAATATCTTCAATCACTAATTGCATAAGCAATAGAAAGAAGGCCCCTGCCATTTTATTGGCGGGGGCCTTTTGCTGTTGGTACGTGTGTGGCGCCAAGGCGGATACGCTAACTGGAGGTCTTATGGCCGCCAATCCACGGTGAATGCGTGGCACCAGCCATGGTAGATGGTGGTGATGGTATTGTCTTCCAGATTCAGCACACGGTAGTAATAATCGGCATAGGGGGGATCTGAGGTATAGCCGTCGGTCACTTTTTCGGCATAGAGGATGTACTTCCCATCGGGAGAGAGGACACAGTCTTCGACATTCATACGGTTGTTACCAATCCGCTCTTGCAGAAGCTTGTTGGTGCTTGCAAATGGCTCTGTCTTTTTCCAGCGATAAAGATCGTCTGCGTATTTCCAGACTTTTTTCGGGTTAGCGGCCTCAGTCGCTGTGTGCGTGACGCCGGTGAAATCCCGAGTATAGATTTTGAAAGTATCCTCGCCAGAGTGCGATTCCAATACAATGCCTTCATAATTGTCAATGGAACGGTAGGACTGGTCGAAGTCAAAATGGAAGAAAAATGCTGCGATACCTGCGAGGAGATACAGTATCAGTACAGCGGATGCCAGTAAAAAAATACTTTTCAGGATTTTCCCTAGCAGTTTCAGTGTTTGCAAAATGTACAGCCTCCTTTGGTCAGATTTTATATGAGCTAGTCTAGCATGGGGATATTAGAGACGAATTAAAGCCTGGCTAATTTAAGAAAATCCTTTTTGCCGACGATATAGTAAGCAGGGAGGTGGCTTTATGAACGTGACGGATATCAAGGGGGCGGCTGGTATAACCAATATCGAGCGGACTAAGGCGGAAGGTACGGATGATTTCAGATGCTTGTTTTCCGGGATGGTGCAGGAGAAGCTCAACAGCCTCACGGAAACGCTGGAGGAGATGAATGCGCGGCGGCAGGAGGTCAAAGAACTGAGGGATCAGCAGAATTTCACGGAAACCGTGCGCCATGTACTGCCCGATGGCACGATACTGGTGCGGGAGTATGTGGATGGAAAACTTGACAGCAGCTATCGCAAAAAGCCGCATATGAAGGATGTTCCCGATGAAAACCAGCCCCTGCCCAGAGCATTGGATGGGACGGTGCTGGAAAGCCAGATCAAGATGAAGCAGGTGCCCACGGTACGCGTCTTTGAAGATTTTGCCGGGCAATAGTTGAAACGCGCCATTTCCACGCTGTTATGGCTGGAAATGGCGCGTTTGACTTTGAATGGAGGATGTTTGAAAAATATTATCAAATTTAAGGATAATTTAAGAATGTTATTGTACCATAACTGATAAGGGAATTTAGCAGGAGGATGGATGGTGATGGAAAGTCAGGGATTTCGGGAGCGTTGTGAATATGAACTGATCCGGCAGGAACTGGAAGTTTTGTTCAGGAAGTACCATCATCATGGATTGAATTCCAGTGCTGCTTATGTGGAATCGGGTAATTTGCTGGAATATGATCCCCTATGTGCTGAGGCGATGTTTTTCCGCTTCTATGCATTGCGGAAGCTGTTGCGGCCGGAGAAGAATCAGGATTTTTTTGCCCATGCTGGGCGCCCGGAAGTCCGGTTGCTGAAGCAGATGGCAATTAGCAGGGTGATGGATATGGATTATCCTATGGAGGATGAGGGGAAGCTGCATTACTATCTGTGCAATAGGCAGGAGCAGCTCGATTTGTGCAGTCGGGAGTTCTATGGCTATGTGCAGGAGGTTTATGTGCATGGTTCAGAAGCCTTGCTCGTGGATGTCATGCAGAAAATCTGCTTGTTTGAGGGCATATATCTGGATGATTGGCAGCTTTTTCAGGATGATGGCTGCAAGCGCTGGCTGGAACCATATCTGCCGTATATCCTGGAAATGATTGGCGGACTGCAAATGGAATATCTGCCGCGCCTGCATGATATCTTTGCCAAAGTAAGCGTGATTTTAGCTGCCAGGAAACAGGATGCAGCCCGCAAAAATAACGAGGAGAAGGAAATTACGCTGCAGGTTCTTGAAGCTGAATTGGCGGACATTATAAAGGATACGAATCTGTTTCGGCAGATTGGTCATAAATAATCGTATAGAAAGGATGTTGTTTTTTGGTTTATCTGGTTTTTGGTGCAGTATTTTTATTTATCATCATGGCAATTGCTCTTACCTGCTGGGTAAAGGCCCCGCCTGATGTGGCGTTTATCCTCTCTGGCTGGCGGGCTAAGCCCCGGATGCTGGTCGGACAGGGCGGCGTGAAGGTGCCGCTGTTGGAACGCGTGGACCGTCTGTATCTTGGGCAGATGACGGTTGATATCCGCACGCAGCAGAGCGTGCCGACCAATGATTTCATCAATGTCAAGGTGGATGCGGTAGCCAAGGTTTCGGTAGATGATTCGGAAGAAGCCCGCCTACTGGCGTCCAAGAACTTCCTGAATCTGACGCCGGAACTCATCGCCGACCAGCTGCGCGATTCGCTCGAAGGCAATATGCGTGAAATCGTGGGCACCCTGTCCCTCAAGGAAATCAGCACCAACCGCGATTCTTTCTCGGAGCAGGTCAAGGCCGCAGCTGCCCAGGATATGGAGCGGCTGGGCATTAAGGTGATTTCCTGCAATATCCAGAATATCACCGATGAAACTGGGCTGATTACGGACTTAGGTGCTGACAATACGGCGCGCATCCGCAAGGATGCTTCGATTGCCAAGGCGCTGGCTGACCGGGATGTGTCGGTGAAGCAGGCTGAGGCCATGAAGGAAGCCAACGATGCCAAGGTCAAGGCCGAACTGGAGATTGCCCAGCGGCAGAATGAATTGGCCATTCGCAAGGCTGAACTCAAGCGGGAGTCGGATATCAAGCAGGCAGAGGCTGATGCGGCGTATGCCATTCAGGAACAGGAACAGCGCAAGGCTATCGAGACGGCCACGGTGGATGCGGAAATCGCCAAGGCCAACCGCGAAGAGGCCCTGCGCAAGCAGCAGGTAGCGGTTCGCGAGCAGGAACTGGCCGCCGAAGTGCAGAAAAAGGCCGATGCGGAAAAGTACAACATCAGCAAGCAGGCCGAGGCAGAATTAGCCAAGCGTCAGCGAGAGTCCGAGGCAAAGCTCTATGAACAGCAGCGTGATGCCGAAGCCCAGAAGGCGCAGGCTGAAGCAAAAAAATATGCCATGGAGCAGGAAGCTGCCGGTATTACGGCAAAGGCGCAGGCTGAAGCCGAAGCTATCCGCCTGAAAGGTGAGGCCGAAGCTGCCGCCATGGATAAAAAGGCTGAGGCTTTGAAGAAATACGGCAAGGCCGCTATGGCGCAGATGGCCATTGAAATCCTGCCGAAGGTGGCAGCCGAGGTGGCCAAGCCATTGGGCACCATCGATAAGGTCACGATTTTTGGTGGCGGCAATGGCAGCGGTATGTCCACGATGTCTGACAATGTGCCGTTGGTCATGGCCAAGACCATTCAGACCATCAAGGAAGCGACTGGCGTGGATATCGCCGAGATCATGCGCGCTGAATCCTATGAGGCCAAGGTGACGAAGAATGTCAATGTCTCCGGGATGGATGAGGCAGAGGCTCGGGAGGCTATAGCCACAGCTGCGATGACAGAAGCAGTGGCTGCCAAATAACGGATAATTATAAGTCCGGGATGTCAATTTGTTGATATCTCGGGCTTTTTCTTGTTTTCACTTGCTTATTGTCCCTGTTTAGGTATAAAATATTAGTAAGTGGGTATGTTGCCCTAAGGATGATGGTCGGCAATGTAGGATGATAATTATGAGAAAAAATAATCGTATTCCCTTAAGCCCGTGTTTACGCCGGTTTCGGTTCTATTTTGACCTGTTGGGCAGGACGACAAAGGATTACCTGTTCTTTACGGATCTGCAGGAGAACCTGGTGATGGTGTCACCAAATCTGGTCAATGATTTTGACCTGCCCGGCGAAATCATGCATGATTTTGATACGTATTGGCTGCCATTGGTGCATCCTGAGGAACGGGGCCCTTATCAGGCATCCATCAGCAAGGCACTGAATTCGCAGGGCCCCTGCGAGCACAATATGGAATATCGTGTCAAAAGCCGTAAAGGCGAGTTTGTCTGGATTTCCTGCCGGGGCAGGGTAGGTCTTGATCGGGATGGCAAGCCCTCGATGTTTGTAGGCACTATGTCACGGATGGCCCAGCGCAACCAGGCCGATGAAGTGACAGGACTGCTCAATAAGTATCAGTTTGAACACGCTGTGAAGTTGGCTTTGGCCCAGTACCGTGCCACTGGTGAAGGTGGGGCGATTATGGTATTGGGGCTGGACAATTTCAAGATTGTCAATGAAACCTATAACCGTATGACTGGGGATATCGTCCTCAAACGGGTGGCAGATCTGCTTGCCAATGTGATTCCACCGCCTTTGACGTTGTTCAAGCTGGATGGGGATGAGTATGCCTTTATTTATCCGGGGGGGACGGCTGAGGACGTAGCAGAGATTTTTGCCAGTGTGCAGAGTGCATTGTCGCGTCCGCAGGACATTGATGGTCATCAATACTTCTGTACGGCATCCTGCGGTACGGTGTTCTATCCGGAGTCCGGCAAGGATTATCTCGTGCTGCACAAGCATGCTGAGGCGGCCATGGATATTGCCAAGAGGGAAGGCAAGAACCGCAATGTGCTGTTCAGCAAGGAACAGTACAACCGCTGGGTACGCTCGATTTCCATGCGGGACAGCATTTGGGAAAGCGTGGAAAATGGCTGTGTGGGGTTCAGTCTGTTCTTCCAGCCGCAGGTCAGTGCGGTGGAGCAGAAGCTGATTGGTGCCGAAGCACTGCTGCGCTGGAAGAATCCCAAGGGGCGTATGGTGGCACCGATGGAGTTCATTCCAATCCTGGAAGAAACTAAGCTGATCATTCCCGTGGGAAAATGGATCGTGGAGGAAGCTGTCAAAACTTGCAAGAAATGGCGGCGTTATGTGCCGGATTTCCGTGTCAGCATCAATATGAGCTATGAGCAGATCAAGGATCTGTCCTTCAAGAACTTTGTCGAAGAGTGTCTGGAACGTTATGATATGCCGACGGATTCCATCGTGTTGGAGCTTACGGAGAGCAAGATCGTAGCGGACTGGAGCTTCATCAACAAGCAGTTTGATGCCTTCCGCAGCCAGGGGATTGCCATTGCCATGGATGACTTTGGTACGGGCTATTCTTCGCTGGCATCGCTCAAGAATCTCTCCTGCGATATCGTGAAGATTGACCGGGAGTTTGTGAAGAAGATCCTGGAAAACGATTTTGACCGCCGTCTGGTGCAGTATGTGGTAGATCTTTGCCATAGCATCGGCATCTACTGTTGCATCGAAGGCGTGGAGGAAGAGGCCGAGTATGAACTCCTGACCAAGGAGTGCAAGGCCGATGCCATTCAGGGCTATCTGTTCGGCCATCCCGAGAGTGTGGCCGATTTTGAAGAGAAATTTTTAAGTTTGGAGAAATAAACAGAATGTCAAGAAACAAGGAACAAGAAGATATCACCTTATTGGGCAAGAAAAAGGTCAAGTACCATTATGACTACTGCCCGGAGATCCTGGAGACTTTTCAGAACAAACACCCGGAAAATGACTATTGGGTGAAGTTCAACTGCCCGGAGTTCACGGCCCTGTGCCCGATTACGGGGCAGCCGGATTATGCGACCATCTACATCAGCTATGTGCCGAATGAGAAGATGGTGGAGAGCAAGTCCCTGAAACTTTATCTGGTGAGCTTCCGCAATCACGGGGATTTCCATGAGGATGTGGTCAATGTCATCATGAAAGACCTCGTAAAGCTCATGGAGCCGAAATACATCGAGGTCTGGGGCAAATTCCTGCCTCGGGGCGGCATTTCCATTGATCCCTATGCCAACTACGGCCAGCCGGGGACGAAGTTCGAGGAACTAGCCTGGCGCCGTTTCGCAGAACATGACATGGTGGCCATGGATAAGGTAGACAACCGTTAACACTACTGGGAGGAGATTCCTTGCTAAGACGTCAAAAACGTATTGCCCTGATCAACGATATAACAGGCTTTGGCCGCTGCTCGGTGGCGGTGGAACTGCCTTTGATTTCGGCCATGAAGATTCAGGCCTGTCCGCTGCCGACGGCGATACTGTCGGTGCATACAGGCTTTGAGCATCACTATCTGGACGATTATACGGCAAGGATGAAGCCCTATATGGACAGCTGGGAGAAAAACCAGCTGTCTTTTGATGGCATTTGCACGGGCTTTATGGGTTCGGTGCAGCAGATTGCCATTGTGGAAGATTTTATCCGCCGCTTCAAGCAGCCCTATACCCGGGTGATGGTGGATCCCGTGATGGGCGACAATGGCAGGCTCTACAGTTCCTATACGATGGAGATGTGTGCGGAGATGCGCCGCCTGCTGGCTTATGCGGACTTAGTGACTCCTAATCTTACGGAAGCATGCCTGCTGTTGGATATTCCCTATCCCAAGGAAGGGCAGGTCACCAATGAGGAACTGGAGTATATGGCCAGTGAACTGGCTGCACAGGGACCTTCACAGGTCATCATCACAGGCCTGCATGGGCAGGATACCCTGCGGAACTTTATCTATGAAGCAGGCCGGGGCAAGGTGCTGACGGTGGAGAAGGTCGGCGGTGACCGTTCCGGTACCGGGGATGCCTTTGCAGCTATCGTGGCGGGGAGTCTCATCAATGGCGAGTCGCTGGAAACAGCGGCGGTGAAGGCGGCCGAGTTCATCAAGAAATGCCTGAGCTATGCCATGCAGCTGAATCTGCCATGGAATTACGGTTTACCATTTGAAGAATATCTTAGGGAGCTGAAGTGATTTGTTAGTCTATGCAACCCATAAGGGCGGCAGGTATCTGCCGTGGGATCAGAGCCTCAGGGAGCAGCCTGAGGGCAAGCGCAATCTCTATGTGAATATCACCAATGAATGCAACTGCGCCTGCACGTTCTGTCTGCGCAATATGAAGAAGATGGCGGAGGAATCCAGCCTTTGGCTGCACAAGCGGCCCACTGTCGATGAATTGAAAGCCGCGTTGGATGGCGTCCCTTGGGAGTATGTCCAGGAGATCGTGTTCTGTGGCTTTGGTGAGCCGACGATGCAGCTGGCAACGCTTACGGAACTCTTACATTACGTCAAGGAGAAGCATCCAGAACTGCCCACGCGGCTCAATACCAATGGTTTGGGTGAACTGGAATACGGCCGGGAGATCGCAGCAGATTTCCAGGGCGTTCTCGATACGATTTCCATCAGTCTCAATGCTTCCAATGCGGAGCGCTATTATGAGCTGACGCGGGCAAAATATGGCCTGAAATCCTACGAGGCCATGCTGGATTTTGCCGAGCATAGCAAGAAGTACGTGCCCCATGTGGTATTGACCATCGTGGATAAGGTGGAAGGCCCGGAGGAAATCGCCAAGTGCCAGGCTATCTGCGATAAGCGGGGGCTGACACTCAGGGTACGTCCTTACGAAGACAGCTGAACACAGTAAAATAATATCCATAAAGCAAGCCGGCACGCATCGCGTACCGGCTTTATTTATGGATATTCATAGATATTAACTTATCCTTCTCATATTCATTTGTCGGCAGGTATTTCCTCTCGAGCAGAAATCCTGCGCAGTGTTCCATAATATATGGATGTTCAGCTGAAACATGTTTGAATACACAGATTCACTTACTTTGCGCGCGCGTCCATCTCGTTCGATAACAATAGGTTCACTACAGTTTCGATGCTCATGATGTACGTAAAGACTTACCCGGGGTAGCAGATTGTGATCTTTTTTCCCTAAACGTTGTGCGCCTGACTTCCAATTGCTTTTGAGTACGTCTGGCGGTCTATAACCATCATCACGTCTCTTTTTCGCTGATTGGATATTCTTGTACTTCACCAATGCACTTGCTAGCTAGGTCTTAAAAGAACTCCTGCTAAGTGATTTCTTCAATAAACACTCACATCCTTTCGAAAAACAAGTATGTAAGGTTTTGAAGAGAGCCTGTTTCGGCTAGATACCCACCTGCTAAAATTTCAAACGACAGAATTACTATTCTAGTGGTTTGAGTACCCATCTCCTCTTTACAAGTACATAATAACATACTTATCAGATAATTGCAATGCTTTTGAATAATAAAATTTAGGATTTGAGAGAAATTATCGTAATGCAAAGTGCAAATTATATAGTATAATGGGTAACGATGACATTTGTAATGGATAAGGAGCAGAAGCGATGAAACATTTGGTTATTGTGCGAGGCGGCGGCGAACTGGCCAGCGGTACCATTCATGCATTATTCCGGGCAGGGTTCAGGGTATTGGTGCTCGAAAAGAAAGAACCATCGGCTACCCGGCGCCGGGTGGCTTATTCCGAGGCTATGTACCGCGGACAGGCCAAAGTGGAGCGCATAACCTGTTATAAGGCGGAGAACCTGCATGAGGCCAAAGCCAGGCTGAAGAAGGGCGAATTGGTCATGCTGGAAGATCCCGAGGCCCGCTGTGTGAAGGAATTGAAACCGCAGGTGCTGGTGGACGCAATCCTCTCGCATGATACCAATGGCACGACCAAGGATATGGCGGAGCATACGATTGCCTTAGGCCCGGGCTTCTGTGCTGGCCGGGATGTAGACGTGGTGGTGGAAACCATGCGCGGGCACAATCTGGGACGTCTGATTTATGAGGGGTATTCCGCCCGCAGCCAGGATATCGAGAGCAGTACCGTAGGTGTCAGTGCCAATATGGAGCATCTGATCTTCGCGCCGGAAGAGGGGACCGTGGATGTTTTGAGTACGATTTCCCTGATGGTGAAAAAAGGTGAGCCGTTGGCGCAGATCCATACGCCGGATGGCCGTACTATCGAGATGAAGGCCACGATTGATGGCGTCTTGCGCGGTGCGCTCCATCGGGGCAGCAAGGTGAAGAAGGATCAGAAGATTGCCGATATCCATCCCACCATGGGACAGGAGGAATGCTTCACGATTTCCGACAAGGCCCGCTGTGTGGCTGGTTCCGTGCTCGAAGCGGTGATGGTCTGGGAACACAAGCGGCCTAAGCGGAGGTTCTTTGGCCGTGGCTGAGATCATTGCTGCTTTGTTGGATTTTTTGTTTCCGCCGCATTGCCCCCTGTGTCATGCCTATGTGGAGAGCAGGGGCGGCTGGTGCCCGAAGTGCCTGCAGCAGGCGCTGCAGTTCCATCGATTGCCCCTTTCTGTGCCTATGCAGGCGGTCTTGGCCGATGCATGGGCACTTGGTGTTTATCGGGGAAGCCTCCGGGATCTGATACGCCATCTGAAATATCAGCGAAAGCGCAGCAATCTTCCCTATATTGAAACCCTGCTGCGGTCTGCGGAAGGAGAAATGCTGCTGCAAAAAATGCTGGCCTCCATAGACCTGGCAGTGCCTGTACCCCTTTATCCTGCCAAGGAGAAACAGCGTGGTTTCAATCAGACGGAACTGATTTTCGGCAGCTTCCTGTCTCGGCAGCATATTCCTCTGGCGAGATGCCTGCTGCGTATCCGCCCGACCAAGCCCATGTATGAACTGAATGAAAGAGAGCGGGCGGCTAATCTGCAGGGAGCCTTTGCGGTGACTGAGACAGCGCAGCTGGTAGGAAAAAATATCCTATTGCTGGATGATATCTTCACCAGCGGTGCGACGGCAGGAGAATGTGCCCGTGTGCTGAAAATGGCCGGGGCAAGGTCTGTCTCTGTGCTGGTGCTGGCCAGCGACCATCGTTGAGCGGGAAATTTTTTTGCCGTATAACCATAAATATTTTGACAATATGGTCATTTTATGTTAAATATGATAATATTGATATCAGACTGCAGGTGGCGATTCGATGATGAAATTAAATGAAGCAAATTTCTATCTGGCGGCGATGCTTCGCTGTCCGGGGATTGGCTGCCGCTATTTGCAACGGCTGCTGGAGGTTATGGAAAGTCCTTTGGCCATTTGGCAGGCAGATGCTCAGACGCTGGCTGATACGAAAGTCTTATCGCCGCGGCTGTCGGAGCGGCTGGCGGATTTTTGCCGTCAGCATAAGTCCGTGCCGGAGGAAATCCAAAAAGCTTGTGCGCAAAAGCAGATTCAGACGGTATCTATATTGGAAGAAAATTATCCGGAAGTTTTGCGGGAAATCTATGCACCGCCGGTCGTTTTATATTATAATGGCATATTGGAGCCGGATGCCCGGCGGGTGGCCATGGTTGGTTCACGGCGCTATTCCGGCTATGGGCAGTCCATTGCGCTGGAGTTTGCTGAACAGCTGGCGGCGGCAGGGCTTACCGTGGTCAGCGGCGCCGCCCGGGGGATCGACAGTTTTTCCCATCTGGGCGCTTTAAAGAGTGGCCGCACGGTAGCGGTATTGGGCTGCGGTGTGGATATTGCCTATCCTTCCGAGAACCGTAAACTGCTCTACGACATTGCTGACAGCGGCGGAGTTGTTATTTCCGAATATGAACCGGGGACGCGCCCCTTGCCGGCGTACTTCCCTGCGCGTAACCGCATCATCAGCGGCCTTGCCGAAGGAACGCTGGTGGTAGAGGCGGCATCCCGCTCAGGTTCATTGATCACTGCGGAGATGGCCCTGTCTGCCGGCAGGGATGTGTATGCCATTCCAGGCAGTATCTTTGCCCCTGCCTGTGCGGGCTGCAACCATCTGATCCAGCAGGGGGCAAAACTTGTGACAGAACCGGGGGATATCCTGGAGGAATTCAATCTGGCAAGGCCCAAACCGGTCAAAAAGTCAGGGCCGAAGCTGACGGCAGAGGAAGCGGCCATTTATCAGGTACTGTCCTTTGAACATCCGCTTTCCATGGATGAGATCATGCTGAGCCTGCCGGATGGTGAGATAGCAAATTTATCCTATCTGCTCCTGCAAATGGAGCTGAAGGGGATTGTCATAGAAAACGAATTGCACTGCTTCAGGCGTGCTGAGAGGGAGTGAAAGTTTGGCTGCAGAGAAAGTAAAGAAAAAGGCTAAACCGAAAGCTAAAGTTAAAAAGACATTGGTCATCGTGGAGTCACCGGCCAAGGCGAAGACCATTGAAAAATATTTAGGCAAGAAGTACATGGTGCGGGCTTCCATGGGACATCTGCGGGATCTGCCCAAGAGCCAGTTCGGCATTGATGTCGAAAATGACTTTGCCCCCAAATACATCAATATCCGGGGCAAGGGCGACCTGATCAAGGCCCTCAAGAAGGATGCCAAGAATGCTGATAAAGTGTATCTGGCAAGCGACCCGGACCGCGAGGGGGAGGCCATTGCCTGGCATCTGTCCTTTATCCTGGGGCTGAACCCGGATGAGGACTGCCGCATTGTCTTCAATGAGATCACCAAACCTGCGATTCAGGAGGCAGTCAAGCATCCGCGCGGTATCAACCTCGATCAGGTGGATGCCCAGCAGGCCCGTCGTATGCTCGACCGCATCGTGGGCTATAAGCTTTCACCGCTGCTCTGGCGCAAGGTACGCAAAGGGCTCTCGGCCGGTCGCGTGCAGTCCGTGACGGTCAAACTCATCTGTGACCGCGAAAAGGAGATTCAGGCTTTTGAGTCCGTGGAATACTGGACGGTAGGCATGAAGCTGCGCAAGGATAAGTCCGCCATGTTTGATGCCGAGCTTACTCATGTGGATGGCGAGAAGCTGGATCTCCATGATGAAAAGAATACCACGGCGCTGGTGGAGGACTTCCAGAAACAGCAGCTTATTGTGGATACGGTAAAGAAGAGCGAGCGCAAGCGCAAACCGGCGGCGCCCTTTACCACGAGTTCCCTGCAGCAGGATGCAGCCCGGAAATTGGGTTTCACCTCCCGCAAGACCATGATGCTGGCGCAGCAGCTCTACGAAGGTATTGAGCTCGGCCGCCATGGTGCGACTGGTCTTATCACCTACATGCGTACGGACTCCACCCGTCTTTCAGATGTAGCCCTGCATGATGCCCGGGAATTTATCGGGGCTGAGTTCGGGGAAGATTATTTGCCGGCAAAGGCCAATATCTATGTGACGGGCAAGAAGGCCCAGGATGCGCATGAGGCAATCCGTCCGACCGATGTGAATCTCACGCCGGACAGTGTGGCCAAGCATCTGAACAAAGATCAGCTGAAGCTCTACACCCTGATCTGGCAGCGGTTCACGGCCAGTCAGATGGTGCCGGCCATCTACGACACCATGAGCATCCAGATCAAGGCCGGCGAACGCTATACGGCCAAGGCTTCCGGTTCCAAGCTGAAATTTGCCGGCTTCACGGCTGTCTATGCCGGGGCAGATTCCAACAAGAAGGAAAAGGACGTCCTGCTGCCGGATCTGGAAGCAGGCGATGAGCTGAATATCGCTAAGATGCTGCCGCAGCAGCATTTCACGGAGCCGCCTGCCCGCTATAATGATGCCTCGTTGGTCAAGACGCTGGAGGAAAAAGAGATTGGCCGTCCGAGTACCTATGCGCCGATCATCGAGACTATCCAGGCCCGTGGCTATGTGCAGCGCATTGACAAGCATTTCCAGCCGACAGAGTTAGGCTTCGTTGTGGTGGATATGCTGGAGGAATACTTCAAGGATATCGTTGATGTGAAGTTCACCGCGGATCTGGAAAATGAACTGGATGAAATCGCGGAAGGCAAGGTGGAGAAGAACCGTCTGCTCAGGGAATTTTACGATCCGTTTGCAGTGACCTTGGAAAAGGCGGATGAAGCCATCGGCCATGTGGAACTGCCCGAGGAAGTTTCGGACGTGCCCTGCGAACTCTGCGGCCGCATGATGGTGGTCAAGCAGGGGCGCTATGGCAAGTTCCTGGCCTGCCCGGGCTTCCCGGAATGCCGCAACACCAAGCCCTTGCTCGTGGATACCGGCGTCAAGTGCCCGAAATGCGGCGGTTCCATCGTGGAGCGCAAATCCCACCGCGGCCGCAAGTTCTACGGCTGCAAGAATTATCCGGAATGCGATTACACGACCTGGGATCAGCCTTTGCAGGAAAAGTGCCCGAAATGCGGCGCCTTCATGCTCAAGCATCATTATAAGAATGGCCGCGGCCTGACCTATTGCAGCAATGACGATTGCGAAACGCGCATCGACCATCCCATCAACAAGGAACTGGAGAAGATGCGCCAGCGGGCTGAAGCCCGGAAGGCCAAGGAAGCCGAGGCGGCAGCTGCAGAGGCTGCTGAGAAAGAAAGCAAGACAAAAAAAGGTAACAAGAAATAATGAAAGATATCATCATCATTGGTGCCGGTCTTTCCGGTGCCGAAGCTGCCTGGCAGGCAGCCAATATGGGCGCGAAAGTCACGCTCTATGAGATGCGTCCGGTGAAATCCACGCCTGCGCATAAGACCGCAGAGTTTGCAGAACTGGTCTGCAGCAATTCCCTGCGTGGCGCTGGCATGGAAAATGCCGTGGGCGTGCTCAAAGAAGAAATGCGCCGGCTGGATTCCATCATCATGGAAGCGGCTGATGCTACGAAAGTGCCGGCAGGCGGCGCACTGGCCGTGGACCGTCATGGTTTCAGCCAGTATATCACGGATAAGGTGAGCAATCATCCGAATATCACGGTTATCCACGAGGAAATCGAGACGATTCCCCTGCGTGATGATGCGATTACTATCGTGGCCAGCGGTCCGCTGACCGAAGGGAAGCTGGCTGAGGAAATTGCCAGACTTACGGGTAACGATTCCCTGTACTTCTATGATGCAGCCGCGCCTATCGTGAGCCTCGAATCCGTGGACATGACCAAGGCTTACCGTGCTTCCCGTTATGGCAAGGGCGAGGCGGCCTATATTAACTGCCCCATGACCAAGGAAGAGTATCAGGCCTTCTGGACGGAACTCGTCAATGCGGAAAAAGCACCGACCAAGGACTTTGAGAAGGAAAAATTCTTTGAAGGCTGCATGCCGGTGGAAGTCATGGCCAGCCGTGGGGAAGATACGCTGCTGTTTGGCCCATTGAAACCAGTGGGCTTAGAGCATCCGGAAACGGGCGTGCGCCCCTATGCCGTGGTGCAGCTGCGGCAGGATAATGCTTCGGCCACTCTCTACAACATCGTAGGGTTCCAGACGCATCTCAAATGGCCGGAACAGCGCCGTGTATTCGGCATGATTCCGGGACTTGAACATGCGGAATTCCTGCGTTATGGTGTCATGCACCGCAATACCTTCCTGAATTCGCCCACTCATATGCGCCCGACCTTCCAGTTCAAGGGCATCGACAATCTGTTCTTTGCGGGACAGATGACCGGTGTAGAGGGGTATGTGGAATCGGCAGCTTCGGGACTTGTGGCTGGTGTCAATGCAGCCCGCATGGCTGCGGGCAAGGAACCGCTGGTCTTCCCCGAGGAAACCTGCCATGGTGCGCTGGCGCATTATATCACGACCAGTGAGGCCAAGCATTTCCAGCCAATGAATGTGAATTTTGGCATTTTGCCCACCATTGTGATGCGCAATGAGAATGGCAAGATCATCAAGGATAAAAAAGCGAAGAAAATGAAACTAGCTGAGCGGGCTTTGGCAGCGATCGATGCCTTCAAGCCGGCTATTGGAGGCTGATATCATGGAAACACAATTTCATGCAACAACAATCTGTGCCGTGCGCAAGAACGGCAAGACGGCTATTGCCGGAGACGGTCAGGTGACCTTCGGCGAGCACACGATCATGAAGGCCAACGCCCGCAAGGTGCGCCGCCTGTATCATAATCAGGTGCTGGCTGGCTTTGCCGGTTCGGTGGCCGATGCCTTTACGCTGTTTGAGAAATTTGAAGCAAAACTGGAGACCTATAACGGCAATCTGCAGCGCGCGGCAGTGGAGCTGGCCAAGGAATGGCGCACGGACAAGATCCTGCGCAAGCTGGAGGCATTGCTGCTGGTAGCTGACAAGGACACCATGCTGATGCTTTCCGGTAACGGTGAAGTCATCGAGCCGGACGGGGATGTGGCGGCTATCGGTTCCGGCGGTTTCTATGCCCTGTCTGCTGGCCGGGCCATGGCCAAACATACGGAGATGAGCGCTGGTGAGATCGCAAAAGAAGCCCTGTCAATTGCGGCAGATATCTGCGTATTCACCAATCATAATATCAAGGTTGAGGAGTTAGACTGATGGAAGAACTTTTTGGCACAAATGAACAGACTCCACGCCAGATTGTGGAGGAACTCAATAAGTATATCGTAGGCCAGGATGAAGCGAAGAAATCCGTGGCCATCGCCCTGCGCAACCGTTGGCGCAGCCGCAAGCTCTCCAAGGATATGCAGGAAGATGTGGTGCCCAAGAATATCCTGATGATCGGCTCCACCGGTGTCGGCAAGACGGAGATTGCCCGCCGCCTGGCGAAACTTGTCAAGGCTCCCTTCATTAAAGTCGAAGCTACCAAGTTCACGGAAGTTGGCTACGTGGGCCGGGATGTGGAATCCATCATCCGCGATCTGGCAGAAACTTCTGTGCGCATGGTGCGTCAGCAGCGCATTGAATCCGTACAGGAAAAGGCTAAGGAAATGGCTGAAGAGCGCATTCTTGACGTTTTCGTGCCGGAACCGAAGAAGAATACCAATCCGCTGGGACGCCTGTTTGGTGGCAGCGATGATGAGGCAGAAGAGCAGGAGAAACCAGCTGAACCAAAGTATCAGGCTGGTCGCGAATGGGTGCGCAAACGTCTGCAGAAGGGTGAACTGGAGCAGGAAACCATCGAGATCGATGTGGAAGAAAACGGCAAGCCCATGGTGGGCATGTTTGCCGGCTCCAGCCTCGAGAGCATGGGGGACAATATCCAGGACATGATCGGTAACCTGATGCCCAAGCGTCATCGCAAACGCAAGGTGACAGTGGAGCAGGCCCGCAAGATATTCACGCAGGAAGAGGCAGAAAAGCTCATCGATATGGAAGCGGTCGCAGATGAGGCTGTGAAAGTTGCCGAGTACAGCGGTATCGTATTCCTCGATGAAATCGACAAAGTGGCAGTCAAGGGCAACAGCTCCGGTGCTGATGTGAGCCGGGAAGGCGTGCAGCGGGATATCCTGCCCATCGTGGAAGGTTCCACGGTCATGACCAAATACGGTCCCTTAAAGACCGACCATGTGCTCTTCATCGCCGCCGGTGCCTTCCATATGGCTAAGCCGTCGGATCTGATTCCGGAACTGCAGGGCCGTTTCCCGATTCGTGTGGAACTCAAGTCCCTGCGCAAGGAAGATTTCCAGAAGATCCTGACCGAACCGCAGAACGCGCTGATCAAACAGTATCAGGCCATGCTGGCCACCGAGGGCGTGGAATTGGAATTCCAGGACGAGGCTATAGCCAGATTGGCGCAGCTGGCCTGCGATGTCAACGAACAGGCGGAGGATATCGGTGCCCGCCGCCTCCATACATTGTTGGAAAAACTGCTGGAAGAAGTAAGCTTTACGGCTCCGGAGCTGGAGGAAAAGAAAGTGATCATCGATGGGGCCTATGTGGATAAGCAGCTGGCAGATATCGTGGTGAATCGCGATTTGTCTCAGTTTATCCTGTAATCTGTTTTGAACGATTTGTTTCATATGCTTTTGAAGGAAGAAGCGGCCTTTGCTTCTCCCTTCAGAAATAATATGAAAATTTAATTAAAAATATTATTCTGCATCTATGATTATTTTGAAAAATGTGATAAAATAACCATAGATGTGTATGTGATGTCCCGTTCAAGGTTGAACAGGACTGTCAAAATATTTTGTAAAGGAGAAAGCTACATGGCATCATTATTAGAGAAAACCAGAAAGATCAACCGGCTCCTGCAGCGTTCCGAGAATGTGGAATATGATGGGATTTCCCGCGTTCTGAGCAATGTACTCAACGCGAATGTCTATATCACGAATAAGAAGGGAAAAATCTTTGGCTATGCTTTTGTCGATGATTTTGAATGCGACCTCATGGTGGATAAGGTAATCAACCAGGGCGAATTCCCCAAGACCTATGTGAACTGGCTGATGCGCATGGACGAAACCAACGCTAATCTGCATTCCAAGACGGGCATGTGCGCTTACGAGGAAAATACGAAATGCCTCTTCAACGGCAAGAACACCACGATTGTTCCCATCTATGGTGTAGGTGAGCGTATCGGTACCTTGGTGGTAGCAAAATACGATGAGGAGTTCAGCGATGAAGATCTGTTGCTCTGCGAATACGGCGCAACGGTTGTGGGCATGGAAATGCTCCGTGACCATGCGGAAAAGATTGAGATCGAAGCCCGCAAGAAAGCTACGGTACAGATTGCCCTGAATACCCTCTCCTTCTCCGAGAGCCGGGCCGCTAAGGCCATCCTTGAGGCCCTGCCGGATACGGAAGGCCTGCTGGTCGCTTCCAAGATTGCGGACAAGGTGAAGATCACTCGTTCGGTTATCGTCAATGCCCTGCGCAAGTTCGAATCCGCTGGCGTGATTTCCTCCAAGTCCCTGGGTATGAAAGGTACCTATATCAAGGTGCTCAACGAATACCTGCTGGAAGAAGTACAGAAGCTGAAAATCTGATAGATGTCTGCTATAAGACTGGTGCAATAGCACTGGTCTTATTTTTTTCTGCTGGAGATGGATAGCCTGTTGTTTAAACAAGAAAAAAATGATAAAGTGGGAAGGAGTTAGAGTCCTTATGTAGAAATTAAACAAAAGGCAACTACAGAAGGAGATTTCTATTTGGGCATATGGAAAGGGTGTGATTCCGGCATGCTGGAGCAAATAATGAATGCAGCTAACTTCGATTATCTGTCCCGGGGGCTTGAAGCCGCCAATATGCGGCAGGAGGTCATCAGCAACAATATTGCTAATGTCAATACGCCCCATTTCAAGCGCAGTGCGGTGAATTTCGAGGATCTGCTGGCCAAGGAATTACATCTGGATGACGAGCCCATGAAGGTGGCAATTGTCCGCACCCATGACCGTCATCTGCCGATACCTATGCATGGCAAGGCACATGCCGTGATTGAGGAAGACAATACAACCACCATGCGTGTGGATGACAACAATGTGGATATTGATATTGAGATGGCTGGCCTGGCCAAGAACCATATGTATTACAACGCGATGACTACCCAGCTGGGTGGCTTTATGACCGATTTGAAGAATGTAATCACCAGCGGACAGACCTAAGCTGGGGATAGAAAGTGCAAAAGGGAAAGACGATGAGCATGTTTCTAGGGATTGATGCAGCGGCTTCTGGTCTTACAGCTGAGCGTCTGCGCATGGATGTTATCTCCAATAATATCGCGAATGCCAACACTACCCGTACGGAAGGGGGAGGCGCCTATCATCGCCGCTATGTGGTCTTTGAACCCAGAGTTAAGGATAGCGGTCCGTTTCAGACTTTTTTGAAAAAAGCGGCAAATAAGCTGGAAGCTGGTGATGGTGTACGTGCTGTGCGCATTGAAAGCGACACGACTCAGGGGCCACTGGTGTACGATCCGGGGCATCCTGATGCCAATGCGGAAGGCTATGTGGAAAGGCCGAATGTGAACATGGTGGCGGAAATGGTGGACATGATAACGGCTTCCCGTGCTTATGAGGCCAATACTACGACCATCAATGCTGCCAAGGCCATGGTGTCGAAGGCCTTGGAAATGGGCAATAAGTAAGAACTTGTGTTTTGAGAGGGAAAAGATATGGAAATAGCACCACTCGCGATAACTCCGGTGTCAATGAGTGCCACCAGTCATTTGGGCGAAACACAGGAACCTAAGGAAGTGAAGAATTTTGGTCAGTATCTGACGGATGCGTTGAAGAAGACCAATGGGCTGCAGTTGGAATCTGAACGGCAGAATGCGCTGCTGGCAGCTGGCAGGATAGAAGATGTGTCACAGGTGGTTATCGCGGCCAAAAAGGCTGAGATTGCCCTGCAGCTTACCCTTCAGTTACGGAACAAGGCAGTGACAGCATATCAGGAAATCATGCGCATGCAGGTATGACGGCTAAGACAGTGTAATTCGACGTGAAGGGATTGAGATCATGGGAGATTGGAAAGAGCGGTATAAGGAGCTGCTGGAGAGATTCAGTAAGCGCCAGCGCTATATCATGCTGGGCTCCGCTTTGGCTATTCTCATTGCCATAATTGGTGTAAGTGCGTGGTATGGCAATAAGCCGGATATGGTTCCTCTGTTCACCAACATGGAGACCAAGGATGCCGGTGAAGTAGCTGCAAAACTGAAAGAAGCTAAAATCGAATACGAAGTGCAGGAAACACGGCAAGGCACTACAATCATGGTACCGTCACGGGATGTGCACAATGCCCGTCTGGATTTATCGACTCAGGGACTCCCCAGAGGGAATAAGGGGTTTGAGATATTCGATGACAGTAAGCTGGGTGTCACGGAATTTCAGAACAAGGTAAATTATCTGCAGGCTCTGCAGGGGGAACTGACTCGGACCATTGAGCAGATTGCATCTGTGGAGAAGGCGCGGGTGCATATTGTTCTGCCGGAGGACAGCCTGTACAAGAAGAATGAGAAGCCGGCAACAGCTTCGATCATGCTGCATCTGCGGCCTAATATGGAACTATCCAAGAAGGAGATCAAAGGTATTGTCAATCTGGCTGCGAATAGTGTCCAGGGGCTGAAACCGGAAAATATCACGGTGGTGGATGCCACGGGCAAGATCCTCAACGATCCGGATGAGAATGAGGAACAGAATGTCAGTGTCAAGACCATGACGCAGTTGGATATGACCAAGAAGGTTCAGGACAATATCCAGAAGAACATCCAGTCCATGCTGGATGATTCCATGGGAGAAGGTAAGGCTTTTGCTCGCGTGAGCGTTGAATTAGATTTTGATGATCGCACTACGGACAAACAGACCTTTACGCCGGTGGTTGACGATTCTGGCATTATCCGCAGCCAGCAGGATATCAGTGAAGCCTATAATGGCACGTCCACGCAGCCTGGCGGAGCGGCAGGGGTACAGTCCAACGTGCCCGGCTATGTGGCGCAGAATGCCAATGCCAATGCGGAATATGAGAAGAAAGAATCCACGAAAAACTATGAGATAAATGAGGAAAAATCCAAGACGGTGGCTGCTCCTGGTTCCATCCGCCGCCTGACGGTGGCTGTGTTGGTGGATGAATCGGTTACGCCGCAGCAGCAGGACAGCATCATGCGGACGGTGACCAGTGCAGCAGGCATCAATGCGGATCGCGGTGATACGGTATCCGTGGAACCGCTGCCCTTCAGCACGGAACTTCGCGATAAGCGGGCAGCTGAGGAAAAGGCGGCCAAAGATCGGGAAGACATGATCTTCTATGGTATCATCGGGGGAATCCTGCTGGTACTGGCAGCTATCGGTGGATATCTGTACTATCGCCGCAAGAAGAAACTGGAAGCCATTGCGGCCGAGCAGGAGCGGATTCGCTTGGAGGAAGAAGCAAAGAGAAAGAAAGAAGAAGAAGAGCGGGCGGCCCTTATTGCCGCAGGTGCTATCGAACCGGACGAGCTTTCCGAAGAGGAACAGCAGCATCTGTCCGAAAAGCAGGCCCTGCAACAGCTTATCGATCAGCGTCCGGCAGAAGTGGCTATGCTTGTTAAGACTTGGCTGGCGGAGGAATGACAAATGGCATTTGAAGATATGTATGGCGATGGCGATGAGGGGCTATCCAACTCGGAGAAAGCGGCCGTTCTGTTCATTGCTCTGGGGCCAGAGTATTCGGCCAAGCTGTTTCAGCATCTGGCTGATGACGAGATTGAGCGTATCACGCTGGAGATTGCTAACCATAAGAAGGTCAGTCAGGAAGTCAAGGCTCAGGTGGTCAGTGAGTTCTATCAGATGGCCATGGCCAGCGATTACATTTCCTCTGGCGGGCTCGAGTATGCACAGAATGTACTGGAGAAGGCTCTGGGAGCAGAAAAGGCGATGGAGATCCTCAATCGCCTTACCACCAGCCTGCAGGTTCGTCCGTTCGACTTCCTGCGCAAGACCGATCCTTCTCAGCTCATGAACTTCATCAACAACGAACATCCCCAGACGATTGCCCTGATCATGGCCTATCTGGATCCGGATCAGGCAGCTACCGTCCTCGGGGCACTGTCGCCGGAGGCACAGGCCGATGTGGCACGGCGTATCGCGCAGATGGACCGGACATCGCCGGATATCATCCGCGAGGTAGAGAGGGTATTGGAGCGGAAGCTTTCTTCCCTGGTTACGCAGGACTTCACCACGGCTGGCGGTGTCAAGGCCATCGTGGAAGTACTCAACCGGGTGGATCGCACAACCGAAAAATCCATTATCGAAACCCTGGAAGTGGACAATCCGGAACTGGCCGAGGAAATCAAACGCCTCATGTTCGTATTCGAAGACATCGTACAGCTCGACGACCGTTCCCTGCAGATGGTTCTGCGCGATGTGGAAACCAAGGATCTGTCTCTGGCCCTCAAGGCTACACAGCCGGAAGTGGCAGAAAAGGTCTACAGGAATATGTCGAAGCGTGCTGCCGATATGCTGCGTGAGGAAATCGAGTTCATGGGTCCGGTGAAGATCCGCGATGTAGAAGAAGCACAGCAGAAGGTCGTCAATGTCATCCGGGTATTGGAAGAAAAAGGCGACATTGTAATTTCGCGTGGACAGGGAGACGAGATGATTGTCTAGAGTTATCAAAGCCGCGATATGGGAGGAGAATCCTCATCTTATCCATACCCCCGAGCCGCCTAAGCCCGAGGAAAAGGCGGCGGAGGATAATGGCCTGGATGAAGAAACCCGCACCCGTATGCTGGCAGAAATTGCTGCCAAGGAGCAGCGCGCAATCCAGCTCCTGAAGGATGCCAAGGTAGATGCAGAAATCATCAAGCAGGAAGCTAAGGCTGAACGCAATCGGCTGCTGGCTGAGGCACAGAAGGAGATTGAGCGAAAGAAAGAAGAAGCCGCTGAAATCGGGCGGCAGGAAGGCTATGATGCCGGCTATAAGGATGGGGAAGCCAAAGTACGGGAGGAAATGGAAGATATCCTTGTCCAGGGCAGTGCCCGGGCAGAAAAAACCCTGCAGGATGCCAAGGCAGCCTGCAGGGATTATGTCCAGCAGGCTGAGGAAGATGTGGTGAAGATTGCCATGGCTGTGGTGGAAAAGATCCTGCCCCAGCATTTCATTGATGTGCCGCAGGTGGTACTGCCATTGGTCAGGGAATCACTTTTGAAGGTCAAAGATCAGAAGACCTTGAAGATTCATGTATCGCCGGCAGATTACGATCTGGTTCTGATGGCCCGCACGGAGTTCCGCGGGCTGCTTACCTATGGTGATGCAGAGATCGATATAACCTCAGATCTCAGCATGAAGCCGGGAGATTGTTTGATTGAAACGCCTAACGGCACAGTGGATGCAAGGCTGGCCACGCAGATTGAACTAGTGCGGCAGGCGGTGAAGAATGTGATGCTTTGAGGTTTTCGCTATGGATGATATGGGGGAAAACAAGCCGTTTCAACTGAATATCACGAAATTTACCGATGCCATCTACGAGTGCTCCAGCGTGAAGCTTACGGGCAAGGTCACGCAGGTGATCGGCTTGGTCATTGAATCCCAGGGACCGACGGTAAGTGTGGGGGAGCTTTGTTATATCAGCTCGCATAATCCTGATGTTCCCCCCATCCCTGCTGAAGTCGTGGGCTTCCGGGAAGGTTACGTCATGCTGATGCCTGTCGGCGAGATGCAGGGCATCGGTCCAGGTTGCGAAGTCACGGCGGCCCAGAAGATGCTAAACGTCCGGGTGGGGGAAGAACTACTCGGACGGGTTTTGGATGGACTAGGCAATCCAATTGATGGCAAGGGGCCAATCCTTTGCAAGCAGGAGTATTCCCTGCAGGCGGATCCGCCGCATCCGTTATCGCGTCCGCGTATCCATGACAGCCTCTATGTGGGGGTGCGGGCCATTGATGGCCTGATTACCATGGGGGAAGGGCAGCGTATCGGCATCATGGCCGGTTCTGGTGTGGGGAAATCCACGCTGCTTTCCATGATTGCCCGGAATACGGAGGCTGATATCAGTGTTATCGCCCTGGTGGGAGAACGTGGCCGCGAGGTTAGGGATTTCATCGAGCGGGACTTAGGTGAAGAGGGCATGAAGCGTTCCGTGGTGGTGGTGGCTACTTCGGATCAGCCGGCTTTGGTGCGCATCAAAGGTGCGATGACCGCCACGGCCATTGCTGAATACTTCCGCGATCAGGGGCGCAAGGTCATTCTCATGATGGATTCGGTCACCCGTTTTGCCATGGCCCAGCGTGAGGTGGGGCTGACCATTGGGGAGCCGCCGGCAACCCGTGGTTACACGCCCTCGGTATTTGCGATGCTGCCCAGGCTGCTGGAGCGGGCGGGGACCAGTGCCACAGGTTCCATTACGGGAATCTATACGGTGCTGGTGGATGGTGACGATATGAATGAGCCCATTGCCGATGCAGTGCGTTCCATCCTCGATGGACATATCGTTCTATCCCGCAATATTGCGGCGCAGAATCATTTTCCCGCCATTGATATCATGCCCAGCGTCAGCCGTGTCATGAATGAGGTGGTGTCGCCGGAGCATCTGAAGGCGGCCCAGCAGATGCGGCAGCTGATGGCTGTGTATCGCGATGCGGAGGATCTGATCCATATCGGGGCGTATGTCAAAGGCTCAAGCGCCAAGATTGATGAGTCCATCCAGAAGATTGATGCGATAAATGAATTCCTTTGTCAGGGAATCTATGAAGTGGATACCTATGAAGACACGGAAAAGAAACTGATGCGCATTTCCGGGTGATGAGGCATGAAGAAGTTTAAATTCCAATTGGAAACCCTGTTGCGGGTGACACGCCGCAAGAAAGACGATGCGGAGCGGGAATTTGCCGCTGCTTCCCGCAGGCTGGAGGAAGCCCGGGAGGGCTTGCAGACCTTGCTGGCAGAGATGCAGAAGGGACAGCGGGACTATGATGCCCTGTCTCAGGAAGGTGTCAGGGTTACCGTGGGTCGGCTTATGGCGTTCAATAGCTTTTTTGCCTGGAAGCGGGAACAGATTGAAATGCAGCAGGGCATTGTGCTGCAGATGAAGGGTGAGAAACAGAAGAAGCTCAAGGCATTGATGGCCATCATGAGTTATCTGAAAAGCATTGAGCAGTTGAAAGAACGACGCTGGCAGGAGTATCAGGCCGAAGCCCTGCGGGAAGAACAGAAAATGCTGGATGAGATTGGTCTTCAGCTGACCATGCGCAGGAGAAGGGAAGGAGCAGTATCATGATGGATTTGACCGGCGTGCGTCAGGTACAGGCACGGATTGCCCAATTGCAGGAACAAT
Organism: Pseudoselenomonas ruminantium; assembly: GCF_900104055.1. Taxonomy (GTDB): domain Bacteria; phylum Bacillota; class Negativicutes; order Selenomonadales; family Selenomonadaceae; genus Selenomonas_A; species Selenomonas_A ruminantium_C. Next base: position 50,360 of record NZ_FNJQ01000010.1, read on the forward strand.
TCGGTATGCCCGGGACTATTCCCGGTGCGGGCTTCTCTAAGACGCTGGAAAAGGAAATCCAAAAGACAATGGGCGGGGCAGATAAGACTGCAGCGCAGGTGGAAAAGACACAACCATTGCCGGATGTGCAGAAGGTGGAGCAGACGAAGGCAAGGCCTAAGACGGAAAAAGTGCTGGGAAATCTGCCGCTGGCTGATCAAAAACTCAGTACACTCATAGAGTCCGCTGCCCAAAAGTACAAGGTGGATCCCAAACTTGTGGCTGCGGTGGCAGAGGTGGAATCCAATGGACGGCAGGAGGCCGTATCCCAGGCCGGAGCTATCGGCGTCATGCAGCTGATGCCGGATACGGCGGCTTCTTTAGGCGTGGATCCGTATGATAAGCAGCAGAATGTGGAAGGCGGCGCCAAGTACCTGCGGCAGATGCTCGATACATTCGGCGGTGATCTCAAAAAGGCTGTGGCGGCTTATAATGCCGGCCCTGGAGCGGTAAAAGCCTATGGCGGGATTCCGCCTTACAAGGAAACCCAGAATTATGTGAATAAAGTATTGGATATCTATAGATAACGAAGGCAGGTAGGAAAATGGCAGCAGCGAAGAAGAAAAAAAAGAAAAAAGGCAGCAAAATAGTAAAAGTGCTATTGGTGCTCTTCCTGCTGTTGGTACTTATAGTGGGAGGCTTTGCCCTGGGCATCTATCTGCAGCTCATTGACACTAAGGATGCCAATGAGAAACTGAAACTCTATGATCTGCCGGTGGTGGGGGAATACTTTGTGCGCCCTGCTCCCAGCGAGGATGAGATGGAAAAATTGCCGGTGGAGGATGCTAAGCCGGACAAGGATAAAGACAAGAATGTAAAAAAGGACGACAAGGATAAGAAGGAATCCAAGAAAATCGTCATAACCAAGGAAGAAATCGAAAAACAGATGAAGCAGCGGGAAGCGGAGGAAAAGAAGCGTGTTTCCAAGCTGGCCCGGTTGTACAATCAGATGAAGCCCAAAGAGGCGGCTAAGGCTATGAATGAGCTCGACGATGATATGTGCATCGCTATCTTACAGCGTATGGATGAAGCCGTGGTGGCCAAGATCCTGACTGCCTTTGATGAGGGCAAGACTGCCAGGATCACCCGAATCATGTATGCGGGCACCCAGAAGGAAGTCAATACGGAGGAAGATATCCGCCGTATGCTGGAGGAAAAAGCCCAGAAAAAAAATGCGGAAGAAGAGCAGCAGCAACAACAGTGAATCCATCCCTGTTGGCAGAAATGCCAACAGGTTTTTTATTATGGCAGGGTTAAAATACCATTAAAAAGCGGTTAAATTGGGACATAGCCCCTTGCATTTTCAAAAGATAAATAAGATAATAAAGTATATGTGTCTGAACAGGGGAGGAGTTCCATGAAAAGACTATTCTTTTTGCTGTATATCACGGCGCTGGCCGTCGTGTTCCCTTTTGCTGCGCTTACTGCTGAGGCCAGTGATTTTGGGGACAGAGTCAGCAGCATGGCAGAGATAACTGGCATCCGGGACAGCAGTGATGCCGATAAAACCCGGATTGTCATTGATGCCAGCAAGCCGGTGACCTATAAAAAGATGGTGCTTTCAGCTCCTGACCGGGTGGTTATCGATATTGCCAACGCCTGGGTTTCACCCAAGCTTGACCGGCAGCTGGACCTTGATACGAACTTTGTGGGCACAGTGAAGATTGCTCAGTTCGATCCTCAGACGGTCCGTGTGGTGGTGGAGACCAAGGTGGGCCGGAATAATTACAAGGTTTTTGGCCTGAACAGCGGTACGGTTCCCGGCCGTATTGTGATGGATTTTGGCAATCTGACGGATTCCAGTGGGGCTAAGATCGATCTGCCGGAGAAGACGCCGGCAGCTAAGCCGAAGGCGGAAACGGTCAAGCCAAAATCCGCAAAACAAGAGCAGGCGCAAAAGCAGGAGAAAAAAGAGCCGGAAAAGAGCAAAGATCCCACCAATAAGGATGAGGAACTGGACGAGGAACTGGCAGGCATTACCGGCTTGAAGGGGCGTAAGATTGTCTTAGATCCCGGTCATGGCGGCAGTGACTCAGGCGCTATTGGTCCTACGGGCGTAATGGAAAAGAGCGTTACCCTGCGGGTGGCCAATGAAGTGCGCCGCTTGCTCGTGAAGGAAGGTGCCACGGTCTATATGACACGGGAGGCTGATATCGAGGTGTCGCCGAAACGGGCGAAGGCCACGGATATCGAGGAATTGCAGGCTCGCTGTGATGTGGCTAATGAGGTCAATGCGGATATCTTCGTCTCGATCCACATGGATTCCTTTACCAACCGGGCCGCCAAAGGCACGACAGGTTATTATTACTCGTTGGGAGACAAGCGCTCCCGGGTATTGGCGGACAAGATCCGTTCCGGGGTTATCGATCAGATCGGCACGCAGAGCCGGGGCACGCAGAGCTGCAATTTCTATGTAGTGAAGCATACGGATATGCCCGCAACTTTGCTGGAGGTAGCGTTTATCTCCAATGAGCAGGAAGAAAAGCTTCTGGACAGCGAAGACGGCATCCGCAAAGCAGCTCAGGGAATTGTGGATGGCATTGCCGATTACTTTGGTTAATGAGACAGAAGAATAAAAGAAAGGATTTTACAGGTAACAATGGAAGCACAGAAAACAGAAATGACACAGGCAGAAAGCCTGGCGCAGATGATGGAAGCAGATATGGAGGAGCGTAAGAAAGCGCTCTATCGCCATAAGATGCCGGCGAAGAACGACCTGCAGTCGATGCTGGAAGCCATGACCAGGGCAGAGTTGGATGATATCCGCTACAATCTCAACATCAGCGGTGCCAGCTCGCTGAAGAAGGCGGAGCTGGTTCAGAAGCTGATGCCGGAAATCATCAATTTCGCCCGTCTCTGGCTGCCTTCTATTCTGTTGGAGGAATACGAATGCTTCCAGCACCTTATCCTGGAAAAGGGGCAGAGTACCAAGCTGCGCGATGATGATGTGCGTCTGGACTATCTGCGCGGCCTGGGTTTCCTTTCCTGTGCCAAGGTTGAGGACCAGCTCGTCTGGTATATGCCGGAGGAAATCCGTGCTGAGTTCAAGAAGCTGGATTCCCCGAACTTTGAGGCGCTGGCAACCATGAATACGGAGATTACCCGCCTGACAGCAGGTGCGCTCTTCTATTACGGCTACATGAACTATGAAGAGCTGTATACTATGGTGGCCGGACATCTGGAAGCTGACCAGCGGGAAAATCTCTCCTTCAAGGATTTTGTCGGCGTGATGCTCAATGCCTCCTGCTGGACGAATACGATCGTGGCTTTGCCGCAGGGCGTGAAGTATTATACGCTGATCGATGAGTCGGCATTGGAGGATGAACAGCGCAAGCACAGCAATCTGGATTTTGCGAAGTTTACCTATGCGCAGCTTTTTGAAGCTGGCGCAGACAATCATATCGATGCTACGATGGAGTATAAGGATCTGGCACAGTTCTTCATGAAAGAACATGGCTGTGATGTGCTGAAGGCAGCAGATATTACAGGGGAGATCTTCATCCTTTTGCAGAATGGCGGCAATCTGCAGGAAGCAGCAGAATATCTGGAACAACTGGGCATGATGGACGATGAACGCAAGATGAAGGCTGTGGTGCCTTTGCTGATCGCATACAATAACGAAACTCATCTTTGGCCGCTCAAAGGACATACCCCCAGCGAGCTCTTTGCCAAGAGTGGTATGGGCAAGGTGATTCCCTTTGCGGAAGTGCATCGTCAGAAGGCTGGACGCAACGATCCCTGTCCCTGTGGCAGCGGGAAAAAATATAAGAACTGCTGCCTGGCGAAGGATGAAAACTGATGAAACAGACCTTTGGTTACAAGGCAAAAGCACGGCAATTCTTTGTGGTGCTTTTGCCCATCTTTATAACCCAGTTGTCCCTGATGGCAACGGGTTTTTTTAATACCGTGATGGCCGGTCATATCAGCCAGCAGGACCTGGCCGGCGTGGCGGTGGGGGTAAATCTCTTCATGCCTTTTTTCGGCAGTTTTTTGGGAATCATATCCGGTCTGACACCAACGATTTCCCAGCTTTATGGTGCGGATAAGGCACATAAGATCGGCTTCATCGTCAAGCAGGGCTTTTACTGGGCACTGGCTTTGGGGGCAGGTTTTGTGGCGCTGGGCTGGCTGGCAGTGCCTCATATCCTGCCGCTTTTGCATCTGGAGCCGAAGGTGGAGTACATCACCAGTCATTATCTGATGTTCCTCTCCATTGGCATCATGCCCATCTTCGTGTCCTCGGTGTTGCGGAATTTCATCGATGCCCATGGCTATACGCGGCTGACCATGTGTGTGACCATGTGTACCGTGCCCACTAACATCACGCTCAACTACATTTTCATGTACGGCCTGTGCGGGATGCCGGCCTTCGGCGGCGTGGGGGCTGGCCTTGGCTCAGCTATCACGCTGACGCTGAACCTGCTGCTGAATATCGTCGTGGTGACAACGATGAAACCGTTCAAGGAGTATCATGTGTTCCGCAATCTGCCGAAAATCGATCTGCAGGAGTGGAAAAAGCAGCTGAGTGTCGGGATTCCCATCGGAGCTACTATGTTCTGTGAACAGAGCATCTTTGGTGCTGTGGGGCTCTTCATGACCGCTTATGGCACCGCAATCGTGGCAGCACATCAGGCGGCCATGAATTTCACCACCATTGTCTATATGATCCCGCTGGCTGTGAGTATGACACTGACAATCCTGGTCGGTTTTGAGGCAGGGGCAAAACGCCTGGCGGATGCGCAGCAGTATATCCGGCTGAGCCGTTATCTGACGTTTTTCACGGTGGGCAGCATTGCCCTGCTGCTTACGCAGTTTCGTGAGGAAATCGCGGCTTTCTACACCACCAGCAGCGAAGTGCAGCCCATATTGGCTGGCTTTTTGGTCTATGCGGTGTTCATGCAGTTTGCCGACAGCATCAACGCGCCGCTGCAGGGGGCTCTGCGCGGATTCAAGGACGTTCATGTGACCTTCATGCTGGCGGTGCTCTCCTTCTGGCTCATCGGGCTGCCGTTGGGCTGGGTGCTGGCCAGATTTACGGATCTGGGCCCTTATGGCTATTGGCTGGGGCTGATTGCCGGCATTATTATCGGGGCAATCTGTTTGGAGATACGCTTGCGGCAGGTGCAGGAAAAGGCTGCGTCCACTGTTAAACAGTAGATTTTTGAAAATTTTGCCAGAAAAACTTTAAATTTTAAAAGGGAAAAAGGCGAACCTTGCCGAAATTAGAGAGAATAAGAAGACGTGCCGGATGAGTATGTGGAAGGTAAGGAGAGGAAGAGCATGATCAAGCTGACAAAGTTTAATTCGCAGACAAATAAAAAAGGAGAATTCGTGCTCAATGCCGAAATAATAGAAACGATAGAGGAAACGCCGGATACGGTGGTAACCCTGACTAATGGCAAGAAATTCATCGTGGAGGAACCCATGGATGAAATCGTCCGCAGGGTGATGAAGTATCGCCGGGCACTCCACCAATTTTGATGTGGACAAATCCTCATCAGCTGTTATAAAATTGAAAGACATTACGATTATGGAGGAGTAAACATATGGCTGACGAAGAAAAAGACACAGAGGAAGTGGCAGAGGAAGAACCGAAGAAGAAATCTCCGATAGTTCTGGTTGTCATTCTGGTGTTGATTGGTCTGGTGCTCGCCGGCGGCATCTCGTTCTTCATAACGACTAAGATGATGGCGGAGACCGCAACAGAGCAAGTCAACGAACATCACGATCCTGGCAAGTTCATCAAGCTAGGGGATGCAAAAGAGGGTATCCTGGTCAACGTGGGCGGCCAAAAGGCCGGCAAGTTCCTGAAGGCTGGTATTGTTCTGGAAATGAATCCGGGCAAGAAAAGCAATATTACAGAGGAAGGTGCATTGCTCCCTGAAGCCGAAACCAAGATCCTGGATACGACGATGCAGCTCCTGCGCAGTGCAAAGCTCGATGAATTTGATGCAAACCGGCAGGATGAACTCAAGAAGAAATTGAAGGATGAACTGAACAACAAACTGGGGCCGGGTTCTGTGTATGATGTGTATATAACGAGCTTCCTGCTTCAGTAAGCACGTTCGTATTCCAGCAGGGAGGAGGGCGTAGATTGGCAGATGAAGTACTATCTCAATCTGAGATAGATAAATTGCTTTCTGCACTGTCAGATGGAACAGTATCGGCAGAAGAAGTCAAAGCAGACGAAGAACAAAAGAAAATCAAGACATACGACTTCAAGCGTCCGGATAAATTTTCCAAGGATCAGATACGAACGCTGTTTATGTTGCATGAGAGCTTTTCCAGGCTCTTGAATACGTATTTATCCACGCACCTGCGCACGCTGGTGAATGTAGAGGTTGCCTCCGTTGAGCAGCTGACCTATCAGGAATTCGTCCAGAGTCTGGCCAATCCTTCGGTGATCAGCATTGTGGCGGTGCCGCCGCTCAAGGGCAATATCATCATGGAAATCAACACGGAGATTGCCTTTGCCTTCATTGACCGCGTCTTCGGCGGTGAGGGCCGGGTGGGGATAAAGCCCCGCGTGCTCACGGAAATTGAGGATGTAGTGGTGCAGCGCTTTATCAATACGGCGCTGGGGCATCTCAAGGAAGCCTGGCTCAATGTCGTGGAATTTTTCCCCGCACTGGAAACCACAGAATCCAATCCGCAGTTCACGCAGATCGTGCCGCCAAGTGATATGGTGGTCATTGTGACCATCCAGATGAAGGTGGGGGATGTGGAAGGCATGATGAATATCTGCATTCCGTATCTTGTGCTGGAGCCGGTTATGTCAAAACTCACCACGACATTCTGGGTGGCTTCATCCGTATCCAAGGATGATAACCCGGAACAGGTTAAACTCCTGCAGAAGAAGATCGAGCGTACCAAAGTTCCCTTTGTGGTGCAGCTTGGTTCGCTGGATCTGACCATCCATGAGTTCCTGACTTTGGGCTTTGGTGATGTCCTGCAGATGGATACACGTGTTAATGACAATCTCTTGTGTTTGGTAGGCAAGAGACCAAAATTCTACAGTCGTCCCGGCAAATCAGGGAAGAAAATGGCAGTACAGATTACCAAAATTATAAGCGAAGGAGATGAGATTGCTGATGAGTGACGACGGAAAGATCTCACAAGCGGAGATTGACGCCCTGCTTAATGGTGGTGCTATACCAGCGGCAGACGATGCGGCACCGGCTGAGGATGCAGCACCGGCTGAAGCAGCTGAAGAAGCAGCAGCTGAACCATCAGCTGGCTCCGACAGTAGTTCATCTCAATTTGATGATGTACTCACGGATGTGGAGAAGGATGCCTTAGGGGAGATTGGCAATATCTCCATGGGCAGCGCCGCAACAACCCTGTCGGTGTTGCTGGGTCATAAGGTCAATATCACAACCCCCTCGGTTTCTGTATCCTCCATGAGCATAATACAGGAAAAGTACCCCATGCCTTACCTCATTGTAGAGGTTGGATATACCATCGGTATCGATGGCAATAACGTTCTGGCTATTCAGGCTCAGGATGCGGCCATCATCGCTGATCTGATGATGGGGGGCGACGGCACCAATCCCGATACCGAAATCAATGAAATCGCCATGAGTGCCGTGGGCGAATCCATGAACCAGATGATGGGTACGGTGGCAACATCCCTGTCCACAATGTTCAACAAGAAAATCGATATTTCCCCGCCCAAGGTCAATCTCATTGATTTTGGCAGTGAGGATAAGATTTCTGAGGTGCTGGGGCAGACGGAACCCATCGTTTGTACCTCCTTCCGCATGGAAGTAGACGGCCTTATCGATAGCGAGATCATGCAGATCCTGCCCGTGGAAGTGGCCAAGGAAATGGTGGAATCCCTCACCAATGGATCGGCTGATGAGCCCGAGCCGGAACCGGCAGCAGCTCCGCCGCCACCGCCACCGGCAGCGGCACCACCGCCGCCTGCGGCTGCGCCCCCGCCAATGTCGGCGCCGGCTCAGCAGATGGCCCCACCGGTCATGGCTCCGCCGCCAGCTGCAGGAGGATATGGTTATGGTATGCCCATGCAGGGTGTTGCCAGCAATATCCCCGTTCAGCCGGCACAATTTACGCCACTGAATATGCAGCCTGTGCAGGTCAATGATGCCAATATAGGCCTGATCCTGGATGTTCCCTTGTCTGTGACCGTGGAACTCGGGCGCACCAACAAATCCATCAAGGATATATTGGAGCTTACCAATGGTTCTATCGTGGAACTTGACAAGCTGGCTGGTGAACCCGTTGATATCAATGTCAATGGCAAGTTCCTGGCCAAAGGTGAAGTGGTGGTTATCGACGAGAATTTCGGTGTGCGTATCACTGAGATTGCCAGCCCCGCAGAGCGGGCGGCGAAATTGCAATAATTCCCTGGGGGATTTAGCATGTAGAGAGGCTCTTGTCTAAAACAAGACTTTCTTATATAATTAAATTATTATTGAACCAAGTCGAATGTTTTTAAGATGAGGAGAGATGGAACATGGCAGTAAGAGTATTGGTCGTTGATGATGCGGCATTTATGAGAATGATGGTTAAAGATATCCTGTCCAAGAACGGCTACGAAGTCGTAGGCGAAGCCGAGAATGGCATGAAGGCTCTGGAAAAATATCAGGAGCTCAAGCCGGACCTGGTTACGATGGATATCACGATGCCGGAAATGGATGGTATCAGCGCCGTTAAGGAAATCAAGAAGGTCGATCCCAACGCCAAGATCGTTATGTGCAGTGCAATGGGCCAGCAGGCAATGGTTATTGAAGCCATCCAGGCTGGTGCCCGGGACTTTATCGTAAAACCCTTCCAGGCAGATCGTGTATTGGAGGCTGTCCGTAAAGCAGTGGGCTAATGGAAAGAAAAAGTATTTTTCTGGCGTGTTTCGTGGGGATAATCGTACTTTTGATAGCAGCAGAACCTGCCCTGGCAGCCGAGGAGGCTGCCAGGGGCGGTTATCTGGCTGGCTATGAGAATAGTGAACCGCGGCCGACGTCGATTTCCTGGTGGTCAACAATTGCTTATCTGGTCAGCCTCTTTGCTATTTTTATCTTTGTTGTAGGGCTGGCTTATTTTGCTGCCCGGTTTATCGGGGGCAAGTTTGCCAAGCAGAAACTGGGCTATGGCGGCAGGATACTGTCTCATCTGCCTTTGGGGCCGAACCGGTCGGTCTGCGTGATTGAAATGAGCGGCCGGGTGTTTATGTTGGGGGTTACGGAACATTCTATCACATTGCTTACAGAAATTACCGATCCGGACGAGATTGAACGGCTGCATCGGGAAGATCTGGCTTTTGGCAGGATGCCGGACATGTTTTCTCAGCAATTTGGCACTTTGGCAGGACTGGTACAGAAAGTACCGCCGATGTTCCGCAAGTAACAGATTGGTATCATCATTGAAGAAGGAGTGGTGGGCAGTTGAAACGCCGGAATGCTTTTATCATGCTGGCAGGGGCGGCCCTCCTGCTGATTATGGCACAGGGCGTTGCAATGGCTGCACCGCTTATCCCGTCAGTGAATGTGGATGTAGGCTCCTCAAACAAACCGCAGGATGTGGCAGTGACGCTGCAGGTAATGGCGCTTTTGACGATTTTGTCTTTGGCGCCGGGAATCCTTATCATGACCACGTCTTTTGTGCGTATTGTGGTGGTTATCGGCTTTTTGCGTAATGCCCTGTCCACTCAGAATGCGCCGCCCAATCAGGTGGTCATAGCTTTATCGCTTTTCCTGACCTTTTATATCATGTCTCCCTATTGGAGCCAGGCTAACGAAAACGGCATTCAGCCGTATATGGCCGGACAGATAACACAGGAAGAAGCAATAAAGAATGTGGTGGCTCCGGTTCGGGAGTTTATGTTCAAGCAGACGCGGGAGTCTGATCTGGCTCTCTTTGTGAATCTGGCTGATGATGAACGTCCGGAATCGCCTGATGATGTATCTACGTTTACCCTGATTCCGGCTTTTGTAATCAGTGAACTGAAGACGGCTTTCCAGATCGGCTTCATGATTTATGTACCCTTTATCGTCATTGATATGATCGTGGCCAGTACCCTCATGTCCATGGGTATGATGATGCTGCCACCGGTAATGATATCCCTGCCGTTCAAGATATTGCTCTTTGTTATGGTGGATGGCTGGCACTTGCTGATAAAGTCGCTGATCATCAGCTTCAAATAGCAGTCCGAATGGTTGGGGAAAGAGGAGCGGGTGTCTATGTCAGGTGATTTGGTTGTACAGCTGGGACAGGAAGCGTTGTTCATCGTTATGATCGTAGCAGCGCCCATGTTGGGGCTGGGGCTGATGGTTGGCCTGATGGTCAGTGTGTTTCAGGCAACGACATCCATTCAGGAGCAGACTTTGGCATTTATACCGAAGATTATCGCTGTGTTTGTGGCAATCCTTATTTTTGGCCCCTGGATGCTCCGGATCATGACAGAGTACCTGACCAATATCCTGGTCAATCTGCCGGGGTATATCGGCTGAGGGAGCGGGTTATGGACTTTTATGAACTTCTTCAGGGGCATGCGGCAGTGTTTTTGCTCCTGCTTACCAGGGTGGGCGGCATATTCATGCTTTCGCCATTCTTTGGCAGTCTGAACATTCCTGTGTATTTCCGGGCAGCAACTTCCTTTGCTTTTGCGCTGGTGCTCTTTCCTGTAGTGGATAATTTTCAGGGCATAACAGCTCCGGATACGCTGTTAGGTTATATTGGAGCGGTGCTTGCAGAGCTTTTTGTCGGCTGGCTTATCGGGCTGGTGGCCTATATTTCCTTTGCTGCGATTACATTTGCCGGTAAGGTTATGGATATGCAGGCCGGTTTTGCCGTAGTAAACGTAATGGATCCGACTTCCGGTCAGCAGATGCCGCTTATCGGAAGTTTTCTTTATAATTTGGGGATAATCGTCTTTGTGGTGACCAATGGGCATCACATGATCATCTCTGCTTTATTCGAGAGCTTTAAGCTGGTGCCCCTGCTCGGGGCAGAGCTCAATCTGTCACTGCCGCTGATTATTGCGCGCTTTACGACAGGAATTTTTTTTACGGGCATGAAGATTGCCATGCCTGTGACCTTTGCCATTTTACTGACCAATGTTGGTCTGGGAATATTGGCGCGTACAATGCCACAGATGAATATTTTCGTTGTGGGTATTCCGATGCAGCTGACTGTGGGCATGCTGATTCTGACCATGGTACTGCCGTTCTACGTCTTATTTCTGGATGTGTTGTTCAATGAAATGTATGGAAATATCACCATTGCGCTGGAAGCCTTACGCTAGGGATGCTTTTGTCTTTGATCTGCAGCTTTTTGCCGGAGATGACAAGACGGAAGAACCAACGGCCAAGAAGCGGGCTGACGCGAAGAAAAAAGGGCAGGTAGGCCGTAGTACGGATATGAACGCAGCCTTTGTGCTGTTGATGGGCTTTACCATCCTGAGGATACTTTGGGAGTCTATATATCAAAAGATTGCGGCTTATGCCACGTATATATTCACGCATCTGAATCAGCCGGTGGATACGGAAAATATCCTGCGCATCGTTATTGGTATCATCGAACTTTTGGCCCAGACGGCACTGCCTATCATGATTGCGATCATGTTCATTGGCCTAGCTGTAAACCTTTATCAGGTGGGGCTGAATTTCAATACAGAGGCGATTGGTTTCAAACCGGAAAAATTGAATCCCATCAACGGCTTTGGCCGTATTTTTTCCAAACGCTCATTGATGGAGCTGGCCAAATCTCTGATGAAAATTGCAATTATTGGTTTTTTCCTTTATGATTTTTTATCGGATCATCTGATGGAGATGCCACAGTTCATCTATTTCGATTTACCTACCAGTTTGGCTCAGATAGCGGATATCATCTTCAAGATGGCCTTTGAGGTGGTAGGTGTCATCATGATTGTGGGGTTCATCGATTATGCCTACCAGAAATGGCAGACCACGCAGGACCTCAAGATGTCCAAGCAGGAAGTGAAGGACGAGGCGAAACAGTCGGAAGGTGATCCCCAGATCAAGGGCAAGATCAAACAAAAACAGCGGCAGATGGCCATGGCCCGCATGATGCAGGAAGTTCCCAAGGCAGATGTTATCGTGACCAACCCGACACATTTTGCGGTGGCACTGAAATACGACAAGAGTATGCCAGCGCCGCAGATCGTAGCGAAAGGGCAGGATTTAGTGGCCAGACGCATCAAGGAGCTGGCTGCAGAAAACAAGGTTCCCATCGTGGAGAACAAGCCTTTGGCCCGGGCCCTGTATGCCAGTGTGGAGGTAGGGGAGCTGGTCCCTGCAGAACTTTATCAGGCTGTAGCTGAAGTCCTGGCTTATGTATATCGTCTGAAGAATCGCCGCCGCAGGGCATGAGTTTTTTGAAGGAGAGGCATTATGGCTGCACAACAGGCAGCTGCACCTGCCGCCTCGGTGGGCAAGGGCAGTTTTGTTCAAAAATACAGCGATGTCATGCTGGCTGTCGCCATCGTAACCATCGTTGTCATGATGATTATCCCGTTGCCGACCTTGCTGCTGGATATGCTGATCTGTCTGAATATCACGATCGCATTGTTGCTGGTGATGTCGGTAATCTACAACAAGGAAGCTTTGGACTTATCGATATTCCCTTCTATCCTGTTGATCACCACCTTATTCCGGCTGGCGCTCAACATTTCTTCCACCCGTCTTATCCTGCTGGATGGTTATGCGGGTGAAGTGATCACGGCTTTCGGTAACTTCGTTGTCGGTGGTAATCCCGTTGTCGGATTTATCATGTTCATCATCCTGGTAGCCATCAACTTTATCGTCATCACCAAAGGTTCGGAACGTGTGGCTGAAGTATCGGCCCGTTTCACCTTGGATGCTATGCCCGGTAAGCAGATGTCCATCGATGCGGACCTCAATCAGGGGGCCATCACGGATGCAGAAGCCAAAGTCCGCCGTGAAAAGATTCAGCACGAAGCAGATTTCTTCGGGGCTATGGACGGTGCTTCAAAGTTCGTCAAGGGCGATGCCATCGCGGCAATCATCATCATGCTCATCAACATCGCCGGCGGCTTTGTCATCGGTATGGTGCAGCGCAATCTGGAAGCCCTGCAGGCCCTGCAGACCTATACACTCCTGACCGTGGGTGAAGGCCTGGTAGGCCAGATCCCGGCACTGTTGATTTCGACTGCTACGGGTCTTATCGTTACCCGTGCCGGTGCAGAAGGCAACCTGGGCAGCGACATCACGAAGCAGTTATTCCATAATGATCGCATCTTCTTTATCCTTTGCGGTGTACTGCTCTTCTTTGCGATGGTCCCAGGTTTGCCGGGCGTGCCGTTTACGGCACTGTCCATTGGCTGCTTCCTGATTGGCCGGGCGCTCAAGCAGTCTACGGAAGTCAAGACCGAAGTCCAGCAGGAAGAAAAGAAGGTGCAGGAAAAGCGCAAGGCGACAACACCGGAGAATATCGTTTCCCTGCTGCAGGTTGATCCGATGGAACTGGAGATCGGCTATTCACTGATTCCTTTGGTGGATACGGGGCAGGGCGGTGATCTCCTCGACCGTATCGTCATGATCCGCCGTCAATGCGCTTTGGAATTGGGCCTTGTCGTGCCCACCATCCGTATCCGCGATAATATCCAGATCAAGCCCAATGCCTATATCATCAAGCTCAAGGGCATTGAAATCGCTAAGGGCGAGCTCATGCTGGATCATTATCTGGCCATGAATTCCGGTACGGTCTTTGAGGAAGTGCCGGGGATTGAGACGACGGAGCCTGCCTTTGGCCTGCCTGCCTTATGGATTCCCGAAAGTGAGCGTGAGCAGGCAGAGCTCAATGGTTACACCGTGGTTGATGCGGTGTCCGTGCTGGCCACACATCTTACGGAGGTCATCAAGCAGCATGCTGATGAAATCCTGGGCCGTCAGGAAACCCAGAACCTTATCGACAATCTCAAGAAATCCAATCAGGCGCTGGTGGACGAGGTGGTACCGGATCTTCTCAGCGTGGGCGAGATTCAGAAGGTACTGGCCAATCTCCTGCGGGAGCGCATTTCCATCCGCGATATGAGCACGATACTGGAGGTGCTGGCCGATTATGCCCGGGCGACCAAGGACACGGAGATTCTCACCGAGTACGTCCGTCATGCCATGGCGCGTCATATCACGCAGATGAATGTCCAGAATGGGACACTTCCCTGTATCACGCTGGATCCGGCTCTTGAGAACCGCATTGCCGGTGGTGTCCAGCGCACGGAACATGGCTCTTATGTGAGCATCGATCCGGATTCCATGCAAAGACTGGTTACGGCACTCAATACCGAGCTGCCGAAACTTACCAATATGGGCTATCAGCCAATCGTGCTGACCAGCCCGGCTGTACGCCTGTACTTCCGTAAACTGGTGGAACGCTCCGTGCCGGGACTCATTATCCTGTCCCATGCGGAGATTGAGCAGAGCGTAGAGATACAGATTCTTGGGGTGGTGAAGATTTAAGTTGCAGATAAAAGTAGTGAAGGCTTCCACGATGAAGGAAGCCATGGAGCAAGTTAAAGATGAATTGGGCCGTGATGCCGTGATATTGCACACGAAGAAATACCATGAGGGCGGCTTTATGGGGTATAAGGGCAAGGAAGTGGTGGAAGTTACTGCCGCTATCGAGGAAAATGCCCCGGAAGGCCAGCTGAAATCCAGAGCGCGCCGCAGCCTGCCCGGTGAAGGTGAACGGCAGGCCATAAGTGGCAGCAAGCTGGATGTGGTATCCAAGGCAGCACCGCTGCCCAATACGATTCTCTCGCAGTACAAGACCAATGGCACGGAAACCGGTGTGCGCATGGCAGAAGCGCCTATTGCGGCGCCGGATTTCCAGCCGCTGATCCCGGATGGCGCCGGCGTAAAAACGGCAGCACAGGCCAGGGTATTGACCACGGAAACAATTGACGAAGCAACAAATGCCAACATAGCCAGACAAAAGGAAGATGAAGAAGTGATTGCCGCAAATGATATGCACCCTGTAATGCAGCCTGTGATGATGTCCAATCCGGAAGATGCAGAAAAGATCCAGAAGCTTGAGGCCGAACTGGCCCAGATGAAAACCTTGCTGACGCAGGTCATGAGCAAGGACCAGCCACAGGATGAAGTGTCCCTGCAGGAAGCCCTGCGCCGTCAGGAAGTCGATGAGGAAATACTGAAGGATATGGCAGCCAAGACGGCGGCCGGGGATATGCTGATGGACTCTTTGGATAGACGGGCACCGGAAGTAGTAGCCGGCTATCTGGAGAATAAGCTCAACTTTGCCGAGGGAATCAAACTCAACAAGCATGGTGTACGCATTGTGGCACTTATCGGTGCTACCGGTGTAGGCAAGACCACGACTTTAGCTAAGATTGCCGCCCGCTTTGTCCTGGAAAAGAATATCCGGGCAGCACTTATCACGGCAGATACTTATCGTATTTCGGCGGTGGAGCAGCTCAAGACCTATTCTGATATCATCGGCCTGCCGCTGGAAATCGTCTATTCCCCGGATGAACTGAAGGTAGCTATCCACAAGCACCGGGACAAGGACCTGATCCTTATCGATACTGCCGGCCGCAGCCAGCACAATGAATATCAGATGAAGGAATTGCAGGATTTCCTGGCGGTGGATTCCCGGATTGAGAAACATCTGGTCATGAGTGCTACGACCAAGAATCGGGATGTGGCCGATATCCTGCAGAAATTTTCCGTCTGTGAGCCCAACCGGGTTATCTTCACCAAGACAGATGAAACCAGCAGTTTAGGCATGATTGTCAATCTCCTTGCCGACAAGGATATTGCCCTGTCATTCATGACGAATGGACAGAGCGTGCCCGATGATATCGTGCCGGCCACTGCTGATAAATTAGCCGCATTGTTGTTGAGGGAATAATATGGTAGATCAGGCAGCAAGACTGCGTCAATTAGTGGATAAAAGCGAATACGAAGTGCAGCCCGCAGCGCCTGCCAGGAATCTTTCCCTTTCAGCGATGGGGCCAAGGGTGATTGCGATTACCAGCGGCAAGGGTGGTGTCGGCAAAACCAATATTGCGGTGAATCTGGCCATTGCCTTAGGGCAGGCCGGGCAGAGAGTACTGGTCATCGATGCTGACCTGGGCATGGCCAACGTGGATGTGGTGCTGGGCAGCATGTCGAAGAAGCACTTGCTGAATTTGCTGGAACGGGATACAGAACTCGAGGACGTCATAATGAATGGTCCCTATGGCGTTACGTATATATCGGGTGGCTCCGGCATAGAGAAAGCAGCGGATTTCACTTATGAGGAACGGCAGCGTCTGATGCAGAAACTCACCGCCTGCGGGCAGATGGCCGACGTCATCCTGATTGATACCGGTGCTGGGCTGGGCAAGAATGTCATGGACTTCATCCTGGCAGCTGATGAGGTGCTCTTGGTGACGACACCGGAACCCACAGCCCTCACCGATGCTTATGCGGTGCTGAAAGCTTACAGCATGTATGCAGCGCAGAAAAATATAAAATTGCTGGTGAACCGGGTATATGATGAGGCGGAAAGCAGGGAAGTGGTGCTCAAGCTGCAGCATACATCCCAACGCTTTTTGAATATGAACATCGATTGCCTGGGATATGTCTTTGAAGATAGCGCGGTGATGAAAGCCGTGCGCCAGCAGCAGCCGTTTTTGGCTGCACAGCCCCATTCCGTGGCTTCCCGCTGCATACAAGGATTGGTGAACAGTATCCTTTATGGCAGCAAAATGACGGTCAAGCGTGGCTGGAAAGGATTTTTAAGGCAAATATTTAATTTTGCGCATTAAACATGGAGGAACTTGATTATGGCAGGCGAATTAGTAAAGGCAAAAGAAAACTTAAAAATTGGCCAACGCGTCGAGTTCTATGTGGAAGCCGACGATACCCGCTATAAAAGCCGCATTGAGGATATCACCGATGATATTCTGGAAGTAGCTATGCCTATGACCAGAAAAGGTGTGCCGGTCATTCCCCAGCAGGGCGAGAAACTCTATGGTGTAGCCGTGGGAAATCAATGCCGGTTCCGCTTTTTTACGGTTTTCAAGGGCATGGGCAAGAAGGATGACCGCATTCCCATTTGGTATATCACCAAGCCCAAGAAGATGGAACGCTTCCAAAATCGTGAGTTTGTGCGCGTCAGAGTCAATATGTCGGCGAAAGTGCGGCTGGTGGATGAGGATGGGACCATTCATGCCAAGGAGATTGTGCCCATCTATGATTTGAGTGGCAGCGGTATCTGCCTGATTTTTGACCATCAGGTATCCGTGCCTGCCAGTCTGGGACTGGAGCTGAATGGCATTCCTGGTGCCGGCAATATTGATGTCCTGTGCCGTGTGGTCCGTTGTGAAGAAGTGGAACGTGCGGATGAGTCGGTGGTCTACCATGTGGGGGCTGCTTTTCAGCATTTGCCCCGGGCTGTCGTCAATCAGATTGTCCGCTATCTGTTCTCGGTGCAGCGGGCAAGCATTGCAAAAGGTTTGAAAGAATAAGTTAAAATATTCAGATGTTAGGGGAGCCGGATAGTAAAAGAGGTGAGCGGGATGATACGTGTCTTGATCGCTGATGATTCTGCATTCATGCGCAAGATCCTGACGGACTTTTTCAATAAGCAGCCGGATTTTGAAGTAGCAGGTGCGGCGATAAATGGCAAGGAAGCAATCAACAAGGTGATGGAGCTCAGTCCGGACCTGGTGACTATGGATGTGAATATGCCGGTCATGGATGGTCTTAATGCCCTGGCAGTTATCATGGAGAAACAGCCTACCCCGGTGGTAATGCTCAGCAGTCTTACCCAGCAGGGAACAGAGGCCACTGTGCGGGCATTGAGCCTGGGAGCGGTGGACTTTATCAGCAAGGCTGGCGGCAGCATTTCCAAACTCGATGCGATTGAGGATGAGCTGCTGGAAAAATGCCGCAATGCGGCCAGGGCCAAGGTACGCAGGATGCCTTATACTCCACAGAAAAAACTGGCATCTTTGACTACTCCGGGAACCTCCACACCACCGGTGATGAAACGGGTGGAATTGCCTCAGCGTCAAGGGTTGAAACTTGGCGGGACGGCATCCGTAACACCGTCGCAAAATTCAGGCAGTCCCTTTGGCGTGAAGCGGTCCAATCCCATAATCCTGCAGGCACGCGGCAAGCCGCAGCCGCCGGCAGCCAACAAGGTAACGCCGGTGGCGATGGGCAGTATAGGTAATGGCGCCAGGAAGCTGGTAGCCATCGGCACTTCAACCGGCGGTCCGCAGGCTTTACAGCAGGTGATAACCCGCCTGCCGGGAAATCTGCCCTGCGGGGTGGTGGTGGTGCAACATATGCCGGCAGGTTTTACCAAGGCTTTGGCTGACAGGCTGGATACGATCTCGCAGGTTTCCGTGAAGGAGGCCGAAGATGGGGATGTGATCAAGCCTGGGTGGGTGTATATCGCTCCCGGCAGTCACCATCTGCGGGTGCAGGAAGACGGCAGCAGCCGCAAGATCGTTCTGGGACAGGATCCTCCTGTGGGCAATCACCGTCCTGCTGTGAATGTCATGTATGATTCTGTGGCAGGCATTGGCAGGAATCTGGTGGCGGTCATCATGACCGGCATGGGCTGTGATGGCTGTGAAGGAATGAAGAAGATCAAGGCGGCGGGCGGCTACAGTATTGCGCAGGATGAACCGACATGTGTAGTCTACGGTATGCCCAAGGCCGTGGTGGATGCGGGGCTGGCTGATGAGGTGAAACCCGTGGAAAGCATAGCTCAGGCAATCGTCGAGGCTGTAAAGAGATAAAAGGATATAGGGGGAATACAAATGGATACCAATCAGTATATGGATATGTTTTTGGATGAATCTCACGAGCATTTACAGTCTTTGAATGAAGGCCTTCTAAGCTTGGAGGAGAATCCTGAAGACATCTCGGTGGTAAATGATATTTTCCGCAATGCACACACCCTGAAGGGCATGTCGGCAACCATGGGATATAATAAGATTGCCGAACTGACGCATGAGATGGAAGATGTCCTGGACCTGATCCGCAAGGAACAACTGAAACTGGATGAAGATATTATTGATACGCTGTTCAAATGCCTGGACTCTTTGGAACAGATGATCGACAGCGTTGCCGGCGGCGATTCGGAAGATGTGGTGGATGTCAGCGATCTCGTGACGAAGCTCAGCTCCATCTCCAAAGGAGAACCGGCTCCCGCAGCTGCTGCGCCAGCCGCTCCTGCGGCAGAAGCTGCACCAGCGGCAGGCGCTGCACCGGCACCAGTAGCTGCCAGCATACCACTCAGCGATACGGATATCAGCATGCTGCGTCAGGCAAAAGAGGGAGGCATGATTGGTGTTCATATTCAGGTAACCCTGTCGGAAACCTGTCTGCTGAAATCAGCCCGCTCTTATATGGTCATGAATGCGCTGGATGAATTGGGCGACGTGATCAAATCCGTGCCGCCGGCAGAGGACCTGGAACAGGAAAAATTCGAGCACAGCTTCGATGTACTGATGGTTACCGGCGCCGACAAAAAAGCCGTGGAAGATGCATTGAGCACGATTTCCGAAATCGAGAAGATCGTAGTGGAAGTGGTCGATCCGGATAAACCGGCAGAAGCAGCACCTGCTCCGGCAGCTGCCCCCGCCGCAGCAGCACCCGCAGCTCCGGCCCCTGCAGCTCCAGCACCCAAGCCTGCTGCACCGAAACCGGCAGCAAAACCGGCTGCGGCCAAACCTGCGGCAGCTGCCGCCAAGAAAGGGCATCAGAGCCAGTCGGTACGTGTGGATATCGATAAGCTCGATACCCTGATGAACCTCATGGGCGAGCTGGTTATCAACAAGGTACGTCTGGAACAGATCGGCCAGGCCCATCGTTTGGGAGAATTGACAGAGACTTTGGAACAGATGGACCGGGTTACCACGGACCTGCAGAACATTGTCATGAAGGTCCGCATGGTGCCGGTAAGTGCAGTATTCAACCGCTTCCCGCGCATGGTCCGCGACGTATCCAAGGAACTGAATAAAGAGATCAACCTGACCATCGAAGGTGAGGAAACAGAACTCGACCGTACCGTTATCGATGAGATCGGCGATCCCATCATGCATTTATTGCGCAACTCACTGGACCATGGCGTTGAGCACCCGGATGACCGTGAAGCCAAGGGCAAACCCCGTACTGGTGAAGTCGGCCTGATTGCCCGTCACGAAGGCAACAACGTGGTCATCATGGTTACTGACGACGGCAGCGGCATCGATGCCAACAAGATCCGCAAAAAGGCCATTGAAAAGGGCATGATCTCGCAGGAAGATGCCGACAAGCTCGATGATGCCGATGCAGTACGTTTGATCTTCCTGCCGGGCTTCTCCACTGCTGAGCAGATCACGGATATCTCCGGCCGCGGCGTAGGCATGGACGTGGTGCGCAGCAAGATTGAATCCCTGTCCGGTCATGTGGACGTAGAGACCAAGATTGACGAAGGTTCCGTCTTCAAGATTAAACTGCCGCTGACGCTGGCCATCATCCAGGCCATGCTGGTCAAGGTACAGGAAGAAATCTATGCGATTCCGCTGGGATCCATCGACAGTACCATCAACATCCAGCCCACGGATATCAAGACCGTGCGCAACCGTGAAGTCATCGTTCTGCGCGGTGAGATCATCCCCATCATCCGCATGGAAGAAACCCTGCAGATTCCACATGTGAAGGATTCGGACGAGATTTTCGTCGTAGTTGTACATGCCGGCGAAGCCAAAGCTGGTATCGTAGTAGACAATCTGATCGGCCAGCAGGAAATCGTTATCAAGACGTTGGGCAACCTCTTCACCGGTCTCAAGATGTTCTCCGGTGCTACGGTGCTGGGCGATGGCCGTGTGGCCCTGATTCTCGATGTAGCTACGATGATGCAGCAGTAAGGAGGCAGCAACCATGGCAAACGAAGAAAACAAACAGAATGATGAAGTGCAGGTCGTGGCGTTCAAGCTTCGCGACGAAGAATACGGCGTCAGCATCCTGAATGTACAGGAAATCCGCAATATGACGGATATCACCCGCGTTCCCTTTGCTGCTGATTTCATAAAGGGAGTAATCAACCTTCGCGGCTCGGTCCTGCCGGTCATCGACTTGAAGAAACGGCTCGGTCTGGCAGAAACTCCCTATACGGAAAATACCCGCATTGTCACTGTGACGATCGACGAGCTTCATGTCGGGATGCTCGTGGATGCCGTGACGGAAGTCCTGACCATTGGCAGCAAGACGGTGGATACCAAGAAAGCTACCAATGACCGCAGCGGTTCCCGTTTCCTCAATGGCATTGGCAATGTGGATGGCAGACTCATCATCATGCTCAATCTGGAAGAAATCATTGGTGCAACTGGCGATGGCAAGTAATCGAAAAACGAGGTGTCGACTATGACCGAAGAATTAAACCTTTCCGCCAATCAGCTGGATGCTTTGCGTGAGATTGGTAATGTTGGTGCCGGGAACTCGGCGACAGCCCTGTCCCAGGTAATCAACAGAAGAATTGATATGAATGTGCCCAAGGTGGCACTGGTACCGCTCGAAGTGGTGCCGGATCTTGTGGGCGGTCCGGACGCCGTAGTCGTAGGTATCTTCCTGCGTGTTTACGGCAAGGCCCCCAGCAATATCCTGTTCCTGTTGCCGCAGAAATCCGCTTTTTATCTGGTGGATACCCTGATGGGCAAACCCCATGGACAGACCAACAGCCTGGATTTCATGGATGAATCTGCCCTGATGGAGATCGGCAACATCCTGTCCGGCGCGTATCTTAACGCGTTCTTTACCTTTACCAAGATTACCATGCTGCCGTCTATCCCGGCACTGGCCATGGATATGGCAGGGGCACTGCTGAATGTCGTACTGGCACAGCTGGGCCAGATGGGTGACCAGGCACTGGTTATCGAAACAGAATTCCTTTCGGAGGATGATGGCATCAACGGTCAGTTTTTCCTGGTGCCGGATCCGGGTTCGTTGGAGACGATTATAAAAGCTGTAGGAGTTGAGTGATATGGCAGATCTTATCAGAGTCGGGATGGCCGACTATAAAGTTGGTTCTGCTCCGTCAACCATCATCAGCTATGGTCTTGGATCCTGCATCGGGATTTCCTTGTACGATCCCCAGACGAAAGTCGGCGGGCTTCTGCATATCATGCTTCCCGATAGCACGCAGGCCCGTCCCACGGACAATCCGGCAAAGTTTGCGGATACAGGATTACCGCTGATGCTCAAGGATGTATTAGCTCTGGGCGCTTCCAAAACGCGCCTGGTGGCTAAGATCGCAGGCGGAGCGCAGATGTTTGCCTTCCAGAATGCTACCGATATCATGCGTGTCGGCAGCCGCAATGCGGAGGCAGCCAAGAAGATTTTAAAAGCACAGGGTATCAAGATCATAGCGGAAGATACCGGCGGCACCTATGGCCGTACGGTATCCATTGATCTGAATACTGGCGTATACAAGGTTAAGACCATCGATAAAGGCGAAAAAGAAATTTAATTGTCAGATTAGATTTGCAGGTGAAAAGATTTTGGCTAAATTATATGCAGCAGCAGTATTCGCTTTTATCGCCGCCGTGGTGATAGTGGTTACGGGACTATCGAGCGAGGCGCGTTTCATCACAGTGGTTTTTCGCAGTTTTGTTGGGTTTGTCAGCGCAGGCTTGATTGTCTACATTGTGCTGAGGATTCTCGCCGCCAGAGACATCATCGACTTTGACGATTTTCTTGAGGCAAAGGATGAGGAAGCTCTGGCGGAGTTGGAAGGAGAGGCGCCGGCAGAAAGTGAGGCTGGCGATCAGCAGCCGGTGGCGGACGAAGCGGAGACAGGAGCAGCGGAGGAACCAGCGCAGTTTGAGCCTCTCTCCACGGAGGATCTGACGCGCATGAAAACACCTGAGTGATCAGGCATAGTATTAGGATATGTTGAAGGGAGGAGGGCGCTCAAGTGGATACGTTAGAAATGACAAATGAAGCGCCGGCGATAGATGTCGCTTCCCTGTGGCAAGAATTTTTGGCAAATAAAAGTGTGGAGCTGCGCAACCAGCTGGCTGAGTACTATCTGCCTCTGGTCAAGCTGGTTGCCGGGCGGCTCGCTATCAGTCTGCCGGCTCATGTGGATCGGGATGACCTGCTATCGAGCGGTTTTTTTGGCCTGTTGGATGCCATTGACCGCTATGATATCGAGCGCAAGAACAAGTTTGAGACCTATGCCGGCATCCGCATCCGCGGAGCTATGCTGGATCATCTGCGGGCCAAGGACTGGCTTCCGGTGGCTATCCGGCAGCGTATCAGGCGTTACGAGCAGACCGTATATGAATTGGAAAATCGCTTGGGCAGGCCTGCCACCGACGAGGAACTGGCCAATGAATTATCCATGTCGGTAAAGGAACTCATTGCCCTGGAGGGGCAGATCAGTGTGGCTACTGTCATTCCCCTGGACGATTATCTGCGGGCAGATTCTCCGCTCACGGGCGATCCGGGGCCTTCTGACCGCATGGAGAAGGAAGAATTGAGACAAACTTTGTCTGCGGCCATTGAACGGCTGCCGGAAAAGGAAAAAAAAGTGGTAGCGCTATACTACTACGAAGAATTGACTTTGAAAGAAATCAGCTTAATCCTTAACTTATCCGAGGCACGCATATCCCAGCTGCATACGAAAGCAATCTTCCGTATGCGTGGCTATTTAGCTCGGATGAAGGCAAGCTTGGTATAGAACAGCCTTAAGGGGGACGCATCATGGATGACCAGGTATTACGCCCAGCAGTTGGCGGTCCGGACGCAGGTTATCTGCTCGAATTCCTTCAGGATGGCGTTTTCGTAACGGTATATCCCAGTGATGGCACGGAAATGCTTTTTGAACTGTCCGATGTGCGGCAAAGTCTGCAGGAAAATGGTGTTATTGATTACGATATCATAGACCTTTCCAAGATCATTCGGGAGGCGGCAGGTGAGCGGCGGAAGATTGCCGATGAATTCGTAGAAGTGGCAGACGAAGAAAATGAAATATTATCTGCAACAGATGAACTGGCTGCAGAGCAGGAGGCAATTGACGAGAGTGAGAAGGCGGGCATCATCATCGATGTGAGCCGCGACCAGATGATTGCCACGGTGCGCTATGATACCAACAAAGGTTCCGGCTTGCCAGAGGCCGAAGAGGTCAAGGCAGCTTTGGCAGAGAAAGGTGTTGTCTTCGGGATCAATGAAGAGGCAATCGAAAAAGGTGTCAAGAGCCTCACGCCCTTTGTCGCTGCTGAAGGGAAGCAGGTACAGCATGGCGACAATGCTAAGATTGAACGGAAATTCGATCTTTCCATCAAGAACAAGCCGAAGATCGACGAATATAACCGGGCTAATTACAAGGATATGGGACTGTTTGTACTGGCCAAGAAGGGTGATCTGCTGGCCGTACGGATTCCGCAGACGGAAGGGACACCGGGCAAGAATATCTTTGGGATGACGGTGGTGGCCCGTGCGGGAAGGCCCATTCCGATGCCACAGGGGAAGAATACGGAAGTCCGCAATGAAAATGAACTCTATGCCACGATGAGTGGTCAGATTGTGGACAGCACCCGCAAGATTGACATCGATCCGCATCTGGAAATCCATTCCAGTGTGGGCGCTGGTACTGGCAATATCGATTTTGTCGGCGGTGTATCCATCAAGGGAAATGTAGAGGCAGGATTCATCGTCAAGGCTACAGGCGATATCGAAATCGGCGGCATGGTGAACGGTGCCGATGTGTCCGGCCGCAATGTAGTCATCAAGGGCGGTATTGTCGGACAGAATCGCGGCCTGGTCAAGGCAGCTGAGGATGTGCGGGCGCTCTTTGCTGAGAATGCCAACATCGAGGCCGGCCGTGATGTAAATATCACGGATACAATCCTGCATTCCAATGTCCGGGCTGGCAAATGCATCTATGTGGAAGAACGCAAGGGCATCATCACCGGGGGCAGTGCAGCGGCCAGCGAGGAGATTCGCTGCAAGCTGGTAGGGAACCCGGCAGCTGTGGTGACGCGTCTTTCCGTCGGTGTAGATCCGACTATCCAGCAGAAATACAATGAGCTCTGCAAGGAATGCAAAGAGGACAGAGCAAGGCTCAAGCAGATTACCCAGATGCTGAATACGCTGGGGAAGATTGATGTCAGCCGCCTGCCTCAGCAGCGCATTGATCAGATCAATGCCCTGACACGCTCCCAATTCCCGCTGGCAGGGAAAATCAAGCGGGCGGAGAAGGAGATTGTGGCGCTGGAAGAAGCTATGGGGCGCATGAATGATGGCAAGATCCGGGTTTCGGATACGGTTTATCCAGGTGTGCGCATCAGCATCAATTCCATTATTATGAATGTCCAGAGTACGATTCGCCGCTGCTTGCTGACGGTGAAGGATGAACGCATCAATATCGGTCCGTATTGACTCAAGTCGCCCCCTTCCGGGGGCAGCTTTTGTTTGGGAAAGAGGTGGAAGAGCATGGATGTCAGTCCGATGAGTATGCAGATGATTGTGCCCCGGGCCACGGATGCCGGTCAGGTGCAGCATAATCTCAATCAGGCCAATGCCCTGCAGGCAGACTATCAGGCCCTGGAGCAGAAGCGTGAGGATAAGCTGAAACAACAGCAGGTGCAGGAAAAAGATAATCCGGAAGATGGCCGTATCAAGGATGATCCGGACCGGCAGAGAAGGCAGGGAGGCGGTGCACGTGGAAGGCGGCGCAGTCCTGAACCGATGGAAGAAGCCGCTGAAGAAAACATGATGAAGATGGCTGAAGATCCATCCCGGGGGCATTTATTAGACATTAGCCTGTAAATATCGTATAATCTTAGATGATTATAGCGTGAGGAGGGTTTTATTTTAACCTATGGTTCCAGAAATATTAGGATTTCTTATTATAGCCGGTGCATTGCTGGTGCTCGTAGTGCGTTATGTTTCCCAGCGTCGTCAGGGAGTGGATATGGAAGAACTGCGTACTTCCACGGAGCAGCTGAAGGCAGAACTTACCCGTTCAGCTGATGCGGTGATCAATCGCATGGGCAACCATATTCAGCATCTGGAAGGGCTGGTCCGGCAGGCCGATGAGCGCAATGCGCGTCTGGAGGCTGGTTTGAATGAATACAAGCGCCTGGCTGGTGAGCTCGAGGAACGTTCGGCGGCCTTGAACCGGGAACTTAGTGAAGCCCGCAAGGTCATTGCAGAATTAGCAGCTTATCAGTCGGTGCCGATCGTGCCGCCCCAGCCTGTCAGCCCGGTTATGAGCCGCCAGGCAGCGATTCCCCTCCAACAGCGGGGAGATGCGCAGAACTTTGCCGAGGTGCTGCAAAATTCCATGGAGAGGCAGGAAGCAGAACCGGCTATCAATGCTCAGCAGGCCGCAGGCCTGGCAGAAGCCATGAACCGCAGACCGGAGGAGATTGAGGAAAAAATTTCGCCGGAGCCAGCGGAAGAGGAGGAAACAGCTCCCACACGGGCACCACAGGAAAAGCCTGTATCGCCCAACGCGGCCAAAGCCAAAGCCTTGCTCAGAAGCGGCTACTCAGTAGAGGATACTGCCCGGGAAACCGGCATGGGGCGCGGCGCTATCGAACTCCTGCGCGAGATGAACCGCCGGGAACTCGACGACAGAGAGCATTGAATGGTCATTGACAGTGTCTGTTAACTTTGCTAAAATATCTTCAGCGATGAAAAAGAGGAGTAGCGCAGTATAGCGAGGCCGGGAGGGTGTAAGCCGGCCAAAGCGTGAAGGGCACTTTGGAGCAAAAGACAAATGCAGACTTTGAGGTGGGCTTCCGCTTGACGGAAACCAATCAGGGTGGAACCGCGGGAATATAGAAATATAGTCTCGTCCCTGTAACGTTAGCGTTACGGGGGCGGGACTTTTTAGTATGTCACGGTCAACCGTAACAGTAGAAAAAGGAGTTGTACCTATGAAATTTCAGGAAATCATCCTGGCTCTGCAGAAATTCTGGTCAGAGCAGGGCTGCATCTTAGCTCAGCCCTATGATGTTGAAAAAGGTGCGGGCACGATGAACCCCTCCACCTTTTTGCGTGTGCTTGGTCCCGAGCCGTGGAACGTGGCTTATGTGGAGCCGTCCCGGAGACCTGCCGATGGCCGCTATGGCGATAACCCGAACCGCCTTTACCAGCACCATCAGTTCCAGGTTATCATGAAGCCGTCTCCGGACAACATTCAGGAACTTTACCTCGAAAGCTTGGAGCGTCTGGGTATCGATCCGAAACAGCATGATATCCGCTTCGTTGAGGATAACTGGGAATCCCCGACGCTGGGCGCCTGGGGCCTGGGCTGGGAAGTCTGGCTCGACGGCATGGAAATCACCCAGTTCACCTATTTCCAGCAGGTGGGCAGCCAGGATGTCAAGCCGGTAGCTTCGGAAATCACCTATGGCCTCGAGCGTCTGGCCATGTATATTCAGGGTGTGGAGAACGTCTATGACATCCAGTGGACGGATGATTACACCTATGGTGATGTATTCCATCAGAATGAGTACGAGCAGTCCGCGTATGCCTTCGACCTGTCCGATGAAAAGCTGCTGTTCGAGATGTTTGACAAGTACGAAGCTGAAGCAGTGCGCGTAATCGCCGAAGGCTACGTGCATCCGGCTTACGACTATGTGCTCAAATGCTCCCATACCTTCAACCTGTTGGATGCCCGCGGGGCTATCTCCGTGTCCCAGCGTACGGCCTTTATCGGCCGCGTGCGCAAGCTGGCACGTCTCTGCGCCGAATGTTACTTGAAACAGCGTGAGGAGCTCGGTTATCCCATGCTGCACAGGGGGGAGAAATAATGAGCAAGGATTTACTGTTAGAAATCGGCACGGAAGAAGTACCGGCACATGTCATGCCGGGCATCCTTGCCCAGTTGAAGGAAAATGCGGCCAAGGCTTTTGCCGATAACCGCATTGCCTGTGGGGAAATCCGCACTATCGGCACCCCCCGTCGTACGGCTCTGCTTGTCAAGGCCTTAGCCGAGAAGCAGGAAGACGTATCCAGTGAGAACCGCGGTCCGTCCGCTGCCATCGCTTTCGATGCTGACGGCAATCCCACCAAGGCTGCCCAGGGCTTTGCCCGCGGACAGGGCATCGATCCGAAAGACCTCGTGGAGAAAGACGGTTATGTCTATGCTATGGTGCATGAAAAGGGCAAGGAAACCAGCGAACTGCTGCAGACCATCCTGCCGGAACTCATCTGCGGCCTGAACTTCCCCAACAACATGCGCTGGCGTGATCTGGACTTCAAGTTCATCCGTCCCCTGCGCTGGATTGTAGCTCTCTATGATGCAGAAGTTGTGCCCTTTGAAGTGGCTGAGGTTAAATCCGGCAACACTTCCCGCGGCCACCGCTTCCTGTCCCAGGGAGATTTCACCATCAGCAGCGCTGCTGACTACGAAAAAGCTTGCGAGGAAAATTTCGTCATCGTGGATCAGGAAAAGCGCAAGGCTATGATTCGCGAACAGATTGCTGAAGTGGCCGAAAAGAACGGCGGCAAGGCGGAAATCACCGAAGATCTGCTCGAAGAAGTGCTCTACCTTGTGGAATACCCGACGGCCCTCTGCGGCAAGTTTGAGGAAAAATATCTGGAACTGCCCCCCGAAACGGTTATCACGCCGATGCGCGACCATCAGCGTTACTTCCCCGTGAAAGATGCTGACGGCAAACTGCTGCCGCTCTTTATCACGGTGCGCAATGGCGGCAGCGAACACCTCGAAACCGTGCAGCACGGCAACGAGCGCGTACTGCGTGCACGTCTGGCCGATGCCCAGTTCTTCTTCGATGAGGACCGCAAGAAGAGCCTCGAAGAGCACCGCGAAAAGCTCAAGACCGTCGTGTTCCAGCAGGGCTTGGGCACCATGTACGAAAAATCCGAGCGCCTCGTGGAACTGGCCGGCTTCATTGCCGACGAAATCGGCGCTGACGAAAAGGCCCACAAGCATGCACAGCGTGCTGCCCTCCTGTCCAAGGCAGACCTCGTAACCGGCATGGTAACCGAGTTCACCGAACTGCAGGGCATCATGGGCCGCGAGTATGCGAAACTCGATGGCGAATGCGAGAAAGTGGCTATTGCTATTGACGAGCATTATATGCCCCGTTTCGCCGGCGACAACCAGCCCCAGACGGAAGCTGGCCGTATCGTGAGCCTTGCCGATAAGATCGATACCATCGTCGGTACCTTCAGCCGCGGCAAGATCCCGACGGGCTCCCAGGACCCGTTTGCCCTGCGTCGTCAGGCTCTGGGCCTCGTAAATATGCTGATTGAAGCCAAGTGGAACGTAAGTCTCAGCAAGATCGTGGCGAAATCCATGGATCTTTACGGCTTGACGGATGAAGCTGTACGTACGAAGATGCAGAGTGATGTAGCTGACTTTATGCGCCTGCGCCTCAAGAATGTGCTTGAGAATGTGCGTTACGATGTCGTGGATGCCGTGCTGGAAAACGTGGACGATATCTACGCCGTGAGCCTGCACGCTGCCGCTGCAGCCAAGTTCGTGGAAACGGCAGATGCCGCTGCGAACATCCAGGCCTTCGTGCGTGCCTCCAATCTGGCCAAGAAAGCCAAAGTTACGGAAATCAGCGAAAGCACTTTCGTGGCTGACGAAGAAAAGGCTCTCTATGATGTCTACAAATCCACCAACAGTGCTGTAGCCAGCCTCGTGGATGGTCAGGACTATACCGGTGCCATCGATGCCCTCAAGGAACTGTCCAAGCCCATCGATGCCTTCTTCGATGCCGTTATGGTCATGGATAAAGATGAGGCCATCAAGAACAACCGTCTGGCTCTGCTGAAAGCCATCGACACGTTGGTCAACAAAGTGGCCGATTTCAGCAAGATTGTCTTGTAAGATCAACCAATAAAAAATGCTGTGTCCTATCTTGACTGGACACAGCGTTTTTTTATGAAAAATTATGAAAAAAATCCTCCTAAAGGAAATTTTCACGCATGAAAGTGTATGTATATATATTGAGAGAGAATTTCTATTATAATCTAGGAGGTATTAACATGAAAAACTATGCTTACATCCGTGTGTCGTCTATTGACCAGAATGAGGACCGCCAGTTGCGGGCCATGCAGGAACTGCATATCCCCGAGAAGCAGATCTTTGTGGATAAGCAATCCGGGAAAGACTTCAATCGGCAGAGCTACAAACGGCTCTGCCGTGTCATGCGTAAAGGGGATCTGCTCTACGTGCTGAGCATCGACCGCCTGGGGCGCAACTACAAGGAAATCCAGAACCAATGGCGCTATCTGACCACTGACAAAGGCATCGATATTTGCGTCATTGACATGCCATTGCTTGATACGCGGCAGTACAAAGACCTGCTGGGCACATTCATTGCCGATATCGTCCTGCAGATACTTTCCTTCGTCGCCGAATCCGAACGGGAAAACATCAGGAAGCGTCAGGCACAGGGCATCAGCGCCGCCAAGGCCAAAGGCATACGCTTCGGCCGTCCCGAAGCAAAACTGCCTGACAACTTCCTCAAACTGGTCAGAAGATGGAAGAATGACCGCAGTTCGCTGGATGAAGTCCTGCGCACCTGCGCCATTAGCCGCTCCACATTCTTCCGCCGTCTGCGGGAGCTGAAAATCAAATAGACATTCAAGAGGAACCTCTGTAAGCCGGACAGGGGTTCCTTTTTGGTGTATAAAAATAGCAGTGTCAAATTGTGTACTTTTTGACACT
>NZ_FNJQ01000010.1:81068-82515 GCF_900104055.1 Pseudoselenomonas ruminantium
TAGGATCGTAATCCCGGAGCTTTGCATATTTTTTCCATTCTTCAGCGGCAACAGGATTCTTTGCCAGATAATCTCTGAGGATTTCATCGCCATTGACATGCATGGAACGGAATTTGTAGCATTTGAAATTCCTGCCATCTTTGCCAATACGATCTGCATTGTAGAATACACTGCCTTTGGAATCCAGCTTGATGCAAATCGCAAGCGCTAACAGAATCGGACTGATTGCCAATCCGCCGATAACAGTCAAAATCAGATCAAAGGCCCGCTTGTAAATCCGATTACGACGCAGGGCCAGATTATTCTTCATATGCAGCATCAGGATTTCTTCGCTGAACAGGGACTGTGCTTCTACATCGGCCATTGGGGTACCAATAAGATCCGGTACATAGGACAGATGCCTTACATGCGGCTGGACTGTGGTGATCAGATGCTGGAGTTTATCCCGTTCCATACCTGGAGCCGTGATGATCACCGTTTGGGCATGGCTGCTTTTTATAATCTGCTCTGCTTCATCCACAGTCCCCAGCAGTTTGTAATGCCGGGGAATCTTATCCGAAACGGGATGATCGTCAATGAAACCGGCGATATTATAGCGATAGCCCAAGTCATCCTTGAAAAAATGCAGGGCACGTTCGGCGGTTTTACCGGCACCGATCATGATTACATCCTCGTAAAGATGATGGCGATGTTTCAGATAAAAACTGACGATCAGCCGTTCGCAGTAAATCGTGATTAGCATTAATAGCCAGAAAACTATGAAAAAAGAACGCGGCGCCTGCCAGCTCGTGAAGAAATACAACGCGGCCACACAAGCCAGCATGGCATAAGATATGCCATAGAAGATGCTGCGCGCGGTATAGATGAATGGCTGCATGGTATTGTAGATCCGCGACTGGGCGAGAAATAACAGGAACGTCAAGGGCAGCCAAAAGTATAGATAAGCCCTGTGAATTGATAGGTCATAGATTGACGTTGACATTTGACCGGTCAGAATGACGGCCATGTAGTCAGTCAGCAGGAACAGAACCGGTGCCAGATAACGCCTCGCCTTTTGCCTTATGGAATTTTGGGTAGTATCTGCTGTCAATGTCATATAATTCCTTTCTGATATGATTGCCACCTCATCCACCGCTGAAGCGGTTCCCCTGCCCCTCAAGGGGAAGGCTTTTTTTTCAGCCTTGTTTGATTATTTCTCAGCTTTCATATTGCTGAGGGCGTATTCGCAGCATTGGCGGACGAGGTTGTTGACCGATACGTGTTCGGATTCGGCTACCTTTGTCAGTTCCTCCAGGAGGCTCTGGGGAAGGCGGAATGTTTTATTGATCATTTCTTCAGTCTGTCGTACTTGGAACATATCTTTCTCCTTCTGTATCAGATTTACACTTGCGTGTCTTTTAAGCTTAATGCAATGTAACTTATGTCAAAAAGTGTACTTTTTGACACT
>NZ_FNJQ01000017.1 GCF_900104055.1 Pseudoselenomonas ruminantium
GAAGCTGCTCCTAGTACGAGAGGACCGGAGTGGACGGACCGCCGGTGTACCAGTTGTTTCGCCAGAAGCATAGCTGGGTAGCTGCGTCCGGAAGGGATAAACGCTGAAAGCATCTAAGCGTGAAGCCTGTCCCGAGATGAAGTATCTCATGGAGTAATCCAGTAAGATTCCTTGAAGAAGACAAGGTAGATAGGTTGGGAGTGGAAGTGCCGTAAGGCATGCAGCGGACCAATACTAATAAATCGAGGGCTTATCTTTCAAGAACTAAGATGTTCGACATTGAAATTTCTTCTGTATAGTTTTGAATGTGCATAACATTCAACTGAATATCTGGTGACGATAGCTGAGTGGATCCACCTGTTCCCATACCGAACACAGTAGTTAAGCACTCATACGCCGAAAGTACTTGTCTGGAGACGGACTGGGAGGATAGGGCGTTGCCAGTTAAATGATGAGCACCCTGCGGGGTGCTTTTTTTCGTATATTTATTTATCCAACCTAAAGTCGGTAGTTGGCAGGAATTTTTCTCTCGAAGTGGAATTATCTATGATGAAGCAAGAAAATGGATTGGGATAATGAGATTAGGGAGGAATATTTATGGGATTAAAACAGAAGTTTATGGCCTTATCTGGTCTGATGGGATTGCTCTTGGCAATCGTATCCATCGTGGGCTATTTTATGGCCAGCTCGGCGCTGCGGGAAAGCGTGGACAGCGAACTGCGCACGACGATTTCCAATGAAGCGAATGAGTTGAATGGCTGGTTGCAGGAGAAAAAGGCTTTTGGTGTAGCAACCACCAACCATATGACCAGTCTGAATGGCAATATGGAAATCATGCAGACAAAGGAAACTCTGGGCACGACGATTTCCGATAAGGAAATCCTGGAGATGACCGCCGGAACTGAGGATGGCTGGTTCTTCGGTTTCAATTCCGGTGATAACACGGGCAAGAAAGACCCGCGGGAGCGCCCTTGGTACAAAGACGCCAAGGCAAAGGATAAGCCGGTCTTTACGGATGCCTATATTGATACGAACACCAATAAACTGGTCGTATCCGTCGCTGCGCCGATTAAAGCCAATGGGCAGTTTGTCGGGGCGACCTGCTTGGATATCGCACTGGATGTGCTTACCGAACAGACCAATCACATGAAGTATCATGGTGAAGGCGCAGGCATTATCGCCGAGGCAAACGGCAATATTCTGGCAACCTCTGGTGCCGGTGAACCGATGAAGAATTTTAAGGAAATTGATGGTCTGGGCAGTCATTTCGATGAAATGCTCAAGAATAAAGAAGGTTATTTTGAAGTAACGATTGATGGGCAGGACAAGCTATTTGCCTATACGACGGTGCCGGAAACCGGCTGGCTTATGGGCATCTCGGTTCCGAGTGATTTCGTATTTGCTTCCCTTACGCATTTGAAAATCGTGTTTGCGGTTCTGACGGTAGTCGGACTTTTGCTGGCAGCATTTATATGCATGACTTTTGCCAATCGGATTACTACACCGATTGAAAGCCTTGAGTCGCATGCCACGCATTTGGCTAACGGGATTTTGGCAATTGAGAATCTGCCTGTAACGTCCAGTGATGAAATTGGCTCGCTTACGAACGCGTTTAACACCATGAGTGGGAATTTGCGCAATTTGATTTCTAAGATGGCGGCAACCAGTGAGCAGGTGGCGGCTTCTTCTGAGGAACTTACAGCCAATGCCCAGCAGTCTGCCGAGGCTTCTGTCCATGTGGCTGAAACCGTGGGTGAAGTTTCCATGAATATGGAAGAGCAGCTGCATAATATCGATAATGCCAAATCCAACGTGGACAGTGTATATGAAGATGTGACTTCCATGGCAGAAAAGGCACGTACGGTTACTGAAACTTCGGGACGTACAGCAGAAGCTGCGCATAAAGGTGCATCTTTGATGGAAACCGCAGTCAAACGCATGGGCAACATTGAGAAAAGTGTGCTGGCTTCGGCTGATGTGGTGCAGAAGCTGGGCGAAAACAGCAGTCAGATCGGGCAGATTGTCGAGGCGATTTCCTCCATTGCTGAGCAGACGAATCTCTTGTCACTCAATGCGGCGATTGAAGCTGCCAGAGCTGGTGAGCATGGTCGGGGCTTTGCGGTAGTAGCAGAGGAAGTCCGCAAGCTGGCCGCCGAATCCCAGGATTCAGCCGAGCAGATCAAGGAACGGATCATGTCCATCCAGAATGACACCTATGAGGCTGTCAAGGCCATGCAGGCCGGGACGGATGAGGTGAAGAGCGGTACCGCTGCCATTCGGGAGGTGGGTGAGCAGTTTGAAGGTATCCTCACTATGGTAAACGGCATCAAGATGCAGATGGATGAGATCAATGGTTCGGTAGAGGTAGTAGCCGCAGGTGCTGGCAATATCGTCAACGCGGTGGATTCCATTGATAGCATCAGCCGCAAGACTTCGGAAAATACCCAGACCATTTCGGCGGCGACGCAGGAACAGTCAGCGTCTAATGAAGAAATCGCTGCAGCCTCTCAGGCCTTGGCGAATATGGCTACCGATATGCAGGCAGCCATTGGCAAATTCAAATTGTAAATAAAAAGCTCCGTGCGATACGTTGATGCGCACGGAGCTTTTTATGTTTTTAGAAATCAGTCTTCGATAGCGGTTTCCAGAGCAATCTTGATCATGTCGTTGAAGGTGGTCTGGCGTTCTTCGGCCGTGCAGGCTTCGCCGGTCAGGAGATGGTCGCTGACGGTGAAGAGGGCCAGGGCCTGAACATGGGCTTCGGCAGCCAGCGTGTAGAGGGCTGCTGCTTCCATTTCGACAGCGAGGATGCCGTATTTACGAAGTTTTTCGTTGTCGATTTCTTCATCGTAGAAACGGTCCACGGAGATGATATTGCCGACCGTGGCATTGAGGTTGAGTTTCTTGCTGTTGGCTACAGCCTTGGACAGCAGGTTGTAGTCGGCAATGGGGCAGTAGTTGATATTGCCGCCGAAGATGTTGCGGATCATGGAAGAATCCGTGCTGGCAGCCTGAGCAATCAGCACATCGCGCAGTTTCACATCGGGGTGCATGCCGCCGCAAGTGCCGACGCGGAAGAGCTTCTTGCAGCCAAAGTGATGGATGAGCTCATGCACATAGATGGAGATGGAGGGCATGCCCATGCCAGTACCCTGTACGGAAACGGGGACGCCTTTGTACTTGCCCGTGAAACCCAGGATGTTGCGTACGGAGGTGTACTGTTTTACATCCTCGAGGAAATTTTCCGCAATGAATTTTGCCCGCAGGGGATCGCCAGGGAGCAGAATGCGTTCTGCTACTTCGCCTTTTTCAGCAGCAATATGAGGAGTTGCCATGTTTAATTCCTTCTTTCTGACCAATATTTATAAAACTATAATTATTATAAGGAATAAATAAAAAATAAGCAAAGGTCATTTGTCCGAAATTTTACGAGAAAATTCGTGTATACATGGAAAAAATAAGAAAGCTTGACAGTGACAATAAAATAAGTTAACCTAAGGGAAGTTCTTTTTTGGGAGGTATTACAAATGAAGAAAACAGTTCTGGCCCTGGCGGCAGTTATGTTAGCAGGTGCTTCGATGGCTTCGGCAGCACCAATTCATCAGATGGCTAAGCATGAGACAGCTATTGGCGTAGGTACGAAGGATTCCTATATCGAACATAAGGTTACCGGCAAGGCAACGGTAGGTTTTGCCTATGCTGACCGCGATGAATATGGTGATCAGAAGGATGCTTATCTGCAGTATGATGTTGTCAGTTCTGAGGTCAAGCTGATCGGCGGTTATCGCTGGGATATGGGCGGCGAGAAGAACAATGCTTTTGGTGGTGTGGCACTGAGCACGCCGAAAGTCATGGGGTTTGATGCCTATGCTTCCTATATTGCGGGCAAAGATTTCAATGAGACGCAGGTGGGTATCAACAAGGATATCCTGTTCAATGTGGGTCTCAATGTGAATTATCATAACTTCAAGCCTCGTCATGGCGGCCATCATGAAAATGCTGTAGGCGTAGGACTGAATGTCAAATTTTAAAGGTTAAATTTTCCTTGACAGTTTATCGGCGAACCTGTTAAACTGATGATATGAAAAGTGAATAGGCTATGCAGGACTGACGGATTAGTGGAATTGACCACATGTACTGCATGGTTTTGATAAGCCGACCGTCTGGGCAGAGATTTTGTCCAGGCGGTCGTTTGCGTTTGGGATGAAATCTCTTTTCGGTTGCTGCCTTGGGCAGCAGAAAGGATGGTTTTCATGCGGAATCGTTGGCTGATTGCTTTGGCTGCTGTGGGGATTCATATTTCCATTGGCAGCGTCTATGCCTGGAGTGTACTGACCCGGCCAATCATGGCGGAGATGGGCTTTACGCTCGCGGAGACGACCTGGACTTTTTCCCTGGCAATCTTGTTCCTTGGCATGTCGGCGGGCTTTTTGGGGCGGTTTGTGGAAAAGCATGGCCCGAAGAAAAGCGGCCTGCTCTCCATGCTGTTCTTTGGTTCGGGGATGTTTGGCACGGCGCTGGCACTCCATCTGCACAGTCTGCTGCTGCTTTATCTCTTCTATGGCGTAATTGGCGGTATCGGCCTGGGCGTCGGCTATATCACACCGGTATCTACTTTGGTCAAGTATTTCCCGAACCATCGTGGTTTTGCTACGGGGCTGGCCATTATGGGCTTTGGTTTTGCAGCCTTGATTGCTGGGCCGGTCATGCAGTATCTGACGGCGCAGTTTGGTCTGGTGGAAAATTTCTTGATTCTCGGTACGGTCTATATGGTGCTGATTGGCGTCTCGGCCCTGTATTTGAAGCCGCCGGTCATGCCGGAGGGAAGCACGGCGGTGAAAAAGCTCCAGCATGGGGCTACGGCGGCTGAGGCCATCAAGACCTGGCAGTTCGGGGCGCTCTGGTGGGTATTCTTCGTCAATATCACCTGTGGCATCGGCCTTCTGGCGGTAGCTTCGCCCATGGCCCAGCAGGTCACGGGCATGGATGCGGCGCAGGCGGCCTCGATGGTGGGCATCATCGGCCTGTTGAACGGCGGCGGACGCATCCTCTGGTCCACGCTTTCGGATTATCTTGGGCGCGGCCTTACCTATATGACCTTCTTTGCTTTGGAAATTGTGGCCTTCTGGCTGCTGGCTGGCACCCGTGATGCGATGCTCTTCCAGATGCTGGTGTTCCTGATCATCAGCTGCTATGGCGGTGGTTTTTCCTGTATGCCGGCTTATCTTTCCGATATTTTTGGCACCAGAGAACTCAGCGCCATCCATGGCCGGGTGCTTAC
The DNA here is from genome assembly GCF_900104055.1 of Pseudoselenomonas ruminantium. Classification (GTDB taxonomy): domain Bacteria; phylum Bacillota; class Negativicutes; order Selenomonadales; family Selenomonadaceae; genus Selenomonas_A; species Selenomonas_A ruminantium_C. The sequence continues at coordinate 5,282 of NZ_FNJQ01000017.1, forward strand.
GGCCTGGGGCGTGGCTGGTGTCGTGGGGCCGACCATCGTTTCGTGGTTCTGGGAACACACCCATAGCTATGCGGATACGCTCTATTTCTTTGCGGCTTGTTTCGTGTTGAATCTGCTGATTGCTGTGGCGCTGAAGGTCTATGGTATTTCGACGGCAGTATCCGTAAAGATTGCGCAGCCCCATTCCTAAAAAAATATCCCCCATGGGGGCTTACGGCTTTCTTGGCAATGGATTAAAATGAAGAAAGATTCATTATTCTTATTCATTTTATCTAGCCAAAGGAGTTGAGAAAAATGCATATTCCTGAGAATTACTTAAGTCCCTCGACCTGCGCGGTGATGGGAGCGGCCATGCTGCCGGTCTGGTTCATGGCGGTGCAGAAGGTGAAACAGGAGATCCCAAAAGAGAAGATGCCGCTTCTGGGAATTGGCGCGGCCTTTTCTTTCCTGGGCATGATGTTCAATATCCCGCTGCCGGGCGGCACTACGGGGCATGCAGTGGGAGCGACCTTGCTGGCTATCATGTTCGGCCCCTGGTCAGCTTGTCTGGCCGTCAGTGTGGCATTATTTGTACAGGCTTTATTCTTTGGTGATGGTGGCATCCTGGCTTTTGGCGCGAATTGTTTCAATATGGCCTTTGTGATGCCTTTTGCGGGCTGGGGCATTTACCGAGTCTTGAAGCGTATGTGGCCGCAGCATGAACTGGTGGCAGCCGGGATCGGCTCCTATGTGGGCATCAATATGGCAGCGTTTTGTGCGGCTATCGAGTTTGGCATCCAGCCATTGCTCTTTACCGATGCAGCCGGGCAAGCGCTCTATTGTCCGTATCCGCTCTCGATTTCCATCCCGGCGATGATGGTGGGCCATCTGACCTTGTTTGGCCTGGCTGAAGCAATCTTTACGACAGCGATTCTCGGTTATCTGCAGAAAACGGCACCGGTTGTCCTGGAACAGACAGGCGAAGCTGCCGGCAAGGCGGTTTATGGCCTGCTGGCCCTGCTGATCGTGGGCACACCTTTGGGGCTGTTGGCTGCGGGCACAGCCTGGGGTGAATGGGCCCCGGAAGAACTGGCGGAGCAGGACTTCTTGGGGACGGCTTTGGGGTATACGCCGGCTGGCATGGAAGATGGTTTTTCCTTTGAGGCACTGTTTCCTGATTATGCGATTGCCGGTATGCCGGAAAGCTTTGGCTATATCCTGTCTGCAATCATCGGCACGGCTTTGCTGGTGGTGGCGTTCAAGGCAGTGGGCTCGCTTATCGGGGGACGTACCGATTATGATGCCACGATGCAGGGGCATTGATTTAGATAAGGCTTTGTGAGGCGATAACGATTGAATCTTCCGGAATGGTTACAAGCGGAAGAAGTATATCAGCCAGACCGGGACCGGGACTATTTTATCTCCCGGTCCCTTTTGCGTGTTCTGGCGGTACTTCTAAGCATACGCCAGCAGGCGTATGTCAAAATGCGGCATCATTTTTCTGCGGCGGGAACTTTGGGATTCCTGCTCGGCTGGCTGCTGCTCTGCGTGGCCGCGCATACAACGGCCTTCTTGTTCTGCCAGCTGGCGTTGGTGCTGGTAATGCTATGTTTTTTGCGCGGGCGGGCGATACGTCAAATCTTGCAGGGGGCTATGGCTGCCGTGCTTTTTTCCCTGTTGCTAATTTTGCCTGCGCTTTGGTTGGGCAGCGGGACCATGGTCTTGCTGATTCCATTTAAGACTTTTTTGACCGTTGCTTCGCTGGCATTGCTGCGCCAGTATCTGCCATGGAATAAGCTCACGCAGGCCCTGCGGTTTTTTCGGGTGCCGCAGGAGGTCATCTTTATTCTCGATACGACCTTGCGCTATGTCGCATTGCTCGGGGAAATGGCCGGGGACATGCTGATTGCGCTCAAACTGCGCTCCGTGGGGAGGAACCAGCGGAAACAACAGGCTTTGGGCAGCATTCTCGGACGGCTGCTGTTGCGCTCGCGGGAAATGTCGCAGGCCATGTATGAGGCCATGGTCTGCCGCGGCTTTACCGGCGAATATTCGAGAGCTGAAGCAGGAAAATTGCAGCGGGCTGACGTATTGTTATGGTTGGTATATCTTATATATTTTTATTTATTTTGGCAGTTGGAGGTAAGCTTTTGATTCGCTTGGAAGATGTTTGTTATGCCTATGACGGCGTGCCGGTGCTCAGGCATGTGGATTGTACGATTGCCAAAGGAGAAGCCGTGGCCCTTAGCGGCCCGAATGGTGCAGGCAAGTCCACCCTGCTGCGCATGCTCAATGGCCTGATCTATCCGGAGCTGGGACGGTATTTGTTCAAGGGAACGGAGATCACGGCGGCCAGGATGCGGGAGCATCGCTATGCCAAATCTTTTCATCAGCAGGTGGGCTTTGTCTGGCAAAATCCCGATATCCAGCTGTTCTGCGGCAGTGTGGCGGAGGAACTGGCCTTTGGCCCGGAGCAGATGGGACTTCCGGCTGAGGAAATCGAGCGCCGGGTGGAAGATGCTTTGGAACTTGCGGGTATCACACATTTGCGGGAACGGGCGCCCTATACACTGTCTGGCGGTGAGAAGAAGAAAACGGCCATCGCTTCCATCCTGACCATGAATCCTGCGGTTTGGACTCTCGATGAACCGCTGAGTGCGTTGGATGAAGCGAGCCAGCAATGGCTCATCGAGTTCCTGCTTGCGCTCAAACAAGCGGGCAAAACCTTGATCTTTTCCACGCACGATGCAGGATTGACACGGCAGCTGGCAGATAAGGAAATCCGGCTGGATGCTGCACATTTGTGCACCATACGGTCCTGAAAGCCTGTGTAAAAAATATAATTTTACTTGCGTTAGTTTGCGATAGCCTGTAAAATTTTATGAGTAACAATATTAGCGATAATTGTCGGATTATTCATTTAGGGAGGCGGAAATGGATCGGATCAATCAACATACCGCGCCAGTTTATGAGGCGATGTTAGAGCTGCGCAAGCGGCGTGTGGTTCCTTTTGATGTGCCCGGGCATAAGCGGGGGCGCGGCAATCCGGAACTCGTGGATTTTCTGGGCGAAAAGTGCGTAGGCGTGGATGTCAATTCCATGAAGATGCTGGATAACCTGAGTCATCCTATCTCGGTCATCAAGGAAGCAGAGGAATTGACAGCCGATGCCTTTGGTGCGCAGCATGCGTTCTTTATGGTACATGGCACGACTTCAGCGGTGCAGGCTATGGTGCTCTCGACTGTGCGGGGGGGGGAGGAAATCCTCCTGCCCCGCAATGTGCATAAGAGCGTCATCAATGCACTGGTGCTCTGCGGCGGTATTCCCGTCTATGTGCCGGTGCGGGTCAATCACCAGATTGGCATTGCCACGGGCATGGCCCTGTCGGATGTGGAACGGGCCATTCGTGAACATCCGCAGGCCAAGGCCATCTTTGTCAATAATCCGACTTACTATGGCATTGCTTCTGACCTCAAAGGCATTGTGGAAGCAGCCCATAAGGCTGGCATGAAGGTGCTGGTGGATGAAGCCCATGGCACCCATCTCTATTTTGGGGATAATCTGCCCATTTCGGGTATGGCAGCCGGAGCGGATCTGGCGGCAGTTTCCATGCACAAATCCGGCGGCAGTCTGACGCAGAGTTCCATTATGCTCTGTGGCAAAGGAGTAGACGCGGAATATGTGCAGCAGATCATCAATCTGACGCAGACCACCAGTGCCTCGTATCTTCTGATTTCCAGCCTGGACCTGTCCCGCCGGAATCTGGCCCTGCATGGCCGGGAGTCCTTTGAGAAGGTCAGCTCCATGGCCGAGTATGCCCGGTCGGAAATCAACGAGATTCCCGGCTTCTATGCCTATGGCCGGGAACTGATTGACGGGGACAGCGTCTTTGACTTTGACGTGACCAAGCTCTCCGTATTTACGCAGGGCATTGGCATGACGGGCATTGAAGTCTACGATATGCTGCGGGATGAGTACGATATCCAGATTGAGTTCGGGGATATCGGCAATATTTTGGCCTATATCTCCATCGGCGACCGCATCCGCGACATCGAGCGTCTGGTAGGGGCACTCGAAGATATTGCGGACCGTTCGGCAGCACTGGACAAGAAGGAACTCTACTGCGGTGAATTCATAGCGCCGGAGCTGATCATGAGCCCGCGGGAGGCCTTCTATGCGCAGGGCGAGAAATTGCCGTTGGAAAAAACAGTAGGCCGGGTAGCCGGGGAAATGCTGATGTGCTATCCGCCGGGGATTCCCATCCTGACACCGGGCGAGCGCATCACCCAGGAGATTCTGGACTACATCGAATACGCCCGGGAAAAGGGCTGCTCCTTGCAGGGCACTCAGGATCCGGAATGCAGGGAAATGCGTATTTTGACGGAAATTTGACCAGTCAAATTGACTGGTCAGCTTGACTGGTCAAAAGGAGGCAGATACATGGAAATATGGTTTTCCCAGATGGATACGGAAAATGTCAAGACCTCTGTGCGGGTGGACAAGCAGCTTTTTTCCCGGCAGAGTGAATATCAGCGGATTGATGTTTTCGAATCCCGGGAGTTTGGCAGGATGATCGTACTCGATGGCGAAATCATCTTCTCAGAGGCCGATGAATTCATCTACAATGAAATGGTGGTGCATGTGCCTATGGCCGTTCACCCCTGCGTGAAAAATGTGCTGATCATCGGCGGTGGCGACGGTGGCGTGGCGAAAGTCCTCACGCAGTATCCGGAAATCGAGTCCATCGACGTGGTGGAGCCGGATGAAATGTTTATCGAAGTTTCGCGGGAATTCTTCCCCGAGACCGCCAAGGGCTTTGACGATGACCGAGTGAAGATCACCAATATGGATGGCCTGCGCTTTTTGCGGCGCTGCCGGGATAAGTATGATCTCATCATCAATGATTCCACCGATCCCTTCGGCCATACGGAAGGACTGTTTACGCGGGAGTTCTATGGCAACTGCTATCGGGCCCTGCATGATGACGGCATCATGGTCTATCAGCATGGCAGCCCGTTCTATGATGAGGATGAGGCGGCCTTCCGGGCCATGCATCGCAAGGCCTATCAGAGTTTCCCGGTGAGCCGCGTCTATCAGGCCAGCATTCCCACGTGCCCCGCGGGCATCTGGATGTTTGGCTTTGCGTCCAAGAAATACCATCCATTGAAGGACTTCAATGCGCAGCGCTGGAATGAACGCCAGCTGGAAACCTGGTATTATACGACACATTTACATAAGGGCGCTTTCATGCTGCCCAAATATGTTGAGGATATTTTATCGGAGGAGGAACAGAAAAAATGAGCAGATTAATGATTATCGGCTGCGGTGGTGTAGCCAGTGTAGCTATCCATAAGGTATGTCAGAATGATGAGGTATTCGACGAACTGATGATTGCCAGCCGCACGGTTTCCAAGTGCGATGCCCTGAAAGAAAAACTGCAGGGCAAGACCAAGACCAAAATCACCACGGCCCAGATTGACGCCGATGATGTGGAAGCACTGACCAAGCTGATCAAAGAATATAAGCCGGACGCTGTCCTCAACGTGGCGCTGCCCTATCAGGACTTGACCATCATGGATGCCTGCCTGGCTGCTGGTGTGGACTATATCGACACCGCCAACTACGAGCCGGAGGATACGGAAGATCCGGAATGGCGCAAGATTTACGAGAAGCGCTGCAAGGAACTGGGCTTCTCCGCTTACTTTGACTATTCCTGGCAGTGGGCCTATGAGGATAAGTTCAAGAATGCCGGCCTGACGGCTCTTCTGGGCACGGGCTTTGACCCGGGTGTGACCTCCGTATTTGCGGCCTATGCCAAGAAGCATTATTTTGATACCATTGACACCATCGATATCCTCGACTGCAACGGCGGCGACCATGGCTATCCCTTTGCTACCAACTTCAACCCGGAAATCAACCTGCGGGAAGTTTCTGCGCCGGGCTCCTATATGGAAAATGGCAAATGGATTGAGATTCCGGCCATGAGCATCAAGCGGGAGTACGATTTCGAAGGAGTGGGCAAGAAGGATATGTATCTGCTGCACCATGAGGAGATCGAGGCTTTGGGCCGCAATATGCCGGAAGTCAAGCGCATCCGCTTCTTCATGACCTTTGGCCAGAGCTATCTGGACCATATGCGCTGCCTCGAAAACGTGGGCATGCTGTCCACCACGCCAATCAACTACAACGGTCAGGAAATCGTGCCTATTCAGTTTCTCAAAGCCCTGCTGCCGGACCCTGCATCCCTCGGCCCGCGCACCAAGGGCAAGACCAATATCGGCTGCATCTTCACTGGCAAGAAGGACGGCAAGGAACGTTCCATCTACATCTACAATGTCTGCGATCATCAGGAATGTTTCAAAGAGGTTGGCTCCCAGGCCATTTCCTATACCACCGGCGTTCCGGCCATGATTGGTGCCATGCTGGTGGCCACGGGCCAGTGGAAGAAGCCCGGCGTGTTTACCACGGACGAATTCGATCCGGACCCGTACATGGAAGCCCTGAATAAATGGGGGCTGCCTTGGAAGGTGGAAGAAAACCCGGTGCTGGTGGACTAAGGCATGAGCATGAAAATCGACAAAGTGCCTACGCCCGCCTATGTGGTGGATGAAGCGGCCTTGGAGAACAACCTGCGCATCTTGCAGGAAGTCAAAGAGGCGGCAGGCTGCAAAATCCTGCTGGCCCAGAAATGCTTCTCTATGTTTGCCGAGTACCCGTTGATTGGCAAATATCTCGACGGTGCCACCGCCAGCGGCCTCTTTGAAGCCAAGCTGGGGCATGAGGAAATGGCAGGGGAGAACCATGTGTTTTCCCCTGCCTACCGGCCCGAGGAAATCGAGGAGCTTGCCTCCATCTGCGACCATGTCATCTTCAATTCCTTTTCCCAGCTGCGCCGTTTTGGGACCAAGGTCAAGGAGATTCAGCAGGCGAGGGGTGTAAAGCATGGCATCGGCCTGCGCATCAATCCTGAATGTTCCACGCAGGACCATGCCATCTATGATCCCTGTGCACCGGGTTCCCGGCTGGGCGTTACGGCCGAGGATTTTGCCAAGGCGGTTGAAGCAGAGCCGGAACTTCTGGCACTGCTGGATGGTCTGCACTTCCATACCCTCTGCGAGCAGAACAGCGATGCCTTGGCGGAAACCTTGCAGGCCGTGGAGCAGAAGTTTGGCCATTGGCTGAAGCAGGATTCCATCCATTGGCTCAATATGGGCGGCGGCCATCATATCACGCGGGCGGATTATGACCGTCAGCTGCTGATTGACCTTGTCCAATCCGTTCGGGAAAAATACGGCGTAGAAGTCTATCTGGAACCCGGTGAGGCCGTGGCGCTCAATGCGGGCTATCTGGTCACCGAGGTATTGGACACGGTAACGAACCATGGCACCCATATTCTGCTATTGGATGCGTCTGCCGCCTGCCATATGCCCGACGTATTGGAGATGCCCTATCGGCCGCCTTTGAAAGATTCCGGGGAAGCGGGGGAGAAGGCCTATACCTATAAACTTTCTTCCTGCACCTGCCTGGCTGGCGATATTATCGGCGATTATTCCTTTGACCGGGAAATCCTGCCGGGGGATCGGCTCTGTTTTGAAGATATGGCCATCTATTCCATGGTCAAGAACAATACCTTCAACGGCATGGCTTTGCCTGCCATCTGGAAGATGGATGCGGCAGGAGAATGCACGCTGGTCAAAAAATTCGGCTATAACGTTTTTAAGGAACGATTGTCATGATGATAAAGGATAGTACACCGAAGGCCGATGGCTTTTATATGCCCGCTGAGTTTGCCCCCCATGCGGGAACTTTCCTGATCTGGCCCACCCGGCCCGGCTCTTGGACCAACAATGGCGCTGATGTGCAGCCGGTATTTGTGGAGCTGATTCGGGAGATTTCTGCCGTGGAGGAACTTTATCTGCTGGTGGATGAAGCGCACCGCGGACAGGCCGAAGCTATGCTGAGCGGTTTGCCGCAGGAACATATCCATTATCTGGTGATTCCCACGGACGATGCCTGGGCACGGGATATGGGGCCGACCTATGTGGTGGACGGCCAAGGCCGGCGCCGGGGTATCAATTGGAGCTTCAATGCCTGGGGCGGCGATTTTGACGGCCTCTACCCAGATTTCGCCCAGGACGATGCGGCGGCGGAGAAGATGTGTGCGGCTTTAGATGATGATATCTATGATGCCGGAGATTTCGTGCTCGAAGGCGGCTCCATACATGTGGATGGGGAAGGTACGGTTGTCGTGACTGAAGCCTGCCTGCTGTCTCAGGGCCGCAATCCTGACAAGTCAAAAGAGCAGATTGAAGAACTGCTATTAGAGTACCTTGGCGCGGAAAAAGTCATCTGGCTGCCCAGGGGCATCTATAACGATGAAACCAATGAGCATGTGGATAATGTCTTTGCCTTTGTAAAGCCCGGGGAAGTCCTGCTGGCCTGGACGGATGATAAGTCTGACCCCCAGTATGCGCTGAGTCAGGCGGATTTGGAGGTGCTGGAAACGGCTGTGGATGCCAAGGGGCGCAGGTTTAAGATTCATAAACTGCCTATCCCGAAGCAGCCCGTCTGCATTACCGAGGAGGAAGCTAATAGCTTTACCTTCGAGGAAGGCGAGGATAGGCGGGAGCCCGGTGAGCGGCTGGCGGCCAGCTATGTGAATTTCTACCTCTGCAATAGCAAGGTCATTTTGCCGCAGTTTGGGGATGAAATGGATAGCGAAGCACAGCGCATCTTAGGAGAATGTTTCCCGGAGCGTCAGATTGTGCCCTTGCCAGCCAGAGCTGTAATCGTGGGCGGTGGCAATTTCCACTGCCTGACGCAGCAGATACCTTTAGCAAAGTCAAAAGAGGTGAAGTGAGTGCGTAATGTAACCGTTGCCGCCATTCAGATGCAGATGGTGGCAGATGTTCATGAGAATATAAGCAAGGCCGAACAGCTGGTCCGCAAAGCTGCTGGGCAGGGGGCGCAGGTCATCCTGCTGCCGGAGCTCTTTGAGCGGCCCTATTTCTGCCAGCAGCGGCAGTATGATTTCTATGATTATGCCACGACAGTGGAGGAAAATCCGGCAGTGCAGCACTTCCAGCCTATTGCCAAAGAGCTGGCCGTGGCTATGCCTATCAGCTTCTATGAAAAGGACGGCACGCGGCTCTTTAACAGCATTGCCATGCTGGATGCAGATGGGCAGGTTTTGGGCGTCTATCGCAAGACGCATATTCCCGACGACCATTATTATCAGGAGAAGTTCTACTTCACGCCGGGCAACACCGGCTTCAAAGTCTGGGATACCCGCTATGGCAAGATAGGCGTGGGCATCTGCTGGGACCAGTGGTTCCCCGAAGCGGCCCGTGCCATGGCACTGCAGGGGGCAGAAATCCTGCTCTATCCCACGGCCATCGGTTCCGAACCCATCCTTGAAACCGACAGCATGCCTCATTGGCGCCGCTGCATGCAGGGCCATGCCGGCAGCAACCTGATGCCCGTTATGGCGGCTAACCGTATCGGCGTGGAGAGCGTGGAGCCCTGTGAGGAAAACGGCGGCCAGTCCTCGTCCTTGAACTTCTATGGTTCTTCCTTTATCACGGATAATACCGGCGCCATCATCGCCGAAGCCAGCCGTACGGAGGAAATGGTTCTGACTGCTAGCTTCGATCTTGAGCAATATGGAAAAGACAGGCTGAGCTGGGGGCTTTTCCGTGACCGGCGGCCGGAAATGTATCAGGAATTGTCAAGATAAGAGAAAATTTTTCTGCTTAGGTGGCGGCATTCAACGTAATTTTTCGTTGAATTTGCTGTAAACCTGTGATACACTAATACCTGTTAATGTGTAAATGCGTAGATGAAGAGAGTAACCTCGGGAAGAAATCTTTAGCGAGCCGGGTAGGGTGAAAGCCGGTAGAGAGTATCAAGGGGCGAAAATCACTTCGGAGCAGCGGGCTGAAATCCCTTGCGGGCAGTAAGCTTCGCCGGTATTCCCCGTTACGGAATAGCGTATGATGGTACGTGAAAAATAGGTGGTTTATAAGTGTAGGTTAAATATACCTGCATCCTGTTTTCGGGATGCAGGTTTTTTGTTTTTAGAGGAGGAGTTCGTTTGTACAGCAAGGTAGACACCAATTTGAACTTCGTGGACAGAGAAAAGGAAGTTCTGAAATTCTGGAAAGACAACAACATTGCCCAGAAGGCTATCGACCAGCGCGAAGGTTGCGATACCTTTACGTTCTATGATGGTCCCCCGACGGCTAACGGCAAGCCGCATATTGGTCATGTATTAACCCGTGTTATCAAGGATATGCTGCCGCGTTACCAGTCCATGAAGGGCAAGAAGGTGCTGCGCAAGGCTGGATGGGATACGCACGGCCTGCCGGTTGAGCTTGAAGTCGAGAAGCTCGTGGGCATCAACGGCAAGGAACAGATTGAAGAATACGGCATTGAGCCCTTCATCAAGAAGTGCCGCGAGTCCGTTTGGAAATACAAGGGGATGTGGGAAGAGTTCTCCGATGTGGTCGGCTTCTGGGCTGACATGGAGCATCCCTACATCACCTACGAAAATGACTTCATCGAATCCGAATGGTGGGCGCTTAAGGAAATCTGGAACAAGGGCCTGCTCTACAAAGGCCATAAGGTCGTTCCTTACTGTCCCCGCTGCGGCACCCCGCTGTCTTCTCACGAAGTAGCCCAGGGCTATAAGGATGTCAAAGAGCGCTCTGCTATGGTGAAGTTCAAGGTCAAGGACGAGGACGCATACTTCCTGGCTTGGACGACGACGCCATGGACGCTGCCCTCCAACCTCGGCCTCTGCGTGAACCCCGAAGTGGACTATGTGAAGATCAAGGTTGATGGCACGGTTTACTACATGGCCGAAGCCCTCGTGGAATCCGTCTTTGAAGGTGTCGAAGGCGAGCGCGAAGTCCTCGAAAAGTACAAGGGCAAAGACCTCGAATACCGCGAATATGAACCTCTCTACGACTATGCCGTGGGCAAGCTCAAGAAAAAAGCATTCTATGTGGTCTGCGATGATTATGTTACGACCTCCGATGGTACGGGTATCGTTCATATCGCTCCGGCCTTCGGTGAGGACGATAACCGCGTTTGCCGCAAGTACGATATGCCTTTCGTGCAGTTCGTCAACAATAAGGGCGAAATGACCGAGGAAACGGACTGGGCTGGCGTATTCGTCAAGGACGCTGACCCGCTGATTATCGATGACCTAAAGAAGAGCGGCAAGCTCTTTAAGGCACCGAAGTTCGAGCACAGCTATCCGCACTGCTGGCGCTGCGACACGCCGCTCATCTACTATGCGCGCGAAACCTGGTTCATCAAGATGACGGATGTCAAGGACAAGCTGATTGCCAACAACAACAAGGTCAACTGGATTCCGAAATCCATCGGTGAAGGCCGTTTCGGCGATTGGCTCGAGCATGTACAGGATTGGGGCCTGTCCCGTAACCGTTATTGGGGCACGCCGCTGCCGGTTTGGGAATGCGAATGCGGCCATCAGCACACGATTGGTTCCATCGCTGAACTCAAGGAAATGAGCGACAACTGCCCAGATGATATCGAATTGCACCGTCCGTATATCGACGCTGTTACGATTAAGTGTCCGGAATGCGGCAAGGAAATGCACCGTGTGCCGGAAGTTATCGACTGCTGGTTCGACTCCGGTTCCATGCCTTTTGCCCAGTGGCATTATCCGTTCGAGAACAAGGATATCTTCGAGAAGCGCTTCCCGGCTGACTTCATCTCCGAGGCCGTTGACCAGACGCGCGGCTGGTTCTACTCCTTGATCGCCATTTCCACCCTGCTCTTTGATGAAGCACCGTACAAGAACGTTATCGTGCTTGGCCATGTGCAGGATAAGGATGGCCGCAAGATGAGTAAGTCCAAGGGCAACGCCGTTGATCCCATGGAGGCTCTGGGCCAGCATGGCGCTGATGCCATCCGTTGGTACTTCTACGAGAACAGCGCGCCCTGGCTGCCGAACCGCTTCCATGATGATGCAGTGCAGGAAGGACAGCGCAAGTTCATGGGCACTCTCTGGAATACCTATGCTTTCTTCGTGCTCTACGCCAACATTGACAACTTCGATGCCACGAAGTACACGCTGGATTACGACAAACTGCCGGTTATGGATAAATGGGTGCTGAGCCGTCTCAATACCATGGTCAAGGAAGTGGACAATGACCTGGCTAACTACAAGGTCACGGAAGCTGCCAAGGCTCTGCAGGCCTTCACGGACGAACTGTCTAACTGGTATGTGCGCCGCAGCCGTGCCCGCTTCTGGGCCAAGGGCATGGAGCAGGATAAGATCAATGCTTACATGACGCTCTATACGGCTCTTGTGACTACGGCCAAGGCTGCCGCTCCGCTGGTACCGTTCATCACCGAATCCATCTATCGCAACCTCGTTTGCAGCATCGACAAGACGGCTCCGGAATCCGTCCATCTGGCTGATTACCCGACGGTCAACGAGGCATGGATTGATGAAGACCTTGAAAAGAACATGGAACTGGTGCTCGAAATCGTCGTGCTCGGCCGTGCGTCCCGCAACGAGACCAATATCAAGAACCGCCAGCCGGTTGCGCATATGTATGTCAACGCTGACCGTGAACTCTCCGACTTCTTCAAGGAAATCGTGGAAGACGAACTCAACGTCAAGGAAGTGGTCTTCAAGGACGATATGGAAGAATATTTGACCTACAGCTTCAAGCCGAACTTCCGCGTGCTCGGCCCGAAGGTTGGCAAGCAGATTGGTGCAGTCAAGGGCGCTTTAGAAAAACTCAACGGCCATAAGGCCAAGGCAGAACTCGACTCCACGGGCAAGCTCGTCGTGGCTCTGCCGGATGGCGAAGTAACGCTGACCACTGAGGATGTGGAAGTATCCATGGCTCAGACCGAAGGTTTCAACTGCCAGCGCTATAATGGCGTGACCATTGCCCTCGACACGACGCTGACGGAAGAACTGCTCGAAGAAGGTTTCGTCCGCGAGGTCATCAGCAAGGTGCAGACTATGCGTAAGGAAAACGGCTTTGAAGTCACCGACCACATCACGGTCAGCCTTGCCGGCAATGAGAAATTGCAGGCCATCGTGGCCAAGAATGAGGACTACCTCAAGGAAATCACCTTGGCTGACGTGGTAAATTATGGAAAACTTTCCGGCACCGAGAAGGAATGGAACATCAACGGCGAGAATATTACTATAGCGGTAGAATAAAGCCATGAAACAAAAGGAACATGAACATGAGCATGCACATACTCATGTACTGGCAGATGGCACTGTTGTAACGCACACGCATGGGGCTGGGCACGGTCATAAACACAGCCATGCCCACACCAAGGCGGTGCTCAACCGTATGTCCCGGCTGATTGGCCACTTAGAGTCCATCAAGACCATGGTGGAACAGGGCAGGGATTGCAGTGAGGTGCTCGTGCAGCTTTCCGCAGTGCGCAGCGCCATCAATGGTGTCAGCAAGATAATCTTAAAGGATCATATGGAGCACTGTATTGTGGATGCGGTGCGGGAAAATGATCAGGAAGCATTGGAACAACTGAATAAGGCGATTGACCAATTTATCAAGTAAGCGAGAGACCATAGGTGTAAGAAGAAGGGAAGCGGGCTTATGGATCAGTTAGAAATCAAGGAGATTTTGTGTGATGCTGGTGTCGATTATGGCAAAGGATTGGAACGGTTTATGGGGAATGTGGCGTTATACCACAAGTTCCTGGGAAAATTCCTCGATGACAAGTCGTTTGCACAGTTTCAGGCCGATTTTACCGCAGGCGATATGGAAAAAGCCGGCAAAAACGTCCACACGTTGAAAGGCACAGCCGGGAACCTTAGTCTTATGCGTCTTTTTACAGCCGCTGACAAAACGGTACAAGCCATTCGGGCCGGCAAGAGTCCAGCGGAAATTGAGCCGCTGGCCAAGCAGGTGGAAAAGGTCTATACTGAAAACTGCGAGGCTATCCGCAAGGTGATTGGTTGATCGTCAATAGAGAGGGACTGCTAAAGGCAGCCCCTCTGTTTTCTTGCCAAAAGAGGGCAATTTTTATATAATTGTATGAGATAAACAGAAAGGAAGCGGATAAAATGGCAGCAGATAAAGACAAAGATAAAGTCGGACGGATTACCGAAGAAGACAGCAAGAAAACGGCCCTGGCCAATGCCCTGAAGAAAATCGAAAAGGACTTTGGCAAAGGCTCGATCATGAGACTTGGCGATGCCCGCGCGCAGATGAATGTGGCGGTTATTCCCACGGGCATCCTGCCTATCGATATCGCACTGGGCACCGGCGGCATTCCCCGCGGTCGTATCATCGAGATCTACGGCCCGGAATCTTCCGGTAAGACCACGGTTACCCTGCATATGATTGCTGAGGCACAGAGAAATGGCGGCATTGCAGCCTTCATCGATGCCGAGCATGCCTTAGATCCTGTGTATGCACAGAAACTCGGTGTGGATATCGATGAACTCCTGATTTCCCAGCCGGATACTGGTGAACAGGCACTCGATATCGTGGATGCCCTCGTGCGCAGCGGTGCGATCGACATCATCGTCGTTGACTCCGTAGCAGCTCTCGTGCCGAAGGCCGAAATCGACGGCGAGATGGGCGACAGCCATGTGGGCCTCCATGCCCGCCTCATGAGCCAGGCTATGCGCAAGCTCACGGGTGTCATCAATAAATCCCAGACCGTGGCCATCTTCATCAACCAGATTCGTGAAAAGGTCGGCGTGACCTATGGCAACCCCGAAGTTACCACGGGCGGCCGCGCCCTGAAATTCTATTCCTCCGTGCGCATGGAAGTGCGCAAGGGCGAAAAGATCACGCAGGGTTCCGATGTGGTCGGCAATCGTACGAAGGTCAAGATTGTCAAGAACAAGATTGCACCTCCCTTCAAGACGGCAGAATTCGACATCATGTACGGCGAAGGCGTTTCCCGTCTGGGCACGCTGATTGATATGGGCGTGGAACTCGACATCGTGGACAAGAGCGGTGCCTGGTTCTCCTATGAAGGTACCCGCTTAGGTCAGGGCAAGGAAAAAGCTAAGGTGACGCTCGAAGAGAATCCGGCCATGATTGATGAAATCGAAGCCAAGATCCGCGCCAAACTGCAGACGGAT
Organism: Pseudoselenomonas ruminantium; assembly: GCF_900104055.1. GTDB lineage: Bacteria > Bacillota > Negativicutes > Selenomonadales > Selenomonadaceae > Selenomonas_A > Selenomonas_A ruminantium_C. The sequence goes on from NZ_FNJQ01000017.1 coordinate 20,382, forward strand.
GCTGAGGCACTGGAAAAGGCCGCCCCGACGGATGCGAGTGACGAACCACTTGAGGATTAATCCATGTGGGGAAGTAATTACGGCAAGCCCAAGCGCAAGCCGGTAAAGCCCGCACTCGTCACCGCTGTGGATTTGCTGGCCCGGCAGGAGTACAGCGAAAACCGCTTGTACGAGAAGCTCATGGGCAAAGGCTACGAAGAAGAGGAAGTGGCTGCTGCCATTGCCAGATTGCAGGAAAAGCATTATCTGAGTGATGCCGAATCCTGCCCGCGGCGGTTCAACTACCTTTATACGGATAGCAGCTACTCCGTGCGGCAGATCTGCGAAAAACTCAAGCAGAAGGGATATCCATCTGCGCTTGTGAAATCCTGTATCCCCGAAGATAGGGAGGCAGTCAGCGAGCGTGAGTATGAGAAGGCCCTGCGGGTGCTCGAGAGCAAGTACAAACGCAGCCAGGATAAGCAGAAACTCATGGCGGCCTTGTTCAGAAGAGGCTACCAGAGTTCGGCTATCTACCGGGCTGTAAATGAATATTTGGCAGATATCGATGAAGATTAAGGCAGACATCGAGCCATTAAGACGCCGGCCCCGCTGGGGATAACTTTCCTTCGCTTTGACAAAAAGCGCCAAACGCTACGGAAAGCCATCCCCAGCGGGGCCGGCTTTGTATTTATCTATGGGCGAGTTTCTTTTTGCTGCCATAAATTTGTGCTATAATATTCTGTAAAGAGATAGGTATGGAGGAATATTTTGATGGCGAATAACAGTAGTGCCAATATCGGTTTTGAAAAGCAAATATGGGATGCAGCTTGTGAGCTTTGGGGGCATATCCCTGCGGCTGATTATCGTAAGGTGATTATCGGTCTTATCTTTTTGCGTTACATTGGCAATGCTTTTGAAAAGCAGTATAACAAGCTGGTGGCAGAAGGGGATGGTTTTGAAGATGACCCCGATGCCTACGAGGCGGAAAATATCTTCTTCGTGCCGGAAGATGCACGTTGGAGCAAGATCGCGGCAGCTGCGCATAAGCCGGAGATTGGTACTGTTATCGATAACGCCATGCGGGCCATTGAAGATGACAATAAAAAGCTCAAAAATGTCCTGCCCAAGAATTTTGCCAGCCCGGATTTGGATAAGCGGGTACTGGGCAATGTAGTTGACCTCTTTACCAATATGGATATGGACGATACGGAGGAAAGCAAAGACCTTTTGGGGCGTACCTACGAATACTGTATTGCACAGTTTGCTGCCTACGAAGGCGTAAAAGGCGGTGAGTTCTATACGCCGGCCAGTATCGTTAAGACCATTGTAGCGGTGCTTCGTCCGTTCTCGAACTGCCGGGTATATGATCCCTGCTGTGGCAGCGGCGGGATGTTCGTGCAAAGTGCAAAATTCATTCAGGCACACAGCAATATGCGAGGGGTGATTTCTGTCTACGGGCAGGAATCCAATGCCGACACGTGGAAGATGGCAAAGATGAACCTGGCCATTCGCGGTATTGATGCCAATCTCGGCGAACATCAGGCGGATACGTTCTTCAATGATATTCACGGCGACAGCTTGAAAGCGGATTTCATCATGGCGAATCCTCCGTTTAATCTTTCCAACTGGGGACAGGACAAGCTGAAAGATGACAAGCGTTGGAAATATGGACTGCCCCCTGCAGGCAATGCCAACTATGCGTGGATTCAGCACATGATTCATCACCTTGCACCTAACGGAAAAATCGGCTTGGTGCTGGCCAATGGTGCCCTGTCTACTCAGACCAAGGGCGAAGGCGAAATCCGCAAGAATATCATTGAAGATGACCTGGTAGAAGCAATTATTGCCATGCCTACCCAGCTTTTCTACAGTGTAACCATCCCGGTAACGCTGTGGTTTATCACCAAGAACAAGGAGCAAAAAGGCAAGACGCTCTTTATAGATGCCCGGGATATGGGTTATATGGTTGACCGCAAGCACCGCGACTTCACCGATGAAGACATTGCCAAACTCGCCGATACCGTGGCAGATTTCCAAACAGGAAAACTGGAAGAAGTCAAAGGTTTCTGTGCCATTGCGACCACGGAAGAAATCGCCAAACAGGATTATATCCTTACACCGGGACGCTATGTCGGCATAGCCGAACAGGAAGATGACGGCGAACCCTACGAAGAAAAAATGAAACGGCTCACAGGTGAACTTTCCGGCCTGTTCGCCAAATCCCATGAACTGGAAGATAAGATTCGGAAGAATCTGGAGGCGATTGGGTATGAAGTGTAAACTAAAAGATGTTTGTACTAAAATTGGTAGTGGCTCAACCCCTAGAGGGGGGAAAGATGCTTATTGCTCTAAAGGTATTTCCCTTATTAGGAGTCAAAATGTTTTGGACTATTCCTTTTCTGAATTGGGCTTGGCATTTATAAATGAAGAACAAGCAAAAAAATTAAGCAATGTGGTCGTAGAGAAAAATGATATTTTGTTAAATATTACAGGGGACTCTGTAGCTCGTGCTTGTAAGGTAGATAATAGTAAATTGCCAGCCAGAGTTAATCAGCATGTTTGTATTATACGACCAAATGAAAGCGTGGTACTTAGCAGTTATATTTTGTATTATTTACAATTAAATAAAGAATATCTTTTACAACTAGCTGCTGGTGGTGCAACGAGAAAAGCACTTACGAAAGATATGATTTCTAATATGGAAATAGATATACCGAATTTAGAAAATCAAAGAAAAATCATATCGATATTAGATGATATTCAAGATAAAATAGAAGTTAATACACACATAAACAAGAATTTAGAGGAGCAAGCACAGGCAATTTTTAAGTCGTGGTTCGTGGACTCGGTAGAACGATATGCTTGGGACACAGGATGTTTCTCAGATATAATCGAAACAACTTTAGGCGGTGACTGGGGAAAAGAAAAACCAATCGGTAATCACACAGAAATGGTGTATTGCATTAGGGGGGCTGATATACCCGATGTACGCTCGGGGAATAAGGGGAAAATGCCTACTCGATATATTTTGCCCAAGAACTATGCGTCCAAACATTTGGTGGCTGGCGATATTGTTATTGAAATATCTGGTGGAAGCCCTACACAATCAACGGGAAGAGCGACTGCCATATCACAATCCTTACTCGACCGCTATGACAAAGGCCTGGTATGCACAAATTTTTGCCGGGCTATCAAGCCGATGAAAGGCTACAGTATGTTCGTTTACTATTACTGGCAATATTTATATGAACTAAATACATTTTTCTCGTATGAAAATGGTACAACAGGAATAAAAAATCTTGACCTGAACGGATTCCTGAGCTCAGAGGAAATTGTTTTGCCGCCGATAACTTTAGTTAAAGAATTTGACATAATCTGCCAAGAATACTTCAATATAATTTTCTCGAACGGATTAGAAAACGAAAAACTTGCCATGCTCCGTGATACTCTCTTGCCTCGCCTTATGTCCGGCGAAATTGATGTGTCAAGCATTGAGACTTAAGCCTCTAAATTCTTGTTTATATCAGGTGATTATATGTATTTGAAAGACATAGTTCTAAAAAATTATGGCCCGTTAAAAAACATTAGTTATTCATTTCAATTTAATTCAGATGGAACTCCAAAACCTACTGTATTTATTGGGGAGAATGGTGTAGGCAAAACATTGTTACTTTCCAATATTACCCATTCACTGATAGAGATAAAACGTAACTTTTATGAGCAAATTTCTGATGTTAGTGGAAGTAGTTATTATAGAGTGGCTTCTAAGAAATATATATACGATTTAGAAAATGAAGCATATGAAAAAATAACATATGATAATGGAGCTTCATATATTGATTTTATGGTTAAAGATTATGAAAAACTTAAATCAAGCTTTGATTCATCAATATATAATGGTGTTAATGTAAATGATGATGTATTAAAAAAGAATGGTTTTTTTATAAAAGATACAAAACCATCACAAAATGTGTTTGAGAGAGAGGTTTTTTTATATTTTCCTGTCGAGCGATACTATATTCCGTCATGGTTTAATAACGAAAATGAATCGGCTAAGTTTATGTATGAAGATAGATCATTTATTGGCAGAAGCAATGATTCGATAATACAGTATAACTTGTTAGATCGTATATCGTCATGGATACTGGATGTAGCAATAGATCAGGCATTATATGAGAGAGCAGCTATTCCTAGAAAAACAGGTGACAGTAATGATTCAGTTGTTTATGAATCTACATATATAGGAAAAAATACAAATATAATTGGAACAATAAACCAACTTTTACAACAGATATATGCAAATAGGATTTCAAATGTTAGGTTTGCAATAGCACCTAAACACCATGGGTATCGTCAAATACAGATCATTGGTAGAAATGAATCAGGACAGGAATACGTGGTGGTTCCAGATTTTTCAAATCTTTCTTCAGGAGAAGTAATGTTGTTTGGGATAATGGCTGCTATTTTGAAGGAATATGATAGGCTTAGTGTAATAAATTCTATGAGTTTTGACGCTATTAAAGGAATTGTCTTAATCGATGAAATAGATCTCCATCTCCATTCTGATTTTCTTAAAAATTTACTGCCTAACCTAATAAGTATGTTTCCTAAAATACAATTTATAGTCACCAGTCATTCACCATTCTTCCTATTGGGCATGAAAAATAAGTTTAAGGATAATTGCAATTTTGTAACATTGCCTACGGGAACTATTACAAATCAATTGGAGCGCTTTAATGAAATAGAACGATGCTATGCTATTGTAGATGAAAACTATAAAGAGGTTTTGGGTTCTCTGGATGAGGTTCGAGAGAAACTTGCAAACATAAGCAAGCCTTTAATCATTACTGAGGGAAAGACGGATTGGAAACACATAGCTCATGCATTGAAGGTGTTTCAGTTACGAGGAGAGTTTTCTGATCTAGATGTGGAATTTTTAAAGTACGAAGATGAGCTAGGCGATTCAAGACTAAAAACCTTATTGGAAAATTTGGCAAAAATTAAACAATCACACAAAATAATTGGTGTTTTTGATAGTGATACGGCTATAGGGAAAAAATATATTGATACATTTGATTTCTGTAATAATGTATATGGTTGTTGTATAAAAGATGTCCATGGATATAATTGTGGAATATCTATAGAGCTTTTGTATAAACGCGAGGACTTGAAAAGATGCGATGATGAAGGGCGTAGAATCTATCTGTCAGATGAATTTAAGGAAAAATCACGAATGTTAAAAGAAGATCCACAAATTACAACATCTAATAATGCAATTGCTGGCGCATACAAATGCAAAATGGTAAAAGTAATAGATAGTGATGTTTTTAATAGTGAGGAGAAAAGTTTGGCGCTTTCTAAAAGTGAATTTGCTGATAATGTTTATAATGGTAATGGGGAATTTGCTAACATAAGTGTTGATGGATTTAAAGATATTATTAAACAAATACAAGATATTTGTAACATGTGATATAAATTATTGATTATTGAATGTAAGAATTAGGGAGTTACATATGGATAGGTGTATTTTCACATTGGAAGATATTGCAAAAGTAGTAAAGCCGCTTGCTGAAAAATACCATGTGAAAGCGATATACCTGTTTGGTTCCTACGCTCGTGGTGAGGCTGATGAGAATAGTGATTTAGATTTTCTGGTCTACATTGATGAAGGATTCAAACTGACGAATGTACTTGCCTTGGGCGAAGAATTGCGTGAAGCTCTGCAAAAAAAGGTAGACATCTTTGAAATCCATGAAATAAATAAGGATAGCGATTTTTACAGAAATGTTATTAAGGAAAAAGTATTGATAGTATGATACGTATGGACATAATGAAACAAAAATAAGATAGGAGGTGAAGATATAATGAATAATAATACGTCAATAAGCAGAGTGTTTTCAAAAAAAGTATTTGAGGAACTGCTATCATTAGGGGATAATGTTACCTATAATTATGTGGTTGATAAGTATATTGATAAACCACATGGTAAAACTAATAAAGAGATAATAAGTGAAATATATTCTATAATGGGAAATACATATAGAAGCGAATACTTTTATATGAATACACTATTGAATAAGCTGCTAATTGGTATTCATAATGTCAATACGGCAACTGCATTATCACAAGTTCGTATAGCTGATCATATCGCAGACTTTGTATTGATAAATGGCGTTGGTCGTGTTTATGAGATAAAATCGGATTTAGATAATTTGAGTAGATTGAATGAACAACTAAAGGATTATTACAAAGCATTTAGTTATGTTTCAGTTTTGTCATCTGAGCAAGAAAGGGATAAGGTAGAATCCCAGTTAAAAAAATTAGGCAGGATGGGGGATTCAGTAGGAATATATGTACTGTCCGATAACTGTACAATCTTTAATCGTGATAAAACAAAGGAGCCGAAAGCGTTTAATGACGCATTAGATTCATATACTATCTTCACTTTGTTGAGAAAAAAAGAATATGAAAAAATATTGAAAAGATATTTTGGATACTTACCTGAAGTTCCACCTGTTTTTTATTTTAGAAAATGTTTTAATATGTTCGATGAAATACCAATATTGGAAGCTCAAGAATTAACTATAAAAGAATTGAAAAAACGTAGTAAAGCTACAAAAGAATTTATGGATTATATACCATATGAGCTTAAATCGATTGCGTATTTTTATAGAACACCTAAAGATATAAATAAATTTAGTAACTTTTTAGAGCAGAGTTATGGAGGGTGAAAAAATGTATTTTCCGTATTTTCGTGGCAGACAATATGATTTGTTGGCGTTAAAGGAATTGGCGCAAAAGAGGCTCATATCTAATGAGATATTACCTGTTGTGGAACCAGTGAAAATCAGCGCGACATTAGATAGAACGTTAAAGTGTTATGTGGATGCTAAAATGCGGTTAGCAATGGTATTAAATCCGGAAGTTAAAAAGTTAGGCGAAGAAGAAAATATGAAATTATATGATAAAACAAATGAGTTCGTTTTACCAGCTATTATAATGAATAACAATGCGCCGCATGTGATTGATCAATTGAGAAATAAAGGCTATGGTAGGAATGATATATTAGTCATTTTGAATAATAGGGATGAAGTCGAGAAATATAAAAAAATATTTAAGAATGATGCTCCTGCATATGTGTTGATTCCGGATGAAAGATCCATAAAAAGAGCAGTTTCAAACAACAAGATTTTGCTTGAAGATAAATTCCATAAATTGAATAGGAATGCTGATTATGCCAATAATGATGATGAATTTTTTTCGGACGACCATAGATACTATAAAGAAGAAGGGTATATAGGGTTTGCTGATTATTCTATGATAGGAGAAAATTATGATGAGAGTGGATTTGCTCCTAGAGCTGTTGCAATTCATATTGTTTATATAGATAAAGATATGAATTTTAGAATACATCATTTTGTATCCAATTCCAATCATGGTCTTGAAGATGTTGCGGGAAAATATTACGAAGCTGTGATGAAATTAAAGGCTTGGTATAGAAGTGGTAATGAAAAACAAAGGACTGTAGCATTATCCACTTTTTTAGAACATGCTGAAAAAGGATACTTTCCGGGTTTACCAACAATAAAAAAATTATCGATTATGCATCATCTTGAATTGGTAGATAGAGTGTTGCGCAAAGAGAGTGATAAGTAATGAAATGTTGCTGTAATTGCTTTTATGATGCACATATAAAAAAGATTTTTCAAAACGTAGTGCAGAAAGGGAAATGTGATTTTTGCTATTCAAAAAATGTGCCCATAATAGGGATAGATGATGATAATCAAGTTGTACGTAGTATAATGGCGTTATTGGACCTATATGAAGTATCGAACGTTGAAGGTGCTAAGAGTATAGAAGATGCTTTATGTGATGATTGGAAAATATTTAATCTAAATAAAAATGACACGAGGAAATTGATTGAAGCGATATGTGAGAATAATTCTTTTAGGGATAGTATTTTACATGACAAAGTGATTATTCCTGAGTTGAATGAGGAGGAGTTCCTGAATGAACACAGTATAACTGGTGGATTATCATGGGATGAGTTCGCTGATTATATAAAAAATGTGAATAGATTCCATACAAATTTTAATTCTGGAGAATTTGCTTCATATTTATCTGCACTTGTGAAAGTTTATAAAAGAGGAACAGTTTTTTACAGAGGAAGAATAGCCCAAAATTCCTTTGGATATAAAACAGAGGAGATGATGGCGCCGCCTAAAGACCGTCGTACGGCAGGTCGAATAAATCCAGAAGGTATGTTGGCTCTGTATATGTCGCTAGATCCTAAAACTATTTTATATGAAATTCGTTCTAATGTATACGATTATATAACTATAGGTAAATTGGTTGCGAAAAGAGATTTTCGCGTGGTTGACTTGTCTGGATTTGAATATCTTAGCCCCTTTGACTATGTTGATGGGATGGAAAAATTCGCTGTGAATTTCAAGATTTTTTAAGATATGGCGAGAGAAATATCAAAACCGCAACGTAGAAATGATAGTAAAGTAGAATACTTACCGACTCAATTTATTGCTGAATTTATCAAAGGAGAAAAATATGATGGAGTGGGATATAGAAGTACAATTAGCGATAAGGGAATAAATATAGCATTGTTTGATGAGGGATTAGTTGAATGTATTGATGTAAATACTGTAGAAATTTCTAGTATTGAATATAAGATTTCAAAGTGATTTGAGTAATAGTTGGAGTGATGAAAATGATATCATCATTTAGAGTAGAAGGATATAGAAAGTTTTTCAAGTTTGCTCTTAATAATCTAAGTAGGATTAATTTTTTTGTAGGCAAAAACAATGTTGGTAAGACTACATTATTGGAATCTGTTTTCGGTTGGGCTTGTGGTTACAACTTGTCGCCTTTTATTGGGACATGTGTGCAGCGGAATCAGTTTTCACAAAATTCGACGCCTTATCATATTGCGGAAAATATTGTCGCTGCTGTGAACGATAGAAGAAACATTCCTTTTTCGTTTAAGTTTACAGCAATGGATGATGGTAAGGAAATATCATATACGCATAAGGTTTCCTTAGGAGATGTGTTTAAGGATTTTATACGTGATGTGGCTACGGATGCACCAGCTGTGAATCCTGTAATGAATCCCAATATGAATTCTCAGATGCAGATGGTGCCTAATGTTCCTGTTGCTCAATGGGAAGTGGCAAAAAGTGATGAGGATAAACGTAATTTCCTTTTAGGATGGCCGAATACCTTTATTGAGAATGTAGCACCGCAACAGCTGGCCCATTACGAAGATATAAGTGGTCATAGGAATATGGCGGAAAATCGTAAGCTGTATGTTCATTTGAAGCGGCATAATCTAATCGGTAAATTCGTACAGGAAATGCAGGAAGTATTCCCGGAGATTACGGATTTTGATATTTTGCCCTATCAGGATAACAGTATGGCACCTGTTAGTGCACAGGTGGCTAGTGGTGATTATTTCCCACTGGATACCTTTGGTGATGGCTTGAGGCGTATGTTTCAGATTGTCGGTTCACTGATTTTTTACCATGATGGCATCATGTGCATTGATGAGATAGATTCTACCATTCATCCTGAAGCACAAAGAAAGTTATGTCATAGCTTTATTAAGTATGCGCGGAAGTATAACGTACAACTCTTTGTTACGACGCATAATCTGGAATTTATTGATAATTTCTTGTCCAGCTGGCAAGAGGATGAATCTTTGAATACTGTGGATGATATACGCATTGTTTCCATGAAGTCTGTTGATGATGAGGTAAAGGCACGGACAATGACGGGCATAGAAGCGATGAGTGCCCGGGAAGATTTTAACATGGAGTTGAGATAAATATTAGGGATTGTACAAAAGCAGTTTAAGTTGTTTGAGAATATGTAGCAGGGATGTGATGTAGATGCCAACGGCATATACCGAAGCGGATTATGAGAACTCTGTTATGGAGTTATTTGCCGGACTGGGCTATGAGGTGGTTTATGGTCCGGAGATAGAGCGCGACCAACGCAGTCCGCTGTATGATGAGGTGTTGGAGGCTTGTATTCGGCGGCTTAATGCAGATTTGCCGGAGGATGCCATTGCGGATGCGCTTTTTAAGCTGCGCAATTTTGATAATGGCGGCCTTGTCCTGTGCAATGAAGTGTTTATGGACTATCTGCAAAACGGGATTCCAGTGCGGTATACTGTCAAGGGGGAAGAACGTTCGGCCATTGCCTATTTGGTGGATTATGATAATCCGGACAATAACTCTTTTATTGCGGCGAATCAATGGACATATATCGAGAACAGCACCAAGCGGCCGGACGTGGTGTTGTTCCTCAATGGCTTGCCCCTTGTCATTATAGAACTCAAATCGCCTTCCCGCGAGGAGACGGATGCCAGTGAAGCGTATTTGCAGCTGCGCAATTATATGCAGGAAATTCCATCTTTGTTCATATACAATGCTATCTGCGTGATGAGCGATATGATGACTTCTAAGGCTGGTACTATCACTTCTGGTGAAGACCGTTTTATGGAGTGGAAAACTACGGACGGAAGTTATGAGAATACCCAGTATGCCCAGTTTGATACTTTTTTTGAGGGAATTTTTGAACGCAGCAGGTTGTTGGATATCCTGCAGAATTTTATCTGCTTTTCCAATGACGGACTGTCCAAGGTGAAAATTCTGGCGGGCTATCATCAGTATTTTGCTGTTCGTAAGGCGATTGATTCAACAAAACACGCTACAGTTACCGATGGTAAAGGTGGCGTGTTTTGGCATACCCAAGGAAGCGGCAAATCCTTGTCGATGGTATTCTATGTGCATCTGTTGCAAGCAGCGTTAGACAGTCCAACTGTAGTGGTGATAACGGACAGAAATGACCTGGATGACCAGCTTTTTGGACAGTTTGCCAAGTGCAAGTCTTTTCTGCGACAGGAGCCTGTTCATGCGGAGAGCCGTGAGCATTTGAAAAACTGGTTGGCAGGACGGCAAGCCAATGGGATTATCTTCACAACCATGCAGAAGTTTGAGGAATCAGATGAACCGCTGTCAGAGCGACGGAATATTATTGTCATGGCTGATGAGGCACACCGTTCGCAGTATGGGCTGACAGAAAAAATTGTGATGACTCATAACGAGGATGGTCAGGAAGTTGCCAAGCGCGTGGTAGGTACGGCGCGGATTATCCGCAACAGCCTGCCTAATGCGACTTATATCGGTTTTACCGGTACACCGATTTCAGCAAAGGATAGGAGCACTCGTGAAGTTTTCGGTGACTATATAGATATTTATGATATGACGCAGGCGGTGGAGGATGGAGCAACCCGACCGGTGTATTATGAGAGCCGGGTTATCAAACTGCATTTGGACGAGGCAACATTGAAACTCATTGATGCTGAGTATGATTTGATGGCGCAGAATGCGGATGCTGCGACTATTGAAAAAAGCAAGCGCGATCTAGGGCAGATGGAAGCTGTACTGGGCAATGATAAGACCATCAATTCCTTGGTGTCGGATATCCTCGACCATTACGAGAATTACCGGGAAAATCTGCTGACAGGCAAGGCTATGATTGTAGCTTATTCCCGTGCTATTGCCATGAAGATTTATCGGCGTATGCTGGAATTGCGTCCGGGCTGGATGGAAAAAGTTGCCGTGGTTATGACTGAGAGCAACAAAGACCCGGAAGATTGGCGGCAGATTATTGGCAATAAACATCGGCGGGATGAATTGGCGCAGAAATTCAAGGATAACAATAGTCCGTTGAAAATTGCTATTGTGGTCGATATGTGGCTGACTGGTTTTGATGTGCCGTCTATGGCTACTATGTATGTTTATAAGCCCATGAGCGGGCATAATCTCATGCAGGCCATTGCCCGCGTCAACCGGGTATGGCGGGACAAGGAAGGCGGCTTGGTGGTAGATTATGTGGGAATTGCGTCTGCTCTCAAACAGGCTATGAATGATTATACTGTGCGGGATAGGAAGAATTATGGCGATACGGATATTGCCAAAGTAGCTTATCCCAAATTCCTTGAAAAATTATCTGTTTGCCGTGATTTGTTCTATGGCTATGACTACAGCAAATTTGCCACTGGTTCAGATTTACAAAGGGCGAAAACGATAACTGGTGCGGTGAACTTCATTGTTGACCGGGAGAAGGACAAAGAAAAAGATACTTTTATCAAGGAGGCGTTGTTGCTCCATCAAGCGCTTTCGTTGTGTTCGTCTATTGCACCAGAGCATGAACGATTTGAGGCAGCATTCTTTGAGGCAGTGCGGGTTCTTGTCCTGCGGTTGACCCATCAGGGGGCAGGGCAGAAGATTTCTTTGCCGGAAATGAACCAGCGAATCAATGATCTTTTGCAGCAGAGCATCAAGAGTGATGGCGTTATCAATCTTTTTTCGGATGTTGAGCGAGAGTTTTCTCTGTTTGACCCCAAGTTTTTGGAAGAAATCGCCAAGATGAAGGAGAAAAATCTGGCGGTGGAGCTATTGAAAAAGCTTATTGCTGAGCAGGTGCAGATTTATCGCCGTACCAATGTGGTGAAGTCAGAGAAGTTCAGCGAAATCATCCAGCGAGCCATGAATGCTTATCTCAATGGGATGCTGACCAATGAGCAGGTGATAGAGGAACTTTTGAATCTCGCCAAGCAGATATCCAAAGCACAGCAGGAGGGAAAAGAATTAGGGCTGACTGCTGATGAGCTGGCTTTCTATGATGCATTGACCAAGCCACAGGCGATTAAAGATTTTTATGAGAATGAAGAACTTATTGCGATAACAAAGGAGTTGGCAGACACCTTGCGCCGGAACCGCACTATTGACTGGCAGAAGCGATCAAGTGCCAGAGCGAAAATGCGGATGCTGATCAAAAAGCTCCTGAAAAAGCATAAATATCCGCCAGAGGGGATGGAAGATGCGGTGCAGACGGTAATGCTCCAATGTGAACTTTGGACGGATAATCAGGATATGGAACCACACTTCTCGGAATTGAAGTACGAATTTGAATCGGATATGCTGCAAGCAGCTGAAACTAAGACTGCATATAAATAATAGGGAAAATAAAAACCTGCGTACTCGACGGAGCACGCAGGTTTTTATTATAGGAATCAGCTTTCCATGGCTACTTCCAATTCTTCCAGAGTTTTCTTCTTGCTTTCCTTACCCAGCAGGATTACGACTGCCGAGATAATCACGAATACCGAGGCGAACATCAGGAAGATGGTGTTCATGCCGAAGGCGTTGCCGAGCATCACGCCGACGAGCATCGGGGCGAGCATGCCGCCGATGCGGCCGAAGCCGGCGGCCCAGCCACTGCCGAGGGCGCGGATGGTGGTGGGGTACTGTTCCGGGGTGTAGGTGTAGATAACGCCCCAGGCGCCGAGGTTGAAGAAGCTCATCGCCGAGCCCCAGGCCAAAAGCGTCGTTGCATCCGCAGCATTGCCGAAGAAGAAGGCGCAGACGCCGGACAGGAGCAGGAACAGGGACAAGGTGTATTTGCGGCCGATGACGTCTACGAGCCAGGCGGCGGCGTAGTAGCCGGGCAGCTGGGCCAGCGTCATGATCAGCACGTATTCGAAGGTCTTGACCACGGCAAAGCCCTGCGCATAGACGATGGAGGGCAGCCACATGAAGATGCCGTAGTAGCTGAAGACGATGCCGAACCAAGCCAGCCAGAGCATGGCTGTACGGGTGCGGAAGGGCTTCGTCCAGAGCGCCGTGAATTTCGGCTGGGTGTTCGCTTTTTGACTGGTCAGATCTGACGGGTCAATTTTTTCTGGGAAAGCTTCGCTTTTCACGCCCAGCTTGGCTTCCAACTGCAGGATGACGTTTTTGGCATCCTCAATGCGGTTCTGGGATAGCAAATAGCGGATGGATTCGGGCATATGCAGGCGAATCAGGAAGACGTAGAGGGCGGGCAGGGTGCCAATCACAAAGGCAATCTGCCAGCCAAAGGCGGGAATCAGGAGGTAGGAGATGCAGGCGGCCACGAGCCAGCCCACGCCCCAGAAGCTTTCGAGCAGGACGATGAAACGGCCGCGCAGGTGGGCGGGCGCATATTCACTCATCAAGGTTGCGGCAACGGGCAGTTCCCCGCCGAGGCCGAAGCCTACGAGGAAGCGGAAGAATAACAGTGACTCATAGCTCCAGGACAGGGCGCACATGCCCGTGGACAGGCTGTAGAGCAGCACCGTCAAAGAGAACACCCGCTTGCGGCCGATGCGGTCAGCCAGGGTACCGGCGAGTACCGCACCCAAGGCCATGCCAATCAGGCCGATGGAACCAATCCAGCCAACCTGGGCAGGCGTCAGGGCCCATTCCTTGGCTAGTACCGGCAGGACGAAGGCAATCAGGCCCGTGTCCATGGAGTCGAAGAGCCAGCCGAGGCCGGTCAGCAGTAATAGTTTGTAATGGAAGCTGCCGACAGGCAGGGCTTCCAGACGTTGTAAGATCATGATGATACCTCTTTTCAAATGTTACATTTGTCTTGACAGCAGTGCGTCAATAGTGATTATACAATGTCTTGACACCTGTCGCAAGAGGCGTCAGGAAAACATTTTTAGAAAACGTTTACGAAAGGATATTGACATTTTGGCAACATAAGAGTAAACTAAGAGACAACAAGAGAAAGTGTGGCAGAGAACGAGAGGCGTCAGCCACTGGTCGGCCAGCATTTTTTTTGCAGAATATGGAAAACGTTTACAAAATATTAGTGGGATATTATCAGGAGGTAACAGCATGGAACAGGAAATCTTAACGAAGATGCAGAGTGAATTCGCCGCTAAGTTCGGTGAACAGGAGACGCGGGCATATTTCTCTCCGGGGCGGGTCAATCTGATTGGTGAGCATACGGACTACAATGGTGGTCATGTATTCCCCTGTGCCATTTCGCTGGGAACCTATGCGCTGGTCGCTGACCGCCAGGATAACAAGACGCGGATCTTTTCCCTGAATCTGGCCGATAAAGGCATTATCGAATTTGACATGTCAGGTCTTGTTTACGATAAAGCCAAGAATTGGGCCAACTATCCGATGGGCGTGGTGAAAGTCTTCGAGGATGCCGGTCACAAGGCCAGCCATGGCTTTGACATCCTGGTCTATGGTACGCTGCCGAATGGTTCCGGCCTGTCATCTTCTGCTTCTATCGAAGTGCTGATCGCGTTGATTCTCAATGATGCGTTTGGCTTCGGACTGGATATGGTGGAAATGGTGAAGCTTTCGCAGAAAGCTGAAAATACCTTCGTGGGTGTCAACTGCGGCATCATGGATCAGTTTGCCGTGGGCATGGGCAAAAAGGATTGTGCAATCCTGTTGGACTGCAATACGCTGGAATACCGTTACAGCAAGATTGCGCTGGAGGGGGCAAGCATCGTGATCACGAATACGAACAAACCCCATAGCCTGGCTTCGAGTGCTTACAATGTGCGCCGTGCGCAGTGCGAACATGCGTTGAATGAACTGAAGGAAGTAAAACCGGAACTGGGTGCTTTGGGTGAGCTTTCCAATGAGGAATTCAATCAGCTGGCCGGAGCCATCTCCGAACCATTGGAACGTCAGCGTGCCCGCCATGCGGTTTTTGAAAACAACCGCACGTTGGAAGCCGTTGAGGCTTTGGAGGCCGATGATGTAGTGAAGTTCGGCAAGCTCATGAATGAATCCCATTATTCCCTGCGGGATGATTATGACGTGACGGGCAAGGAACTCGATACATTGGCTGAACTGGCCTGGAAGGTGGATGGTGTCATCGGCTCCCGCATGACGGGCGCAGGCTTTGGTGGCTGCACGGTCAGCCTCGTGAAGAATGAGGCAATTGAGGCCTTCAAGGAGAGCGTTGGCAAGGCTTATACGGAAAAGATCGGTTATGCCCCGAGTTTCTATGTGGCCAATATCGCCGATGGTACCCACCGGATCAAGTAAACTGTTTTCTAGAAAACAGGTAGAAAACATGTTACAATAGAAAGCGATTTCTGTTTGATAAAGAAAAGGAGCGCATGATTATGTCGATTCTTGTTTGCGGCGGTGCCGGCTATATCGGTTCCCATGCCGTGCATCAGTTAGTAGAAAAGGGCGAAGATGTCGTTATCGTGGATAACCTCCAGACGGGGCATCGCGATGCTCTGAATCCTAAGGCAAAATTCTATGAAGGGGATATCCGTGAGGCAGCAGTTCTCGACAAGATCTTCACGGAAAATGATATTGATGCGGTGATTCACTTTGCCGCCAATTCCCTGGTGGGCGAGAGCATGGAAAAGCCCCTGAAATACTTCAATAACAATGTATATGGCATGCAGGTACTGCTCGAAGCCATGGTGCGCCATAACGTGGACAAGATCGTCTTTTCCTCCACGGCGGCTGTATACGGCGAACCCAAGAAGATTCCCATCATGGAAGATGATGAGACCTGCCCCACGAATACCTATGGCGAAAGCAAGCTGACCATGGAGAAGATGATGAAGTGGGTGAGCCGGGCCAATGGCATCCGCTATGTATCCCTGCGTTACTTCAATGCAGCAGGCGCTTTGGACGATGGCTCCATCGGCGAAGACCATCATCCGGAAACGCATCTGATCCCGCTGATCCTGCAGGTGCCGCTGGGCAAGCGCGACCATATCACGATTTTCGGCGATGACTATGCTACGCCGGATGGCACCTGCCTGCGTGATTACATCCATGTCATCGATCTGGCTGATGCCCATGTATTGGCACTTGAGTACCTGCGCAAGGGCGGCGAGAGCAATATCTTCAACCTGGGCAATGGCCAGGGCTTCTCGGTCAAAGAGATGATCGAGGCGGCCAAAGAAGCCACGGGCAAGGATATCAAGGTAGAGATGGGCGCCCGTCGTGCCGGCGATCCGGCCCAGCTGATTGCCTCCAGTGAAAAAGCCCGCAAGATCCTGGGCTGGAATCCCCGTTATACCGATGTGAAACAGGTTATTGGGACGGCTTGGAACTGGCATCAGAAACATCCAAATGGGTATGAAAAATAAGCGGTGAAATAATCAATGAACATCAATACAGAAATCAACCGCCTGCTTAACTTCGCGAAGCAGCGTGGCCTTATCAGCGAAGACGATTATTACTACAGTGCAAATCTGCTTATCGATGTATTGCAGGTAAGCGAATTTGTACCGGAAGAAATAGATGAAACCTTGGAAACAGCTGCACCGATTCTCAGCAGGATGCTGGATTATGCGGTTGCAGAAGGACTTATCGAAGATACGGCAAATGAGCGGGACCTGTTCGATACCCGCATCATGAACTGTGTGATGCCCAGGCCATCGGAAGTGGTCAGGAAATTCCAGAGTGACTATGCCCGTGCACCGAAAGCGGCTACGGACAATTTCTACAAAATGTCCATTGCCTCCAACTACATCCGCAAAGACCGCATTGATAAGAATCTGGTCTGGAAGACGCCGACGGAATATGGGGATCTGGACGTGACGATCAATCTGTCCAAACCGGAGAAAGATCCTCGGGATATCGCCAAGGCCAAGCTCGTCAAATCCAGTTCGTATCCGCAGTGCCTGCTTTGCCGGGAGAATGAAGGCTTTGCCGGCCATGCCGGGCATCCGGCGCGGCAGACGCACCGCCTGATTCCCTTGCGGCTGGCCTCCCACCGCTGGTTCATGCAGTATTCCCCTTATACCTATTACAATGAGCATTGCATTGTGCTGAACCGCAAGCATATTCCCATGAAGGTCAATCGCAAGAGCTTTGAGAACCTGCTGGATTTTGTGACCATCTTCCCGCATTATTTCTTAGGCTCCAATGCGGACCTGCCCATCGTGGGTGGCTCGATTCTCTCCCATGACCATTATCAGGGCGGCCGTTATGACTTTGCCATGGCCAAGGCATCGGTGGAAAAAGCTTACAGCGTTGCTGGTTTTCCCAACGTGAAGGTGGGGCGCGTGAAATGGCCGATGTCCACGATCCGCCTGACGGGTGAGGACCGGGAAGAATTGGCAGATTTAGCCGAGATCATCCTCAACAAGTGGCGTGGCTATAGTGATGATAGCGTGGGTATCCTGGCGGAAACGGACGGCGAACCCCATAATACCATCACGCCGATTGCCCGCCGCCGTGGCAGCGCCTATGAACTGGATCTCGTACTGCGCAACAACCGCCGCAGCGAGGAACATCCGCTGGGCATCTTCCATCCCCATGCCGAAGTCCATCATATCAAGAAGGAAAATATCGGCCTGATCGAGGTGATGGGACTGGCGGTACTGCCCGCCCGCCTGAAGAAGGAAATGCACCTTCTGGGGCAGGAACTCATCAAAGGGACGGCCGATATTTCGGGCATTGAGGAAATTGCCTGCCATGCCGATTGGTACAAGATGCTGCGCGAAAAATATCCGGCCGTGACGGCAGAGCAGGTGGATGGCCTGCTGCAGGCTGAAATCGGGGAAGTATTCAAGACGGTACTGGTCCATGCCGGCGTCTATAAGCGTGATGCCGCAGGTCTGGCCGCTTTCGATAAGTTTATGCAGGCTGTTTCTCAGGCTGACTGAGAAAGCAGGTTTTTATGGAAGAAAAGAAACAGGCGACAATCGTAGATGTGGCCAGGGCTGCCGGAGTTTCGGTGGCCACCGTGTCCCGGGTGGTGAATGGCAACTACCCGGTGAAAACGGAAACGAAGGAAAAGGTCAGGGCGGCCATCAGCAGCCTCAACTATGTGCCCAACGTGCAGGCTCGGGAGCTCAATACCCGCAAGTCTTCCACCATCGGTGTGGTGGTACCGGGGCTGTACAACATGTTCTTCGCAGAGGTTATCGATGGCATTGAGGAAAGCGTGCGCAAGGAGCATTTTTCCTTCCTGCTGAACTGCGCCCAGAACGATCCGGTGCAGGAGATGAACTGCATCAATGCCCTCGTGGCCCGCAATGTGTCGGGAATCATCGTCATCAGTCCCAATACGAAGAATATCAGTGAGCGCTTCTATGAAGACCTCGTGGAGCGGGTGCCCATGGTGTTCATCAACGGTTATCATCCCATCAAGGGCGTGTCCTATGTGGGCAATGATGAACGGCAGGGTTCCTTGCAGGCGCTGGAATATCTGGAGGGCCTCGGGCATAAGAAGATCCTCTTTGTCCGGGGGGCGAATTCGGATTCCTATGACATCAAAGAGGAATCCTACCGCCAGTTTATGGAAGAGCGTTCTCTGTTCAATGAGGACTATGTGCTGAATATCGGTGAAGGCAACAGTGTGGAAACGGTAGATTTGACACTTACTGCCCTGAAGCTCAAGCTGCCTTACCTGAAACCGACGGCAGTGTTCTGCTGCAATGACCTGATGGCCGTAGGTGCGCTCAACGCCTGCAAGCGCTTGGGGCTATCCGTACCGCAGAATGTCTCGATCATCGGTTACGATAATATCGCCCTGTCCCGTCTGGTGGAGCCGAAGATCACCACTATGGACCAGAACATGTTCCAGCTGGGGCAGAGTGCCGCGCAATTGCTTTTGGAGCAGATCCGCGGCGGCAAGAACCGGCGGATCGTGCTGGATAATACCCTGGTGGTGAGGGAAACCACGGGAAGCAATCAGGAAGTACATAAGATGTGATTTTTCAGGCTGCTGGCTTTGGTCCGGCAGCCTGAAAATTTTTCCGGATGGTGATTTTTTTCGCTGATGATGATATAATAGGGGCGTTGTTTAAAAATAACCTCAGGAATGGAGTTTTATATCTTGAAGAGAAGGAAAAGCGCCCTGTGGGCAGGCATCATTGCGCTGGCTATGGGCTTTACGCTGAATATGAGCGGCGTGCAGGCGGCGGAGAGTGCCAGCGATGGTGTGCGCATCAATTTTGGCCAGACGGCCGTGCATACGGAAAAGACAGCTCCGCAGGTGACGAAGGTGCAGGCAGCGCCTGTTGTGCAGAAGAATGAAGGTCAGCCTATGACAAAGTTAAAGAATGTGCAGCTGATGTGGAAGGAAATTCCCAGTGCCGTGCGCTATCAGGTGGTAATCCTGAAATCCGCCGAGGATACGCCGGAAAACATCGTCCTGACCTATGAGCAGGTCTACACCAATGGCCTGACGGTGGATCTGAGCGGTTTTGGGCCCGAGGCCAACGGTTTCTATTGGAAGATTTGTCCGCTGGATTACAATGGACGGCCGGTGGGCAACTGGCATTTCACCAAGCCGCGCGCCATCACCGATGGCGGGAAACTCAATGTGACGGCACCGCGTCCCACCACGCAGTTTGAGCGCATGGACTATATGCCTCTTTATCCGGTATTCTCCTGGATTCCCTACGGGCGGGCCAAGCAGCATGAAGTACAGGTCTACAAGGTAACGGCTGAAGGAGATCAGCTGATTCGTACGCTGCAGGGGGGCGAATACGATGTTTATGAGGATGGCGGTTATCATACGCCGGGGAAATACTATTGGCGTGTGCGTTCCCTGAACAGTGATGGCAGCCCGCTCAGCGGCTGGTCGGAGAAAAGTTACTTTACCGTCGGCGGTGAAGCAACGCCCATTGCTGCGTTAGGCGACAGCATCACCCATGGCGGCGGAGCCATGTCCGTATCGCCGGGCTATCTTCTCTACGATTGGGAGTCCTACAGCCAGGTCCCCGTGAAGAATCTGGGCTATAGCGGGAACACCACGGCAGCCATGCTGGAGCGTTTTGAACGGGACGTGCTGCCAGCTTCGCCGCGGGTGCTGGTTGTCATGGGCGGTGTCAATGATTACCGTCTGGGCACCTTTGGTTCCCATACCGTGGCGAATTTGCAGGCCATCAAGGAAAAGTGTGATGCCTATGGCATCATCGTGGTCTTCCTGACGGTCACGCCCATCAATCCTTCGTATATGGTGAACCGGGCGCATATCGAACAGCCGCCCTATGACTGGCAGATGCATCAGCAGTATATCAACAGTTGGATCATGAAGCAGCAGTATCATCTGGATGTGTCCACGGCACTTACTGACAGCCTGGGCAATCTGCGTACGAGTTACACGACTGACGGCCTGCATCCGGATTATTACGGCAAGAAATACATTGGCGAACAGGTCGGTCGGTATCTGCAGATGCATTTTGCCTGGATCACGAACAAATTGAAGAAAAAACCGATTCCTACCTATAATGACTGACCATCAGCCGCCTGCTCTCGGGCGGCTGATTTTTTAATCGAATTTTAATGACAAAGTCAACAAATTCCTTTAAGATAAGTGCTATAATATTCGATATAAGTAATAGAAAATAAAAGGGGAAGGTGTGAAGGTTATGCGAAAGATAATCGTGATGTTGATGCTGCTCATTTCTTGCTTTTCGGCGGGCATGTGCCTGGCCGCGCCCCAGACTATTACCGCCAGCGGTGCTTATGTGATGGGGGATAACGATTCACCGAAGATTGCCAAGGATGCAGCCCGTCAGGAAGCGATGCGGGTGGCGGTGGAGAAAGCGGGAGTATATGTGGAAAG
Organism: Pseudoselenomonas ruminantium; assembly: GCF_900104055.1. Lineage (GTDB taxonomy): Bacteria > Bacillota > Negativicutes > Selenomonadales > Selenomonadaceae > Selenomonas_A > Selenomonas_A ruminantium_C. The sequence continues at coordinate 41,772 of NZ_FNJQ01000017.1, forward strand.
CTATTCCCGTACTCAGAATATGGAACTTACGGCCGATGATGTGCGGGTGATTTCCGGAGCGGTACTGAAGGTGCTCCATGAACAGGCTGTGCCGGAACTTTCGGCAGGGATCTGGAAGTACACGGTGACGCTGACCTGCGAAGTGGACACGGATAAGATAGACCTCAAGGCCATGATGGAAAACCGAGATAAGCTGGAAAAGCTTCAGCAGGAGCGGGATGCCCTGAAGAAGCAGAATGAGGAACTGCTGGAAAAATATAAGCAAGCTCAAGGCCGGGAAAAGGAAGAAATCGGCACGGAATTGGAAAGCCAGTATTCCCTGCAGGCGACTTTTGACCGTTGTGCGACGATGATCCAGCAGGGAGATCAGTGGAACGCTATCGTGGAACTCAACCGGGTGATCAGCGATGTGAAGGTGACGGACAGCCCGTTGGCGTACGCCTATTATCTCCGGGGACGGGCTTACTATGAACGGAATATGGATGGTAAGGCGCTCGAAGATTTTGACCGGGCTGAGGCCACGCCGCATAATAACAAGATCTATCCCATCTGGCGGGCCAATTACTACCAAGGTCTGATCTACTCTGACCGAGAACAGTGGGAACGCGCCTATGTGGAACTCAAGCAGGCCTGGGATGACTGCGGCCATAGCGACAGTGATATCGAGGCGGCGATGCTCAGAGCCAAGCGTCATGCGTACCCGCCCCGCGAAGAGGAACACCGTTCGCCCCGCCGCAGCGACGATGGCATCGACTGGGGAAAAGTGGTTTCCGATGTGCTCATTGGTATCCTGCGATAAATATTTTGGTAAAGAGGCTGGAAAAAGACATATGTCCTTTCCTAGCCTCTTGATTTTTTGAGGGAAATAGGGCAAAATATCTCTAGAATTATTTTAGGCAAGAAACGAGTGTGTGTATGCAAATTTCCCAAATGAGGCAAACCACCGTGCTGGTGGTAGACGGAAGCGCGAGCGACCGTCAGAAGCTGCATCAGATTTTAGATCCCCGGGTGCAGCTGGAGGAAGCCAAATCTGGCATGGAAGCACTGACTTTTGTGGTTCAGCATCATGTGGATTTGATGCTTCTGGCTTCGAAATTGCCGGATATGGATGGTTTTGAAGTTTTGCGGCGCCTGAATCTTGAGCCGCGCTTCAAGGAACTGCCCATTATCATCACCACCCACGAGCATAGCCAGAAGGCAGAAGCTGCCGTGGCCATGGCTGGCGGCTTTGATATCATTCGCAAGCCCTTTGTGCCGATTATCGTGGTGAAAAAGGTGGAGCAGGTTCTCGAAATGGAGTATCTCCACCGCAACTTGAAAAAAGAGGTCCATCGCCAGACGAAACTGGCTGAGGACAGACTGGCATCTAGCGAACGTTTGTTCGAAGAGACGGTTATGGCTCTGGCCAAGACCATCGATGCCAAGGACGCCTATACCCGCGGTCATTCCCAGCGCGTAGCCCGCTATGCCCGCCATATCGCTTTTAAACTTGGTTGGCTTGAGGAGGAGCAACGCAAGATTTACTTTATGGGGCTTTTGCACGATATCGGGAAAATCGGCGTCCCGGAAGCTATCATCAACAAAACGGCCAGACTCACCGATGAAGAGTACAGCAAGATCAAGCAGCATACGGTGATTGGTTCAGAGATACTGGAACTCGTGGCCGAGTTCCCGGAACTGGCCATCGGAGCCCGTTCTCATCATGAGCGCTATGATGGCAAAGGCTACCCCGATGGTTTTGCGGGGGCCCGGATTCCCATCTATGCCCGGGTGATTGCCGTAGCCGATGCCTACGACGCCATGACATCCAAACGCAGCTACCGCGGCGTGCTTCCCCAGAATGTGGTGCGCGGCGAGATAGCCAAAGGCCGGGGAACCCAGTTCGATCCTCAGTTTGCTGATGTGATGCTGCAGATCATCGACGAAGATGAGGAATACATCCTGCATGAGAGATAAAATGATGTTCCATAAAGTTGGGGCGTTGTTTCATGATTCTGTGCTTTACATTGAAACAGAGTTGTGCTACAATTGCATATAGTTTAGTAGTGTTCGATATTGCTTTGGATGGTGACATTGAGTTGGCCAAACCTTCAAGACAGTTAGAGAATGTTTTGGAGGGGATTCGTATGTTAGATGTTAGGAAGACAAGACAAACTTGACAATCGTGTATTGTCAGGGTGTTTTGTCTTTTTATTTTGCCCGTTTGGGCAGCAGGTGGTATGGGGGAGTAACTGGTGCAGATTAAAAAGATTTTGAACAATAACGTAATTGTGACCGAGGATGAGGCAGGGCTCGAAGTCGTGGCCATGGGGCGCGGGATTGCTTTTGGCAAGAAATGCGGCGAGGATGTGCCCAATGAGAAAATTGACAAGGTCTATAAACTCAGTGACCATGATATGCTCGAAAAGTTCAAGGAGCTGCTCGCAGGCCTGCGCGTGGATTATCTCGACTCCAGTACGGCCATCATCGAGATGGCGGAAAAGGAACTGGGCGTCAAGCTCAATGAGACCGTCTATATTTCCCTGACCGACCATATACATATGGCCATTCATCGCCTGCGGGAGGGCATCAATATCCGCAATATGATGCTTTGGGAGACGCGGCGTTTCTATCCCAAGGAATTTGCTATTGCCGAAAAGGCCGTGCTGATGCTCGAAGCCCAGTTTGATATCGATATTCCCGAGGATGAAGCTGGTTTTATCGCTATGCACATCATCGATGGCCAGCTGGATATGAAACAGCCGATGGCCGATAAGATCCTCACCCTGATTGAGGAAATCACCAATATCGTGCGCCGTTTCTGCGGGATTGAATTTGACCAGGAATCCCTGGCTTACTATAGATTCGTAACCCACTTGAAATTCTTTGCCCAGCGTATGTTCAGCGGGGCGAAATACAATGGCGATGAGATCGATGAAGAGATGGAAGCCATGGTCCAGAAGAAATACAAACAGGCCCATGAATGTGTGGACCGCATTGTGGCCTATCTGGCCAAGAAGTATCATTACGCCGTCAGCGGCGAAGAACAGTTTTATTTGATGATCCATGTGGCGAAAGTCATTCGCAAGTGTCAGGAACAGGCATAAGCCTTTCCATATAAATTAGGATGGTGACATTAAGTTGGCCAAACCTTCAAGAATTTACATTTATAAGTTTTTGGAGGTATGAACATGAGAAGTTGGATGAATGTAGGTAAAATCGGTGCAGCAGCAGTGATGACGGCGGCGGTTATGAGCTATGGGCAGAGCGCGGAAGCGGCCAATGGCTTTCTGGCCGAAGTGCCGGTTGGGGACTGGTCGTACAGCGCGGTCAATGAGCTCATTACGGCCAAGGTCGTGCCGGATTATGCGGTAGCGATTCCCGAAGGCCGTGTGCTGAGCCGTCTGGAAATGGCGATGATCGTGGATTCTGCCATGAAGAATCAGGCCAATATGACGGATGTGCAACAAGCTGCGCTGAACAAGCTCAACAATGAGTATTACTACGACATCAAAAAACTCACCCTGCTCAATCGTTTGGACAATCTGGACAATAACCAGATGGACAAGCTGAACAATCAGCAGGCAGGTGAAACATTCACCAAGGAAGAAAAAGCAGGCCTCAAGAAGGCCGCTGCTTTGGCCGACAAGCTCTCCATTAATGGCTATGCCCGTATCCGTAATGACCATTTCCTCACAGAAGAAAGACAGGCAGATGGCAGCAAAAAGCTGAATCGAAAAACTCGTGCAAACATGGTGCATATTGCAGTCAACAGTACGTATAAGGTCAATGATAACTGGGCTGCGCATGCAGATATTGGCTACCGTAATTCTTTCAGCGGTTTTGATGAATTGCGCAGAGGGGATGGTCGTTCGCCAAGTGAAAATGAAACCGGTATAACTATTGATGGATATGTAACCGGTAAATTCCCCAAGCTTGGATTAGATGCAAAAATCGGTAAATGGAATGAATGGAATATTTACGGCTGGGGGATGGACATCGATTGTGATTTCTCTGGTATTCAATTGGTGCAGGGCAAGAAAAAATTCAAAACCTTCTTCACTGGCGGCCAGATGGATTTGTGGGATGGCGTAAAGAATAAAGAGAAGGTTACCAGTCTGCGATTCTTCTATCCTTTTGACGATAAGAATGATATCAACTTTGGTACGTCTTGGAGTTCACCAATGACCAGCCGTTATCAGGATACTAATGGTAGGCACCGTGTGTTCTATTATTACACGCATGCTCATCATAAATTTGATAACAACTGGAGCGTTCGTGCAGGTATTATCAATAGTAATGCACATCGCGATCAGGATAATATTGAGGTCGCAGGCAAGAAAACCAAGAAACCGGGCCGTTGGCTGCAGATTGATTATAAGGGCGCTAAACTTGATAAGCCCAATACTTATGGCATTACTTTGGATTATCGTTATGAACCGGCACTTTCCTGGCCGACGGTTACAGATTGGTGCTCTATAAACAGCAAATTCCTCCGCTTGGGCTTCAGCTATGTACCAGCTAAGAATATCCTGCTTGATACCTTCTACACTTGGCAGCGTGATATCGATACCAATGATCGTAATGACCTCTATCGCTTCCAGGCACAGTTCTTCTTCTAAGGGGGCATAGAGTATGAAAAAGCAAGCATTGACTTTAGCAATTGGTCTGACTTTGATGGGTACGCAGGTACAGGCGGCGGATTTCACAGAAAGAGCCACGGCGGATGGCTATACCTTGGTCGAGCAGAAGGGTGCGGAACTGGCCTATAGCCCGGATTCCGGTGTGAAGCTCTTGCAGGTAGATGGCAAGGTCTTCAAGGATATGAACCGCAATGGCAAATTGGATGCCTATGAGGATTGGCGCTTGACGCCGCAGAAGCGGGCGGAGGATTTGGCCAAGCAATTGAGCACAGAAGATATCGCCGGCCTTATGCTCTACAGCATGCATCAGCGTAATCTGAAGCCAGAACTTAATGACGAGCAGAAGAAAATGCTCTCGGCTGACCATGTGCGCACGGTGCTCAACGCCGACAGTACGGCCAGCAACGAAGTGACGGCCAAATGGAACAATGCCATGCAGGCCTATGCCGAAAGCCTGCCCTTTGCCATTCCGGCCAACACCAGCTCCGATCCGCGCAGCGATGCCCGGGGCAACGGCGTGTATCTGAAAGATGTGACGGGCGGCGTATCCCGCTGGCCTAGCAACTTAGGTATTGCCGCCACCTTCAATCCGGCCATTGCCAAGGAATTTGGCGAGATTTCCTCCAAGGAATACCGCCTATTGGGCATCGGCACGGGCTTGTCCCCGCAGATCGACCTGGCTACCGATCCGCGCTGGACGCGTTACTACGGCACCTTCGGGGAAGATCCGGCGCTGGCCCGGGATATGGCTAAAGCCACGATGAATGGCGTACAGTCTACCATCGAGAAGGGCAAGGATATGGGCTGGGGCAAGTATAGTGTCAACGCCATGATGAAACACTGGCCCGGTGACGGTGTCGGTGAAGGCGGCCGCGAGGCTCATTCCAAATACGGCAAATACGCCGTCTATCCTGGCGGGCAGTTCAATACCCAGCTGATTCCCTTTGTGGACGGCGGCTTGAAGCTTACGGGCAAGACGAAGATGCCCAGCGCCGTGATGTCCTCTTACTCTATCGCTTGGAGCGATGATGGTTCTCTGGGCGAGAAGGTGGGTTCGGCTTTCAGCCGCTATAAGATTGGCCTGCTTCGCGACAAATACCATTATGACGGCGTTATCTGTACCGACTGGTGCGTCACGCATGATGTGCCCAAGGAAGTCGGCAAGGGCATTTCCACCGCCTGGGGCGTGGAGAAGGATACGGAAGTGATCCGCCACTACAAGGCTTTGATGGCCGGCGTGGATCAGTTCGGCGGCAACAATGATATCAAACCGGTGCTGGCAGCCTATGAGATGGGCGTCAAGGAACATGGCAAGGACTATATGGACAAGCGCTTCCAGCAGTCGGCCGTGCGCCTGCTGCGCAATATCTTCCAGATTGGCCTGTTTGAGAATCCCTATCTGGATGTAGCCAAGACCGTGCAGGAAGTGGGCAATCCTCATGATAAAGCAGAGGGATACAAAGCCCAGCTGGCATCCATCGTCATGCTGAAGAACAAGGGCAATGTGATCCATAAGGCCGAAGCGCAGAGTGCTAAACCTGTGGTTTATATCCCGATGATTTACCGTCCTGAGCAGGAAAACAAGACGTTCCATACCTATAGTCCGGCTCATTGGGCCCTGCCCGTTGACCTCAAGACCGCCAGTGAATACTTCACGGTAATTACCGATAAGGTCAAAGAGCTGACGGCTAAAGACCGCAACGGCAAGCCCATGGCAGCCGTAACAGATATTGAGCGTCTGGCCCTGGCTGAAGCAGCTAAGGCCGATATGGTACTGGCCGTCATCGACAACCCCACCAATGCCGGCAATCAGTTTGACGGTCTGGGCTGTGATGAAAACGGCAATTTCATCCCCCTGTCCCTGCAGTACAAGCCCTATACGGCAGACTCTGCCGCAGTACGCAAGCAGTCCATTGCCCATGATGAAGGCGAGAACCGCAGCTACTTCGGCAAAACGGCAAGAATCATCAATGCTACGGACCTCGACAGCGTTGCCTATGGCCGTGAGTGTGCAGCCAAGTCCGGTAAGAATATGCCGGTGGTTACCATGGTGCATGCGCTGAAGCCCATGATCTTCAGCGAATTGGAGCCGCTTTCCGATGCAATTCTCGTGGGTTATGGCGTCAGTGATGCCGCTTATTTCGATATTCTCACGGGCAAGTTCGAGCCGCAGGGCCTCCTGCCCATGCAGCAGCCCAAGAATATGGAAACGGTGGAGCGCCAGTTCGAAGACACCCCGCGTGATATGGAATGCTATACCGACAGCGAAGGCCATAGCTACGACTTCGCCTACGGCCTCAACTGGAAGGGACAGATAAAAGACGCCCGCACGGCTAAATACGCCGTCCCTGTATTAAAGAAGTAAAAACCTTCCCCTTGAGGGGGCAGCGAAGCTGCGGGAGTCCGGTGGACTCCCCGGGCAGTGCCCCGAGAGGGGCGGATGAGGTGGAAAAAACAGAATATCAAGGAGTGACTTTTCATGATCAGCAAAAAACTCAAACAAGCCGTCCGCTTAAGCCTCTGCGGCGTAATGTTAGCCGGTGTATTGACGGCAGGCGATATCGCTTCTGCCGCCGTACCCACCCAGCAGCCGTCCTATAAGACCGTAACGGAAACCTTTGACTGGGGCCCGTCCGTGTCCAAGGTTATCGTGAACCTGGGCAGCACGGTAAAAGCCAGCGATGTGAATACGGGAACCTTCAAGGTACATGTGTGCCGGGAGCTGGCCGAAGGGGCCATTACGCCCGCCGAAGCCATGCGGGAGAAGAAGGATGCCTTTATCTCCCTGGGCGCTGAATCTACCTCCAACAAGGATATTGAAGGGGACCGTCAGGTAACGAAGGCCTATGTTTCCGATGCCAACGGCAATCCCGTGGACAGTGGTGAATATGTGACACTGGAAATGGCCGTGAGTCCCACGGATACTTTGGGCGCAGCCTTGAACTTCGACCTGCATACCATGCTGAACAACTGGGTGACGCCGCACTATACCATCACGGATGGCCAGAAACTCGTGGTGGATAACAATCAGGGCAATATCCGTCCGCAGGGCGACAAATTCAAATTCAACCATAAGATCCTCGGTCGCCATTCCTTCCCCTATGCCAGCTATGAGCCGAAACTTGCGAGCAAGGATGAAAAGAAACCTCTGATCATCTGGCTGCACGGTATGGGCGAGGGGGGCAACAGCCCCTCCCTGCCAATCATGGGCAACAAGGCTACGCAGTTTGCCGATGAATCCGTACAGAAGTATTTCGGCGGAGCCTATGTGCTGGCTCCGCAGGCCAGAACCTACTGGATGCATGGCTATAAGGACTTTGCCGATGGTACGTCCATCTATAGTGAATCTTTGATGGGATTTATCAAAGCTTATGTGGCTGAGCATCCCAATGTGGATGAAAACCGCATCTACGTGGGCGGCGACTCCAACGGCGGCTATATGACCATGCTGCTCGTGCGGGATAACCCCGGCTACTTCGCCGCGGCTTTCCCCACCTGCGAAGGTCTCAAGGACAGCATGATCAGCAAGAAGGATCTGGCCAATATCGCCAAGACGCCAATCTGGTTCACGGCAGCCAAGACTGATACTGTACTGCCGCCCAAGGATTATGCTGTGCCGACGGTAGAACGCCTCAAAAAAGCCGGTGCCGATGTGCACTTCAGCTTCTTTGACAAGGTTGTGGATACCACCGGCAAGTACAAGAAAGCCGACGGCACGCCCTACGAATACATGGGGCACTGGTCCTGGATCTATGTCTACAATGATGCTTGCGAAGACACGATTGACGGCAAGACCGTAAAACTCTTCCAGTGGATGGCAGAGCAGAAGCGGAAGTAACAGTATACAAGAACTGACCGGTCATTTGACCGGTCAGTTTTTGTATCTGCTGGCAGAGTTATTCTCGCACCAAGGTGTATACATTATTGCCACCCTGCTCCATGCCATTGAAATAAGTTTCATGGTTCAATTCGTAACGAACAGCATAGGTTATGCCGCCGCCGCCATCTCTGGTACCGACTACCTGGACTTCTCCTGTAGCTGGTACATTAAAGACTTCGGGTTTATTTTTTATCATAAAGGGGCTGCCTAACGGCTTTCCATCGATGTATACCTGTACATAATCCCCATCCTCTGCGGCATAATCCCAAATATACATCTTGGTCTTTTTTTCGGGAGAGGTATGGGTAATGGTCATATCACCGCCAACGTAGTGGTCATCTTTCTCCAACAGTCTGGCGCCGATAGGGAGTGTAGTGGAAACATGTGTTTCTATGGCTGACTGGGCATCATCGCTGGTATTGACTGAAGTGCCGGTATGACACATCATACCGATAGCGAGTGCCATTATACTGGCCAGCAAAAGGATACCGGATCCTTTTTTTATGCGCTGGGTAAAAGGGGGCGTATTCTTAGCACGATGTGGTGATATATCCTGTTGTATGTCCGGAATATATTCCATGTTGTTTTTCGACGTAACTGGGGAATCATTCCTGAATTCATTATTTCCCATTTTCCATTACTCCAATCGTTCATATTTATGGATGAGCAGGGGATATCTTTTCAGATACTTAGACATGGCAATGCGGCAGGCAATGATTTGTATGGACATAACAATGATTGCCATTACATGATGAAATCTACTGTCTATGGCAAATCCTTTGGCTAATATCATTTCTGCAATGGATAAAATGAAAAGATCCATGAACAGCATCATGGTGAAAGGATATAGCCAGGGTAATTTATAGTATGCTTTTCTGAGTACAGGAACCAACCCGGTTAGGGAGAAAATGATTCCCAATAGAAAGCAAAAAATCAGGCCTTCAGTTGAGCGGGAATAGCCGCTATTGATCATCCCTGCTATATCGGAGAAAGGAATCATAATCAAGGCAAATACGCCAAACAAGAGCGCCCAGATCAATACCCCGAAAAACCATAGTGCCGCAATGATGTTGGCAATCTTATCGCTCATATCCTCAAACCTCCTGTATATCGCTTTTGGTGATGGTAAGCAATGCGTCCTTGGAAATGGTATCTGTACCGCTTAAGCGCAGTGCCTGGTTATTGATGGATTTTTCAAAGACATTCCGGACATAGCGGCCATTGCCGAATTTTTCCTGCAAGCGCGCCTCGGCAAATTTTTCTCTTAGCATGGTCTTGCTGTCCGCATCCAATACATATCCATTATCGGCATACATATTCTCGGCAATCTTCATGAGCTCATCGGTGGTGTAGTCCGGAAATTCAATGATATTGGCAAATCTGGACTGCAGGCCGGCATTCCTGTTAAGGAAGTTATGCATATCCTCGTTGTATCCGGCCAGAATTACGACAAGCTGATCGCGATTGTCGTCCATCATTTTGACAAGGGTGTCGATAGCTTCCTGGCCAAAATCATTTTTACCGCCTTGAGCCAGCGAATAAGCCTCATCTATAAATAGTACACCGCCTAAGGCTGATTCAATCACATTGCGCGTCTTTATGGCCGTCTGGCCCACATAGCCGGCGACAAGTCCTGATCGGTCCGTCTCAATCAGTTTGTTGGAGGGGATGACATTCAAGTTATACAGTACATTCGCAACGGTTCTGGCCATCATGGTTTTGCCTGTACCGGGATTGCCGGCAAAGATCATATGCAGGGTTTGGGTGTTATCGGTCTTCAGGCCGGCATGCTTTCGCATGTTTTGTACCTTGATACGGGCATTGAGGCTGCGGATGTATTTCTTGACTTTTTCCATGCCGATTACTTTGGCAAGACTTTTTTCGAGGTCAAATTCTCTTTGTTCCGTAAAGCCAAAATCGGCTGGAATCAGTAATTCCATATTGTCTTCCGGATTTTGGATGATCCTTTGGGATTGCTTTAAGATTGCATCTTCGATCAGGTTTCGTGCCAAACGCCCATTGCCACTGTCATTTTTTCCTTTGATCTGATGTTTCTCAAAGGTTTGACGCAGCCCTTCCGCGCAAAGATCAGATATCTTATAGCCTTTCGCCTTGGCGGTGACATCGGCAATCTGGCACATTTCCTCGATGGTATAATCTGCAAAATGAACAACGTTGGGGAATCTGGACTGCAAACCGCTGTTGGCTTTGAGGAAATCCTGCATTTCCTGTTCATAGCCAGCAAGGATTACCACCAGATCATCCCGATGGTCTTCCATTCCCTTCACGAGGGCATCGATAGCCTCTATGCCAAAGACATCTCCCTGACCTCTGTGGAGTGAATAGGCCTCATCGATAAAAAGTACGCCGCCAAGAGCACTTTTTATCACATCTGTGGTTTTGACTGCGGTGTGCCCGGCATATTGGCCCACCAGATCGGCTCTTGTCACTTCGCATAGATGACCGGAGGAAAGGACGCCAATCGCTTTCAGGTACTTGGCGACGATCCTGGCTATGGTGGTTTTGCCTGTGCCGGGATTGCCGGCAAAAATCATATGCATGGAAAGATTGGTGCTTTTCAGGCCTTTTCCAGCCCGCAGCTGCTGGACTTTCAGGTTGTTTTCCAGGCTTAGGACATATTCCTTCACTTGGGCAAGGCCAATCACCTGCGCCAGTTCCTGGCGGACATCTTCCAGTTCCATGCTGTTGAAATCTTTTTGGTAGACAGAGGTATGTATGACTTCGTGGTTTTCCGTTACGATGCAATACCCATTGTCGTAGGATAACTGCAGCTTTTCGTTATCGCCTATTTTCTTCTGCAGTTTCATCTCGGTCAAAGGATCATACAGCTGGTCATCTATGTGATTGGCTAAAGCCCTTATGCCTTGATTGCTGCGATAGTGGGTGCCCAGTTCATCGATGAGCGTTTCGTCGAAGTCAAGGATGATATGCAGGTGGTCGCGGCATTTATTCGCCATGTTGAGGCAGAGCGTATAGGTAAGGTTTCGGATTTGCTCGTCCATGATGGGGTCCAGCACGATGATATCGCCCAGTTCTTTCACAATCTTATTGCCTAGAAATGACAGAATCTTTGCCTGGGAGACCGTCGTAGTGAAAACGAAGAACTTGCCATTGGCACCTAAGTTCGAAATCAGTCCCGTGTTCAGCGTGCCTGTCGCTTGAATCAGGCTGCCATTATTCATCATGTAGCGTTGGGATAATTTGTATGTTCCTTCAGTCAAAAGCTGATAGATGATGTCAAGCTGGGGCATAGAGGCCTTTTCGACATTCTCGAATACGATTGCTTCGCTAGTCTCATTCAGTGCTTTATATAGATCGCTTAGGAATAGTCCGTTGGTGGTATCCGCAGCGTAATCGTTGAAATCAAGGATTGATACATCAGCATAGCGAAAGGTCTTTTTCTGCCTCAGGAGCTCACTGATACATTTGACTGCATACGTTTTGCCACGGCTGTTTTCGCCAATCAGCAATATTCCATTTTTAGGTATCTTATTGTCAAAGCCTTTGACATATGGCCGCTGGAATGCCTTGCAGATGGCATCCAGATCCCGTTCCGAACCAACCCAGTATTTTTTCAGGGAAGTGGCCAGGTTCGTGAATGCATTGCTGTCTGTCGTGATATTTTGTGGTTCCGGGAGTGAAGCCGGCGGAGAAGCGGGGGAAGATGGCGTGCCGGGCTGAGGCTGGGCAGTGGATATGGTCGGGGCGGTTTGCTGCTGTATCATGCCGACGTTATGGTTTTGTATTGGGGATTGGAGTATAGAGGGATTCGCTGGTGTTCTGGCAATGAAGCCTCGTTCATTGATTGTTGCTATGATTTGATATTCAGGGAGTAAGAATTTCAGTATTCCTTTTATTGTTCTGGTCATAAGATGAAGTCTCCTCGCTGGTTTATGGAATCTGGAATATGCACTATATCTATTTTAGATAACTTTGATTAAAAATTAATTAATTTATGATAAAACTAATACTCCATACAGAATATTTAAGAAGCGAAAAGATGAATTTTTCTATTGGGAAAATGATGACCTTATAGAAAACGGGTTGACCAGTCATCTGACCGGTCAACCCGTTCTTTATAAGGGGTAACATCAGGCAGCTATGCGGCTGTCTAATGTGGGGACTTTGCTTTGTTTGTGTTGGTTCCACTGAGTGCCGGACTGCAGGTCGGCCAGCTGGAGTTTGTATTTTCTCAGGCGCATATCCTGGGCGAATGTATAGGTGGCCAGGCAGATGACCAGAACGATCAGGGCGATATTCATGATGACTTCATAGTGGATGATGGTGTTCAGCATATTCATACCTCCAATTTAAATCCGTATCTTTTTGAAGAACTGGCTGTCGATGGCTTCGCTGGGGCGGATGTCGTAGCCGAGTTTGGCCATTTCCTGCAGCTTGACCAAAGCCAGGTTGATATTGCAGTTCATCTTCTGGGCCAGGGTGAATTCGTCGCAGCCGTCTTTGAGCTCGGCGTAAACCGTGTCCGTATCCATCAGCAGGTGGGCGGCGAAGGCGTTGGCCTCGTATTCGGTGCGGCTGTTCAGGCGGAAGAGCTCGAATTCCTGCAGCTGTGTCTGTTTGGCCAGCTCTCGGTGCAGTTGGTCATGGCCAATCTCGTGGGCCAGCACCATGTTCTGCCAGATATCATCGAGATTGGCATTGAGGAAGATGAAGCGGTTGCGCCATTGATAGAAGTACATGCCCAATAGCTTCGTGAAGTTTTCGTTGTAGAGAACCTTGATATTCAGTTCCTGTGCCACCCGTTTCATATCCCGGCGGCCGACCTGCCGGATGATTTCCCGGGCGCGCTTATGGCACTGTTCGGAATCCATGGGGCTCACTCCTTAGACTTTTTTCGGTACTTCCGGTTTTCCTTTTTGGCCAGCCAATAGGCTTCCTGCAGGGACTGCATCACGGCGTCACGGTCTTCCTCGCTGAGCTCGCCGCCGGCGAAGAGTCCGGAAAGTTCGCTGACCAGCGCATTGGCCTGTTGCAGACCGCGGCTGCCATATTGAGCACCGGCCTGACTGACGAAGGCTTCGTTCTCGGTGAAGAGGTAGTTGGTATCTACTTCGAAGACCTCGGCCAGTTTTGCATAGCGTTCGCGGGTTTTGGGATAGCGGCCGTCCAGCTCGTAGGAAATATAGGTGCGGCGGGTAACACCAATGGCCTTGGCCACGGCTTCCTGGCTCAATCCTTTCTGGTGGCGCAGCTGCCGCAATTTTTCTGCGAAGTTCATAACGTTCAAACTCCTTTGTATCTGTGCAATTGAATTACTCAAAGTGTAACACAGTGCAGGCGATAACGCAAGGGGGAATTTTACGGGATTTTTTTCTTGACAATTTATTATTGATTTGTTATCATTTATCTTGTACGAAGCGGGATGGTTACGCAAGATGCGGCCAAACCTTGCAGGCGAAGTTCGCCTCTGGGTTGATCCACGCTTTTTTTGTATGTTTAGGATGGTTACATTAGGTTGGCCAAACCTTCAAAGTTATTTAATTTTGGAGGGATTTATGATGAAGAAGTATGAAGAGCTGGCAAAGGATATTGTCCGGCATGTGGGCGGCGAGGAAAATGTGATAAGTCTTGCCCACTGTATCACGCGGCTGCGGTTCAAGCTGAAGGATGAGTCCAAGGCAGATACCGATTATCTCAAGGATCGTGACGGCGTAGTGACGGTCATCCAGAGCGGAGGCCAGTATCAGGTAGTCATCGGCAATGAAGTGGCCGATGTCTATGATACGGTGCTGGAGGTGACGAATATCACCGGCAATGCGCCAAAAGGCGGCGAAGAGGAAGAGGATAAAGACCTCAGTCCTCTGGATCGCTTCATTGACTTGATCTCCGGTGTGTTCCAGCCAGTGCTGAGTGTTCTCGTGGCTACGGGGATGATCAAGGGCTTTTCGGCGCTGTTCATGGCCATGGGGCTGGTGGATAAGGCCAGCGGCACGGCGCAGATGCTCAATATCTTAGGAGACATGTTCTTCTATTTCCTGCCGATTTTCCTCGGCCTCACGGCTGCCCGCAAATTCAAGATGAATGAGTTCACGGGTATGGCTATCGGTGCCGCTTTGGTTTATCCCACGGTTTCGGCCATTATGAAAGGTGAGACGCTCTATAAACTCTTCGAGGGCACGCTGTTTGAATCGGCAATCCATATGGAGCTTCTGGGGCTGCCGGTCATTCTGATGAACTACGCTTCCAGCGTTATTCCCATCATTGTGGCAGTCTGGTTCGGTGCCAAAGTCGAACGGCTGGTGGCTAAATCGGTGCCCACCATGCTCAAGAGCTTCCTGACGCCGTTCTTCACGATATTGATTGTCGTACCGCTGACTTTCATGGCGATTGGCCCGGTGGCAACCTGGGCAGGCCAGCTCGTTGGCGCTGCGGCTATGGCCATCTACAATGTGAGTCCGGTGGTGGCCGGTCTCTTTATCGGTGCGTTCTGGCAGGTATTCGTGATGTTTGGCCTGCATTGGGGACTGGTGCCCATCATGATCAACAACATCACGGTCTATGGGTATGATCCGCTGGTTGTTACCTATTTCGGCTGCTCCTTTGCCCAGATCGGTGTTGTGCTCGGTATCTTCCTGCGCACGAAGGATAAAAAGCTCAAGAGCATTTCCCTGCCGGCATTCATTTCGGGTATCTTCGGTGTGACGGAACCCTGCATCTATGGTATCACTCTGCCCCGCAAGAAATATTTCATCATCTCCTGCATCGGCGGTGCAATCGGCGGCGCGTTGATGGCTCTGCTGTCCGTTAACCTCTATATGTTCGGCGGCCTGGGCATCTTCGGTTATCCGACCTTCATCGATCCGAAAACGGGCGATCTGGCTGGCATGTATGGTGGCATGATTGCTTCTGCAGTATCCTTTGTATTTGGTCTGGCCGTAACGGCAGTGATGTATCGTGATGCGGTTCCGGCAGAAAAACTGACGGTAGTGGCAGAAAAAGCAGATGGCACGACTGAGCGGGAAATCATCAAAGCTCCGTTGGCTGGTAAGATCGTAGCACTCGAAGATGTTCCCGATGAAGCGTTCGCTATGGGCGTGTTGGGCAAGGGCATTGCCATTGAACCCAGCGACGGCAAAGTGGTGGCACCGGCTGACTGCACGGTGATGACGCTGTTCCCCACGGGGCATGCTATTGGCCTCGTCACGGACAAGGGCGCAGAACTGCTCATTCATATCGGTATGGACACAGTGAAACTCGAAGGCAAGTATTTCACCACCAAAGTCAAGCAGGGCGACCATGTCAAAGCGGGCGACACCCTGATTGAATTTGACAGGGAGAAAATCGCCGCCGCCGGTTTCAGCACCATCACGCCGGTGATTGTCACCAACCATGCACAGTATATGGATGTGGTACTGACCGATGAAAAAGATGTGAAAGAGGAAGCAAACTTATTGACTGTAATTGCATAAGGAGTTTTAGATATGGCATTCCCTAAAGAATTTTTATGGGGCGGCGCGGTAGCCGCCAATCAGTGTGAAGGTGCGTACAACGAAGATGGCAAGGGGCTGGATATCCAGGATATCATGCCCCGTGGCCTCAAGGGAGCCCCTACTGCTGAACCCACCGAAGACAATATGAAGCTCGTGGCGATTGATTTCTACCATCGCTATAAGGAAGATGTGAAACTCTTTGCCGAGATGGGCTTCAAGGTGTTCCGCACCTCCATCGCCTGGAGCCGCATCTTCCCCAATGGGGATGACGCCGAGCCAAATGAGCAGGGCCTGCAGTTCTATGATGACCTGTTCGCGGAATGCCATAAGTACGGCATTGAACCGCTCGTAACGATTTCCCATTACGAGACGCCGCTGAACCTGGCGAAGAAATACAATGGCTGGGTGAATCATGACCTCATCGGCTTCTATGAGAAATATGTGCGGGTGCTCTTCAACCGCTATAAGGGCAAGGTCAAATATTGGCTGACCTTTAACGAAATCAACTCCGTGCTGCATGCACCGCTGATGAGCGGCGGCATCATGACGCCACTGGCGGAATTAAGCAAGTCTGACCTCTATCAGGCCTGCCATCATGAACTCGTGGCCTCGGCACTAGCGACGAAGATCGGCCATGAGATCAATCCGGAAGCCAAGATCGGCTGCATGGTGCTGTCCATGCCGACGTATCCTTTGACGCCGAATCCGGACGATGTGATTGCCACGATGCAAGCCAACAATCTCAACGATTTCTTTGGCGATATGCATGCCCGCGGCGTTTACCCCGGCTATATGAAACGCTACTTCCGCGAGAACGGCATCGAAATCAAGACCACGCCGGAAGAACTGGCCCTCTTGAAGGAACATACCGTGGATTTCATTTCCTTCAGCTATTATGTCAGCATCTGCGAATCGGCAAGCAAGAAGGAAGAGGGCAGCGGCAATATCATTCAGGGCGTGAAGAATCCCTATCTCAAAGAATCCGAGTGGGGCTGGCAGATCGATCCGCAGGGCATCCGCTATGTGCTCAACCGCTTCTACAACCGCTGGCAGAAACCGCTCTTCATTGTTGAAAATGGGCTGGGGGCCAAGGATGAGCTGGTAGATGACGGTCAGGGCGGCAAGACGGTGAACGATGATTATCGCATTGCCTATCTCAATGACCATCTTGTGCAGGTGGAAGAGGCCATCGAAGACGGTGTGCCGGTCATGGGCTATACGACCTGGGGCTGCATTGACCTCGTGAGCGCTTCGACGGCAGAACTGGCCAAGCGCTATGGTTTCATCTATGTGGACCGCCACGACGATGGTACGGGCACGCTCAATCGTTATAAAAAGAAGTCTTTCTATTGGTACAAGGATATCATTGAGAGCAACGGTGAAAAACTGAAAAAATAATTTTCAGGGGGCGCAGGAAATTTGCATTTTCCTACTTGCGCCCCCTTTTTACTTATGATATAATTTTTCGCGGTGTAAGAAAAAAAGCATGGGTTGCCGATATCTGCCCTGTGCCTCGGGTATGGAGGTGGTGCAGAAGATGAGGAGCCCAGAAGAAAAAAACAGGAGGTGCACCAACATGGCAGTTATTTCCATGAAACAGTTACTTGAAGCAGGTGTTCATTTCGGACACCAGACCCGCCGTTGGAACCCGAAGATGGCTAAATACATCTTTACGGAGCGTAACGGTATCTACATCATCGACCTGCAGAAGACCGTTAAGAAGGTTGATGAAGCATACGCATTCCTGCGTGACGTTGCCGCTGAAGGCAAGAGCATCCTCTTCGTTGGTACGAAGAAGCAGGCTCAGGAAGCTATCAAAGAAGAAGCTCTCCGCGCTAACATGTTCTATGTCAACGAACGTTGGCTGGGCGGCATGATGACTAACTTCCAGACGATCCAGAAGCGCGTTAACCGCCTGAAGGAACTCGAAGCTATGGAAGCTGATGGCACTTTCGAAGTCCTGACGAAGAAAGAAGTTCAGGGCCTCCGTCATGAAATGGAAAAGCTCGAGAAGTATCTCGGCGGTATCAAAGAAATGAACAAGCTCCCCGGCGCTCTGTTCGTTGTAGATCCGCGCAAAGAGCGTATCGCTGTTGCTGAAGCTCGCAAGCTCAACATTCCTATCGTTGCTATCGTTGACACGAACTGCGATCCGGATGAAGTTGACTACGTAATCCCGGGTAACGATGACGCTATCCGCGCTGTGAAACTGCTGACTGGCCGCATGGCTGACGCTGTGATGGAAGGTCGTCAGGGCGAAGGCGGCGACGCTGAAGAAGCCGCTGCTGAGTAATTTTTACTCGACTAAGGTAAAACTTATGGGGTAAGGGAGGTTATCCCTTACCCTTTTATACTATCTTTACAGATTGTGAATTTAGGAGGAAATATAAATGGCAATTACGGCTGCAATGGTTAAAGAACTGCGCGAAAAGACTGGCGCAGGCATGATGGACTGCAAGAAGGCTTTGACGGCTACCGATGGTGACGCTGCCAAGGCTGTTGACTGGCTCCGCGAAAAAGGCATTGCCAAAGCTGAGAAGAAGGCTGGCCGCGTAGCTGCTGAAGGTGCTGTAGGCGCTTTCGTTGCTGCTGATGGCAAGACGGGCTGCGTTGTGGAAATCAACTGCGAAACCGACTTCGCTGCTGGCAACGAACAGTTCAAAGAACTGCTGGCAAAGGTTGCTGAGCACATCGTTGCTACGAAACCGGCTGACCTCGACGCTCTGAACGACAGCGAAATCGAAGGCAAGAAGGTTTCCACGCTGATCACCGAAGCTACGGCTACGATCGGCGAAAAGATTTCCCTGCGCCGTTTCGTTTGCTACGAAACCGAAGGCAAGCTGGCCAGCTACATCCACATGGGCGGCAAGATTGGCGTTCTCGTTAACCTGACGGGTGGCGACGATCAGCTGGGCAAGGACGTTGCTATGCAGATCGCTGCAGCAGCTCCGATGGCTGTTGACCGTGATGGCGTTGATGCTTCCGCTCTGGAACACGAGAAGGAAGTTCTCCGCAAGCAGGCTGAAGAAGAAGGCAAACCGGCTAACATCATCGAACGCATGGTTGAAGGCCGTATCAACAAGTTCTACAAGGAAGTCT
This sequence comes from Pseudoselenomonas ruminantium, assembly GCF_900104055.1. Taxonomy (GTDB): domain Bacteria; phylum Bacillota; class Negativicutes; order Selenomonadales; family Selenomonadaceae; genus Selenomonas_A; species Selenomonas_A ruminantium_C. Next base: position 60,845 of record NZ_FNJQ01000017.1, read on the forward strand.
GCCTCAACGAACAGATCTTCGTCAAGGATTCCGAAAAGACCATCAAAGATGTACTCGGCGACGTCAAGGTTACCGAATTCACCCGCTTCCAGCTGGGCGAAGGCATCGAAAAGAAGCAGGACGACTTCGCTGCTGAAGTTGCTGCTCAGCTGAAGTAATTCAGTAAATAAGCAATATCCAGGACCTGTCAACAGTTTGACTGTTGACAGGTCCTTTTTGTATATTCCTCCAATGCAGGAACTTCCCCGCTATGCTAGAATAATTACAATATAATGTTGCAACAGCAACGTAGTGCTCGAAGTTTTACTGTTATAATAGACTGAGAGAAAACGGGATGGAATTGTGTATTATTTAGGAGGGAAGGTAATGCAGGTGTATCATCTGGATTTGCATGAGCTGCCTTTGTTCCGGGATGTGTCGGCGGAGGAAGTGGATAAGTTCATCGCTGCCACCGGGGCGGCTATCAAGCGAGTGGGCAAGGGTAAGCGGATTTTGGAGGCTTATGAGGAAAACCATAATATCGGTGTTATCGTAGAAGGGGAAGCGCAGGTGCTGGCGGAAGATCGCTTCGGCAATGAAGCGGTGAGCCATAACTTAGAGCGCGGGGCTATGCTGGGCAGCACCTCGGCCATCATGCCGCAGGTGCCTTATGATATGGCCATCGAGGCTCTGACCGATGTGCTGGTGCTTTGGATTCCCTACAAGGCACTACTTACGGCAGGGCCGAAGCTTGGGCGCACGCATGGCATCGTGATGAAGAACCTGTTGGAGGCTTTCTGCCGCAAGAACGTGCTGATGATGCAGAAGATCAAGATCCTCTCGCAGAAGACCTTGCGGGAGCGGCTGATCCTGTATCTCTTGTATAAGGAACAGCGGCAGGGCAAGGGGAAAGTCCATGTGCCGGGACGCGTGCAGCTGGCCAAGGAGCTGGAATGCAACCGCAGCGCCCTGACAAGGGAAATAAGTGCCATGCACAGTGAGGGGATGCTCTATGTCGGGGACGACTGGATGGAACTGGATGCCGATAAACTAGCGGCAATGGGTTAAGCTATGGTGACGATTGAATTTGCAGAAGTCAGCCAGCGCTTTCATGGGCGGCAGATTTTCGCCCCGTTGGATGTGACGTTGTTCGGGGGAAAAATCACCGCTGTCACCGGTCAGAATGGCAGCGGCAAATCGACGTTCCTGAAGCTGGCGGGCCATTTGCTGCTGCCGAGTTCCGGCAAGGTCGCTGTGACGGATAATGGCACGGAATTGCATAAGGAGGCATTAAGGCAACGGCTGGCCATGGTTACGCCGGAGCTGCGCTTCTATGATCGGCTGACGGCCCGGGAGAATATGGACTTCCTGCTGGGCATGTGGGGCATAAACATAGACGATAAGAAATACCGCAGCCTGCTGGCGCAGGTGGGACTGGCAGAAAGCGCCGTGGCTCATAGCTATGCCGGGGAGTTTTCCACGGGCATGCGCCAGCGGCTCAAGATTGCGGTGCTATTGGCCTCGGGGGCCGATATCTGGCTGCTCGATGAACCGGGGGCCAATCTGGATAAAGCCGGACGCGGGCTCTTGGCCGCGGAGATAAGGCGGGCGGCCGCGCGCGGCGTGCTGGTGGCGCTGGCCACCAATGATCCCGGAGAGGAGGCGCTGGCAGATGAAGTCATCTCTTTGGCAGGCCGTTAAGCTGGTCTTTGTAAAGGAATTCACCGTCGGCATGCGCTTCAAGGCGGCCTGGGCGGCCATGTTCATGTTCGCCCTGACCACATTGGCCTGCGTGAGCCTTGCCCTGCAGGGCGGCGGTCTGGAACCGAAGCTCTCGGCGGCGCTCTTGTGGATCATCATCTTCTTTGCGTCCATGGCCGGGGCGGACCGGGTATTTGCCGATGAGGATACGGCGGGTACCTTGCTGACGCTGAAGCTTTACGGCGGTGCCCAGCCGGTACTCTGGGGTAAGATGCTCTATACCTTTTTCCTGCTGCTGGTGCTGAGCTTCTTTATTGCGCCGTTGTTTCTGGTACTGACCGGAACGGAGGCCGTTGCCGGGGGTGTATTCCTGCTGACATTGTTCTTAGGTACAGCCGGTCTGGCGGCGGCGGGGACATTGCTGGCGGCCTTGACCACCGGAGCACAGGTGAAAAGCGGGCTGTTTTCGGTACTGATGCTGCCGGTCATCCTGCCGGTGTTCCTGCCCGCCATCTTTTTGACGGCGGCAGCTTTCGGGGCAGGGGAAGTGCCGGTCAGTTTCTTAGGCGGTATGGCCCTTTACGATGCGATTTTAGCAATGGGCGCTTCGGTGCTCTTTGACTATCTCTGGTATGAGGATTGATTTTGGAGGCTTGTGTATGGGTGTGATATTGGGCGGTCTGACGCTCGTGATTGTGGGGCTGGTGTTTTTTGTCGTGCCTCCTGCAGAAGGGCTGGGGTATTATGTGCGCATTGCCTTTTTCCATATTCCCGTGGCCTGGGTGGCGGTAATCGCCTTCCTGGTCAGCGCCTTTCAGGGAGCGAAATATTTGCGGGGGCATGAGCTGGCAGCCGATGCGAAGAGCGCGGCGGCGGCGCAGCTGGGCTTTGTCTTTGTGATCCTGGCCACGGTCAGCGGGGCGATCTTTTCCAAGCTGACCTGGGGCGCATATTGGAACTGGGACCCGCGGCAGACGACGATCTTCGTGCTGCTTTTGATCTATGGAGCGTATCTGACCTTGCGGGGCGCGATGCCGGCGGGGCACAAGCGGGCGCGGGCGGCGGCAGTCTATTCGCTGTTCTCGTTCTTGACCGTGCCTTTTCTGGTGTTTATCATTCCGCGGCTGTATTTTTCCCTGCATCCCTCGCCGGTGCTCAATGGCTCCGGGCTGGCGATGGACCATTTGATGCTGGCGGTACTGTTGGCGGCGCTGGTGGATGTCACGGGAATCTTTTACTGGCTGCATAAGAAGCAGGCGGCCAGGCTGATGCAGGAGGGAGAACGCTTATGAATCGCAAGCTGCTATTGGTGGTCCTGCTGTTGGCCTTTGTGGGCTACGCAGGCTGGAGTTTCATGGATGCGGTGACGCCTTATGTGGGCATTGCCGAGGCACAGAAGAGCACGAGCAATGTGCAGGTCAAGGGGCTGCTGGCGAAGAATGCTCCGGCTCCGCATATGGAGGGGGATAATTTCGTCTTCACCCTGCAGGATGAGGACACCGGGGAAACCATGCTCGTGCACTATCATGGCACGAAGCCGGACCAGTTTGACGAGGCCCATCATATCGTGGCCATTGGCCGGTATAAGGACGCGGCTTTTGAGTCAGATAAATTGCTGATCAAATGTCCGTCGAAGTACGAACAGCAGAAATAAACATGGAAATCCGTTTTAGGGGGGACAGCCTTGGTTGGTGTAATCAGTTTAGCTTTGACGCTGGCATTGTCGCTGGCGGCGGTGTTGAGTTTTGCGGCGCAGAGTGAGCGCACCGTGAAATGGGGGCGCTTTTTGACGATAGGGGCGTTTCTGACGGCACTCATAGCCAGCATATACCTGCTGGTCCTGATCTTTCAGGATCGCTTCGATATCGCCTATGTGGCCAGCTATTCTTCTAAGGAATTATCGTCCATCTATAAATTCTCGGCCTTTTGGGCTGGCCAGCAGGGCTCCTTCCTGCTCTGGCTGCTGATCCATGGCGCAGCGGGCCTGTATCTGGCTGTGAGACGGGAACTATCGGCGGCGGGTATGGCGGTCTATATGGCGCTGATGGCCCTGCTGACCGTGCTCGTCATGGCCAAAAGTCCCTTCGTGCCCAATGAGAATGTGGTGGAAAACGGCATGGGCTTAAATCCCCTGCTGCAGGACCCCTGGATGGCTATCCATCCGCCCATTATCTTTATCGGCTACGCCCTGCTCGCTATACCTTTGGTCTATAGCGCGGCGGCTCTGCTGACTGGTCAGAAAGGGAAAGAATGGCTGCCCGCTGCCCGTCGCTGGGCGCTGGTTGGCTGGAGCTTCCTGGGGGCCGGCATCTTTATCGGCGGCTACTGGGCCTATAAGGTCTTGGGCTGGGGCGGCTTTTGGGGCTGGGACCCCGTGGAAAATTCCTCGCTCGTGCCCTGGCTCGTGGCCGGTATCTTTGTCCATGTGCTGCGTGTGGCACAGATTCGGGAAGCGGCCATCACGATGGTACATCTGGCGGGTATCTTTGCTTATGCCCTGGTGCTCTATGGGACGTTCTTGACGCGCAGCGGCATCTTGGGCGATTTTTCCGTTCATTCCTTTGCCGGCACGAGCATCGGCATGACCATTGCCGTGGCCAATGGCCTGGTCTTATTGGCTGGACTGTTATTGCTGATGGTCCGGGCTAAGAGCCTGCCGCAGGGTGAATATTATCCGGCCTATGGCAGCCGGGAATTTATCGTGCTGTTGGGAGCTCTTCTGCTGGTCTTTATGAGTGCAATCATCTTCCTGGGCATGTCCATGCCGCTCTTCACGCAGCTATTAGGCAAGCCGGCGGCTGTGGACACGGATTTCTATGTGCGCACGACTATGCCGCTGGCGATTGCCATGCTGCTGACGATTTCCTGCGCTTTGCTGCGCGGCTATGGGGAAGGGAAGATCCTGGCCGGCGGTCTGCCGCTGATTGCCTTGGGAATCGTAGGCGCTGGCTGTGGCTATGCCGCAGGCGTCCGGCAGTTCATGCCTTTGCTTTTGGCTGCTGCTTCCTTGATGGCGTTGGGGGCAACCGTCATTTCCTGGCGCAGGCATGGCATCAATAACGGCGGCATGATAGCCCATGCCGGTTTGGCGCTTTCGCTGCTGGCCATCGTGTTGGCCGGTTCCGGCAGCCAGTCCTATAGCAGGGAAATGACTGTGGGGGAAAGCTATGAGATCTTTGGTCATGACGTGACCTTCATGGGACAGGAATTCATGGACGGCGGCAAGGAAAAATACTATGTCTATCAGGTGGACGGGCAGGAGGTCAAAGCTTTGACCAAGCTACGGGCCAATGGTGAGGATGCCGCTAGGGAACCGGCTATCGCCAAAGGGCTGGGCGGGGATGTGTATTTAGCACCCACGCCGCCGCAGGACAATGGCCGCATGCAGATGATCCTGAAGCAGGGGCACATGAGCATGGATGAGGATTTTGCCTACCGCTTTGAAAAGGTAAGCGTGGAGAAAAATGAGCAGGGCGGCATGACGGTCACGGCAGATGTGGCTATCACCGATGGCAATACCGTTGAACATGCCGACCTCGTGCTGGTCGGCACGCGTGACGGCGGCACGGCAAAGCCCGTGGAAATATATGGCGGGCAGAAACGACTGCGGCTCACCGGTGTCACGCAGAATCAGAAGCAGATCCGCATTGAGAGCATGCCGTCTGTGGAAGCAGAAAGCAAGCAGCCCATCACCACTAACGTCAGTGTCAAGCCCTGCATCTGGCTGTTATGGCTCGGCAGCATCATGGTCTGTGTCGGTACGTTATGGGCGGTAAAAAGATTTTAAAAAAAGATATTGACAGATAGCTGGGGTATCGCCTATAATATATTTTGTCAGTTACGGAAGTAATTGCATTGCTGATTTAGCTCAGTTGGTAGAGCAGCTCATTCGTAATGAGCAGGTCGTAGGTTCGAATCCTATAATCAGCTCCATTGAAATTCAGAGGCTTCGCATTGCGGGGCCTTTTTTGCTATGAAATTTTTGCGAGTCATACCCAAAGGGCACAGGCGCCGATAGGCGCAGAATCGCTTAGATTTCGTTTAAGGGCGTAGTGCGAAACATCGTTTCGCACGAAGTTTGTATTTATTTTTCGGTTGGCAGGAAAGGTCTTGACCTTTCCTGTTTGCTTTTATATCATGGAGAGAGAATGATTTACGGAGGCAAGGGAATTGTTAGAACATCTTAGTTTTGAGCTGGAAGAACTGGGTTTGAAGGTAGAGATTGTGGTGCGGGAGCGCCAGTTGCATTATAAAGTCAATGATGGGGAGTCTGCCGTGCTCGATGGCGGGCGGCGCTGGCTGCGGCGGCTGGAGAAACTCCATCTGGGGGGCTGGCGGGCCAGCTATCAGCCGCCTGTGCCGCCAGCTGTGCACAGCCTCTGGCATCTGTCCTTCCGGGACAGCAAGATTGGGAGCCGCCGCATCGTGGGCGATAATGCCTATCCCGGGAGTTGGGCAGCGCTGGTTGACCTCATGAATGAGATTCCCGGTGTGGAAATCAGTCGGGTAAAACAGTTGGAACAGGTATCTATCATCTTGCACGATACCTTGGATAATCCCCGGGGCAGCATCTATTTGCCCAAACAAAAAAAGATCAGCCTGGTGGAAAAGCTGATCATCAATCGGGGCAAGCATCTGTTGGTATTCACCCGTCATAAGCAGGGCTTGGGCTCCGAGCGCCATGCCTTTGATTCCGTGCGCAATGTGCCATTGCTGCTCGAACGCATCGCCGAACATGCTGCTGAATGGCAGTGCCAGCAGGACAGCATCATCGACGATTACCTGCCAAGGGTAGAGTGGAAACTGCTCTGGCGGGATGGCACGGAAGATACCGGCAGTTACACCCTGCGCGGCGATGCCATGCCCGAAGCATGGAAGACCTTCATGGAAGAGATCGGCCGCTTCACCGGCAATATGCGCGGAAGAATGTTTTAAAACAGGCAGGAATCAGCTTCCTCTTTGTCGAAGAACTTCACACTAGATGTGGGGAATCGACAGGAGGAGGAGAGAATCATGTCGGAGCCGATTCAGACGGGACACAAGGTGTTTCTCGGTAACAATAAAATGAACATGGAGATGCTCACGGTAAAACCGTATTATGTGGCTACTCCCGGTTCGGACCTGACGCAGGAGGAAATGGAGGCTGAGGCCATGGAGGCCATGAAGGGCAAGAAGCCCCAGCAGGCACCGCCTCCGCCCGCCGCAGAAGAACCTGCCATGGAAGCAGGTTCGCCGGAAGATATTGCTGCCCGGATTGCCGGTGATCGCACGAAGAATCAGGCTGATATCCTAGAACTTGCCAAGAATCAGGTGGGAGACTGATTTTTGGGAGGAGGTAACTTTATTCCATGTATACTTTACAAGATGATGTATTTCAGGGCTTGCGCCCGCAGATCCATGCTGAGGCCTTCGTGGCACCGCAGGTGTTCCTGGCCGGTGATGTGCGGGTGGGGAGATTCTCCAGCATCTGGCCGGGGGTGTCTGCGCGCGGGGATGTGAACTATATCTCCATCGGCGAATGCACGAACATTCAGGACTTGGTGTGCTTGCATGTGGCTGATGACAATCCCTGCATCATTGGTGATTATGTAACGGTTGGTCATGGAGCAGTGCTGCATGGCTGTGAGATTGAAGACCATGTGCTGATTGGCATGAGCGCGACCGTGCTCACGGGCGCCAAGATTGGCCGCGGTTCCATTATCGCTGCTGGTGCGCTGGTCAAGGAAAATGCCGTAATTCCGCCAAATTCCCTCGTGGTCGGTGTGCCGGGGAAGGTCGTCCGCACCCAGGACCGCATGGAGAGCATCCATGCCCAGGCCATCAAGTATAAATGCGAATGGGCCATCGGCTACGGCGTCAAGCCGGATATCGAAGGCGAAGTATATCACGGGGAAAAAATCATCTAAAACGGACAAGCAAAAGCCCGCTGACATTTTGATCAGCGGGCTTTTTAGTAAATTGCAGTTTATCGGGCAGTTCGTGCTGAAGGTATCCCGTTCATACGTTGTCAGGGGTTCACGGGGGAGTACTTTTGCTGTTTCCGCTAAACGTCCCTCCCTGTCAAGTTAGAGCT
>NZ_FNJQ01000023.1 GCF_900104055.1 Pseudoselenomonas ruminantium
CGAGGACTGCGAATTTTGTAATTTTTACAGACATCCAACAGACTCCCTTCACCATTCAAGTAGGAAAGAACCGCTTTTGTCTTCACTTCTGCTGTATAAGTACGATTCTTCTCATATGGCAGGAATGCAGCTTCCCCTTCAGCCTCGTACTGCTTAATCCATCGCTGAATGGAGGCAAGACTTACCTCTAGCTCACGAGCTGCGGCTCGTTGTCCAATTTTTCCAGCTAAGTATTTGCGGATAGTTTTTAATTTATCTTTCGCTGACACTTTTGACTTGTGTAACATAAAAAATACTCCCCCCAATGATGACAGTTTAATTTTTTTACTGTCTCTCATAAGGGGAGCATATCAAATTTCGACCAGTCAAGCCTCACTATTGTACTTATTCTTTTATCTCATAGCCGCAACAACTGCAAATGCCTTTTCTGCCGCTACAATGGTGCGGTCGATGTCCTCATCCGTATGAGCACCGCTCATAAAGAGAGTTTCAAACTGGGACGGGGCAAGGTAGATGCCCTGTTCGAGCATGGCCTTGAACCAGACTTTGAATTTCTCCTGGTCGGCGTTGCAGGAGTCCTCGTAGTTCAGCACATCCTTCTCGCTGAAGAAGATGCCGAACATGGAGCCGGCCTGATGGGCCTGGATGGTAACGCCGGCTTCTTTGGCTTTTTCCAGCCAGCCCAGCAGCAGTTTCTTCGTCTTTAAAGTCAGCTCACGGCTGTAGTCGGCCTTGCCCTCTTCGGGTTCGGCGGTGATGATCTGCAGGGTTGCGAGGCCTGCAGTCATTGCCAACGGGTTGCCCGAGAGGGTGCCAGCCTGATAGACCGGGCCAGACGGGGAAACCTTGGCCATGATGTCCTTGCGGCCGCCATAGGCTGCCACGGGCAGGCCGCCGCCGATGATCTTGCCAAGGCAGGTCAGGTCCGGCGTGATGCCGTAGGCTGCCTGCGCGCCGCCCAGGGAAGCGCGGAAGCCACACATGACTTCATCAAAGAGCAACAATGCGCCGTGTTTTTCGGTAAGTTCACGGAGCTTATGCAGATAACCCTGCTGGGGCAGAACAAGCCCCATATTGCCGGCCACCGGCTCGACAATGACAGCGGCTACCTGGTCGCCCACTTCATCCATCACCTTCGTGATTGCGTCCACATCATTGTAGGGCACGGAAATGGTGTCCTGAGCCGTGCCCTTGGTTACGCCCGGCGAACTCGGCACGCCGAAGGTAGCCATGCCGGAACCGGCGTTGACGAGCAGGCTGTCGCTATGACCATGGTAGCAGCCGATGAATTTGACAATCTTTTCCCGCCCCGTATAGCCGCGCGCCAAACGCAGGGCGCTCATAGTGGCCTCAGTGCCGGAGTTGACCATGCGGATGGTTTCGATGGAAGGATAGACTTCCATCACGAGCTTGGCCAGTTCCGACTCGATGCAGGTCGGCGCACCATAGCTTGTACCACGGGTGGCGGCTTCCTGCAAAGCTTTTACGACTTTGGGATGGGCATGGCCTACGACCATCGGGCCCCAGGAACCTACATAGTCGATGTATTCATTGCCGTCGATATCGTAAATCTTATCGCCTAAAGCATGGTCGATGAACGGCGGATTGCAGTCCACGCTCTTGTAGGAACGCACGGGGCTGTTGACGCCGCCAGGCATGAGGTCCTTGGCTTCGGCAAAGGCGGCGGCAGATTTTTCCAGATTAAGCATTGGCATCCTCCTTCAGCCAGCGGGCTGCATCCATGGCATGATAGGTAATGATAATATCTGCCCCAGCCCGTTTCATGGAAAGCAGGGTTTCCATCACGATACGCTTTTCGTCAATCCAGCCATTCTTAGCCGCAGCCTTGACCATCGCGTACTCACCGCTGACATTGTAGACAGCAACCGGATGATGGATATGGTCACGCACCTGACGGACTACATCGAGGTAAGCCAGAGCCGGCTTCACCATGATGATGTCAGCGCCTTCGGCAATATCGAGGTCTACTTCCTTGATAGCTTCATGGGCATTGGCCGGGTCCATCTGATACTGACGGCGGTCACCGAAAGCCGGGGCACTGTCAGCCGCATCACGGAAGGGACCATAATAGCCCGAAGCGTATTTGACCGCATAGCTCATGATGGATACATTCTGGAAGCCATTTTCGTCCAAAGCCTCACGGATGGCAGCCACACGGCCATCCATCATATCGGAAGGCGCGATGATGTCTACACCACACTGGGCCTGGGATACGGCCACCTTCTGCAGGAGCTTCAGCGTCGCATCGTTATCCACATAATGACCTTCGAGATGTCCGCAATGACCGTGGTCAGTGTATTCGCACATGCAGACATCGCCCACGATCATGAGTTCCGGAATCTCGGCCTTAATAGCCTTGATGGCGCGCTGCACGGGACTCGTCATATCCCAAGCACTGCTACCATCAGCATCCTTGTATTCGGGAATGCCAAATACTTCTACGGAAGGGATACCCAGTTCCCAGCACTCTTTGGCGGTCTTGACGGCTTCATCCACCGACAGATGGAAACATCCCGGCATGGAGGGGATTTCCTCGCGGACTTTTTCGCCCGGCACCACAAACAGCGGATAGACAAAATCCTTCACCGACAGGCTGGTCTCGCGCACCATAGCCCGCATAGCGGGGCTGATGCGCATACGGCGCGGACGGAGTTTCTGTTCATACATGACTAACATCTCCTATTATTTGCAAATGGCTTCTACCAAGCCATCAATGGTATATTCTTCTGCTACGATGTCCGGCTCAATGCCCAAAGATTTAGCCGTATCGGCAGTGATGGGGCCGATGCAGGCGGTCTTGACATCCTTTAAGAGTTCTGCCGAACCGATGATTTCCACGAGGTTCTTGACCGTGGAAGAACTCGTGAAGGTCACCATATCGAACTGGCCGTCTTGGATCTCAGCGGCCAGCGCTTCGCCGTCCACCTGACCGCAGACCGTGCGGTAAGCGGCGGCGACTTCGACTTCGGCGCCCATTTCCTTGAGTTTTTCCGGCAGGATTTCCCGGGCCTCTGCGGCGCGGGGAATCAGGATTTTCGCATGGGGCGGCAATTTACCCTTCAGGGCTTCCAGCACACCTTCTGCCCGGTATTCAGCCGGAACTACATCGGCGTTCAAGCCGTATTGATGGAGTTTCTCTGCCGTAGCCGAACCGATTGCGGCAATCTTAGCATAGCCCAAAGCACGGGCATCCTTGCCGGCCTTGAACAGGCGGGCAAAAAAACGGCCTACGCCATTGGCGCTCGTGAAGATCAGCCAGTGATAATCCTGCAGATGGTCAATGGACTTATCGAGCGCCGCATAGTTGTCAGCCGGATCAGCCATAGAAATTGCCGGCGCTTCGAATACCTCTGCTCCAAGGTTCTCCAATTTCGCCGTAAGTTTGGATGCCTGACTGCGTGCTCTGGTTACGAGAATCCGCTTGCCAAACAGAGGTCGCTGGGAGAGATTATCGAACCACTGCAGGCTGTCGCGCAGCTTGACCACTTCGCCTACGATAAAGATGGCCGGCGGCTTGATGCCGTTCTTGGCCACATCCTCAGCGGCCTTGCCCACGGTGGTCACAAGCGTGCGCTGTTCCGGCTTGGTTCCCCAGCGGATCACGGCAGCCGGGGTATCGGCACTGCGGCCGTTTTCGATCAATTTGCTCGTGATATGCGGCAGGTTGGCTACGCCCATCAGGAATACCAGCGTATCCACGCCCGTGGCCAGATGTTCCCAGCGCATATTGCTTTTACCCTTGGTCGGATCTTCATGCCCTGTCACCACGGCAAAGGAAGTCGCTACCGCCCGATGGGTTACGGGGATACCCGCATAGGCCGGCACAGAAATGGCCGATGTGATGCCCGGCACGATTTCAAAGGGCAGATTGTTTTCGCGCAAAAGCAGCCCTTCTTCGCCGCCCCGGCCAAAGACGAAGGGATCGCCGCCCTTGAGGCGTACGACACATTTGCCTTCTTTTGCCTTGTCCACCAACAGCTGATTGATGTCTTTCTGTTTCATCGTGTGATTGCTGGAGGCCTTGCCCACATAGATGTATTCGGCATCGTCCGGGGCCCAGCGCAGGATGCGGTCATCAGCCAGACGGTCATAGACGACGACGTCTGCCATCTTGAGGCAATCCACTGCCTTCATGCTGATAAGCCGGTAATCTCCGGGGCCTGCACCTACTAAATAAACCATTCCTGCCATATTGTCATCCCTTTTCTTTATTTTTCTGTCAACAAGCCTAATTCTTGTAAGATTTCTTTTCCGCCGGCGGCGAGGAGTTTTTCGGCCAGTGTTACGCCGAGTTTTTCCGCGTCTTCGACCTTGCCGCTGATTTTGTCACGGTAGAGGCGCTGGCCGTCGAGCGAGGCAATCACGGCTTCTACCTGAATCTCTTCTTTTTCGGCGGGTACGGCATAGACGCCGACGGGGACCTGACAGCCGCCTTCTACGCGGCTTAGGAAGGCGCGCTCGGCCTTGGCACAGTGTACTGTGGCTTCGTCATTGAGGAAAGCGAGCATTTCCCGCATTTCCTTGTCATCCGCGCGGGTTTCGATGGCCAAAGCTCCCTGTCCGACAGCGGGCAGTACCATATCCCGCGGCAATACTTCGGTAATGCGCTCGCCGAAGCCCAGACGTTTGAGGCCGGCTACGGCGAGGATGATGGCATCGAAGTTCTCGCTTTCGAGCTTGGCCAGTCTTGTATTCACATTGCCCCGTAGGTCGCAGATATTGAGGTCCGGACGGGCATGCAAAAGCTGTGCCTTGCGGCGCAGGCTCGAAGTACCTACTTTTGCGCCACAAGGCAACGCGTCAAATGTCTTGAATTTGGGGCTGACCACGGCATCACCGGGATCAAACCGCTTGGTGATGGCGGCAAGGCACAAACCTTCCGGCAGTTCTGTCGGCATGTCCTTGAGGCTATGCACCGCTAAATCGATGCCGCCGTCCAGCATGTCCATTTCGAGCTCTTTGGTAAAGAGCCCCTTGCCGCCAATCTTGGCCAGGGGGGCATCGAGGATCTTATCCCCCTTGGTGGTCATCAGTTTCAGTTCTACGGTAAGTCCCGGATATTCCTCCTCCAAACGGCCTTTTACGTATTCTGCCTGCCATAACGCCAGCTTACTGCTGCGCGTACCGATAACAATCGTGTTCTTCACTGTTTGCCGTCTCTCCTATCGTATCCAGTTTAAAAAGCGCCCGCATGGCTTCGATGTAAAATTCTTCTTGTTCCGTGCCTGCGGCGGAATTGAGTTTCATCATGGGCATGCGCAGGATCTTGCGCACGATCATGCGGCTCATATGCTCAACCTGCCGCCACTGCTCCTCATTGAGGTCCGGCAGTTTGGAGCTGGCCCGTTTGACCTCCCGGGCGCGGATGCGCTCACAGCGGTCAGAGAGCCTGGCCATCAACGGACGGAAGGACAGATACTGGAAGCGCTCCATGATGGAATCCACTTCCTCCTGCACGATCTTTTCGGCCCGCTTGGCCTCGTGGCGGCGCTCTTCAATATGCTCGTCCACTACTTCTTCCAATGCGTCAATATTGTAAAGGGTTACGCCCTTGATTTCCCCGACTTCCGGATCCACGTCACGGGGCACGGCAATATCGATCAGGAACAGCTGCCGGCCCTTGCGCTTGGTCATCAGCTGGCGGGTTTCCCATGGTTTGATCACATAGTGGGGCGCACCTGTGGAAGTCACGATCACATCCACATCCACGGCCCGCTTCATGGCCTCTTCAAAGGGCACGGCTTCACCATTGAACTGCGCGGCCAGGAGTTCCGCCCGCTCGATATGGCGGTTGGTCACATAGATTTTCTTCACGCCATGGGATATGAGGTGCTGGGCCGTAAGTTCGGCCATCTTCCCGGCGCCGAAAATCAACGCACTGGCCTCATGAAGCTCGCCCAAGGCCTCGCGTGCCAGTTCTACAGCCGCATAGCTCACGGATACGGAATTGAACTGGATGCGGGTTTCCGTGCGCACCCGCTTGCCCGTGGCAATGGCCCGATGGAACAGGGTGTTGAGCACCGTGCTCGTCGTACCCGCCTCCCGGCTCATGGCATAGGCTTCCTTGACCTGCGAAAGGATCTGTCCTTCGCCCAATACCAGCGAGTCAAGGCTCGATGCCACCCGAAACAGGTGGTCGATGCATTCTTCATCAGCATAGTGATAGAGATATTCGTCAATATTTTCCTCATTGCCCGTGAGGTCGAAGAGGAACTGCTTCAAGGTGGCTAAATCCCGATCTGCCTTCTCCACCACAGCATACATCTCGCTGCGGTTGCAGGTGGATAATACCACCGCTTCCAGAATCCCTTCATACTCCCCTAAATTGGCCAAACCGCTCTTTACAGCCGCTTTGGGAATGGAAAAACGCTCACGCACATCAACGGGCGCCGTCTTGTGGTTGAGCCCCAGCATCAATAATTCCATTTCTTACCTCTTCCTCCGCCTGGTCTAACTGACCAGCTCTCACTAAATCAATCACACGCTGCGTCAGCGCCGTCCGCCAGAGCCGCTCATGCTCCCGACTGCCGCCCGGCCTCCCCTTGACTTCCTGACGCAATACCATCAACCGTTCTAAAAAATCTCCGAATTCTTTTGGATATTCCAGCTCCAGCCGCTCACGCAGGAGCTTGGAAAATGCGGGACTGCCACCGCCTGTGGAAACGGTCAGCAGCATATCGCCCCGCGCCACCTTCGAGGGCACGGAAAAGTCCGTCCGTTCCGGTGCCGCCGCCGCATTGACCAGCGCGCCAACTTCCTTGGCCTCGGCAATGGCGGTAAGATTGGCCATCTTATCATTGGCCGTACAGAACACCAATAGCGGCTGTAGATGCAGCAGCATGCCCGGGTGATAGTCAGATTTCTGCCAATCCAGCTGACCGCTCAGGGCCAATTTCTGCAAGCCCTCCGACAGCTTGGGGGCAATGATGGTAACCTTTGCTCCGGCAGCCAGTAAATCCCTGACCTTGCGGCCCGCTACCTGACCGCCGCCAATGACCACGCAAACTTTATCAGTCAGATCGAGATTCAGCGGATACAGCACGATGATCACCTTCCACGCTTTCGTGAATACCTCTCAATTACGAATCGGATTCATATTTTTCTACTATTCCTATTATACCTTATACAAGCACGAAAAAAAAGCAGAAATCTACAATTTTTAGACTTCTGCTTTTGGATATTCACACGAAAAATGCGCCCTTTTTTCCCTTATTCCAGGGAGATGATCTTGTTCTTCAGCACATAGACCAAAGCCTGTGTACGGTCCTCTACTTTGAGCTTCCGCAGGACTCTCGTCATATGGTTCTTGACGGTTTTCTCACTGAGCCCCAGGGCTTTGGCAATGTCCTGATTGGAAAAGCCCTTGGCCACGCATTCGAGCACATCCATTTCCCGGGAGGTCAGCCGTTCGCCGCGACTCTCGTCGAGGATTTCCCGTGCCCGGCTCTCCACATCATCGGTCACCGTAGCGCTGCCAAACAGCCGCTCTGCCAGTTCCGGATAAACGAAGGCATCTCCGGCATTCACCACATGGATGGCCTTGATCAGCACAGCCGGCTCCACATCTTTGAGCAGATATCCCAGCGCACCGTTCTTGAGCATTTCCAGCACATAATTATCGCTGTCATGAATTGTCAGGGCGATGATGCGGGTTTCGCATTCTGCCTGCTTGAGCTGCTTGACCACTTCCAGCCCGTTGAGCCCCGGCATATTGATATCCAGCAGTAGCACATCCGGCTGCAGCATCAGCGTTCTGGCTACTGCCTCCTGGCCATCCTCGGCCTCACCGATCACCTCAAAACCGTCCTCGAAGTTCAGGACACGCTTGATGCCCTGTCGCAGCAACGCATGGTCGTCTGCTATCAAAATCTTAATGGCCATAATCTATTCCCCTTTACCAATTACCATAACTATTATGCATACATATTATAGCACAATTATATCACAACACATGGGCCTTTAGGAATATCATGACCTCGGATTCCGTATGGCTGTGCTGGACATTCCGGAACAACAGGCGGAAAAAAGGCAGATCGCCCAGAATAGGTATCTTGCTCATGGCCCGGGACTCCTCACTGCCGATCAGGCCGCCAATCACCATGGTCTCCCCATCCTGCAGGCGCACGATGGTATCAGCGCTGCGGCGATTGAAACGGTAGGCCTTCAGATCCGGCACGTACTCCGGCGTGCTGACCTCCGTATGCACCTCAGTGGTGATCTGGCCGTCACTGTTGACGCGCGGCGTGCAGCGCAGGATGATGCCCGCCTGCCGATAGGTCACGGTATTCGTCGTGCTGTTTTCCGACACAGTCTGAGTAGGCACCGGCACATCACCGCCGATATTGATGATGGCTTCATGCCCCTGAATGGTGGTGATATTCGGTCTGGCCAGCAGCTTTGCCTTGCCTTCTGTCACGAGGGCATTGACCTTCGCCCCGAAGTAGAACTCGAAGGGATATCCCTCCGGTCCATGCCCGAAGCGGATAATGCCCGGAATACTGCCCGTTTTGCCATTATAAGTACGCCGGGTTTCAACCTCCACCCGCTCATTACTCTTGCCGGCATTGCGGTAGGTCTTGCTGTGCTCCGGATACTGCGGCAGTTTCGACCATTCCCATTCAATGCCCAAATTCTTCGCTGCATTGCGGGAAACAGCTACGACTTCCGCCTCAATGCTGACCTGCCTGGCTGGGATATCCACCTGCTGCATAGCCTGCTGTACCTTTTGTGCCTCCGCATCCGTACCATAGAACAATACCGCACCCGCGGATTCATCCACCATGACACGCGAAGCACGGCTTTCTGTGGGAGCCTCCTGTTCCGAAGCCGCCTTTGTTTTTCTTGTGCTATTCTTTAAATTCGTCGTTTGGGACTTTTTTCCTGCTTCAAAAAGAGATAAATTGGCAATTTTTGCTAGATCAGCCGGCCGGGCATACTGCGCCTTATACATATGCACCCGCCGCAGGGCATTGTTTTGGCCAGGAGCAGTCACCACATAAACATCATCGTATTTTTCCAACAATAGTCCCTTGGATGCTGTGAGCAGTTCCAGGAGCTTTTCCGGCTCGGCCTTGACATTGATGGTGACTGTGCTGCTGATATTATCTGCCAGCAGCAGGTTGAAACCGCCCATGCGGGCCACGGACATCAGCACGGCACCGGTAGCAGCATTTTCCACATGCAGGCGTACCGGCGCCGCCAGAACATTTGCCTGTCCGCACAAGGCCAGGGCACAAAACAGCCGCGTGATTTTCCTGCGTATTCCGTTCATCATTTCACCCCCATAGCAGCCATTGTCAGGGGCAGCCTTCGCACCTGGCCATGACCTGCCAATGTCACCGATTCACGGCCGATCTCCGTCACCTGCCAGCCGGCCACCGTCTCGCCACAGGCAGCTGTCACCGTGCTGTTTCCCGTTTGCAGCAGCGCCAGCCGTCCGCCCGCACCTTCCACGATGCCGCAGAGGACAAGATTTGTTTTTCTCCCGCTATTTGCCGGTGCAGTGGTTTTCCCCGCTGCCGGCTTTGGAACCGGCACTGCTATGTTCTCTTTTGGCTCCGTCCTGGCAGCATCCAACTTTCCGGTGACTGTGTCCCCTTCCCGTTCATGCAGTAGGGAAAAGGGATTGCGCAGCTCCTGTACCTCATTTGCCCGCGCCAGCCCCTTGATAACCGGAGGCTCCGCAGGCATTTCTGCCTGCCGCTCGTTTTCGTGCAGCACAAGCGGAGGCTCCTCTGCCGCCCCGGCATAATAAGCCCCTGCTCCTCCGGCTAATAATAGAAAAACACTCCCGTAAATCAATGGCCTGCGCCATCTCGCGTCCCGTAAATCCATATCGTCGCCTTCTTTTGTCCATGACTGACGGAACATTTTCTTTTATTATAAGCCAAAGAATTATAATACGCAATAAGCCCGTGGGCTGGTGATTTTTTCCGCAGCGTTTGATGCTTTTTATCAAAGCGGAGGAAAATATTACCAGCCCACGGGCGTCTTAGCATATATACCTTAGCACATAGTCATCAATTCTTCAGCACCAGATCCGCATCAGTCAGCGTCCCATCTTTGGCTTTCCGGCTAAGCTCTGCCGTGGCCGTAAACAGTACGTCACTGGAACTATTGAGCGCCGTTTCGCAGGAATCCTGCAGCACACCGATGATGAAACCGACACCGACCACCTGCATGGCGATATCATTGCTGATACCAAAGGACGAGCAGGCCACCGGGATCAAGAGCAGCGAACCGCCGGCCACACCGGAAGCACCGCAGGCGCCAACCGTGGCGATGATGCAGAGCAGCAGTGCCGTGGGCAGATCCACGTCAATGCCCAGCGTATGCGCACATGCCAGCGACAGCACTGCAATGGTGATGGCCGCACCGCTCATGTTGATGGTTGCACCGAGCGGAATGGATACGGAATACGTATCCTTGTGCAAACCTAAACGTTCACAGAGTTCCATGTTCACGGGGATATTGGCCGCCGAACTTCTCGTGAAGAACGCATAGAGGCCGCTTTCCCGCAAGGTCGTCAGTACCAGCGGATACGGATTGCGATGGATATGCATATAGACGATCAGCGGGTTCATGATCAGGGCTACCGAGAAGAATGCGCCCAAGAGCACCGCCAGCAGGTGGAAGTAACCCATGATGGCATCGGCGCCATTCGTGCCAATGGCATCGGCCACGAGGCCCATGATGCCGAACGGTGCCAGACGGATTACCCACTGCACCAGCTTCGTCACCGCCTTGGCAAAATCATCCAAAGCAGCCTTCGTCGACTCCGAAGCACCGCGCAGAGCCAGACCAGTCAGCACACCCCAAGCCAGGATACCGATGTAATTGGCATTCGCAATAGCATGGATGGGGTTGTCCACCACATTCAGCACGAGATTGTGCAGGACTTCCAGGATACCGCTGGGCGGCGTGAGTTTGGCATCGGCCAGCTGCAATTGCAGACTGGTGGGAAAGGCAAAGGAATACGCCACCGCCACCAAGGAAGCAAAAAACGTCGCCAAAACATAGAGCCGTATAATGGGCTTCATGGAAGCACTGGCATTCGCTGTTTTTTGCGCCATGGCATTCATGACCAGAACAAATACCAGGATTGGCGCCACGCCTTTCAAGGCCCGGACGAACAAATCACCAAAGATCGCGACCACAGGCACCATTCCCGGTGCGGTCAACGCGATGATGATACCAATTACTAAACCAACTGCGATTAGCTTGATCAGGGCAGTTTCCATATATTTCCTGCCGACTTTTCTAAACATGCTAATCATCCTCCTTCATGATTAATCTTGTATTACGATAAGTGCGTTCACCTATATTATACAAGTGTTAGTATATACTATACTTTACACTTTTGCAAGAGAATACGATAAAAATGTTTCTTCACAGTGAACTATTGCCATTAAAAACAGAAAACTGCGTACACATTTTGCGGATGTGTACGCAGTTGGTGGACATGATATGGTGACATTATCACAATATCGCTTCATTTTGTAATTCAATCAGATAACGCCCTACGGCATCCTGCCAGCGGGGCAGCAGCCTGAAGCCATTCTCTGTGAGCTTTGCCGTGCTCATGCGGGAGTTTTTCGGCCGCACAGCCTTGGTAGGATAAGCTGAGGAATCGACGGGCGTAACCGTGACTTCCCTGCCCGCCTGACGGAACACCTCGGCGGCCAGCTCTGCCCAGGAGCAGAAGCCTTCGTTGGTCGCATGGTAAACACCATACTTCTCCGTATGGACCATATCGGCCAGCAATACCGCCAGGTCGCGGGTGTAGGTTGGCGAACCGATCTGATCGTTCACCACGGTGAGTTCCTTGTGGCTCTTAGCCAGATTCAACATCGTGCGAATGAAGTTCCGGCCATGGATGCCGAAAACCCAGGAAATCCGCACGATAAAATACTGCGTGAGGATTTCCTGCACCGCCTCTTCCCCGGCCAGCTTGGAGCGGCCATAGACGTTCGCAGGCCCCTTTGCTGCATCCACAGCGTAAGGTTCTTCCCCATCACCGGGGAACACATAGTCCGTGCTGATGTAGACCAGCTTGGCACCGATTTCAGCACAGGCCCGTGCAATATGGCGGGTACCTTCCGCATTGATGGCCTGACAGAGTTCCGGCTCATCCTCGGCCTTATCCACTGCGGTATAGGCGGCACAATGCACGACCACATCCGGCTGATAATCTTTGATATATTTTTCCGTGGCCGCACCATCCGTCAGGGAGAAGTCCTTGCTGGATACCCCCTGCACCTCTACGCCCCGGCTTAGGAACTCATTTACACAATCATGACCTAATTGGCCTGTCACCCCTGTGACCAAAACCTTCATTAAAAATTCATCCTCTCCATACATTCCGCTTAGTTCAGCTTTTCTCAATGTTTATGTAAATTCTACACAAATGAAAAAATTCCTGCCTGCATAAAAAAAAGCCTTCCCAAGAAGGGAAAGCTTATATCAATGGAATCTTTAAATGAATCGTGGTTCCCTGCCCCAAGGCGCTGGTCATGGAGATCTCAATCCCATGCTGCTCGGCAATCCAGCTGGCAATAGACAGCCCCAAGCCGGTGCCGCTGACACCCTGAGCTTTGGTACGGGACGTATCCACGCGGTAGAAGCGTTCAAAGACTTTCTGCTGGTCCTCGGGGGCAATGCCGACGCCGTTATCAGCCAGGTCCACCTGCATGAATTTGCCCTGAGGCTCCTCCACATAGCGGGAAGTTACGCTGATCCGCCCGCCCTTCGGCGTGTATTTCGTGCTGTTGTCCAGGAAGATGCGGAACATCTGCCGCACGGTCACCAGATCGCCATACATCAGACCATCGTCATTCCGCAGCAGCTCTACCGTGTGGTCCTTGGTCACCAGTTGCATCTTCTTCATGGTATCGGCCAAAAGCTCACTGAGCTCGATATTTTCCTTGTGCAGTACCTGCCGTTTCTGGTCCGCTCTGGCCAGGAACAGGAGCTTTTCGATGAGCTGCTGCATGTTCTCTGCTTCGGAACGGATGGAGGAAATCCCCTCATCCAGCACCTCCGCATCCTCGCGCCCCCAACGGGACAGAAGATCGGAATATCCCAGGATGACCGTCACCGGTGTACGCAGCTCATGGGAGGCATCCGACACGAAGCGCTGCTGCTGCTTGAAGCCCGCTTCCAAGCGGCTCAGCATATGATTGAAGGTCTCTGCCAGCTCCGTCAGTTCATCCCGGGCGGGTGGCACAAGCAGGCGGCTGTCCATCTTCTCCACTTCGATCTTGCGGGCCGTGATGATCATATCCCGGATGGGCTGCAAGATCCGGCGGCTGACGAAGAAGCCGGCCAGGAGTGCCAGGAAGAAGCCCAGGATCGTCATCAGGAACAGGATCTTCTGCAGGGTTTCCAGGAAGTGCTTCTCCGCCGTGATGGTCTTGAAGAAATGCATCTGATAGATCTGACCGCGGTAGTCCACGTCCATGCGCGCATAATAGAAAGTGGCATTGCGGAACTGCAGCACCTGCATGTTCTTGTTGGCCCAGAACGGCGGATTCTTCACCCGATGTTCCTCCACTCGTTTCAATGGAGGAAAGCGGCTGTCATTCTCATAGACCACCTGTCCGGTCATATCCGTGATGCGCAGCACCACCCCCGGAAACACCACATCATCCCGGCCAAAATCCATATCGATGGAGCGCCCCTGCTCCAACACATTGAGCACATTATTCATGCTCATTTCCAGCTCCACCTCAGCCTGATGGTAGAAGGAAAAATATACGCCCAGTCCTGTAAGCGTGCTGGTCAGGATCAGCACCAGCAGCAACACGGCTGCGTAGAAGCAGGTAATCTTCGTAGAGATCTGGGCATAGCGCAGACGGTCAAGCATCAGTCTTGGATGGCGCAGCCAGGCCTTAATCCCGAATAGCATAACCTATGCCCCGTACCGTATGAATGTATTTCTCCTGAAACCGTTCATCGATTTTGGAGCGCAGATAGCGGATATACACATCCACCACATTGGTATCCCCGTTGTAATCATATCCCCAGACTGCCTGCAGGATCTGCTCGCGGCTCAGCACATTGCGTTTGTTGCGCAGCAGATATTCCAGCAAGGAGAATTCCTTCTTGGTCAGCTGCACGAACTCGCCCTTCACCCGCAGTTCGAAACGGCTCGGAATCATGATGAGGTCTTTGACCGTCAGCCGCTCATTCTCGTCCACATCATCGGGGCGTTCTTTGTAATGGCTGCGCAGGGCACGGCGGATGCGGGCCAGAAGTTCCTGCATGTCAAAGGGTTTCGTGATGTAATCATCCGCACCGAGGTCAAGCCCCGACACCATATCGGATACATCGTCCCGGGCCGTCAGCATGATGATGGGCACCTCCGAGATCTCCCGCACCTTGCGGCAGATTTCCATGCCATCCATCTCCGGCAGCATGACATCCAAAAGCACCAGATCGAAATCCCCCTGGATGATGCGGTCGAGCGCCCGGCGGCCGTTATCCTCTACGGCCGTCTCGTAGCCCTCGTGCTCCAGTTCAATCTGCAAAAAACGGGCAATCCGCCGTTCATCTTCCACGATAAAAATCTTTGGCTTAACCATCCACTTTCCCTCCTGCTTCGTTGCATATACATACATAATATAACGAAAGGCAAGGTTTGAAAAGCCTTGCCCGTGAATTATAATCAAAAATTAATGTTTGGCCTGAGCCTTGTTCAGGAACTTCTCCTTCTGCACGGCAAAGCGCTCGTGCGTGCCCACACCGATTTCTTCTGCATCATCAAAAGCCCGCACGGTGAAGGTCACCTTGCGTCCCTCCACAGCCGTGACCTCGGCTTCCGCCCGCACCTTCATGCCTACAGGTGTCGCGGCCTTATGGGCCACATGCAGGCTGATGCCTACAGTGGTCCAGCCTGCGGGCACGAGACTTTCGAGGGCTTCCGTGGCCGCTTTTTCCATCAGGCAGGTCATGGCCGGTGTCGCATAGACCGGCAAAGAACCGCTGCCCATTGCCTGAGCCGTCTTTGCCTGCGTGACCTCTTCGGTAACAACGTTCTTCAAACCAACTTCTACATCCGTAAGTTCCATAAACTATGCTCCCTTTCCATATATGGGCCTATTTCTTGCCAGCCCCTAAAAACATCTCCCGGAAGAGCTCGATCAGGTGCTCAGCCGAGGAAGACAATGTGCGGTTCTTGAGCCAGGCGATGACCGTATGCGTGCTCATCTCCGGCTCCACCAGCTTCTTGTAGATCAGATTGCCATCGGTCAAAAGCGTCTTGGAGGACACCGGCAGCAGTGCCATGCCCATGCCCATCTTCGCGAGCAGCAGGTCCTGCACGATACTGTCGCTGACGCAGACGATCTTCGGTTCAAAGCCCAGCTTGCGGCAGTTGGCGATGAACACCGACTGCCAGCGCAGCGGCACGATGATGGGCTGGTCCCTAAGTTCTGATAGTTCCACCTTCGTGCTGTCAGCCCCGATTTCCTGCTCTTTGTTCATGATAAGCACCAACGGTTCATTGGGCAGCACGATGGACTCATAGACCTTGGAATCCACCTGCGTGCGGGTGATGCCGATCTCAATCACCCTGTTGTCGAGCAGTTCCAGGATACGGGCGCCCTCCGCTTCCCAGATCTGATAGGTCACATTGGGGTAGCGGGAATGGAACTCCGAGATCAGCTCCGGCAGCAAAAGTGCTCCGGAGGTCGTGATCGTGCCCAGCCGGACGGAACCGGCAATACCGGAGCCAATCTCCGTGATTTCCCGCACCGTGCCATCCACCATGCCCAGGATATGCTCGACGCGGGTGTACATCACCCGGCCGGCATCCGTAAGCCGGATACGGCGGCTGCCACGCTCGAAGAGCTGCACACCCAGAGAGCTTTCGAGCCGCTTCATCTGCCGCGATAAGGCAGGCTGGGCAATATCCAGCCTCTGCGCCGCATGACTGATATTTCCTTCCTCAACAATGGCGTAAAACGCCCGCATATCCTTGATATC
Source organism: Pseudoselenomonas ruminantium (assembly GCF_900104055.1). Lineage (GTDB taxonomy): Bacteria > Bacillota > Negativicutes > Selenomonadales > Selenomonadaceae > Selenomonas_A > Selenomonas_A ruminantium_C. The sequence continues at coordinate 16,006 of NZ_FNJQ01000023.1, forward strand.
CATTTCCTGCCTCTTTCTCAATCTATATCCCAAACTTCATAGTTAGTATAACCATTTAGGTTTATTATACTTTTTTTGACAATATAGAGCAATGTTTTTTAAAAAAAGTTATAAAAACCCTGACAGCTGCAATTGGCAACAAAGATAAAAATCTGCCTTCGGCAGGTTTTTTGCTGTTTGCATGGAATATACACATAGAAGAAATGCCGCTATAAGAGGAGGCTTTCCTATGCATTCCATTCGTACCAGATTCACCCTGCTGACGGTACTATCCATCATCATTGCCTTGAGCATTGCGACGCTGATTGGCGTTTTCTCCATTCGGGAGCTGGGCAAGAGCGATACCGATCAGATGCTGCATCTGAAATGCACCACGGGGGCTATGCATCTGGAATCCTATTTTGACAGCGTGGAACATTCCACGGACACAGTCGCTACGCTTGTACAGGACAGCTTTGATGACATGCCTTACGATCAATTGGAAAATCAGGTCGAACATACCCGTCAGCTGTTCAATAAGGTTGCCGCCAATACCCATGGTGTGCTGACCTACTATTTCCGGATCGATCCAGAGTTCTCGCCGACGGTAAAAGGCTTTTGGTATGTAAAAACAGACGAAGACAATTTTCGCGAACATCCCGTAACCGACCTGACCCAATACAATACCAATATCCCTGTCGCCCCCAAATGGTTCACCATCCCCAAAATGCTCGGCAAGAGCATCTGGCTGCCTCCCTATGATACCGAAAATCTAGGCACCCGGGTGATTTCCTACAACGTGCCGATTTACTGGCAGAAGCAATTCGTGGGAGTAATCGGCATGGAAATCGACTATGAGACACTGGCTCAGGAAGCAGGCAAGATCAGGCTCTTCGATCACGGCTATGCCTTCATCCTCGATGCGGATTCCAATGTCGTCTACCATCCGCAGATGGATTCCGTCCTGCAATACGGCGAAAAAGTCGCGATGGGTGCCCCGGACCAGGTTGTCGGGGACCAGCATATCCACTATCATTTCAACGGTATCAACAAGGAAGCCGTCTGGCTCCCCCTGAGCAATGGCATGCAGCTTTACGTAACCGTTCCATTAGCGGAAATCAACAGCGGCTGGCAAACCCTGATCCGGCGCATCCTCTTCGCTGCGCTGATCATCCTGCTGCTTGTCAGCTTCATCATGCTGCGCTTTGCCGAGCGCATCACCAAACCGCTGCTCGACCTCACGGAATCAGCCAGGCAGGTAGCAGCCGGCAATTATGAAATTGCACTGGATTATAACGAAAACGATGAGGTTGGACTACTCACCCGGACCTTCAAACAGCTCATCAAGCAGACACAGGAACATATCAACCACCTCAACCGGCAGGTTTATATCGATGCGATGACCTCCGTCCACAACAAAGCCAGTTATGAGTCCTATATACAGAAATTACAGGAACAGATGGAAGATCCCGCAAAGACACTGGAATTTGCCGTAGGCGTCTTTGATTGCGACAATCTCAAATACATCAACGATGTATTTGGCCATGACAAAGGCGATGTGTATATCAAGACTGCCAGCCAGTTGATCTGCCGCACGTTCAAGCACAGTCCCGTGTTCCGCATCGGCGGAGATGAATTTGCCGTCCTCCTGCGAGGGGAAGATTTCCAGAACAGGGATGAGCTGTTCCGCCTCTTCCGGCAAAAGCGGGAGGAGCTCTGTGTTGCAGCCGCTTCCGACTGGGAACAGGCACATGTGACCATGGGGCTGGCCGTATACGATGCGCAGCTTGACTCCCATGTAATTGACGTTGCCCGCCGGGCAGACCAGTGCATGTATGAAAACAAACGCCTGCGCAAGGAAAAACAACGTCGAATGAAAGAGTCTACGAAAACAAAAGCAGACGGCTGACCAATGTCAGCCGTCTGCTTTTGCTATTCATTCAGTTTTGCTGCAGGATGGAATAATTCTCAGGATGCATGCCCGGTGCCGCTGTGACCTTGATATCCATGGCAAATTCAGCCGCCAGGTTCATAAGCAGCTGATTGTGCCGCAGTTCTTCGGCCACGGTCTCATGGACTTCAATCTCATAGCCATCTTCGGCATGGGATTTATGCTCCATGCGGCGGATATCGGCCGCAATGCGGATGCTGACCGTTTCCGGCGATTCCACCCGGCCCCGGCCATGACAGATAGGACATTCACTGTAGATGATGCTGTCGAGGTTCTGCCGGGATTTCTTGCGGGTGATTTCCACCAGGCCCAGGCTCGTGATATCCACGATATTGGTCTTGGTCGGATCGAGCTTGGCCAGCTCCCGCAGGTGCAAGAGCAAATTCTCCTTCTGCTCCTCTTTTTCCATATCGATGAAATCCACGATGATGATGCCGCCGATATCCCGCAGGCGCAGCTGCCGCATGATTTCCTCGGCGGCCTCCTGATTGGTGGCATAGACGGTTTCACCTAAGTTCGTGCTGCCCGTGTACTTGCCGGTATTCACATCGATTACCGTCAGGGCTTCGGTCTTATCGAGCACGAGAAAGCCTCCGGATGGCAGTTCCACCGTCCGGCTGCCGAGATTCGCCACTTCTTCGTCAAGTCCATAAGCCTTGAACAGCGGCTCCTTGTCCTCATAGAACTTGATCTTGGGCAAAAGTTCCGGAGACAGCAGCTTCACGAAATCATGCACACGCTGATAGACGGCCTGGTCATCAATCAGCATCTCCGCCACCTCAGCGGTCAGATTATCCCGTACGATGCGGATGATCAGATCCGCATCCCGGTAAAGGAGATTGGCTCCCTTGCTTTTCATCTTGAAACGGGACATAAGCGAATGCCAGAGCTTGGCCAGATATTCTACATCCTCCCGCAGGGCTTCTTCGCTGGCCCCGGCCGCCACAGTGCGGATGATCAGTCCCATGCCCTCAGGGCAGATGCGCGAAGCGATATCATGCAGCCGGGTGCGCTCCGCCTCCTCTTCGATGCGCCGCGACATCCCGATATAGGCCGCCGTGGGCAAAAGCACCACATGCCGCCCCGGAAGCGTGATATGCGTGGTCGCCCGCGGCCCCTTGGAACCGATCGCGTCCTTCACGATCTGCACGGGAATCTGCTGCCCAATATGGATCTTCTGCGGCTTGGAGAGTGCCTGCTTCATATCCGCCGGCATCCCATCGCCGATATACATGAACGCATTCTTCCCGGTCCCAATATCCACAAACGCCGCCTGCATCCCCGGCAGCACATTCTGCACCTGTCCCTTATAGATATTGCCGACCAGATGACTATGAGTCGCACGCTCTACTTCGATGGAGGACAGCTTGCCATCCTCCATCACAGCGACCTTTATCTCCTCGGGTACGACAGTTACAAGTATAGATTTCATCCATTCACCTCCCCTGTTTTTATATCATCGAAATAATTGTTACTTCTCCACCTCATCCGGCGACTCTAAAAAGAGCCGCCACCTTCCCCTTAAGGGGAAGGCTTTACCTCCTGCCTCAAACCGATAAAGCTATATCGTTGCCCAGCGCCCAAGGAAGGGCGCAGGCGGGCGTAAATCCCCGGATGGGATTTCAGCCCGCGTTTTCTTTTGGTACTTTTCTTTGCGCCAAAGAAAAGTACAGAACAGCGCATTAAACAAGTTCCACAAGCCTTTTACCATTAGAAAGCATCGCTGTGCGAACAATCTTCGCCTCTGTAGCTTTTACAGGCATCTCAAACTGCTCCACCAAAGCCGCAATAACCTCGCTAGGTTTCACACTCCCACTATCCGTAATCGCAATATCAATAGCCAAGATCAACTCATTCCCTTCGCAGGAAATCGCTACCGGCTGCTTCATATACTTCTTCAGCTCAATATCGCGTTTCTTCTTCGGCGTAACACGCTGATAATTCACTTCACCGGCTTCATTGTACTTCTTCACTGCCGCTTCGGCAAGGGCAAAATCCCCATAGAGCGGCATATAAGCTGCATATTTGGCTTCATCAGCCTGTGCCATCATAGCTTTCTGCTTGGTCTTGACTTCACGAAGCTCCTTGAGCTCCACGCCCGGCGGCAGCTGGGCCTTCAATTTATCGAATACTTCCGGCTGGCAGACGGGTTTCAGGAGTTCGAACTCCATATACTCGGCGACGCTTGTCACGCCGAGTGACAGGGCCGACGCAAAGGACACCTTCATATGATGGTTGAAGCCCTCGGAATATGCCATGGGCAAACCAGAACGCTTGAAGGCGCGGATGAAGATATTGGCATAGTCCAGATGGGACACATAGCGCAGGTCTTCGCCCTTGGTGATTTCCGCACGGTATTTATAGAGCGTACGCGGACGGCCGGAATCCTTGGGATCGCGGTGAACTTTCGCGGGCAGTTCCGGCGACTGATAGTTGCGCGCCGCCTCTTCCTTGGCATAGTCCATGACATGCACGCCCAAATTCGGGCAGATGCCGCAGGCCGAGCATTTGCCGCGGCGGCAGTCTTCGGTCAGTGCCTCCTGCATGGCCTTCTGCCATTCACGCAATAAGAAGTCCTTATTGACGCCCGGCGAAGTGATATCCCAAGGCAGGGCCTCATTGAAGTCACGGGTGCGCTGGCTGTAATACTTGCCATCGATGCCGCATTTTTCCATGGCCTCAATCCAGACTTCATGCTTGTAGAGGTCCGTCCAGCCATCGAACTTGGCACCATCCTGCCAGGCCTGATAGAGCACCTGGGAAAGTCTCCGGTCACCGCGGGCAAATACGCCTTCGATCACGGACAGACGGGCATCATGGTAGTTGAAGGTGATGGCCCGGTCGGTGATATGCTCCTTCAAAAGTTCCTGACGGCGCTGGAATTCTTCAATCGGCAGCTGGCCAAACCACTGGAACGGCGTATAGGGTTTCGGCACGAAACAGGATACGGACACCGTGACCTTGCAGCCCCGCTTGCCCTTGATCTCCGTATAGAGGTCCACGACCTTCTTGGCCAGTTTGGCAATGCCAATCACGTCTTCATCGGTTTCTGTCGGCAGGCCCATCATGAAATAGAGCTTGACCTGCTTCCACCCCTGCTTGAAGGCCGAAGCGCAGGCGTTCATCAGGTTTTCTTCGGTTACGCCCTTGTTGATCACGTCGCGCAGACGCTGCGTGCCCGCTTCGGGCGCAAAGGTCAAGCCGGACTTGCGCACCTGCTGCATCTTATGCGCCAGATCGATGGAGAAACTGTCGATACGCAGCGAAGGCAGGGAAAAGCTTACTTCCTCGTCCTTGAAGTCCAGCATCAGGTCATCCACGAGACGCCCCAGGCAGGAATAATCCGCCGAGGAAAGCGAGGTCAGGCTCATCTCGTTGTAGCCCGTGCTGTCCACGAGGCCGCGAGCCATCTGCTTGAGGTTCTCTTCGGTGCGCTCGCGGGCCGGACGGTAACAGATGCCGGCCTGACAGAAACGGCAACCACGAGAGCAGCCGCGGAAGAGTTCGAGCATGGCACGGTTATGCACGATATCCATCGAAGGCACCAGCGGGTGCTCCACGCTCATGGCTTCATCCATATTTTTGCAGACGCGCTTATAGATAACAGACTTAGCATTGGCGTGCAAAGGTTCAAGCTTTTCATAATGGCCATCTGCCGTGTATTTCGGCTCGTAGAAGGACGGCACATAGATGCCATCCATGGTCAGCAGGCGCTCCAAGAAGCCGCGTCTGCCGCCGGGACGGCCGGCCTTTTTCCACTGGATCAGGGCCTTGGACACCTCGACGATAACCTCTTCGCCTTCACCGACGATGAAGAAATCAAAGAAATCCGCAATCGGCTCCACATTGTAGACGCAAGGACCGCCGCCCACGATAAAGGGCATGTCCTCGCCACGCTCTTTGGCCCAGAGCGGAATCCCAGCCAGGTCCAGCATATTGAGCACGTTGGAATAGATCATCTCATACTGCAGGGAGAAGCCGAAAAAGTCGAACTGCGAGAGTTCATGCTTCGTTTCCAGGGAGAACAGCGGGATATTGCGGCTGCGCATCTCCGCTTCCATATCCGTCCAAGGCGCATAGACTCTTTCTGCGGCAATATCACTCTCGCGGTTCAGGATCTCATAGAGAATGGCCAGGCCTAAGTTGCTCATGCCCACTTCATAGACATCGGGCAGGGCCAAGGCAAAGGTGCAGTCCACCTTATCCCAATCCTTGACCACTGCATTCCATTCGCCGCCGGTATAACGGGACGGCTTCAATACCGACTGGAGCACCTCATGATTGAGTTGTACCATGTTATTTTATTCCTCCATACATCTTTCATTCAGTTTAAATATAGCCTTCCCCTTGAGGGGAAGGCTTTTCAGTTCTAGAATTCTAGTTTTTTCTTGCGTAATTGTATATTTAGCAGTATCGCTATCGCCATGATATTCGTAGTCAGCGAGCTGACGCCGTAACTCATCAGCGGCAGCGGGATGCCGGTTACCGGCATGATGCCTAAGGTCATGCCCACGTTGACCAGTACATGGAAGGCCAGCATGGACGTGATGCCCACAGCCAGCAGACGGCCGAAGATATCACTGGCATCCTTGGCAATCTGCACGCCACGCCAAAGTACCACGAGGTACAGCAGGAGCAGGAACACGACGCCGATAAAGCCCAGTTCCTCACCCACCACGGCGAAGATAAAGTCCGTGTGGTTTTCCGGCAGGAAGTTCAGCTGGCTCTGAGTGCCCTCAAAGAGCCCCTTGCCAAAGAGCATGCCGGAACCGATGGCTATCTTGGACTGGATGATATGATAGCCCGAACCCAGCGGGTCCACATTCGGGTCCATGAAAACCATGATGCGCATCTTCTGATAGTCCTTCAGGAAATGCCAGAGTATCGGCATCATGGCAATGCCAGCCGCAAAGAGTCCGCCTAGCAGGCGCAGGTTGATGCCGCAGACAAAGATCATGCCCAGGAAAATGGCCATGAATACCAGCGAAGTTCCCAAGTCCGGCTGCTTCAGCACCAACAGGAAGGGCACACCCACATAGGCGGCCACCGGCAGCAGGTCATGGAGCGTATTGAGCTTGCCCACGCGCTCCTCGAGCATGGTAGCCAGGGACACGATCATGATGATCTTGGAAAACTCCGACGGCTGGATGCTGATGGGGCCGATGGAAATCCAGCGCTGGGCCCCCAGGGCCGACTGCCCCACGAGCATGACGGCCAGCAGCATGATCAGATTGAAGATATAGAGCTTGTTGCCGTAGCCCTGCAGCATCTTGTAATCAAAGTTCATCAGAAAAGCTGCAAAAGCGATATTCACCGCCGCAAAGAGGCCCTGTCGGGCCACATACCAATAGCGCTCGTCACCGGGCGTATTGACATGGGTGGCACTGCCGATGATCACCAGACTCATGATGATGATGCCGGCCGTGGCCGCCAAAAGCGTAAGGTCCGTACGGCGTAAAATGGATTTAGTCATTTCTGTCGTTCAACTCTTCCCTCAGCCCTTGTCATGCTTCATGCTGCTGACGGGGATATTGGCTACGAGTGCCACAGAATCATCATCATTGGCCAGGGAGATTTCCATATCATGCTGGTTGATTTCCATATAATTAGAAATCACCTTGATAATGTCGTTCTTCAGATTATCCATAACTTCGGGGGAAATATTTGCACGGTCATGGATAAGCACCACTTTCAAGCGGTCATGGGCGATCTTGCCCGACTGCTCCTTCTTGCCAAATATTTTCATCAATGCCTCCAACATATAACCCCTCCTTATCTTCTGAACATATGCTTAAGACGCGTCCACCAGCCCTCTTTATGGAAGTCCATAAAGGGGACATCTTCACCGAGCATCCGGGCTACGATATTGCGGTAGGCCTGACCTGCCTGGCTGTCATCGGAAGCCACGCAAGGCTCACCGCGGTTGGCGGCCGTAACGACCTTGATGTCATCCGGTACCTGGCCGATGCAGTCCAGAGAAAGGATATCATTGATATCATCCATATCCAGCATCTCGCCACTTTCCACCATGGAGGGACGGATACGGTTAACGATGAGCTTGATGTTTTCCTTGTCCGCACGTCCGAGCTCGCCGATGATCTTGTCGGCATCACGTACAGCCGCGATTTCCGGCATGGTTACCACGAGCGCCGTGTCGGCAGCAGCGATGGCCGTCTTGAATCCCTGTTCGATGCCAGCGGGGCAGTCGATCAGGATGTAGTCAAACTCACGGCGCAGTTCATCGCAAAGCTTTACAAGCTGTTCCGGATTCACGGACATCTTATCCTTTACCTGCGAAGTCGGCAGCAGGAAAAGGTTCTCATATTTCTTATGACGGACCAAAGCCTTCTTGAAGGCCACGCGGCCTTCCGTCACATCAATCAGGTCGTACATGATACGGTTCTCGAGCCCCAGCATGAGGTCGAGGTTGCGCAGGCCCGTATCGGTATCCACCAATACTACCTTCTTGCCGCGCATAGCCAGTCCCATACCTAAGTTAGCCGTGGTCGTAGTCTTGCCAACACCGCCTTTGCCAGAGGTAATTACGTAGATTTCACTCATATTGTCTTATCCTGCCTTTCTATTGGTTCGATTACGATTTGACCATCCTTGATGGACGCGCGTTCCGCGCGATCAGTCTTTTCCATTTCGTCCGGGGAACGGGCAATCAGGTTCGATATCCTGATCTGGGTAGGCATTAAGTGGTCGGCGATGATGAAGGCCGTGCTGTCACCGTAGGCACCGGCATGAACCATGCCCCGGCAGGTGCCCCGGATATCGATGCTGCCCCCCGCGATGATCTGCGCGCCGGGATTGACGTTGCCGCAGACCAGCACCGAGGACTTCGTGCGAATCTCCTGCCCTCCGCGCAAGGTCTTGTTGACCACTACCATTTCCTGCGGTTTCAATTCCTCAGGCTGGCTGGCTGGTGGCACTGCCGGCTGGGGTGCCGGCGGAACCGTAGCCTTCGCTTCCGGCTGTTTTGCCTGTTCAGTCTCCGGCTTCTGGGTACGGCAGATCAGGCCATACTCATGGAACAGATGCTGAAGTTCATCTCTTTCACTGCCCATGAACACATCCCGCGGGATAAGCACCAAAGTGCCCCGCAAAAAGAAGGTTGTGCCGGATTCGAGTTTTTGCCTCAGATTTTCCCGCACCTCTTCAAAAGATGCCTCCGGGGCAAAGCTCAGCTGTAAGCCAAGGGAAGTTCCCTTGATTTTTACAATATCTTCACTCATAGCTGCCCTCGTTTCTATATAATATAGTCTTTCTTTACTGTTTCTTTTGCTCGCCAGCAGGCTGCTTGGCTGGATCCGGCTTGTTGAGGCCAAACCAGGCTTCCAGGATCTTGCGGCCAATCGGCACGGCAGACTGAGCACCGTAACCGCCCTGTTCCACGATGACCGCTACCACGATATTCGGTGCCCCGAAAGGACCATAGGCTACGAACCAGCCATGGTCACGGCCATGCGGGTTCTCCGCGGTACCGGTTTTACCAGCGATTTCAATCGGGAAGCCCTTGAAGATGGATGCAGCCGTACCGTATTTGGTAACATCGTGCAGGCCTGCCTGCACCAACTGGATATCCTCCATCGGCACATCCAGCTGGCCTATGAGTTCCGGCGTAAATTCCTTCACGGTCTTGCCGTCCGGCCCCACGATGCGGTTTACCAGATGCGGCTTATAGCGTTTGCCGTCAGCGGCAATCTCGCCCATGACCATGGCCGCCTGCAGTGGCGTCACCAGATTGAAGCCCTGACCGATGGCGGCGTCGAAGGTTTCCGACAGATACCATTCGCCGTCCTCGAAGTTCTTTTCCTTGTAACGGCGGTTGGCTACGAGGCCATCGGACTCATAGGGAAGGTCAATGCCGGTAATCTTGCCCAGGCCGAACATCCGGGCATATTTCTCGATGCGGTCAATGCCCAGGCGGTTACCCATTTCATAGAAATACACGTTATCGGAATGAGCCATAGCCTGCTGGAAGTTGATCAGGCCTAATGCCTCACCATCGGCATTGCCCTTTGGGATGATCCAATGATGACCGCTGTCCATGATGAGTTCGGAAGGACTCACTACCCCCTCGGTAAGGGCTGCCGTACCCGTGACGATCTTGAAGGTTGAACCCGGCGGATATTCGCCGGTAATGGCCTTGTTATCCATCGGATGGTAAGGATTGTTGTTGAGCTTGTTCCAATCCTTGGCCGAAATGCCATGGGCAAAGAGGTTCGGATCAAAGGCCGGGCGGCTGACCATCGCATAGATCTCCCCAGTCAGGGGATTCATGGCCACGGCCGCAGCCGCATTGGCATGAATCTGCTTGAGCTGGTCATCCACGGCCTTTTCCGCCGCTGTCTGGAGGTTCTTGTCGATGGTCAGATAGAGGTCGTCGCCAGGCGTCGGCGGCTTGTTGCCAATGATCTGCACGGGCTTGCCCGTTACATCGACTTCCACCTGCTGGCCGCCGTTCTCACCGCGCAGTTCTTTATCGTAGATCTTCTCGAGACCGAACTTGCCGATGATATCCCCGCTCTTGTAGCCCTCATCCTTTTTCTTCTCGAGCTCCATGTCGTTGATCTCACTGACATAGCCATAGGTATGCGCCGCTTCTTCCTTGTTCATGTAGTCGCGGATGGGCTGCACCTCGATGATCACACCGGGGTAGATATTCTTCTGTTCCTCGATGATGGTGACAATGTCCGGCGTCACATCGGCCTTGATGCGGATGGGATCGAAGCCCGTATGCGCCTCGATCTTCTTGTTGATTTCCTCCACCGGCACTTTGAGCAGCTCCGACAGACGCTCCACGACCACCGGATCGATTTTCGTCATCACCGGCATCAGCGATACGGCAAAGCCCGGACGGTTCTGCACCAACAGTTCACCATTGCGGTCAAAAAATGTTCCCCGGGGTGCCATGGTGGGGATGATGCGGATGCGATTCCCTTCCGCCAGGCGGGCATAATGCTCGCCATCATAGATCTGCAGGTAGCCCGCCCGCCCGATCAGGACGGCAATCACCAGCACCGACAGCCAGCCCAGGACATTTATTCTGCCGCCATATTCGTCATTTTCGACCAAAAATTATCTCTCCCATAAAATAAGACACCCTTGCAGGTGCCTTAATCAGTTTGTTTCTTTAGCGCTGAGTTTCTTATCCAATTGATAGGTCAGATAATGCACCGGATAGGCAAACGCCAGCTGATAGATCAGCATGGGCAGCAGTGTAACCTGCACATTGCTGATCGGATTAAAGCGATAACCTAATAATACCATAAGTAACGCTAAAATAAAATAGTTAAACGCCGTTACCCCTAAAGATGCGAACACCGGCAGGAAAAATTGCTCCTTGTAAACCCGGTTGGCAAAACGCCCGCAGATATTGCCGACAATCAAATGGGTGAACGCATGGATGCCCAAAAAGGTTCCCGTGGCCAGATCCATCAGCAAGCCGGTGAGAAAACCCATCAGCGTGCCCTTTTCCGTGCCCTTCAAGAAAGCATAGGACACCGTCAAGAGCAGCATGAAATCCGGACTGATGCCATGATAGGCAATCAAGGGGAAAAACGAAGTCTGCAGCACATAGAGGATCACCACGAAGACAGCCAGCTTGCCAAAGTTACTCATTTCGACGCCTCCACCTTAGCGGCTGCCTGCGCCTGCGGATCTGTCTCCGTGCCCGGCGTCTGCGGCGGCGGTTTGATCGGTTCCGGCGGTGCCTCGCGAGAGGCCGTGATTACCAGCACATCCTCAAGCTTCTGGAAATCTACTGCCGATTCCAATACGCCAATCTTGAGCAGGCCGCCGTCGTCATTCTTGAGGCTGCTCACGAGCCCCACGATGATTCCCTTGGGGAAGATGCCGCCGAAACCGGAGGTCACGATGACATCGCCCTCAACCACATCCGCATTCTTGGGAATATTCACCATCTGCGGCATGGTGGGATTGTCCATATCGCCCTGCACGATGCCCGTTACCCGGGATTCCGCCCGCTGGACAATGGTGCCCACCGACGAACGCGGATCTAAGATCAGCTGTACCTTGGATGAATTCGGGCCGGCTTCCACCACCCGGCCCACGAGGCCCTGCGGCGTCACTACCGGCATATCTTCCTTGACGCCGCTAGCCGTTCCCCGGTCGATGACGATCATCCGGGACCAGGTATCGGACTCACGGCCGATAACGCGGGCAGCCACCATATCGAACTGACGGGCGGTCTGCTGGTAGCCCACGATGGCCCGCAGGCGTTCATTTTCCGCCAGTGCCTCATTGGCCTGCAGGTTGATGCCACGCAGCTGCTCCACTTCGTTCCGGAGCATCTTGTTCTGCTCATACAACGTGGATATCTCCCATACCGCACTGGTCACATAGTGGATCTCATTGGCTACCCAGGACACAGCTTGCTGGAACGGTGACAAGGCCAAAGAAACCGCCTGGCTGCTCACCGGCGCCTGAAAGCGGCCCCGGGCAGCAAAGAATATGATGCAAAAGAGGCTGATGGTGACAAACACCATGGCCCAGCCTTTGCGTCCGTCTTCCTTATCTCTTCTTACACGATTACTCATTTTTTATATCAGCTTCTCAGCTTCTTGCTGGTCATGACCACACGCTTCAACAGCTCGATGTTCTCGAGGGAACGGCCCGTGCCTTCGCCTACGCAAGAGAGCGCATCTTCGGAAACCAGCACCGGCATGCCCGTCTCGTGAGACAGGAGCTTGTCGAGGTTCGTAAGCAGTGCACCGCCGCCGGTCATCATGATGCCATGGTCCATAACATCAGCTGCCAGCTCAGGCGGCGTCTTTTCGAGGGTACCCTTGACGGCATCGATGATCTTGTAGATGGGATCGTTGAGCGCTTCACGGATTTCCTTGGCCTGAATGGTCAAGGTCTTGGGCAGACCGGAAACGAGGTCGCGGCCGCGGATTTCCATGGTCTTGTCCGCTTCCGGCGTCACGATGGCCGTACCGATGGTCATCTTGATAGCCTCAGCCGTGCGTTCACCAATCATGAGGTTGTACATGCGCTTGATGTACTGCACGATAGCGCTGTCCATTTCGTCACCGCCGATGCGGATGGAGCAGCTTACCACGATACCGCCCAGGGAAATCACGGCGATTTCCGTCGTGCCGCCGCCGATATCGACAACCATGCTGCCCGTAGCTTCCTCAACGGGAAGGCCGGCACCGATAGCTGCTGCCATCGGCTCTTCGATCAGATAAGCTTCACGGGCACCAGCCTGCTGTGCAGCATCGATTACGGCACGCTTTTCCACTTCCGTGACACCGGAGGGAACGCCGACAACCACGCGGGGACGAACAAAGGACTTCGTATTCATGGCCTTGCGGATGAAATACTTGAGCATGGCCTGCGTCACGTCAAAGTCCGCGATAACACCGTCCTTCATGGGACGGATGGCGACGATGTTGCCCGGCGTACGGCCGATCATCTGCTTTGCTTCCTCACCAACCGCCAGGACATCACCCGTATCACTCTTGATTGCCACTACGGAAGGTTCACGCAGCACAATGCCTCTGCCTTTCACATGCACCAGCGTGTTAGCCGTGCCCAGGTCAATACCCATATCGTGCGAAAAACCGCCAAACAGACTCCACATTTTGTCAAAAAACTCCCTTCAGATAACCATATATCTACGCTGCAAGTTCTAGAGCGTATTGATTCAATGTAAAAAATAACTATCTTATTGTAACACAAGATAGTTATTTTGATAACAGGCAAACTATTTTTTTTTCAGATTTTTTTCTTTAATGTATGAGCCCCTTCTCCTTCAAGCTCGTAAAACGCTCATGCCCCAGCACCACATGGTCCAGCACCGGTATATCCATGATTTTCCCGGCCTTGACCATGCGCTCGGTGACAGCGATATCCTCCCGGCTCGGCGTGGGATCACCGCTGGGATGGTTGTGCAGCAGGATCATGGCGGCCGCGGCATAGTCGATGGCCGCGCGGAAGACCTCCCGGGGATGGACGATGGAAGCCGACAAGCTCCCCACCGACACCTCCGGCATGCCCAAGACATGATTCTTGGTATTCAGGAGCAGCACGGCAAAATGCTCCTTCTGCTCGAAGCGGTAACGGGGCATCGCATAATGGGCCACATCTGCGGGGCCATTGATGACCTCGATCCTGGCTGCCTGCTGCATGGACAGCCGCCGCCCCAGTTCAATGGCCGCCTGCAGTGTTGCGGCCTTCACCCGGCCGATGCCATCGATCTTTGCCAGCTCCGGCACGGAAATATGCACCATGCCTGAAAGCCCCTGCTCCTTGATATGCGCCAGGATCTCCTCCGCAATGCGCAGCACCGACTTCTTTTTCGTGCCGCTGCGTAAGAGGATTGCCAAAAGCTCTGCATTGCTCAGTGCCGCCGCGCCGTAAAGCAATAGTTTCTCCCTGGGGCGCTCCTCAGGGGGTAAATCCCTCACCATAATCGCCATACAAATTCACGCCTGCCTTTCGCGCCAACCGGACAGTCGCGTTCAGGGGCAGTCCTACCACGTTGGTGAAGGAACCATGGATGCCCACGATGAATTCAGCCGCTGCGCCCTGAATAGCATAAGCTCCGGCCTTGTCCATAGGCTCCCCGCTCTTCACATAGCGCTCGATTTCCGTATCGGCCAGCTGGGCAAATTCGACCTCCGTCTTCACCACATCGGTAAAGAGATGTTCGTTATTCACCCAGGCAATCCCTGTGAGCACCTCATGCGTCCTGCCCGAGAATTCCTTCAGCATCCGCACTGCATCCTCGCGGCTGTCCGGTTTTCCATAGGTATGCCCGTCCAAAGCCACCACCGTATCGGCGCCCAGCACCGCCTGATTGGGATGCAGACGGGCCACGGCCAGTGCCTTGGCCGCTGCATTCTTTTCCACGAGCTTTGCGGGGCTCACGCCATCGCCTGACAGTTCCTCCGCAGCGCTGATACGGATATCAAAACGGGCATTGATCTGCTGAAGGAGTTCCTTCCTCCGTGGCGAACCTGATGCTAAGATAAACATAAGAACAACTCCTTTCTCAGTAACGGCGGAACAAAAGCAAGGCAATGACAATGCCCAGGATGCTCATAAGATTCGGCGCAAAAGCCAGTCCGATCGTCAACTGGATCACATAAAGATTGATGGTGAATGCTGACGTGTCAAACACGGGAAACGTATTCACCAGATAGGGCATCACACCGCTCAAAGCCTCCACGCCTGTCAGCAGTTGCCCCAGGATTCCACCTAAAATCGCACCGATCACCACAAAGAGAATGGCCATGCCATAACCACGTCCACCAAATTTTGCCAAGAAAAACTCCTCCTTCAATGTACAGGCTTCGCTTTTTACCACCAAAGTCCTGCCAATAAAGACATTTAGTAAAAAAATATGGCTCACAAATCCCACCGGAATTCATGAGCCATATACCGGTCAAATCAGGTACCGGATATAAACATACACCGTTGACAGCACAATCGTCAAGAGCATGATTGGAAAACCAATCTTGAAATAATTGATGAAAGTGATCTTCACGCCGCGTTCTGCGGCCAGCCCTGCCACGATCAGATTAGCTGAAGCACCGACCAATGTACCGTTGCCGCCCAGGCAGGCCCCCAGTGCCAGGCTCCACCAGATGGGTTCCAGATTGCTGACGCCCATCGCACCCATATTCTGGATCAGTGGGATCATCGTGGCCACGAATGGGATATTGTCCAATACCGACGAGACGAGGGCACTGAGCCAAAGTACCAGCAGGGACGTTGCGGTCACATCACCGCCAGTGAGTTCCACAGCCTGACTGGCCAGACTGCCAATGATCCCCGTTTCAATCAGGCCGCCTACCGCGATGAAGAGGCCGATGAAGAAGAAGATCGTCGCCCATTCCACGGATTTCATGGCGCTTTCCACCAGATGATGGCTGCCGCCTGCCAGGAGCAGCAGCAGAAAGCCACCGGTCAGGGCAATCATGGAAGATTCGATATGCGTGAAAGAGTGCGTGAAGAAGCCTAAGATCACCAATGTCAGCACGAACAGGGACTTCTTCAGCAGGCGGCGGTCCTTCAGGGATTTATGCTCATCCATGGTCATGAGTTCAGCCTGCAGCTCCGGCTTGGTATGGAGTCCCTTCTTGTAGATGAACTCCACGAGGAAGATCACGATAATCAGGTTCAGGATGGCAATGGGCGCCAGATTCTCAATGAAGGCCACAAAGGTCAGTTCCTTGACCGCGCTGCCAATCATGATATTCGGCGGATCACCGATAAGCGTTGCCGTACCACCGACATTGGAGGCGATGATCTGCGTGAGCAGGAACGGATTCGCCTTCAGATGCAGTTTCTGGGTAATGCTGAACGTCACCGGCACCATCAAGAGTACCGTGGTCACATTATCCAGGAAGGCGGAGAATACCGCCGTGATGAGTGCCAGATAAACCAGGATGCGCTTCGGCTCCGCCTTGGCCACCTTGGCCGCTTTGATGGCTACGTAGTCAAAGAGCCCCGTATGGCTGGTAACGCCAACCAGCACCATCATACCTACCAGAAGCCCCAGTGTGTTGAAATCAACATGATGAAGCGCCTGCTCCTGGGACAGGATGCCCAAAAGGATCATGGATGTAGCACCCAGCATCGCTGCCACCGTGCGGTGTATCTTCTCCGATACGATCACCATGTACATGAATACGAAAATTATCGCGGCTAAAACTGCCATTGTGTTCCTCCCTTCAATACGCACTATTCCATTAGTGTTTAGTGCACAACCACATTATTCTTGCCCCGGATCTGCTTGGCCTCATAGAGCGCACCATCCGCCCGCTTGAAGAGGGTATCCGGTGTATCATCCGAAGCAGCCGTCACCACGCCAATACTGGTGGTGACAATGGAGCCATCAGGCAGAACAGCCTGCTCATTGATCAGGCGTCCCACCCGTTCTGCAATCACTCTTGCCCGCTCATTGCCAGACCCCGGCAGGACCACGAAGAATTCATCGCCGCCCCAGCGTCCGGGAACATCCGTGCCCCGACGGGTATTCGACTGCAGGATCTTGGCAATGCTCTTCAAGGTATCGTCCCCTATGGCATGGCCATAACTGTCATTGATGACCTTGAAATCATCCACGTCCATCATCAATACGGACAGAGGTTCATTGTATTCCTGCGCACGCTGCAGGAGCTCTCGCAGGCTGGCCTCCGTTTCCCCACGGTTGAACAGGCCGGTCAGGCGGTCAATCTGGGCCAGATGCTTGAGCTTCCGGTTCGACTCCTCCAATTCCTGAGAAGTCGTCTCAATGAAATGCACCAGTCTGGCCATCAGTGAGCGATGCTTGTTGAGCTTGGGGCGCGGCGGCACCAGATTGGACTGCCGTCCCATGCTCAGGCCTTCGCGCATGCCGATGGTAACCAAGGTCATATTCGAGACCATGATCTCCCCATTCTCATTGCGCATGAACTCACCATAGGCATAGAAGCCTGCCGAAGCAGCCAGATGCTTGCTGATGGCCAGTTCCTTTTCCGTATCACTGCCCAGGAGCATCCAACGGGCCACGCAGCTGACCACGAAGATGGCCTCAGGCTTGAAGCTGGCCATCTTTTCCTGCAGGGACATGGCATTGTCGATGATCTCGCCCGGATCGCCATAGGCCAGCCGCACCTGTTCGCCCACCCGGAAGTCCGCGCCGAACATCATGCTGCCATCATCGCGGCAGCGGCGGGGATGCCGGGCCAGCGTCGTGCCATGGCGTTCGAAATAAAAGGGAAAGGTCAAAGCCTCCACCAGAAAGCTTTCTGAATTCCGGATGCCCAGATATTTCTCGAAGACCTCCAATGGCGGACGGCCATCCAGTTCCTGCATGCAAAAATCGCCATCCATCCTGGTCACCGTCATCGTCCGCCCCAGGGGCTTCCAGCCAAAGCTGGACTTGGCCTGCACATGAAGATCCACGCCACTGAAGACCGCCACCACTGTACCATGGCGGATCTGATCCTTATGGGTGAAGACCAAGCCGTTCTTCCCTAAGCTGCCATCATCGGCCAGCCCACCGAAGAAGACGATCTTCCGGCGGGAAGCAGACAACTGCTTGAAGAATGGGTTGATGTCCAGATGAAAACCGGCAGAAATCACTTCCACCGCTGCCGCTTCCTTGTCTGCCTGCAGGACGGAGAGCAGTTCCCGGCCAGCAGTATTGCTTTTCTTCTCCCGGAAATCATAGGCAAAAACCCGCACCGCAGACTTCTCAAAGAGCGTGAAATTGACCACCACGCCCTGCTCCATCAGCTTGCCATTGACCAGTTCTCCGCTGGATACAGCACCGATGATCTGCGCTTCGGGAAATACCGCCTGCACACCCTGCTGGATGTCATGCAGCATCTGTACCTTGCTGGTATCCATGAACACCGACACCAGCACACTGGACAGGGCCGGCATCTGCCGGCTCTCCTCCCGCACCTGCTCCACACGGTCTTGCAGCTCTTTGATTGTATTTATCGCAAAGGGGAATTGTTTCATCGATCCTTATACCTTTTCTAAAACCTTCCTAATCCTGGCGGCAACAGCGCTCATTCCAGTTCCGCCTTGTTGTCGCGCAAAAATAATTTCAACAGCTCTTCCTGTGGTTCCTTATGCTCGTGGATGATCGCATAGACCGTCGCACAGATGGGCAGTTCCAGCTGATACTCCCGGGCAATGTCCATCAAGGCCTCCACCGTGTACACACCCTCAGCCAGCTTCGCAAAGCTCCGCCCCCGGATGAAATCCTCACCAAAGCAGCGGTTATGGCTAAAAGGAGAGAACAAGGTTGCCTCATAATCCCCCAGATGGGACAGGCCATACACCGTCATCTTATCGCCGCCCATCTTCTCGATCAGGCGCGAAAGCTCCCGCGTGCCCCGGGCCATCAAGGCCCCCTTCAAGCTGCTATAGTTCAGACCGTCGAGCATCCCCGCTGCCAGCCCCATGACATTCTTCGCCGCTGCGCCAATCTCTGTGCCCAGCAGGTCTTCGCCGTAGTAAAAACGAATCAGGGGGCTGGCAAAAGCTGCCACCAGTTCCTTGGTCAGCTGCATTTCCTTGGCGGCAATCACCATGCAGTTGGGAATTTCCCGCACAAAATCCTGCACATGGCCAGGGCCAACCCAGACGGCGGTCCTGACCTCTGTGCCCAATTCCTCTGCCATGATGGTCGTGAGGCGTTTGCCCGTGCCGATTTCCAGCCCCTTCATGCAGAGCACGAATCGCTTCTGCTGCAGATGGGGCAGTTCCTTCAGCTGCTGACAGAATTCCCGGAGCTTCTGAGCGCTGATGGAAATGATGACAATCTCGGCAAAGGCCACAGCTTTCGCCAGATCATCCGTAAGTTCCACCGTATCCGGCAATGTCAGGTACTCATTTTTCCGCGTGGCCTGCAAGTCGGCCAGATGGTGGGAGCCCTTCCGTCCCCAAAGCATCACCTGATGGCCGATGCGCTGGGCATACCAGGCATGAAAGGAGCCCCAGCGGCCGCAGCCTAATACTGCAATCTTCATCTCTCTGCCTCCCCGAAATTACCTGTCAGATCCTTCACCACTTCGCTGGCGATGATGAGTCCGGCCACCGAAGGCGTGAAGGATATGCTGCCCGGCGCGGTGCGTCCGGCACTGCCCTTCTTCTCGGCCTCGCCATCAGCCGGCAGGATTACCTGCCGCGGCTCTTCCGTAGAATAAACGACCTTCAACCGCTTGACGCCCTGTTCCTTGAGTTTCCTGCGCATGACGCGGGCCAGGGGATCCACGCTCGTCTTATAGATATCCGCGATCGCAAAGCGGGTGGGGTCCAGCTTGTTGCCAGCTCCCATGCTGGACATGATGGGGATCTGCCGCTTCTGGCATTCCACTGCCAGGCTGACCTTGCCCGCCACCGTATCAATGGCATCCACCACGTAATCATAACGGCCAATAAAAAATCTGTCGGCATGATCCGGCAGATAAAAATCATTGATTACAGTTACCTGCGCCGCAGGGTTGATGTCCAGGATACGCTCCCGCATGATCTCCGTCTTCATTCTTCCCACCGTGGAACTCAGGGAATGGAGCTGCCGGTTGATATTGGTCAGACTGACTTCATCATTGTCCACCAGGACCAAATGACCGACACCAGCCCGGGCCAGGGCTTCCACGGTAAAGGAGCCTACGCCCCCCACGCCGAACACTGCTACTGTCGCAGCCGCCAGACGGCTGAGTCCAGGCTTTCCCAGTAACAGTTCCGTGCGGGAAAATCTATGTATACTCAAATCTATCGCTATTCCTCTCTTACTGCTTGTCCTTGTCCAGCCCATCCGCCAGCTTGAAAGCGGGGATCGCAAAGGGCTGGGCTGCCTCTGCCTTTGGCTTGTTCATGAAGGACGGCGTTTCCAGCTGGAAGGTCTCCTTCTGCAGCGTCTCCTGCTTGATGGCACTTTCCGGCACCTTGACCGTCGGCGCCTTCATGACCACGCTGTCGGCAAAATCCGTCGCAATGATGGTCGCCTGCACCTTGCCCTTCATACTCTCATCCTGCACTGTGCCCAGGATGATATTGACCTCCGGATCCGTATGCTTCACGATATAGCGGGAAGCCTCATCCACATCATAAAGGCTCAGCGTGCTGTCGCCGGTCAGGTTGAGGATGATGCCCCGGGCACCGGACAAGTCCTTGTCCACGAGCGGGCTCTCGGCTGCCATCTTCACAGCGTCCACCGCACTGCGGTCACTGACACCAATCCCCAGCAGTGCATCACTGGACTCACTCTGGCGGAAGATCGTCGTGACATCGGCAAAGTCGACGTTGATGACACCGGTGGTCAGGATCAGTTCCGCCACGCAGTTGATTGCCTGCTTCAGGATATTATCCGCGCATTCAAAGGCCTGCACCAAAGACATCCGGCGATTTTCCGGCAATTTGGACAGATTGTCATTTTCCACTGCGATCAGCGCATCCATCTGCGACTGCATCATGGTAATGCCATCCTGCGCCGATTTTTTCTTCCGGTTCCCTTCAAAAGAGAACGGCACGGTCACCACGCCGACGGAGAGGATACCCATTTCCTTGGCCAGACGGGCTACGATCGGGGCTGCCCCCGTACCAGTGCCGCCGCCCATACCAGCAGTGATAAAGACCAGATCCGCGCTATTCATGGCTGCCTGTAATTTGGCCATGTCATTCTTCGCTGCCTGTTCGCCGAGCTGGATATTGCCGCCAGTGCCCCGTCCCCGGGTAAGTGCTTCACCTATCTGAATGCAGTTCACACCGACTTTTTCTACCCGCTGCAATTGCTTGGCATCCGTATTCACGGCATAGAGCTCAATATCCAAAGCATTGTGCTGGCCCATGCGCATCAGTACGCTGTTGCCGCCGCCGCCAACGCCGAATACCTTTATCTTGACTTTTGGTTTTACAAGTGTATCATCTGTGGTCATGGATCATTCCCCTCTCTTGGGAACCATCTGGTTCCTAGGCTCAATCTTATTTACCATTCGTCATAACCAGAGCAGATTCCTGCCCACCTAGTGAAAATTTTACCACATCAGACATACATATGTAAATAGAAAGAGCAGGGGCACCCAAGGGCCCCTGCTCCGACTCTTCGCCATCCATCCCCAGATCAGCTAAAGAGAGCTACTGCCAGACATGCCAGCACAATTTTCAAGCTGTCAAGCTTCACGATACACACTCCTTACCGCGCATCCAGCAAAATCTCGTGCATCTAGCGTTTTATCCATTAGTAAACCATTACCATGATTATACACTTGCCCCCGAAAAATAGCAATAACATTTGACTTTTTTCCATTTTTCTGCTACGATTATATTGCTTTTGTGGAGAGGTGTCCGAGTGGTTTAAGGAGCCGGTCTTGAAAACCGGTGATGCCTTACGGCACCGTGGGTTCGAATCCCACCCTCTCCGCCATGCTATACGGAGTGGTACTCAAGAGGCTGAAGAGGACGGTTTGCTAAATCGTTAGGCTGGGTAACCGGTGCGGAGGTTCGAATCCTCTCCACTCCGCCACTTGCAGGATTTGCCTTCCCTATCCGGGAAGGCTTTTTTGATGCCATCTTTTCGCTGCCCGCCTGCCCAATCCGCTGGAAATCCAAACAGCAAAAAGGCCCCGCATGCGGGGCCATGAATCTCAATGGAGCTGATTATAGGATTCGAACCTACGACCTGCTCATTACGAATGAGCTGCTCTACCAACTGAGCTAAATCAGCAGTTTCAATCACTTCCGTGACTGACAAAATATATTATATGCGAAAGCAGGCACTTCTGTCAATAGCTTTTTTTAAAATCTTTTCAGGCCAAACCAGCCATCCTTATCATTCCAGAAGACCTGGGCACGCCAATCCATCCTGCCACGGCTGTCATAGCTCGTGACGACCAGTTGCTGATTCTCGATGGTGGATTTCAGCTGATGCCATCTGTCCGTACGGAATCCCAGATTGGCAAAGCTGTTCCAGGATACATAGGTAGTCCAGGCACCACTGCTATGCTTACCCACCAGCCAATAACCACAGCTCTTGCCCTGACGGTCAGCCGCTATCTCATAAAGGCGCATAGCCGGATCTGCGGTCTCAATCGCCCGCACGCTGTAACTCACACCGGTGTAGATGCCATCAAAACTATTGAAGGAGAGATAATCCTCCGTGCCATCAGCACTCATCAGCCGCAGAACCTTGCCATCGGTGACGAACTTCACCTTGTTCCCCTCCTGATCGCTGGCGGTCACCGTTTTATCGCCAATGGTCATGGCCTTACTGACGCCGGTGACATTCATGGCACTAGCCACAGATCCTCCTCCAACCAATGCCGATACCAACAACGCACAGCCTAAAGCCTTTCCCAAACGATTCATAATCCAAACACCCTTTCTGCAATTGACTACTAGTAATAATTCTGCATTACGACCTGAATTCCTGCCACTAGGCCAGAAAAATAAAAAAAGACTCACAAACCTCCAAAGAGACTTGTGAGTCTTTTCAGCCATCCTGCCTTAGACAGTCAAGCCTTGATTATTTGCTCATAGCTTCCTGTACAGCTACAGCTACGGCTACGGTCATGCCAACCATCGGGTTGTTGCCGGCGCCGATGAGGCCCATCATGTCAACGTGTGCCGGAACGGAGGAAGAACCTGCGAACTGGGCATCGCCATGCATACGGCCCATGGTATCGGTCATACCATAGGAAGCCGGGCCAGCTGCCATGTTGTCCGGATGGAGCGTACGGCCCGTGCCGCCGCCGGAAGCAACGGAGAAGTACTTCTTGCCGTTTTCGATGCAGTCTTTCTTGTAGCAGCCTGCAACCGGATGCTGGAAGCGGGTCGGGTTCGTGGAGTTACCCGTGATGGAGATATCCACGTTCTCGAGTTTCATGATGGCAACGCCTTCCTGTACGGATTCGGCACCGTAGCAGCGAACTTTAGCACGGAGGCCATCGCTGTAAGCGATTTCTTTGACAATGTTTACTTTGTCAGCCTTGAAATCGTATTCGGTTTCAACGAACGTGAAACCGTTGATGCGGCTGATGATCTGAGCAGCGTCTTTGCCCAGACCGTTCAGGATAACGCGCAGGGGGTTCTTACGAACTTTGTTAGCCGTCTGAGCGATACCGATAGCACCTTCAGCAGCGGCAAACGATTCGTGACCAGCCAGGAATGCGAAACAGCCAGCTTCTTCGGACAGAAGCATAGCGCCGAGGTTACCATGGCCCAGACCTACTTTACGATGGTCAGCAACGGAGCCCGGTACGCAGAAAGCCTGGAGGCCTTCGCCGATAGCTTTGGCAGCGTCAGCAGCAGCCGTGCAGCCCTTCTTGATTGCGATAGCAGCGCCGAGGGTATAAGCCCATTTTGCATTTTCGAATGCGATCGGCTGCAGGTCGCCTACGATGTCGTAAGCTTTTACGCCTTTTTCATCGCAGATGGTTTTTGCTTCTTCGATGGAAGCAATACCATACTTTTTGCAAACTTCATTAATCTGGTCAATACGGCGTTCATAGCCTTCGAATAATGACATTCTATTCATTCCTCTCTTATCTTACAGTGACTTTACGAATAGTCGATAATCCACCTCATCCGCCAGCCCTTTGGGCTGTCACGTCCGGGGAGTCCATTGGACTCCCGCGACTTCGTCGCCCCCTAAGTGGAAGGCAAAGTGGTCGATCTTATTCTTCGCGCGGATCGATCGTCTTAACAGCGTCAGCGAAACGGCCCTTCGTGCTCGTATTGGCTTTGATAGCTTCGTTAGCATCTTTGCCGGCACGAACAGCTTCCATAACTTTGCCCAGCTGAACAACTTCGTAACCGATTACGCGGTTTTCCTTGTCCAGGCCGAGTTTCGTTACATAGCCTTCTGCAAGTTCGAGGTAACGGGGGCCCTTCTTCAGCGTGCTGTAGAGGGTACCCGTCTGGCTGCGCAGACCTTTACCCAGGTCATCGAGACCTGCGCCGATGGGCAGACCATCGTCGGAGAATGCCGTCTGGCTGCGGCCATAGGCAATCTGCAGGAAAAGTTCGCGCATAGCGGTGTTGATGGCATCGCAAACGAGGTCAGTGTTCAGAGCTTCGAGAACCGTCAGGCCCGGCAGGATTTCTGCTGCCATAGCTGCGGAATGAGTCATACCGGAGCAGCCGATGGTTTCAACGAGAGCTTCCTGGATGATGCCTTCCTTAACGTTCAGCGTCAGCTTGCAGGCGCCCTGCTGAGGTGCGCACCAGCCGATACCGTGAGTCAGGCCGCTGATGTCCTGTACGTTTTTGGATTTTACCCATTTGCCTTCTTCAGGAATGGGAGCAGCACCATGGTGTACTTCCTGGGCTACGCATGCCATGTCTTCCACTTTTTGTGAATAAGCAATCATTGTTCGTTTCCTCTCTTTTTCTAAAATATAACACTAGAGGGCTTGCCTTGGGCAAGGGGCTAGCATGGTCAGGCAGGAATGCCTGACCTCCTTGCTCAAGGGAGCTTGCCTCTGTCCTGCTAATTAAAGTTCAACCAGGTTCTTGCCCGTCATTTCAGCCGGAATCTCTACGCCTGCCAGCGTCAGGAGAGTCGGTGCGATATCGCAGAGGGCGCCGTCCTTGACGGACTTGACGCGGTCGGATACCACGATGAACGGTACCGGGTTGGTGGTATGCTTGGTGAAGGGCTGGTCGTTATCATAGTCCATCATCTTGTCAGCATTACCATGGTCAGCCGTGATGCAGACTTCACCGCCGACTTCGCGGATAGCATCCACGAAACGGCCTACACAGGTATCTACCGTTTCCACAGCCTTGATAACAGCCGGGAATACGCCGGTATGACCTACCATGTCGCAGTTTGCATAGTTGAGGATGATGAAATCGTATTTGCCGGATTTGATGGCTTCCACAACTTTATCCGTAACTTCCACAGCGCTCATTTCCGGCTGGAGGTCGTAAGTAGCAACCTTCGGGGACGGAACGAGGATGCGATCCTCACCCTTGTAGGGTTCTTCCACGCCGCCGTTGAAGAAGAACGTAACATGTGCGTACTTCTCGGTTTCGGCGATGCGCAGCTGCGTCATGCCCTTGTTCTGGATGATCTCACCCAGGGTGTTCTCAATGGATTCCGGCGGGAATGCAACCAGTGCATTCATGCCGTCCTCATACTGGGAGAAGGTAGCGAACGGGATCTTCAGGTCTTCGTCGCGTTCAAAGCCATCAAACGTCTCATCCACGAAGGAATGCGTCAGCTGACGGGCACGGTCCGGACGGAAGTTGAAGAAGATAGCGCCGTCGCCATTCTTCATGCCTTCATAGCCTTTGACGACGAACGGAACAACGAATTCATCGTTGACTTCATTGTCATAGCTTGCCTTGAGGCCTGCTACAGCGCTGTCAGCGCTGACGCCCTCGGCATGAGTGATGGCTTCATAAGCCTTGACCACGCGTTCCCAACGGTTGTCGCGGTCCATAGCATAGTAACGGCCGCTGACGGTTGCGATGCAGCCTGCGCCAATCTCTTTGCACTTGGCTTCGAGTTCTTCGAGGAAAGGCTGAGCACTCTGGGGCGGCACATCACGACCATCGAGGAATGCATGAACATAGACTTCCTTGACGTCGTTTTTCTTGGCCATTTCCAGCAGCGCATAGAGATGATCCTGATGGCTGTGTACGCCACCCGGAGATACGAGGCCCATCAGATGCAGGGCACCGTTCTTCTCTTTGACGCCGTTCACGATGGACATCAGGGCTTCGTTCTTGAAGAAGTCGCCATTCTTGATGTCGCGCGTGATGCGAGTCAGCTGCTGATAGATGATGCGGCCAGCACCGATGTTGGTGTGACCAACTTCGGAGTTGCCCATCTGACCATCAGGCAAGCCGACGAATTCGCCAGAAGCCTGCAGCTGGCTGGTCTTATAGTTTGCAAGAAGTCCGTCGAGTACAGGGGTATTGGCTACCTGTACGGCATTGTTCTTGTCGGTTTTGTCACCGAGGCCACAGCCATCCATGATGATGAGGGCCACTGGTGCATTTTTAAGAGTTGCCATGTTTTTTATATGCTCCTTCTAAGAAACACAGATTAGAAGTTAACGATAGCGCTGAAGTCTTCAGCCTTCAGGGAAGCACCGCCTACGAGAGCACCGTCAACGTTCGGCTGCTGCATGAGGTCTTTGATCGTAGCCGGTTTTACGCTGCCGCCGTACTGGATGCGGATAGCGTCAGCTGCCGTCTGGTCGAATTTCTTGGCAACAGCTTCGCGGATAGCTTTGCAGACTTCTTCAGCCTGGTCAAAGGTAGCCGTCTTGCCCGTGCCGATAGCCCAGATGGGTTCGTAAGCGATAACGAGTTTTGCAACTTCGTCAGCTTTGAAGCCTTCGAGAGCAGCGTTAATCTGTGCAACTACATGGTCGATGTAGGTACCGGCTTCGCGGATTTCGAGGCTTTCACCGCAGCAGATGATCGGGGTGATGCCAGCAGCGAAAGCAGCACGAGCGCGCTTGTTCACGCCTTCGTCCGTTTCACCGAAGTAGTCACGGCGTTCGCTGTGACCGAGAACTACGTAATCTACGCCGATCTCATTGAGCATACCCGTGGAGATTTCACCCGTGAAAGCACCTTTTGCTTCCCAATGCACGTTCTGTGCGCCAACATGGATGTTGGTGCCTTTAACTGCTTCACAAACGGAGGAAAGAGCCGTAGCCGTCGGGCAAACCACAACGTCTACTTTAGCATCCTTAACCAGAGGAGCCAGAGCCTTAACAAGCTCTACGCCTTCCTTGATCGTGTTGTTCATTTTCCAGTTGCCTGCAATAATCGGAGTTCTAGCCATTATAATAGCCTCCCAATAATCTTTATTTTTTCTTACTTATCTGCAATAGCTGCTACGCCCGGCATTTCTTTGCCTTCGAGGAATTCAAGCGTTGCGCCGCCGCCAGTGGATACGTGGGAAATCTTGTCCGTGAGGCCCGTCTTCTTCAGAGCTGCTACGGAGTCACCACCGCCAACGATAGAGATAGCGCCTTCGTCCGTTGCTTTAGCAACAGCTTCTGCCACAGCCAGGGTGCCTTTAGCGAAAGCGTCGAATTCGAACACGCCCATAGGACCGTTCCAAACCACCGTCTTAGCACCTTTGAGCGCTTCCACATATTTTGCGGAAGTCTTTTCGCCGGAGTCGAGTGCCTGCCAGCCTTCAGGAACTTTGTCCACATCAACGGTCTGGGTGTTGGCATCAGCAGCGAATTTGTCAGCGATAACGAGGTCAACCGGCAGGATTACTTCTACGCCCTTTTCTTCGGCTTTCTTTAAGAGTTCACGAGCCAGGTCATACTTATCCGGTTCGCAGAGGCTTGCGCCGATGGGCAGGCCCTTGGCAGCGTCAAACGTATGAGCCATGCCGCCGCCGATGATGATTTTGTCAACCTTTTCAATCATGTTGCTGATTACGCCGATTTTATCGGAAACCTTTGCACCGCCGATGATGGCCACGAACGGATGCTGCGGAGCTTCGAGGGTCTTGCCAATGTAGTTGATTTCTTTTTCCATCAGGAAACCGGCAACCACTTCCGTGTACTGTGCGATACCAGCGTTGGAAGCATGACCGCGATGGGATACACCGAAAGCATCGTCAACAGCAACGTCAGCAAGGCTAGCCAGCTGTTTGGCAAATTCGGGGTCATTTTTCTTTTCAGCCTTGTGATAACGGAGGTTTTCGAGGAGCAGAACTTCGCCGGGCTTGAGGTCAGCAGCAGCTTTTTCTGCTTCGGGGCCTACGCAGTCAGCAGCCCATTTTACATCTTTGCCGAGGAGTTCGGACAGATGTGCTACGAGGTGCTTCGTGGAGAACTGCGGCTCACGAGCTTCAGTCGGACGGCCGATGTGGCAAGCCAGAATTACAGCTGCGCCGTTATCGAGCAGGTAGTTGATGGTCGGCAGCGTGCGAACCATACGCGTGTCGTTGGTGATGTTCTGATGTTCATCGAACGGAACGTTGTAGTCAACGCGGACAAATACTTTTTTGCCCTTGACGTCAATATCTTTCAGGGTTTTCTTATCCATTTGTAAACCTCCAGCATTAAAAATTGAGGTCCGGCCCAATACACTTCTATAGGCCGGACCTCAATAGATCTTCGTTTTATGAAGTTTTTACGCTACAATCAAATTATTAGCCGAGTTCAGCGAAGTATTTGATCGTACGAACCATCTGGCTCGTGTAGCTGTTTTCGTTGTCGTACCAGGATACAACCTGTACCTGCGTGCCGCCTTCAACGGGGTTAACCATCGTCTGCGTAGCATCGAACAGGGAACCGAAACGCATGCCAACGATATCGCTGGATACGATTTCTTCCGTGTTGTAACCGAAGGATTCCGTAGCTTCCTTCTTCATCTGAGCGTTGATCTGTTCAACCGTAACGTCGCCCTTGACAACAGCGTTCAGGATCGTCGTGGAACCAGTCGGGGTCGGAACGCGCTGTGCAGCACCGATCAGTTTGCCCTTCAGTTCAGGAATTACGAGGCCGATAGCTTTAGCAGCACCCGTGGAGTTCGGAACGATGTTGCAAGCTGCTGCACGGCTGCGACGGAGGTCGCCTTTACGCTGCGGGCCATCCAGAGTCATCTGGTCGCCAGTGTAAGCGTGGATCGTGCACATGATACCGGACTGAATCGGAGCCAGGTCATTCAGAGCCTTAGCCATCGGAGCCAGGCAGTTCGTCGTGCAGGATGCAGCGGAGATAACCTTGTCTTCCTTCGTCAGGGTTTCATGGTTAACGTTGTATACGATAGTCGGGAGGTCATTACCAGCCGGAGCGGAGATAACAACTTTCTTAGCACCTGCAGCCAGATGTGCAGAAGCCTTTTCTTTGGAAGTGTAGAAACCAGTGCATTCGAGAACTACGTCTACATCATGCTTGCCCCAAGGAATGTCTTTTGCATCCTTTTCAGCATAGATTTTGATTTCTTTGCCGTTAACGGTGATGCTGTCTTCGCCAGCCTCAACCTTGTCAGCGTATTTGTACTTACCCTGCGTGGAATCATACTTCAGCAGGTGTGCGAGCATTTTCGGGCTCGTGAGGTCGTTGATTGCAACTACTTCATAACCCTCTGCATCGAACATCTGACGGAAAGCGAGACGGCCAATACGGCCAAAACCATTGATAGCAACTTTTACTGCCATTTGAAAAATACCCCCTAAATTTTTTAGAAGTTTCAGTTCTTACAGAGACTATAATACAATAACTCCCCCGCAAATGTCAATCTTTTTATCATAAATTAAAGCAATTATTCGATGAACGCAGGGATGTTTTTTCAAAAAATTCACAACAACGATATAATAAGAGATTTTAAGAGCTAAGTTTGTTATAAATGCTGAAAAACAATAGCAATGATAGGATGCAATAAAAAAAGGACAATGCCTGAGCATTGTCCTTTTCTTCGCTATGATATAAATATCATTTATACCTTACGCCAACTCGTCTTCTTTTTCCAGCTTCTCGAGTTCCAGCATGGCCTGTACATAGATGGCACATTCCAGACGTTTCTTCTGGATCTCGCAGCCGATCTCATACGGCTTGCGGATATCGCCATGGAACAGGTCGGCATTGGCATGGCAGCCGCCGGAGCAGAAGAATCTCGACCAGCAGTCACGGCATTTTTCCTTGTTGAGCACATGGCTCTCGCGGAAGTACTGCGGGAGTTTCGTATCGGTCACGCCTTCGTCGAGGCTGCCCAGACGATAGCCCTCACGCCCCACGAACTGATGGCAGGGATAGAGGTCGCCATTTTCGGCCACGGCGAAGTACTCATGGCCAGCGCCGCAGCCGGACAGACGCTTGGCTACGCAGGGGCCGTTGGACAAGTCCATATTGAAATGGAAGAAGAAGAAGCCCTTGCCCTCGTGATGGCGTTTCATATAAGCTTCGGTGAGCTTGTCGTATTCCGCATAGATGCGCGGCAGGTCTTCCTCCGTGAAGCCCAGCGGGCTGTCCTTCAGCACAACCGGCTCCATGGACAGGATATCGAAGCCCTCATCATTCATGGAGAGCACGTCCTTGGTGAAGTCCATATTGTTCTTCGTGTAGGTGCCGCGCAGGTAGGTGTAGACACCGCGGTAGTCCCAATCGCCGCCCTTGCGGGAATCCAGGCATTTATGGAAGTTCTTGATGGCCCGGTCATAGGAACCATTGCCGCCCACATCCGGACGCATGGCATCATGGACTTCCTTGCGGCCATCGAGAGACAGCACCAGCGAGAAGTCATTGTCATTGAGCCATTTGATGTTTTCATCATTCAATAAGAGGCCATTGGTGGTCAGCGTCAGCTTGAACTTCTTGCCCGTTTCCTTTTCGCGCTGGCGGGCGTATTCCGTCACCGCCTTGACGGTCTTCATGTTGATCAGCGGTTCACCGCCGAAGAAGTCCATCTCAAGATGCTTGCGGGGACCGCTGCTCTTTATAAGGAAGTCAACAGCCTTTTTACCCGTCTCAGGGCTCATAATGGCGCGTTCCTGACCGTAGCTGCCACCATCGCCGAAGCAGTATTTGCAGCGCAGGTTGCAGTCCTGAGCAATCATCAAACACAGGGACTTCACGAGCCCCTTCTGCTTGAACGTCGGCGGCACATCAATGTCCGGAGCAAAGAGTTCACCGGCATCCATCAGCGCATGGAGTTCATCCAGAGCTTCTTCCAGGTCTGCCTTCTTATAGCTGTCCTGCCAAGCAGCGACAACAGCGGCATCATTTTCCCCGTCAAAGGTATCCATGATATCGTAGATCATTTTATCGATAACGTGCACAGCACCGCTGTTGATATCCAATAATATATAGGTACCATTCTGCACGAATTTATGAATCTTAGCTTTCATTATAACTCCTAACTAACACAAAGCAGAAATAAAAGTAAAAAGCCCTCCCCCAGGGGGAAGGCCCATAATAAAGCAATTGCTTACTTTTCGCAAACCTGATTGCCTACCGTGCAGGAAGTCTTGCACGCGGACTGGCAGGAAGCCTGGCATTCGCCGCAACCGCCGGTTTTCAGGGTCTTCTGCATGGATGGTTTGTTGACCGTCTTGATGTGTTTCATCATCTAGCCCTCCTATCAAAAAATAGAATCTTCTACATAGTATAACGCGAAATACACGATAACACAAGGGAATTATAAGAAAATTCGCCGAAAATTATTTCAGGTTATTTCAGGAACCCGTTGACAATCTGCTCCTCGGCTTCTTTTTCCGTCAGTCCCAAGGTCATCAGCTTGATGAGCTGATCGCCGGCAATCTTGCCGATAGCGGCCTCATGCACGAGCATGGCATCTACATTATTGGCCTCCAACGACGGTACCGCCAGGATACGTCCCTCATCCATGATGATGGAATCGCATTCCGTATGGCCATGGCAGGCCGCATTGCCCACAATGCGCAGATCCAGTTTCTGATAGGACTTGTCCTTGGCGACGCCGCGGGACACCACATCAGCGCTGGCGTTTTCGCCATCCAGGCACACCTCGTATTCGCTATAGGCATACTGCGTGCCATGCGTCATCAGGCGTTCCCGCACGATCAGGCTGGCATCGGCTTTGAGATTGGCCTTCGTGGTGCGGCTCGTGGAATCCACGCCCTTGATCTGCACCATTTCCATTTCCATGGAACTACCTGCTTCCATGGTCACTTCCGTGACCGGATTCAAGATGCGCTGGCCATCGCCCTGACCAGAACCATAATGCTTCTCCACATATTTGACCTTGGCATTCTCGCCCACGAAGAAGCGGTGCACGCCGTCATGTTCCGAATCCTGATGACCGCAGTTGTCGATGCCGCAGCCAGCCACGATCACCACGTCTGCCCCTTCGCCAATATAAAAGTCGTTATAGACCGTTTCCTTAAGGCCGCTCTCGCTCATGACCACGGGAATATGCACACTCTCATTC
Organism: Pseudoselenomonas ruminantium; assembly: GCF_900104055.1. Taxonomy (GTDB): domain Bacteria; phylum Bacillota; class Negativicutes; order Selenomonadales; family Selenomonadaceae; genus Selenomonas_A; species Selenomonas_A ruminantium_C. The sequence continues at coordinate 48,308 of NZ_FNJQ01000023.1, forward strand.
TTCGTGCCAGGCTTGATGTGGATATCAATGCCGCTGCCGTCCTCTTTGGAGGTGATTTCGATATTGGCACTGTTGCTGCGCCCTACCGACTTGCCATTGGCCCGCAGGTTATAGGCGCCCTGCGGCACATCATGGAGGTCTGCCACTTCGAGCAATAATCTTCTCTGAATTTCATCCATCTTTACCATCAAGTGTATCCCCCTTTATTGAAACTTCCGGCACATGGGCATGCTGACTTCGGTATCCATGATCTTAGGCAGGATCACATTGCCTGGCCCCTGCTCCTGCACCTTGCCGTCAGCCAATACGATGATTTCATCGGCAATCTGCAGGATGCGTTCCTGATGGGAAATGATGATGATGGAGCTTTCCTGGATTTCCTGACGCATTTTCTCGAAGATGCGGATAAGGTTCTGGAAGCTCCAGAGGTCAATACCGGCTTCCGGTTCATCGAAGATGGACAGATTGGTCTTGCGCGCCAGAATCGTCGCAATCTCAATGCGCTTGAGTTCGCCGCCCGACAGGGAGCTGTTCACCTCGCGGTTCAGATAGTCGTTGGCGCAAAGCCCCACTTCCGAAAGATAGTCGCAGGCCTTGATATGGGAAATCTTCTTTCCGGCAGCCAGCCGCAGGAGGTCGATAACCTGCAAGCCCCGGAAGCGCACCGGCTGCTGGAAGGCAAAGCTGATGCCCATCTGCGCACGTTCCGTGATGCTCTTGTCGGTGATATCCTGCCCGTCCAGATAGATCCGGCCAGAAGTGGGCTGCTCAATGCCCGCAATGATCTTGGCCAGCGTGGATTTGCCGCTGCCGTTTGGCCCCGTGATAACCACAAATTTCCGATTGTCCACGACCAGGCTCAGGTCCTGGATGATATCCACCTGGCTGTCGCCCTCGGTCACATGGAAGGAAATATTCTTCAATTCCAGCATATTTCAGCTCTCCCTTTTATTTCATTAATACTCTTTATAATTATACCACGTAAAAAGCCCACTTGCCTATACATAAATAGGTCAAGCAGGCTTCTCCTGACGATTTTTCCTCAAAAAAATTCATCTGTGGCTATAACTATCTGAAATGAGCCTACGGAACTATGCACCCTGAGCCGCAATTGATGGCTGCCCTTCGGCGTGACATTCTCCCCGAAGCGGGGCAGTTCCAGGTCCGTTTCGATTTTCTTCTCTCCGAGCTCCACGCTGAACATGCCATTGAGCACATTGATGAATTCTTCCAGACTGTCCCTGGCCATCTCATCCATTTCCGGCAGTTCTTCCTCGCTGTAGCGCTCTGCCAGTTTCAGATAGACCGGCTCAGTGGCGATAAAGCCGCCCACGATGCTGATATCCCCGCTCAGACGCTGAGACGTCGCATAACAGGGCATCGCCTCATCCTCCTCGCAGAGCACAGACTCCACCACGGCCTCCGTATGCAGCAGCTGTTTCAACGAATGGATGAACAGCTCCACATAATCGACATAATACTGACAGGCCGGAATATAGCGGTCCCCCATGGCCTTCAGCACCGCCGTACGCACAGGACTGACATCCATCGCATCATCTGCGAGCAATTGTGCAGCAGATGATTCATCCAGTTCAGCGTTCGCAAGTATCGTCCGCATTTCCTCCTGCGAATAATTTCCCCGGTTGAAGATACACTGGACTATGCTGAAATTACTGGTCATTCGCAGCGACCTTCCTTCGCACCGTCTCCACAGCCTTCTTGATCTGCTCACTGGTATAGGGCTTCTGGATGAAATCCATGGCCCCCATCTTGAGTGTAGTCATGAGTTTCTGCGGCGTACCCGCCGAAGACAGCATGACCACCGGCAGATCCGGATTCACTTCCTTTATCACCTGCAGAGCCTCGATGCCGCCCACTTCCGGCATGACGATATCTAAGAATACACAGTCAATCTGTTCTTCCAGATTGAGCATCACTGCTTCCTTGCCATTCTGAGCTTCCAGCACCTCACAGTCCAAGGATTCCAGCTCCTGGCGCAGTTTCTTGCGCAGCAGCTTCGAATCATCCGTAATCAGTACCCGCAGTTTTCTATCCAAATTGGCCGCCTCCCCAGCGAAATAAACTCCATGCAAAACGTTGTTTTGCACTACGCCCTTACACGAAATCTAAGCGATCCTGCGCCTATCGGCTTGACTCGCAAAGATTTCATAGTAAAAGATTAGCAATTACCTGTAATCTGTATTATTCGCCACGGTATTTTTATTTTCCTTCACACTTTCTTGACAAAACAAGTCTCCTGGTGCTATTATTTTCACATAAGAAACCGTTGACGCGGAGATAACGTCAGTCATGCTTTCTCAGAGAGTCCGGGGCGCTGCAATCCGGATAAAACACAAGCTGGCAAATGGACCGCCGAGGGCGCACTGAAAAGTCTTGAGACCTAGTAGGCTGCGACGGAGGACACCCGTTAGTTGTCGGAGGTATGCTAGTACCTCGCTAAGTGCATGGTATGACCATGAAACAGGGTGGCACCGCGAAGAATTCGTCCCTGACAGAAATATTTTCTGTCGGGGATTTTTTAGTTCCCCGGCAAACAAAGGAGCTAATATCATGGAAAACGCAACTGAGAAAAAGATCATCCTCTCCGGCATCCAGCCCACAGGCGTCTTCACGCTGGGCAACTATCTGGGCGCCGTCAAGAACTGGCAGAAGATGCAGGAGGAATACAACTGCTATTACTTTATCGCCGACCTGCACTCCCTGACCATCCATATCGATCCCACCAAGCGCAAGCAGCAGACCTTGCAGGCTTTCGCCCTGCTCCTGGCCTGCGGCATCGATCCGGAAAAGAGCCTGGTCTTCGTCCAGAGCCATGTCAAGAGCCATGCCGAGATGGGCTGGATCATGAGCTGCTGCTCCCAGTTCGGTGAGCTCAGCCGCATGACGCAGTTCAAGGACAAATCCAGCAAGCATCCTGAAAACATCAATGCCGGCCTCTTCACCTACCCGGCACTTATGGCTGGTGATATTTTACTTTATCAGGCTGACTACGTACCCGTTGGCGCTGACCAGACACAGCACCTCGAATTCACGCGCGATATCGCCACCCGCTTCAACCATAACTACGGCGAGATTTTCAAGCTGCCCGAAGGCTACTTCCCGAAGGCCGGTGCCCGCGTCATGAGCCTGCAGGAGCCCACGAGCAAGATGAGCAAGTCCGACACCAATCCCAAGGCGACGATTTCCATCCTCGACGAGGAAAACGTCATCCTCAAGAAATTCAAGAGCGCCGTCACCGACAGCGAAGCCGTGGTCTGCTTCCGCGAGGACAAGCCCGGCGTCAGCAACCTGATGACCATTTATTCCGCTATTACGGGAAAAACGATGGCAGAAATCGAAGCCGAATTCGCCGGCAAAGGCTATGGCGACTTCAAGGCCGTAGTCGGCCAGGCCGTCGCCGATGAGCTCAAACCCGTACGCGAAAAATACAACGAACTGATGAAGGACCGCAAGCACCTCGAAGCACTCATGAAGCAGGGCGCGGAACGGGCCGAATACATCGCCCGCAAGACGCTGACCAAGGCCAAGAAAAAAGTCGGTCTGCTACCGGAAATCCGTTAATCGGCCCAAATACAACGAATTCAAAAACGTAACACAAATCCCGAGGGGGATGTTCCTGCGCGTTTTACACGCGAAGCGCGTACTAGCGCAGGAACATCCCCCTCGGGATTTAGCATATACATTCCCTCAACATTATTATACCTTGAACTTCTGCACTTCTCTCTGCAGATCCATCGCCATCCTGGCCAGCTCGTTGCTGGCATGGGCGATTTCCTGTACGGAGGCACTCTGTTCTTCGGTGGCCGCCGATACGGTCTCTGCCTCTTCAGCAGCACTGCGGCTTGTTTCGCCGATGGTGCGGACGTTGCTGACGATCTGCTGCCCGCTCTCGGCCATACCCGTGATGGCCGTAGAGATTTCCTGCACCTGGCTCGATACATTTTCCACGATCTCGATGATCTTGCGGAAGGACTCGCCCATGGACATGATATTTTCCGTGCCCACGCGGACTTCCTCACTGCCCGCCTGCATACCAGCTACAGCACTGTCCGTATCCCGGCGTGTCTCTTCGATCAGCGTGGCAATGCGATGGGCAGCTTCCTGCGAGGATTCGGCAAGCTTCCTGACTTCATCGGCCACCACGGCAAAGCCGCGGCCATGTTCCCCAGCCCGGGCCGCTTCGATAGCAGCGTTGAGCGCCAAGAGATTGGTCTGCTCGGAAATGCTGGAAATCGTATCCACGATCTGGCCGATTTCGCTGGAACGTTCGCCCAGCGCCGTAACCACCTTGGTGGATTCCTTGGTGGATTCTTCAATCCGCTTGATCTGGCCAATGGCTTCGTTGAGCGTCCTGCCACTATCCCGGGCCACAGCGGATGCTTCCCGGCTGTTAGCAGCTGCGGCATCGGCCTTGCCGGCAATCCCCTGGATATTGTCATTGAGATTTTCGATAGCTTCGGAGGTGGAGCTTACGGCTTCTAACTGTTCGCTGGTGCCCTGCGCCACTTTCACGATGCTGTCGGCCACCTGATTGGAGGCCTGTGCCGACTGGTCGCTGGTGGCATTGAGTTCTTCCGACGCCGCCGACAGGCTTTCGGCGGAAGCACTGACATTATAGAGCACCTTCCGCACGCCCTGCCGCATGGAGCGCACAGCCCCGGCCAGCTGACCTAATTCATTGCTGACCGTGATCTGCGCCGGACGATCCTGGAAATCGCCATCCGCCAGCAGACGCATCTCGTCCATCATCACAGCCAGCGGTCTCATGGAACGGTTGACCGTGATCCAGACGCCCAGGGAAATCAGCACGATCAGCACCAAAGAAATCAACGTCATGATCTTCAGCACCGTAGCCACCGGCGCAAAGAGCTCATCCTGATAGGCCACCGTGGCCATGCCCCAACCTGTTGCCTTGATGGGATTATAGAAGGCAATCATATCTTCCCCATCAGCACGGGTGAATTTATAGACACCAGCCTCGCCGGAGAGCATCTTTTCCCCCAGCGTACGCACGGCCGGATCATCGTCCTCAGAAATCTTCTTCTTCATGATGGACGCTTCATCGGGATTGACAATATAGGTACCCTCTTTGGAAACCAGCAGGCTATAGCCTTTTTCCCCCAGCTTGAAGTTACTAACCTTCTCCATCACGGCATCCACATAGATAGCCGCCAGTACCATGCCGACATTGGCGCCGTTGTTATCCTTGGCCAAAGCGATGGAATTGACGATGATCTTGCCGGTAGCCTGCGATATGACTGGCGAGGCCATAAAGCTGTCCTTGGCTCCCGTCATGGTCTCCTTATACCAGGCTTTATCCGCATTATGCATCTCCTTGAAACCGGATTTGGTCTGCCCATAGAGCACTCCCGAACCATCAAACGGCCCCCAGCTCACACTGTCATAGACACCAGGATAAATCTTTTCCATCAGCTTGAGCCGGTAGACATTATTCTCATTCATCAGCTCCGGCGCATTCTGCAGATTCTTGGCCGCTGGCTGAGAAGCTGCTGTCTGCGTCTCCAGCATCCGCGCATCCAGCCACGACGATACCCCGCTGGCCACTTCCTGCGCATTCCGCAGGGAACTGGTCGTCAATTGCTCCTCAAAGGTAGAACCCACATAACGGAAAATAATCCCCGCCATCAACATAAGCCCGATAACCACGATTGGAATCACAAAAAGTAAGATCTCCGCCTTAACCGTCCGTCCCCGTTCCGGAATAACCTGCTCAGCCATTATATCCCCTCCCCCTAGTATCGCATTCCGGCGCCCATGGAGGGGCGCCTGCGGACGTAAATCACGTGATGTGATTTCAGTCCGCGTTTTCGCCTGTGCCCGCAAGGGTATTTGGATACTTTTCTTTGCGCCAAAGAAAAGTATCACCACGAATTAAATATTCCAGTGAATCATCGCCCGCATCGCCATCTCGGCATCGCCGTCATCAAATGCCTCCATTTCCGGCAACCAGTCTTCGGCGAACAGTGGCAGATCCTCCACCAGTTTCTTGATGAACTTGCTCACGGTCTGCATGGCCGCTTCATCCTGCGGCGAATTGAGGAACTGGCCCAGTATCCTGCCGACCTCCTCCATTTCCTCCGCCTGCAGGAAACGTGTCGCACTGTCCAGACTGGACAGGCGCAAGATCGGATAGCTGATATTATCCTCGGAAGTCATCAATGTCTCCGCCTTGACCAAAAGCCCGGCTTCCTTCAGCTTATCGGCCACATCTTCCCCGTCCGTACCTTCCGGCAGTTGCACCAGCACCAGATGATTTTCCGTCGGACTGCACAAGAGCTTGCAACCGGCACTGAGCAGCCCATTTTCCAATCCCCGGGCATTGTCTAGGACCTGCTGGGCATAATCCTGATATTCCATGCAATCTGCTTCCTTGAATACCAAAGCCAGGGACGCCAGTACATTTTTCTTCAGGGAGCTATGCCCCGTCTCAATCACGGTCCTGTCCAGAAGCTCCGCGATCTTTTCCTTGCAAAGGATAATACCATTCTGCGGTCCATGCAGGGCATCGCTGGCCGCAAAGGTCGCCACATCTGCATAAGAAACCGGCGAAGCGATCTTGCCCGCGGCCACCAGCCCGGAATTCTGCCCCAGGTCGATCCATAGATATGCCCCGACCTCATCAGCAATCCTGCGCAGCTGGGCATAATCAATATTGCGCGGATAGTTGACCGGCGAATAGATGATCATATCCGGACGATGCTTATGCGCCAGCGCCTGCACCTTCGCAAAATTCAGCTCCAGCGTATCCGGCTCCACACCAAACTTCACGAAATCATACTGCAGATCGCCAGTGCAATGCTCCGACTTGCGCAGGTTGAAGGAAAGCACCGTGTCTCCCTTTTTCAACAGCGCCAGCATCACGACACGGGAAGCAATCGCCAGACTGCCGGTACGCACGATCGCATGCTCTGCCCCATAAAGCTCCTTGGCCCGCGCCACCGCCAGCCGCTCCAGCGAACTGCGATGATGCGTCTTATGATGGTCAATGATCTCATCCCCCAGCGTACTGCCCTTCAGGAACGCAGCAAACGGCGAAGCCGCATTCGTGGTCGGTATCAACGACAAGGTGATGCGCTGCTGCTTGAGCGCCCGCTTCAACTGCCCGCAGAGTTCAGGATCAAAGGATTCTAATTTCGTCAGGATTTTCTCATTGGTCATATGTACTGTCCTTTCTAATCTATGACTATTTTTATATAAGATACATTTATTTTTATCACAAATGTAATTCGATAAAGAACGGCAAAATTCCTGCTCCTTATCAGTCTTTCGCTCACTCAATTCAGACGCGCTCCCATTACCGGAAGCAAGCGTGGCGGGGAATGCCTGACCGGAGCGTAAGGCAATGGGCGTTAAGAAAATATTTTTCCTCCACCACAAAAAGAGTCATTAAAAGTCAGCTGTTTGAGCGCAGCGAGTTTTGACTTTTAATGACTCATCCAAGAGGAAAAATATTTTCAGCCCGTTGCCGAAGCGCAGGGCAGGTATTCCCCGCCACGCGCCTTGCACGACGAACCATAAGGGTAATCTTACTTATTCATGTCTTCCCATTTTTCTTCCAGTTCTTCCACGATGCGGGCATGTTCTTCTTCCGTCAGCGTAACCTTGCCGCGATAAACAAAGGCTGCAATCACGAGCAGGATTACCGGAATCGCGAACATGATGAGCTGGAATTTCAGCAGGCTGCCAGCCGTGATGTCTGCAGCCGTAGCACCGCCGGTCATACCGACCCATACAGCCGTCAGACCTACGATACCACCCGTAACGGCACCGGAGAGTTTATCCACCAGCGGACGTACGCAGAGGCAGACCGCTTCATCACGATGACCGAGTTTCAACTGGCCATATTCCACAGAGTCCGTGATGGTCATGAGAACCACCAGGAAGATAAGGGGCTGCGGAAGGTTGAAGAGACCAGCAGCAACCAGAGCCATCCAAACATTGGTGCCGGACAGTGCATAGAGAATCAGTGCAGCCGTCATGATAGCCAGAGAGCTGAAGAACAGTTTGCGGCGGCTGAATTTCGTCGTGAGTACCGGGAAGAGAGCCACAGCCATCAGGCCGATTACGACGTTGATGATACCTAAGATGGAGAATTTCGTTGCATCACCGATAACATAGATGAAATAGTAAAGATTGAAGTTATTGACAATATTCTGACCTAAGCCCAAAATCAAATAAGCGCAGGCAATCCACAGCAGCTGGTCATTCTTGGCCAGGACCTTGAACACATCTTTAAAAGAAGTATCAACCTTGTTTTCACGCAGAGCCGAATCCTGTTCCTTCGTACCAATGCCCAGGATGATTGCGCCCAGCGTTGCAATACCGCCGCCGATGCAGGCAAAGGCAAACCAGCCCTGCGGATCGCCAGCACCGCCATTCTGATTGACGGAGAAATACAGGACAATCGGCATAACCATGATCGTAACGAGCTGACCGCCGAACACAGATCCGATACGGGCAACCGTGGCCGTGATCTCACGCTCATGGGAATCAAAGGACAGTGCCGGAATCATGGACCAGATAGCTACGTCTTTAGCGGAGTAGAACACGTCCATAATGAAGTAAACGATTGCAAAAAGAATCAAATAAAGCGTCGGATTGGAAACCGTCAGGCCGCCGAAATCCGTGAACAGAGCGGCCAGCGTGATGGCTGCTACGAACGCACCCACGATAACCCAGGGCTTGAAACGGCCCCAACGGGTTTTCGTCTTGTCGATGATATTGCCCATAAACGGATCGATGAAGAGTTCTGCCACACGCAGAACCATGATGATGGTCGTAACCACACCAATCATATAAGCATCCCGGCTGGGATTGTTGGACGAGAACAGGTTACTCGTCACGAAAATCATGAAATACGTTGCCAACATGGCGTAAAATACGTCATGGCCAAAGGTGCCGCAAGCATATGCAATACGCGGCCACATGCTGCTCTTTTTCTCTGCCACTGCTACTGCCTCCATAAAAAAGCCTCCCCCAATCAGCCTTTGATCTCACGCATATAGGCAATCAGCCCATCTGCGATTTTTTCCAAGTCACCGGAGCTGGTATTCACGACCAGATCGTAATTTTCCCCAGCGCCCCAGGTGCGGCCCGTGTAATAGTTGTAATAGCGGGCGCGCTTCTCATCTTCCTTGTCCAGTTCCTTGAGGCTCTTGCCATCATAGACTTCCTGGCCACGCTTCTCGCGGAAATCATCATCTGCGCAGACGAAGATAGAGAAAACGTTATCTAATTTGCGCAGAGCATAATCCGCACTGCGTCCCAGGAAAATACATGGACCATCTTTGGCAATCTTGCGGATGGCCGCCGACTCGCTCATGAACATCTCCTGACTGGAGCTGCCCATATGCGTGCCGAAGGAATGGAACGGGATAAAGCTCAGCGACAACGGCTTGACCTGATTTTCCATCTCCAGCAGTTCTTCCTCGCTCAAATCGTCAATGCCCATTTTGGCTGCGGCAATATGGACGATCTGACGGTCATAGAGCTTGATGCCCAGCTTCTTGGCCATAATCTCTGCCAGTTCACGTCCACCAGCACCATACTGACGACTGATGGTTATAACAGTATTTTCCATTCTGAATCCCCCTCATTGTGTTTGGAAAATAAATGTAAACGTTTTCTTTAGACCTAAAAAATAAATATCGCCTTACCATTGAAATCATTCTCGCTTTAATCAATAGTAAACGATTTCCTTATCTATTATTATAGCGTGTTTCGGAAATAATGCAATATGTTTAATAAAAATAGTAATTTTCAGTTTTTAATGCCAGAGTCTGCCATTCACATATATAAATTGCAGTTTGTTGGTTAGTTCGAGCCAAAGTTATCCCGTTTATACGCAGTCAGGGGTTCACGGGGGAGTACTTTTGCTGTTTCCGCTAAACGTCCCTCCCTGGCAGTTTAGAGTTATTTAGCTGGATGCGCCGGGCAGGCCAACGGCGCGTCTTTCAG
>NZ_FNJQ01000025.1 GCF_900104055.1 Pseudoselenomonas ruminantium
TGAACATACGCGCCGCCGGCCTGCCCGGCGCAGGTAACTAAAATAGTACGCACTACTGCTGGCGGGTCATTTAGTGAAGTGGCGAAGAAGTATCCCCGCCTCCGCCCCACTACTTTGTAACAAACAGTGTTTAAGCACGCACCAACAAACTGCAACTTTACAAAAAAGTCCGTTGACTTTTTTGTCAGCGAACTTTTTATAAATGAATATTTCTTTTAGGCGAACGGATTTTCCGTGGGATAGAGCATGCCTTTCGGCTGATTGAAGGAAATGTCTCCAATCCCCAGATAATTGAAGATGGAGTACAGGCTCTTACCGAAATGACCGAAAGCCACTGCTCCATGATGCGGGAAGCGTTTCTCAATCAGCACATGGCGATAGAAGCGCCCCATTTCCGGGATGGCGAAGATGCCGATGCCGCCGAAGGAATTCGTAGCTGCCGGCAGGATCTCGCCCTGCGCAATATAAGCACGGAGTTTTCCATCAGACGTACTCTGCAGGCGGAAGAACGTGATATCACCATCAGCAATGTCGCCTTCAAGCGTGCCGCGGGTGAAGTCCGGCGTGCCGCCGTTTTCGAGCAGGCGGTTCTGAATCAGCTGGTATTTCACGCCGCCTTTGCGCAGCTTGCAGAGCGGGGTGTTGCCGCAATGGAAGCCCATGAAGGTATCTTCAAGCTGATATTTGCCAGCGGGCTTGATGGATTCTTCGTACATATCCTTCGGCACGGAGTTGTTGATATCCAAGAGCGTAACTGCATCGCCGCTGACGCAAAGGCCGATGTATTCGCTGAGGGCACCATAGATATCCACTTCGCAGGATACGGGGATGCCCCGGCTGACCATACGGCTGTTGACATAGCAGGGCTCAAAGCCGAATTCCTTCGGGAAAGCCGGCCAGCATTTATCGGCGAAGGCCACGTATTTGCGGGCCCCTTTATGTTCTTCAGCCCAATCCAACAAAGTCAATTCAAACTGTGCCATGCGCGGCAGCATTTCCGGATAAGGATTGCCCTCCTGGCCGAGTTCTTTGGCCATATCCTCAGCAACTTCCTTGATGCGCGGATCATCCTTATGGGCACGATAGGCAACCAGAAGATCCAGCTCGGAATTCTCCTCGATTTCCACACCGAGGTCATAAAGTGGCTGAATCGGCGCATTGCAGGCAAAGAAGTCCTGCGGGCGCGGGCCGAAGGTGATGATCTTGAGGTCCTTGAGCCCCAGCAGCGTACGGGCCACCGGCTGGAATTCAGCAATCATCTTGGCCAGGTCATCAGCCGTGCCCACCGGATATTCAGGGATAAAGGCTTTGAGATGGCGCAACCCTAAATTATAGGAGCAGTTCAGCATGCCGCAATAAGCATCGCCACGGCCATTGATGAGGTTCTTGCCCGTTTCTTCAGCAGCTGCCACATACATCACCGGACCGTCAAACTCTTTTGCAATCAGGGTTTCCGGTGTTTCCGGACCGAAGTTGCCGAGGAACACCGCCAGGGCATTGCAGCCAGCGTCCTTGGCTTCCTTCACTGCTGCCAGCATATCTTTTTCATTCTCTACCGTCTTCTGCACTTCGTACAGCTGGCCATAATTCTTATTATAAGCTTCGACAATCGCATGACGGCGGTTTTCCGACAGGGAAATGATGAAGCAGTCACGGCTGACCGAGATAATACCACATTTGACATTGGGAATGTTGCTCATAGACATGATAAAGCGCTCCTTTGTTTTACATCATATTTGCGTGCTCAAGCACGCTCATTACATGCAAAGCATAACACGCCCCTGTGAGTTTGTCAATCGTTTTATTTTGTTTTTTATTGTCTCGTAAAAAATTACGCGGCATTTTATATTATTAGTGTGCTGTTGTTCGGGCATTGGGAAAATAAAAAATTGTCGCACAAAAGGTATTGCTTATTGTTTTCTCCTGTGCTATATTGATTACTGTGAGTTGCGTACATAAGCACGCAAATGTTTTAGGGGAGGCTTGGAAAATGAATTATTTGCTCGGTGTGGATATCGGCACCTCAGCCACCAAGACGGTACTTTTTGATGAAGAATGCCATGTGGTGACCGAGGCGTCCGCAGAATATCCTCTGTATCAGCCCCAGAACGGCTGGGCAGAACAAAATCCGAAAGACTGGTCGGCAGCTGCCGCCAGCACGATCCGCGAGGTGCTGGCCAAGGCACAGATTAATCCCGCGCATGTCAAAGGGGTCGGCTTATCCGGTCAGATGCATGGCCTGGTCATGCTCGATGAGAAAAATGAAGTTATCCGCCCATCCATTATCTGGTGCGACCAGCGCACGGCGGCAGAATGTGCTGAGATAACCGCCAAGATAGGAAGAGAACGACTGATTGAGATTACTGCCAATCCGGCGCTGACCGGCTTCACCGCATCTAAGATCCTCTGGGTGCGCAATCATGAACCAGAGAATTACCGGCGCTGCCGCCACATTCTCCTGCCTAAGGATTATGTGCGCTTCTGTATGACCGGCGATTATGCCACAGAAGTTTCCGATGCCAGCGGCATGCAGCTGCTCGATGTGCCCAAACGCCAATGGTCGGACGAGATCCTCGCAAAACTCGACATCGATAAAGCTTTGCTGCCGAAGGTTTATGAATCCCCCGAAGCTACGGGGCATATCAGTGCAGAATTCGCCCAGCTGACAGGACTTTCCACAGACTGCGTGGTCGCCGGCGGCGCTGGCGATAATGCTGCCGCCGCGGTCGGCACTGGCGTCGTGGAAGACGGCAAAGCCTTTACCACGATTGGCACCAGCGGCGTGGTCTTCGCCCATACGAGCGAACCCCGCATCGATCCGCAGGGCCGGGTACATACCTTCTGCTGTGCTGTCCCGGGCTGCTGGCATGTGATGGGCGTAACCCAGGCCGCCGGACTTTCCCTCAAATGGTTCCGCGAAAATCTGGCTGAGCACATGGACTATAACGCCATCAACGAAGCCATCAACAGCGTACCGCGCGGCAGCCGCCGTCTGCTCTACCTTCCCTATCTGATGGGCGAGCGCACGCCTCATCTCGATCCGGACTGCCGGGGCACGTTCTTCGGCCTTTCGGCCATGCATAAGCGGGCGGATATGCTGCGGGCAGTGATGGAAGGCGTCAGCTATTCTCTGCGTGACTGCTGGGATATCCTCAAGGCAATGGACGTAAAAGTCACCGATATGATGGCCTGCGGCGGCGGCAGCAAGAGCCCCATCTGGCGGCAGATGCTGGCCGATATGTACAACTGCCCCGTAAAGACCGGAAGCGAAGCCGGTGGCCCGGCACTGGGCGTAGCGATATTAGCCGGTGTGGCGGCAGGAATTTTCACCGATGTACCCAGCGCCTGCCGCAAGTACATCAGCACGACGGCAGTCTGCCAGCCCGAAGCAGATGCGCATGAATACTATGAGCGCGGCCATCAGCTTTATCAGAAACTCTATCAGCAGCTCAAAGACTGCTATCAGGAATTGTCTTTATTGTAACCGTATCCCTATATTTGTTCCGAAATAAGAAAGGATGTTGGTGTTATTATGGAGAGCATGTCAGTACACGCCCCGAGCGTGGATATGGAAAAACGGGCGTCCCGCCTGAAGGTTTTCATCTACTTTGCCGCTGGTATGGCCGGACTATTGTTTGGTCTTGACCAGGGTGTTATTTCCGGCGCCCTGCCCTTTATCAGTCAGGAATGGAATCTGAGCAGCAGTGCCCAGGAATGGGTGGTCAGTTCCATGATGGTCGGCGCGGCCGCTGGTGCCATTGCCGCTTCCTTCCTGGCCAAACAGATTGGCCGCAAGAAGAGCCTGATGATTGGCGCGGCCCTGTTCATCGCCGGTTCCCTGGGTTCCGGCCTGGCCGGCAGCGTGGATATGCTGATCATTTCCCGTCTGGTACTCGGTCTTTCCGTAGGTATCGCCTCCTATACGGCCCCGCTGTACTTAGCCGAAATGGCCGATAAAGATGCCCGAGGCAAGGTGATTTCCGGCTACCAGCTGATGGTCACCGTCGGTATCCTCGCCGCCTTCCTGTCCGATACGGCATTCAGCTATACGGGCAACTGGCGCATGATGCTCATGGTCATCGCTATCCCGGCGGTAATCCTGATCATGACGGTCATCAAACTGCCGGACAGCCCGCGCTGGCTGGCAGCAGTCGGCCGTACCGAAGAAGCTGACGAAGTCATCAAGAGCCTGAATCCTGATCCCAAAGCTGCCGACGAAGAAATGGCCGATATCAAGGAATCCCTGAAGGTCAAACAAGCCGGCTGGCAGCTCTTCAAGACCAACAGCAATGTACGTCGCGCCGTTTTCCTGGGCGTACTCCTGCAAGCCATGCAGCAGTTCACCGGTTTCAATGTCATCATGTATTATTCCCCAAAAATCCTGAGTCTGGCGGGTTTCTCCACCACAGAGGAACAGATGATCGGCACGGTTATCAATGGTATCGTATTCACATTATCCACATTCATTGCCATCTGGATGGTGGATAAGTCCGGCCGCAAACCGGCACTGAAGGTCGGCTTCGGTGTCATGGCTGCTTCCATGGCCGTTGTCGGTTACTGCATGTCCATCCTGGAAAGCGGCATGGCTGCCACCTGGGTGTCCTATCTCGCTGCCATCATGACCATGGTCAGCATCGCCGGATTCGGCATGAGCGCCGGTCCGATTGTCTGGGTGCTCTGCTCTGAGATCCAGCCCCTCAAGAGCCGTGAATTCGGTATCGCCTGCTCTACGATGACCAACTGGATCACCTGTGCGATTGTCGGTGCAACCTTCCTGTCCCTCGTCGATACTCTGGGTTCTGCCCATACCTTCTGGCTCTATGCCCTGCTCAACGGCTTCTTCATTGCCTTGACCATGATGTATGTACCGGAAACCAAGAATGTTTCCTTGGAAAAAATCGAACATAATCTCCTTTCCGGTAAAAAATTGCGCAATATTGGTGTATAATATAAGTATTATGAATTATTTGAGGTGTTAATCATGAAAACAGTAATGGATGCAGAGTTCCGCGCTTATGGACGTGTGCTGGATGTGGATACCCAGGAATTCGTCGAGGCCATCAATGCACACGAGGAAGTACCAGCTGGCGAAGTGGTCTACGAACCGTCCGTAGCAGAATTTGAGAAACTGCCCCTCTATAAGGAAATGACGGAATCCGTTTACGGTGATATGCCCGTGGAATTCGGTCACTGCAGCGGCTGGAACAAGACGTTGAACGCGCTCGAATACCATCGCAGCTCTGAAATCGATATTGCCGCTACGGATCTCGTACTGATGCTGGGCCGTCAGCAGGATATCGATCCGGAAAACTACACCTACGATACGGATAAAGTAGAATGTTTCAAAGTGCCTGCCGGCACGGCCGTGGAACTCTATGCCACCACCCTGCACTATGCCCCATGCGGCGTGGACGGCCAGGAATTCCGTTGCGGCGTGGTCCTGCCCCGCCATACCAATGAAGATCTCAAATCCCAGCCGGAAGCAAAAGGCGAAGATGAACTGCTCTTTGCCGTCAACAAATGGCTGATTGCCCATAAGGACAGCGGCCTCGAAAAAGAAGGCGCCTGGATTGGCCTGCAGGGCAAAAACATAACTTTGGCTTAATACTAAGGGAGGCTGCTTATACAGCCTCCTTTGACGTTTGAACGATAAACTGCTAAAATAACAGCAAATTCGAAGGGAATACGGGTGGTAGTATGGTCACGATGAAGAAGATTGCCGAAATCTGCGGCGTGTCCCGTGGGACAGTAGACAGGGCTTTGAATGGCCGGGGCCGGGTAAGTGAGGAAACAGCGGAAAACATCCGCAATGTCGCCCGTCAATTGGGCTATGAGCCCAATCCGGCGGGCAAGGCCTTGGCCGCCCGCAAGACCAGGCCCATAATCGGCGTAGTCATCCCCTCTGAAGGCAATCCCTTCTTCGCCGAAGTATTGCGTGGCATGGAAGATGCAGCCAAAGAATATGAAATCTACGGCCTGCAGATCAAGTATTACAAAGTCAAGGGTTATGACGTACAGCAGCAATTGAATCTGCTGCAACAGATTACCCCGGAGATACAGGCCTTGGTCATCAATCCAGTCAATGACACAGTCATCGCCGAACAGATCAATGCCATGATTGCCAAGGGCATCTTCGTGATCACCGTCAATAATGATATCGCCGGTACCAACCGCCATTGCTATGTGGGCAGCGACTACTACAACGGTGGCACAACTGCCTGCGCTCTCTTGGAAGCTCTGCTCGGGCAGGCCGCCCATATCGCGCTGGCGCTGGGCAGCCGGAACGTGCTGGGGCATCGCCAGAGATTGGAAGGCTTCCAGCACCGCATGGAACGCGTTCAGGACTTCCGGATCGTAGAAGTCATCGAACATGAAGACGACGATATCCAGGCCTATGATGCCACGCGCCAGCTCCTGCAGACGCACCCGGAAATCAACGCCATCAGCATCCTGGCCGCGGGCGTCTACGGTGTCTGCCGCGCCGTCATGCAGCTGCCGGAGGAAAAACGCCCCTTAGTCATTGCCTTCGATACCGTGCCCACCACCGTGGAAATGATGGAATTTGGCCTCATAAAAGCCACCATCTACCAGCACCCTTACCGGCAAGGCCATACCGCCATCAACAAGGCCTTTGAATATCTCGTGCATGGGCGCCAGCCGGACAAGGACAGTTATATCTTCAAGAATGAAATCAAATTGTTGGAAAATCTTTAAGCGAAAAAACGCTGAACAGAGAAATTTCTCCGTTCAGCGCTTTTTTATATGCGATTATGCACCAAAAAATTCATTCTCTACGGCAATGCACAGCATATGATATACCGGCAGATGCAGTTCCTGAATCTTGAAGGTTTCCGTTTCCGGCACGCAGATATTGATATCTGCCAGGCCACGCGCCTTGATCTTGCCGCCACTATGACCTAAGAGACCGATGGACTTCACGCCCTTGACCTTGGCCATTTCCAACGCATAGATCACATTCGTGCTGTTGCCGGACGTGGAGATGGCCAGCAGCACATCCCCTTCATCCCCCATGCCCAGAAGCTGCTGGGCAAAGGAAAGATCCGGTGCCTGATCATTGGCAAACGCCGTATTTAGCGCCACCTGATTGACCATCGACAGCGCCGGCAAAGCCCCCTGCAGATTATCGATCAGATACTGCGCATCATCGCCACAGTTAGCACGGATTTTTTCAGCCAGCTCACCCTTGATTTCCCGCTTGAGCAGGAACCCTTTCATCAGTTCACCGACGATATGTTCCGAATCCGAGGCACTGCCCCCATTGCCGCAGGCAATAAGCTTATGACCATTGCGGTAACTATCACAGATAGCCTCCACAGCCGCCTGCAAATCATCCCGACACTCCGCCATCTGCGGATAACGGATAATCAAATCTTCAACACATTTCAAAGTAGATTCTTTAACCAAAACAATACTCCTTTTACACTTCATCCGCCCTTTACGGAGCACCTTTCCCTTAAAGAGAAGGTTTTACGACTCACCAAAAAATCGTGGTAAATCGTTACCCAGCGCCCAAGGACGGGCGCTGGCGGACGTAAATCACGTGATGTGATTTCAGTCCGCGTTTTCTTTTTGGTACTTTTTCTTTGCGCCAAAGAAAAAGTACAGGCAACTTTATTACTTATTGCGATAACGATCAGCCATATTACGGGCATCGTAATCCCCAGAGGGGGCTTTGATGTCTGTTATCTGCTGCGGGCGCGGCGTCACATCAATCGGCTCGTTGCTGCGATTATAATTACTCATCTGCGACGCATACTGATTCTCCTTGCCGCGATTCCGGAACTTATTCCAAGCCCAACGCAGGAGCATGAAAAGTGCCAGGAACATCACCACATTGGCAATCACGCCAAAGATATCCCCGAGCATGCTGCTGCCGAAGAGATTGCCAAGCATGGAGCCCAGCAGCATACCGCCAGCCAGCAGACCTACCGTGCGCAGGGCATTCCCCCAACGGCTGCCGCTCTGTGTATTAGTGGCAGCATTCGTATTCGCATTGGCATTGCTCTTGCTGTTTGCCGTCGGTGCATTCTTATCGAGGCTCTTGGCATCCTTGGACGGCTTATAATTTTCGCCCGTCCCGGCTACGGATTTATGGGTATCATTATTCGTCTTGGGAGCAGCCGCTTTCGGTGCCGCAGCCTTCGGCGCGCTCTTGGCACCGCCGCCCATCTTTGCCCCGCCCTTGGCAGCGTAAGCCGTAGCCGCAAAATCAGCATTTACCACGGGAACCGTCGTCATAACCATTGCTCCCACCATCAGGGAGGCGAGGATTTTCTTCATCTTCATGTCAATTCTCCTTTGACTCGTTATTCCTTATAGGATTTGATATCTTCAGGGAAGGCATAGATTTCCCCCACCGTGTCCAGCTCCCCGGACAGATAGCGGTCGATATCATCCACATCAATATAGAGCTTGCAGTCAATATCCAGATAGCCCTGTTCCGTACCATTTGAGAGGTCACGGATCGCCATCAGTTTTTCCCGGAGCTTCAGGAGCTCACTGCGGGTAGCGTGGATATCCAGTTTTACCTGAGGCACGCCATACTCTTTCAAGACTTCGTCCATGGTCATACGCTGTGACATAGTGTTCATCCTTTCAACTTTGACTTTTTGATGTTATTATTTTATCAGGATTAACTGAAAATAACATGATAATTTCATTTGTTCTGCATCTTTTCTTTCATGCGATCCAGAATCTGCTGCAGCTGACGCTTCTGCCGCAAATGTGTTTCATAGTCCAAATCATTGGAATCAATGGCCAGCCGCTTGTTGATGGCATCAATGCTCGCCTGCAACCGGGCCATGGCCGCTTGTTTATCGCCCATATCCTTTCCTCCAACCTCTATCAATTATAGCAAAATTAGTGATAACTCTCAATATAATGTATAATGAGCATGAATAGACCAGATAAAGGAGTGAATTCCATGAAACAGGATTTCTATATCAATCTGCAGGCCGAAGAAGAAACGCAGTTAACTGCTTATGAAAAAGAAGCCAGTCACTATACCTTCTACCGCACCATCTGCTTCTTTGCCCTGATTTTTACTTTCGCGGCAGCCTATGACGGCATGACCATTGCAGGCATTATGGGAGTACTATTGCTCATGCTATTCAGCTGGCTGATCCGCCAGCACAACCGTATCAAGAAACAGATCCGCTTTATCCAAAACGCCCTGGCCGTGACGGCAGATTATCTCGCACATTTCAATGGCAACTGGCAGAAACTGGCCGACAAGGGCAATGACTTTCTCAAAGCTGACCGCCCGCAGGATATCGACCTGCATATTTTCGGCCAGACTTCGCTCTACCAATATCTCTGCTGTGCCCGCACAGCCTTAGGCCGGAAAAAGCTGGCCCAGGCCCTGACTGTCACGCCGCCGCCCGCCGATACCATCAGGCAGCGTCAGGAAGCTGCCGCCGAACTCATCAACCGTCAATTGCTCTGCGTAGAACTTCTGGCGCTGAGCCGCCAGTTGCCTGCCGGTCACGATACCGCACCCCTGATAAATGAAATCACCGCTGACAGCCAACGGCATATCAGCCATATGCTGCAGCGCACGGCCTGGATACTGCCCATACTGACCGTGTGCAGCCTCATATTGGCGGCATTAAATTTGCTAAACTGGCAGATTCCCGGCTTGTTGGTCCTCCTGCAATTCGCCATTGCCATGCTTTTCCAGCGGCAAAATCAGGCCATCCTTGCTCCTTTGCTGACACTGAATCAGGAGCTTCATGCCTATCAGTCCTTGTTTATCCGTCTGGGAAAAACAAACTTTACAAGTTCCGTACTCGCTAAACTGGCGGCCGACCTTTCCCAAAACGGCGCGCCTGCCCTGCAGGAACTAGCCCGGCTTACCGACCATGTGAATCTCTGCCGCAATCTCTTCTTCTATGTCTTTGGCAATGCCCTGCTTCTCTGGGACTGCCACTGCGCCGCACGGTTCAGCCGCTGGCAGGATAATGCTGCCCAGAACCTGTCCGGCTGGCTGGAACAATGGGCCGCAATAGAACTCTATATATCTCTGGCGATGGTCGGACATACCCGTAAACAATATTGCCTGCCGCAAATCCTTACCGGTTCTCCCCAACTGAAAACCACGGCATTAGCCTCCCTGCTGCTTGACGAGGGCAAGGCTGTCCCCAATGACACTAGTCTGACCAGCGAAACCCGCATCATCACCGGCTCCAATATGTCGGGCAAGACCACCTATATGCGCACGCTGGCCAGCTCATTGGTTTTGGCCTATGCAGGCGCTCCCGTATGTGCAGAAGAATTTGCCTGTACGCCCCTGCATATCTTCACTTCGATCCAGGTCCACGATGACCAGTCACAGGGCATATCCACCTTCTACGCCGAACTCCTGCGCATCAAACAGATGGTGGATTTCAGCCAGAAAGAGCTGCCCATGTTCATCTGCATTGACGAGATTTTCAAGGGCACCAACTCCGCCGACCGGATCATCGGCGCCCGCGAGGCGATTTCTCGCCTGACACGCCCCTACGCCATTACATTGGTATCCACCCACGATTTTGAACTCTGCGATTTGCAGTCGCCCAATAATATTCCCATAACCAACTATCACTTCGCCGAATACTACGAGGAAAATAAGATAAAATTCGACTATAAAATAAAGAATGACCGCTGCCAGACAACAAATGCCCAATATTTATTAAAAATGGCCGGAATCCTGTAGACAAATGTCTTTTCGTATGATATTATAGGGACTATCTTATCGAGGAAGTACCTGTGTATATTCGCAGTAGACATTATCCTGTTTATATCTTACGAGGAGGACATCTATTTATGGAATCATTTATCCCTGTGCTTAATGCCATCGACTCCTTTATGTGGGGCCCCCCGCTGATCACATTGCTGGTGGGTACGGGCATCTATCTGACCTTACGCCTGAAACTCTTGCAGGTCGTCCGCCTGCCTAAGGCTCTTTCCCTGATTTTCAAGGCCAAGAACCACGGCGAAGGCGATGTTTCGAGCTTCAAGGCCCTTTGTGTGGCTCTGGCTGCTACGGTCGGTACGGGCAATATCGTCGGCGTGGCTACGGCCGTGAAAATCGGCGGCCCCGGCGCTATCTTCTGGATGTGGATGGCCGCATTCTTCGGTATGGCAACCAAATATGCCGAAGGCCTCCTCGCGGTAAAATACCGCAGCACCGATGCCAATGGCAATATTGCCGGCGGCCCCATGTACTATATCCGCAAGGGTATGGGCGAGAAGTATAAGCCGCTGGCTACCTTCTTCGCCGCTGCTACGATTCTCGTTGCTTACTTCGGCATCGGCACCTTCCCGCAGGTCAACGCCATTGTGGACAGTGCGGAAATCTCCTTTGGCCTGTCCAAGGTGCTCACGGGTGCTGTACTGACGATTCTCATTGCTGCTATCACCATCGGCGGCCTGCAGAGCATTGCCAAGGTTGCATCCAAAGTCATTCCTTTTATGGCTGTGATGTATATCCTGATCAGTCTGGGACTGATTGCCATGAATATCGACGGCGTCCCGGCAGCTATCGCTTTGATTTTTGAATCCGCTTTCACCGGTACGGCCGCAGCTGGCGGTTTTGCCGGCTCCACCATCATGATGGCCATGCAGAATGGTATCGCCCGCGGCGTGTTCTCCAACGAATCCGGCCTGGGTTCTGCACCGATTGCCGCAGCCGCAGCCAAGACCAAGGAACCTGCGGAGCAGGGCCTGATTTCCATGACGGGTACCTTTATCGATACGCTGATCATCTGCACCATGACCGGCCTGGCCCTCGTGCTCACCGGCGTATGGCAGGGTGACGCCGCTGGTGCCGCTATGACCAGTGCCGCTTTTGCTTCTGCTTACGGCGTTATCGGCAGCAGCCTGCTGACCATCGCCCTCGTGCTCTTCGCCTTCACCACGATCCTGGGCTGGAACTACTACGGCGAGCGCGCCTGCATCTACCTCTTCGGTACGAAAGGCGTGATGCCCTATCGCATCATCTTCATCGCCCTGATTGCCAGCGGCGGTTTCCTCAAACTCGAAGCCATCTGGATCCTGGCGGACATCGTCAACGGCCTTATGGCCATCCCGAACCTGATTGCCCTGATTGCCCTGTCCGGCGTTGTTGTGGCAGAAACGGAGAGCTATCTTTCCCGCAAGGGGGAGCTCACTGAGGACGATGAAGTCCATAATTCAGCCGTAACAGATTAATACAGACTACAAAAGGCAGATTCGCTTTAGACGAATCTGCCTTTTTGTTTAGATCAAGATTCCCTGGCAATGATCGATCTCATGCTGGATGATCTGGGCCGTGAATCCGGAGAAGCGCTGCTTCTGCGGCTTGAATCTTATGTCCTTGTATTCCACCTCAATCCATTCATAGCGCTTGGCGGGGCGCTCGCCAAGCAGGGACAGGCAGCCTTCCATGACTTCACTGTATTCCTCAGAATGTTTGACAATCTGCGGATTGAGCATGGCCACATTCTGCTTGCCCACCTGTACGGCGATGATGCTCTTGGCCACACCGATCATATTAGCCGCCAGCCCCACGCAGATGGCGCGGTTGGCTTTGAGCGTATCCAGCAGGTCCTCAGCGACCGCCTTATCCTTGCGAGTAGCAGGCTCTGCCACCTGCTGTAAAAATTCCGTATCCTTGATAATGTTCTTAACCATATTTTACTCCCCATTTACCATTATTTTCCGCTTCTAATTTTACCACAATTTTTCCCGCCCCAAAACCTTTACAACTATCTCCCGCTGTCCTACAATAGTTTACATACATTTACAAATATGTTTACACTACTATGAAAGGACCATGATAGTTTGAGTGACGACAAGGATGAAATTTTGAATAAGCCCTTTGCGGAGATCGGTGAGAAACTCCATCTGCTCCTGCAGACCGGCGCCCTGTTGATGGAAAATGGCGCGGACAGTGACCGCACGGTGCGCGATATGCGGCGGGCGGCGGCCTTTATGGGCATCGATCAGGAACATATGCACCAGCATGTGCTCTATACCACGCTAATGCTCAATGTCAGCGACAGCCGCCATTCCTATACGGAGTTCTGCAAATACCAGAAACTCGGCGTCAATATGACCACGCTTTCCGCAGTCAGCAAACTGACCTGGCGGGCATTGGCGCAGAATTACAGCCTCGAAGCCTTCCGGCGCCAGCTGAACAATATCCGGAACCTCCCCCGCGCCTATCCTGTCTGGCTCACGGCCATCGGTGCAGGCGCGGCCTGCGGCGGCTTCTGCAAACTCTTCGGCGGCAGCTGGCTGGATTTCCTGCTGACGGCGATCTGCTCCTGCCTGGGCTTTTACATGCGGCGGCTCTGCAACCGCTATGCCTTCAATGCCTATGCGACCATCGCCATTACCTCGTTCGTGACGACAATTCTGGCCTGGAGCACGCAATTCCTGACAGGCGGACTGAACTGGTATCCCTTGATTGCCTGTACCTTGTTCCTCGTGCCAGGTATCCCGCTGATCAATGCCGTGGATGACCTGCTCAATAACTTCATCGTCGCTGGTATGACGCGGGCGATGCATACGCTACTGGTTGTCGGCAGTATGACCTTCGGCATCGTCATTGCCATCCGCCTCTGCGGCGTGACGGACTTTACCAGTGTCCAGCTGACGCCAGACACCCATTACTTGTCACAGGCCATTGCCGCTGCCGTTGCCGCTGTGGGCTTTTCCATCATCTTCAATGTGCCCAAGCGAATCCTGCCCGTGGTGGCAGTCGGGGGCATCATCACGGTGCTGCTGCGCAATATATCCGTGATGGAGTTGGGGCTTTCCCAGACCGCTGGTTCCTTTATCGGGGCAGCCGTCGTGGGCCTGATTGCCCTCCGGGCCATCCACTGGTTCCATACGCCGAATATCGTCATGACCATCCCCTCAGCCATCCCCATGATTCCCGGGGTACTACTTTACCGCCTGCTGTTTGCCCTCTTAAATATCCAGTTTATCACGGCAGAGGAATTCTTTGCCAGCTTCCGCATGGGCGTAGATGCCGTGACCATCATCATCGGCATCGCCGTGGGCGTGGCCATTCCCAATATCTTCATCCACCGGCAGATTGAACGGCGCAAGCAGGATAATGTGGCGAAATTATTGGCCAAGAGATATGCTGAGGCCGAAGATTAGAAAGAAGGAGTTTTATGACGCTTACAACAACATCATCCCCCCGGCGGGAGGCATTTGTCTATGGAGTTCGTGATGGACTGCCCATTGCCCTTGGTTACTTCGTCGTGTCCTTCACCCTTGGCATTGCCGCCCGCAATGCCGGACTTACCCCCTTTGAGGGATTCCTGGCCAGCTTTTTCAACAACGCTTCGGCAGGCGAATACGCGGCCTTTACCATCATCGCCGCTGACGCTCCCTATCTGGAACTGGCCATCATGACGCTCGTAGCCAATGCCCGCTATATGCTGATGAGCTGCGTGGTCAGCCAGAAATTCTCCCCCGATACCAATATCCTGCACCGCGTTCTGGTGGGTTTCGATATCACCGACGAGATCTTCGGCATCACCATCGCCCGGAAAGGCCCGTTGAATCCTTACTATAACTACGGTGCCATGAGCGTAGCCTTGCCAGGATGGTCTGTGGGAACGGCCCTGGGCGTAATGGCCGGCAATATGCTGCCCGTGGCCGCGGTCAGTGCCCTGAGCGTAGCGCTCTTTGGCATGTTTATCTGGGTAATCATCCCGCCTGCCCGAGATAACAAGATCATCGGCATGCTGGTAGCCGCGAGTTTCATTGCCAGCTTCGCCTGCGCAAATCTGCCCCTGATCAGTGAACTTTCCGGTGGCACGCGAACCATCATCCTGACCGTAGCCATTGCTACTATAGGCGCAATCCTTTATCCTATAAAAGATAATGCCCCCGCCAAAGGAGAGAATAAGCATGAATCATGATATCTATATCTATCTATTTGTAATGAGCGCCGTTACCATCGCCATCCGTATCCTGCCCGTAACCCTTATCCGCCGCCCCATCAAGAACATATTTCTGCGCTCATTTCTCTTCTATGTGCCTTACGTAACCCTGGCGGTCATGACCTTTCCCGCCATCATGGATGCCACACGCAGCCCCTATGCAGGACTTTTGGCCCTGATTATCGGCATGGGGCTGGCCTGGAAAGGCCTCAGCCTCTTCAAAGTTGCAGCAGCCTGCTGTATGGTAGTGTTCGGCGTTGAGCTGGTCTTATTGTGAGCATCGCTTGAGTAAGTGGTCAACAAGACAACGCAAAAACAGCCCCGGAAGCTTATCCCTAGCTTCCGGGGCTGTTCGTTTATTTATGCGATCTGATACACACGCGCATCAAAATGTTTCCAATAACTCACTGCATCACCATAGGACAACAGATAGCGATCCTCAGCTTCACTCTTGCCCAGTTCAATGCCGTAGCAACACTTGGCAAATACTGACGCTTCCCGGGTATTCGCCTCGCGAAGGATCTCCTGCAACGTATCCTCTACAAACGCCGTCCGGGACTTCCATGCCGCCTGCTCCTTAAGGTTATACCGGCCCGCTTTGAACTTGAACAGTTTGTTTGTCGCATTATTCACCGCAACAATCATCTTTCTTTCTCCTCTCTAAATTCTTTCCAGTAAAACATCCCATATAATTTCCACAAAGTACATCTGTTTTATAAATTTACACCATGATTTTACCCCAAAAGTCCTAATTAGGCAAGGAGATTTTTTGCTTTATCACGGATTTTTAGAAAAATTTTTCCTATATATACATTAACTTTTCCTATAAGGAAAAAACTCCGCTAAAACCCGCTCGTCCTGCGGCTTGCCTAAGTATGTTCCCAGCAGGAAAAACAGCAGGGAAGCCGTGATGCCGATGGTGATCTGATGCAGCCCCATGACCTTGAAACCCAGTCCCTGCGTCAGGCAGTATACGAGGGTACCACCGCCCATGGAGAGGATGGCCCCAAGCTTATTGGCCCGCCGCCAGAAGAGCCCCAAGAGCAGCATCCAGAAGAAGGCCGTTTCCAGCCCACCGAAAGCGAACATATTGATGATCCAGATCAGACTCGGCGGCGTCAGGGCAATCATGAACACCACCACGCCAATGACCGCGGTAGCCAGCATGGACAATAACCGCAGCTGTTGCGTGCCCGGTTCTTTGCCCTGCTTATGCGCGTGATGCAGATATACGTCCTTGATGATTGCCGACGAAGCCACAATGAGCAGACCGGAAATCGTCGAAATCGACGCCGCCAGCGGACCGATAATGGCCAGACCGACCAGGGCCGGAGGCATGACTGTGACAATCGTCCTCGGTATGATATTATCCACGCCGCCATAGGATGCCAAATCCCCTGTGAGCACGCCATGTGCCAGGATACCCGTGAAATTGATGCCGATATTCATGAAGCCGACAACCACCGTACCGATCAGCATGGCCTTATGCAAGCTCGCCGTATCCTTGTAACTGATGCCGCGCACCACCGACTGCGGCAGGGCAATGGTACAGATACCGACCAGTATCCACTGTGTCAGGTACAGCCCTGCCGGCATATGGCCGCCGGAATACGGCTCAAACATTTCCGGATGGTTCGTATGGAGATTGGCCATGATTGCGTGGTAACCGCCGCCTGCATCCAGCACATGGTAAAGCAGCAGTACGATGCCCACCATCATGATGATGGCACAGCAGGTATCCGTTAGCGCCACGGCCCGGAAGCCGCCCACCGTAGTATAGACCACCACGGCCAGGCCAAACAGCAGCAGGCCCATCTCATAGCTATAACCCGTGACCGCCGCAAAGAGCTTGGCGCCGCCCACAAACTGTGCAGTCATGGTCGCGCAGAAGAACAGGACGATGATAAAGGCTGCCAGACTGGCCAATCCATCTGACTGGAAACGCTCGCGGATGATATCCACCACGGTCACAGCATCGAACTTGCGTGAGAGCAGCGCCACCCGCTTGCCGAAGATGCCCAGCACGAGGAAGATCGCCGTGACCTGCACCACCGCCATATAGATCCAGCCAAAGCCAATCTGCCAGGCCATCCCCGGCCCGCCGACAAAGGAACTGACCGAACTATAGGTAGCGACCGTGGTCATGGCCAGCACAAAACCACCCAGATCATGATTGCCGATAAAATATTGCTGGACGAAGTTTT
Organism: Pseudoselenomonas ruminantium; assembly: GCF_900104055.1. Classification (GTDB taxonomy): domain Bacteria; phylum Bacillota; class Negativicutes; order Selenomonadales; family Selenomonadaceae; genus Selenomonas_A; species Selenomonas_A ruminantium_C. Next base: position 17,147 of record NZ_FNJQ01000025.1, read on the forward strand.
TGCCAAAGCCCCGCGCCTGCACCTGACGCACATAGAAGCCAATGCCGATCATCACGGCCATAAAGACAAGCAGCGGCAGAAGCGCCGCCGGATTGCCGCCATTACTCATGGGAAACGCCCTCCTTTTTCTCATCATCCAAGGACATATCCCGGAATACATATCTCAGCAAGATTTTCACCAGCACGATTGCGAAAAACCAGACGCCGATACTAGAAGTCACCGCCCATAAGGGGAGACCAAACACTTCCGCCTCCACATCGCTGAGCCCGAAACCTGCCCAGCACCAAAATAAAATAAGCACCAGCAACGCCAGCCCCGTAAATGCGGCTTCCCGGCGAATCTGCTGATACTTTTCCCAATCTGTCATAGCTAAATCTCCTTTCGTACGGTTGCACCTGTTCCATGCATACCGTCGCTATCTAGTGTACCGCAAAATATCCGCTCAGGCAAATGCAGCAGGATTTTTTCTGCCCAAAGCGAAAATTAACTGCAAAGAGATTTATTCACATGACTTTTGGAAAGGGTGATACCATATGAAACAGGTCGTAAATCTGATGATATTGTGCCTATTGCTAAGCTTCGCTTCCATGGCGGCTGCGAATGGAACCATAACCGGCACCGTCTATCCGCCCAGTACCGAACGGGGAATGCGTCCAACCGTAGGTGAAACCGCCGCGGGTATGATGTGGGATATGAGTGCCCCTAAAAAACGCAAAAGCTCCGAACGGGCAGAGGTTTGGCTGATTGAACGCAGCATCAACTTCAATGCGATTCCCTACACGGCTATACAAAAATGGTATCAGACCGGGACGATTCCGGACAAGCAGCCCATCTACCATGTCACAGTCAACGAACATGGGAAGTTCACGTTCCAGGACGTTCCCGCTGCTGAATACTACCTTATGATACTCGATCCCCACGATCAGGAAATAAATCAAAACCTTACCGAAAAGATGAGCCGGGATGAACTCCTGCAGAAACTGCCTCATACCGATGAATTTGAGCTCTTTATGGTGGGAACGCGCACCTGCCTGGTGCAAAAGATCAGCCTGCACAACAATCAAACCTTGAAGATCCGTCCGGGTGTCCTTTAAGAAAAGGAGGTCTTACTATGTCCATTCTCGAAGATATGCTCACAGCCAATGCAGAATTCTGTGCCCATCCCCCTGCAGATTACACGCAGGAAGACCAAAAGAAAAGCAAGCTGCCCCAAAAGCAGCTTGCCTTGATTACCTGCATGGATACCCGTCTGGTCAATTTCTTAGAGCCTGCGCTGGGAATCGGCCGTGGTGAAGCCAAAGTCATCAAGACCGCCGGCAACGGTATCACCGGCGTATTTGACGGCACCATCCGCAGCCTGCTGGTCTGCATCTATGAATTAGGCGTCAAAGAGATCTTCGTCATTGGCCATCATGAATGCGGCATGGCCAACACCACTTCGGAAAGCCTCATAAAATCCATGCTGGAACGCGGTATTTCCAAAGAGGCCATCCATATGGTCAAAAAGGAACTGACGGAATGGGCCGACGAATTTCACCATCCTGAACAAAACGTTATCGACACGGTGGAACGCATCCGCCTCAATCCCTTGATTCCCGAGGATGTCCCCATCCACGGGCTGATTTTCCATCCCCGTACAGGTAAGATCGATGTCGTCATGAATGGCTATCAATGATCTGCAGGGCCAACCATCCGCCGCTTCATTTCCCAGATCCGGTCATGGACCTGTGCCTCGCGCAGGGCTGCATCCATGGCCTCATAAGCCAGCGTGGAAACATCCCCCTGTGAGGAATACTCATCATCAAAGCTGCGTGAAACGGTCTTGCTGAATGCCTCATCCTTCAGCCGGTCATAGCCAACAATCTGCACGCAGGCATAGCTATGGGTGATACGTCTTCCCCAGCGGTGCCAGCTCATGGTCTCATATTGCTCATAGCCGCTCAGGATCGGTATCACCACGAAATCCGCCTGTAATTTTTCTGCCAAAGGGCGCATCAACTCTTTCAGTCTTGCCTTGCGCCCGGCTTCACTGCGCACAGCCTCCCAGGCCGTCTGACATTGCCGTTCCGGTATGTAGCGGACGGCCTTTAATGTGCCATTCAAAGGAATGTGCATGCTGCAGTCCACCAGCTTCTCCAGCCGGTCATGGACCGCCTGCGACGGCGCCATACGGCTTTCCACCTGCAAGGGAAACTGAGCCACCCAAAAGGGTGCAGGTTCCCGCGTCGCTTCTGCCGTTCCTGTCCCGAACAGACAGAAACACAACAGCAAGCTAAAAAAAAACGCCAGCTTCTTCATCATCAAGCCCCCCCTTAATGGATCGACTTCTTCTTGAACCGCCCGCCCACAATATCGTGAACAGCATTGATGGTTACAAAGGCATTCTCATCCTTATCCAGAACGATTTCCTTGAGCTTGTCTACTTCCAGACGCGTGACCACGCAGTAGAGCACTTCCTTGCTCTCCCCCGTATAGCCGCCTGCGCCATGCAGCAATGTCACGCCACGTCCCAGGCGGTCATTGAGGGCCGAGGTGATTTCCTCATGCTCGTTGGTCACGATCATGACCGCATAGCTTTCATCGAGTCCCTTGATCACCACATCAATCATCTTCGAGATGACAAAGTAAGCGACCAGCGAATACATCGCCTTATCCCAGCCATAGAGAAGTCCGGCACTGGACAGGATAAAGAGGTTGATAAACATAACGACTTCACCCACAGAGAACACTGACTTCTTATCCATGATAATCGCCACAATCTCCGTACCATCCAGACTGCCACCAGCCCGGATGATAAGTCCTACCCCCAGTCCGTCGATGATGCCGCCAAAAATGGCCGCAAGAAAAGGATCATCCGTAACCTTGGCCACAGGACCAAAGATTTCTGACCAAACAGACAGAAAACAGATAGCAATCATCGTCGCAATGGCAAAGTTCTTGCCAATCTGCTTATAGCCCATAAACAGAAACGGAATATTAAGCAATACCAGAAACACCCCCAGGCTCATGCCTGTAAGCGTCTGCATCATGATGGACACACCCACGATGCCGCCATCAATGACATTATTCGGAATAAGGAATAATTCCAGCCCAATTGCAGCAATGATTGCCCCTACAAAGATCATCGCATATTTTTTCAAATAAAAAGATGCTTTACGATGTTGCACGATTTTCGGTTTATTACCTGCATGATAACTTACCTGTTCTTCCATACGCCTCACACTCCCGTTTATACTATATCTAAAATATATTATACCATCTATATATCCAATATTCCTCTTTTTTCTGTTTATTTCTGTACCGCACTAAAATACAAACGTACTTTGTCGGCAGTTTTTGGCGGGATTTAGCAACTTTATGCTTGTTTTTTCGTACCTTTGATTGACTTTGACTGACTTTAGTTGTATGATATATAAAACATCAATTTTTGGGGAGAGTGATAGCCATGCTGACAGAAGAGCGTTATGCCACCATCCTGCGCATCCTGAATGAAAAAAAGGCTGTTACCGTCCTTGACCTCACCCGCGCTTTGGATGCTTCAGAGTCCACGGTGCGCCGGGATCTCACCGCTCTGCATAAGAGTGGCCGGCTCTACAAGGTGTATGGCGGGGCCACTTCCATCGACAACAATTACACGATTGCCGAGGAAGATATGAAAACCAAAAACGATCTTTTCCCCGAGGAAAAAATCGCTATCGCCCGCAAGGCGGCTGGAATGATCAAACGTAAAGATTTTGTGTATATCGATGCCGGTTCCACCACCTTGCATTTAATTGATTTTTTGACTGAAACCAGTGCTGTATTCGTCACGAACGGCATGCAGCACGCAGCCAAGCTGGCTGCCAAGGGTTTCAAGGTCTTCATCATCGGCGGAGCCGTAAAGTCTGTAACCGAAGCGGTAGTAGGTACAGAAGCTTTGAATAATTTGAAATGTTACAACTTTACCAAAGGATTCTTCGGAACCAATGGCATCAGCCCCAAATCCGGTTTTTCTACACCAGATGCTGATGAGGGTACCATAAAGAGCGCCGCATTGGCCCGTTGCAAGAATGCCTATATTTTGGCCGACCGGTCAAAATTCAATAAAATTTCCCCGATTACTTTCGCCAATATCTCCAGTGCGACCATCATCACAGGACGGCTGGAAGATAAGAAATATCGTGATTATACAACTGTTATTGAAGGAGAATGAAAATGATCTACACCGTAACCTTCAATCCATCTTTGGATTACATCGTGCGTCTGGACAACTTCACGGCTGGTGAAATCAACCGCGTGAACTACGAGCAGGTGCTGGCTGGCGGCAAGGGCATCAACGTATCCATCGTGCTCAAGAACCTCGGCCATGACAACAGCGCTCTGGGTTTTGTCGCTGGCTTCACCGGCGAAGAAATCAAACGCCAGCTCAAGGATTTCGGCGTCAAGAGCGATTTCGTACAGCTCAATGAAGGTTTCTCGCGTATCAACGTCAAGGCAAAAGCCAGCACGGAAACGGAAATCAACGGCCAGGGCCCGGACATCAGCGAAGCCAAACAGCAGGAACTCTTTGCCCAGCTCGACAAGCTCGTGGAAGGCGATACGCTGGTGCTGGCAGGTTCCATCCCCAAGACGCTGCCGGATGACATCTATCAGCGCATCATGGCCCGTCTCGACGGCAAGGGCATCCGCATCGTGGTAGATGCCGAGAAGAAACTGCTGCTCAACGTACTGCAGTATCATCCGTTCCTGATCAAACCCAACAACCATGAACTCGGCGATATGTTCGGCGTGAAACTCACGACCGATGAAGAAATCATCACCTATGCCAAGAAACTGCAGGAAAAAGGCGCGCAGAACGTACTGATTTCCATGGCCGGCGATGGTGCAATCCTCTTGACGGCAGAAGGCAAATCCTTCAAGTGCCCGGCACCGAAAGGCAAGCTCATCAACTCCGTTGGCGCTGGTGACTCCATGGTAGCCGGCTTCATCACCGGTTACATGGAATCTAATGGTGACTTCGAGAAAGCTTTCCATATGGGTGTAGCTACGGGTTCTGCTTCCGCCTTCAGCGAAAACCTCGCTACCCGTCCGGAAGTTGAAGCACTGCTGGCCACCATCGAATAATTGGGATCTCGCCTTTTAGGCATCATAAATATAATTTTTTTACAAAGGAGAGAGCATTATGCGTATCACTGACCTGCTCAAGAGCGAGAGCATCGTTCTTGGCGCATCCCCCGCGGACAAAGCGGCCGCTATCAATCAGTTGGCTGATCTGATGGAAGCCGGCGGTAACCTGTCCGACAAAGAACAGTACAAGAAAGACGTATTTGCCCGTGAAGAATCCGGCACAACTGGCCTTGGCGATGGTATCGCCACTCCCCACGCCAAGAGTGCTGGCGTAAAGGCCGCTGGCCTTGCCGCTATGACGGTTCCTGCCGGCATGGACTTTGCTTCCATGGATGGCCTGCCGAGCCGCTTGTTCTTCATGATTGCCGCTCCGGACTCTGCCAATGATGATCATCTGGCTATCCTGTCCAAGCTGGCTACCATGATCATGGACCCGGACTTCAAGGAAGCCCTGATTGCGGCCAAGAGCAAAGATGAGTTCCTGAAGCTTATCGATGCCAAGGAAGATGGCAAATTCGTTGCTCCTGCTGCTGAAAATGCACCGGCTGAAGAGGCACCGAAAGCAGACCATATCCAGGTATTGGCTGTAACTGCCTGCCCCACTGGCATTGCCCATACCTTCATGGCTGCGGAAAGCCTGGAACAGCATGCCAAGAAACGCGGCATCACCATCAAGGTGGAAACAAATGGTTCCGGCGGTGCCAAAAACGTACTGACCGCTGAAGAAATCGCCAAGGCAGACGCTATCATCGTCGCTGCTGATAAGAACGTCGCTATGGCTCGTTTCGATGGCAAACCGACCATCATCACCAAGGTTGCTGACGGCATCAACAAGGCCGACGAACTGCTCGACCGTGCTCTGTCCGGCAACGCACCGATTTACCATGCCAACGGCTCCGATGCAGAAGAAGCTGCTGCCGATGTATCCGGCGAAAGCCTTGGCCGTCAGATCTACAAGCACCTCATGAACGGTGTCAGCCACATGCTGCCCTTCGTTGTCGGTGGTGGTATCCTGATTGCCATGGCCTTCCTGTTCGATGACTATTCCATCGATCCGAGCAAGTTCGGTTCCAATACGCCGCTGGCTAAGTTCTTCATGGATATCGGCGGTGCATCCTTCGGCTTCATGCTGCCGATCCTCGCCGGCTTTATCGCGATGTCCATCGCAGACCGTCCGGGCCTTGCTGTTGGTTTCGTCGGCGGTGCACTGGCTGGTACCACGGGTTCCGGCTTCCTCGGCGCTCTCGTAGCTGGTTTCGTTGCCGGTTACGCGGTAAACTTCCTGAAGAAAGCCTTCTCCTGCCTGCCGGAATCCCTGGACGGCATCAAGCCCGTTCTGCTCTATCCGTTCTTCGGTATCCTGATCATCGGCTTCATCAGCATGTTCATCATTGCTCCGCCGGTTGGTGCCATCAACACCTGGCTCGTTGACACCCTGAAGAATATGGACCCGAATGCCCGTATCTTCCTGGGTATCGTCATGGGCGGTATGATGGCTATCGACATGGGCGGCCCCATCAACAAGGCAGCTTATGTAACGGGTACGGGCCTGCTGGCTTCCGGCGAATACCATGTAATGGCCGCTGTAATGGCTGGTGGTATGGTTCCGCCTCTGGCAATCGCACTCTGCACGACGTTCTTCAAGAACCGCTTCACCGAAAGCGAACGCAAAGCTGGTATCACCAACTACGTCATGGGTATGTCCTTCATCACTGAGGGTGCTATTCCCTTCGCCGCTGGTGACCCCCTGCGCGTGATTCCGTCCGTATTCATCGGCTCCGCTACGGCCGGTGCCCTCTCCATGGCCTTTGACTGCACGCTGCGTGCTCCCCATGGCGGTATCTTCGTTGTACCGACCATTGGCAATGCCGCTATGTATCTGGCTGCCATCATCATTGGTGCTGTAGTTGGCTGCGTTGTGTTGTCCGTACTGAAAAAGCCTATCGAAAAATAAGATCAATCCGTAGTATATAGAATAAGCAGCTCATCGAGTTCTTTGATGAGCTGCTTATTTGTAAATTTTAGGAGGAGTTATGCTAGACCGCCTATTCAAGCTGCGCGATCGCCAGACGACGGTGCGCACAGAAGTCTTTGCCGGGCTGACCACGTTCATTGCCATGGCTTATATCGTTTTTGTCATTCCCCATATGCTCACCGATGCTGGTGTGCCCCAAGAAGCATCCATCGCCGCTACAATCTTGATTACCGCTGTTTCCACCTTCTTCATGGGGGTAGTGGTCAATTATCCTGTGGCTCTAGCTCCCGGTCTGGGGCTAGCTGCCTTCTTTTCCTATTATGTCTGCGGCAGCCTTCACCTGCAGTGGTCAGTGGCCTTAGGTGCCGTGTTCTTCTCGGGCCTTGTGTTCTTTCTGCTGACCTGTGGTGGCATCCTGCAGGCCATCATCAAAGCTGTTCCGGACACCCTGAAATCCGCCATTACCGTAGGTATCGGCCTGTTCATCGCCTTTATCGGACTCAAGAGTGCCGGGGTATTACAGGCTGATCCCTCCACCTTTGTGGCTTTGGGTAATATCACCAAGCCTGCCCCGATATTTGCCATGTTTACGCTGGCCCTCACAATCATCCTGATGGTGCGGGGCATACAGGGAGCCATCCTGATCAGCATCGCTGTGACCACCCTGCTCTCCATGGCCTTTGGCTGCTCGCCTGTGCCCCATTGCATCAGTGATATCATCAGTTTCAATATTCCCTCGCTAAGTGCCTCCTTGGGCCAGCTTGATATTGCCGGTGCCTGGGATTATGGCATCATCTCCATCATCTTCACCTTCACCATGGTGGAACTGTTCGATAATATCGGCACGCTGATCAGCCTGACACGCCGGGCCAATATGGTAAAAGAGGACGGTGAGATTCCCGACCTCAATAAAGCACTGACCATGAACGCCTTTGCCACCATCGGCAGTGCGCTCGTTGGTACCTCTACGGTCACCACCTATCTGGAAAGCGCCACAGGCATTGAAGCCGGCGGACGTACCGGTCTGACCGCCGTAACGGTGGCCTTGGGATTTCTCTCCCTGCTGCTGTTTGCCCCCTTGATTGGACTGGTCCCCAGCTATGCAACGGCTTCGGCGCTGATTCTCATCGGCGCGCTGATGATTTCTGCGGTCAAGGATATTGACTTCAGTGACCTCACCGACGGCGTCCCCGCCTTCCTGACCATCATCATGATGCCGCTGACCTACAGTATCGCCAGCGGCTTTGCCTTCGGCTTTATCAGCTATGTGCTGCTCAAAGTCTGCACGGGCCGTTATAAAGAGGTCAACTGGGTGATGGGCGTCATCAGCCTGGCCTTCCTCGTAAACCTCGTCATGCGGGCTTAAATTCCCAGGAAAGAGCTGAGCTGGAAGTTGCGGATACTAGCCAGCATGGTCGTCTGCAAGGCCGTCTGCAGCACCTTGCTGGTAGCCTGGGCGGCTTCAGTATCGATATTGCCATTCAAGAGGCCGCTGTTATTGAGCTGATTGAGCCAGGCGATATTCTGCGTGATCTCGTTGATGGACTGCTGGTTGATGGCTCTTTGCTGGCGTTTGTAATAGCTGTAAAGATAGTTCTGGGATTTATGCCGGTCTGACCAGAAACTGTCCATCAGCCCCAGCTTGTACTTGGTCAGGTCATATTCATTGAGTGTCCTGTCCCATTCTTCCTGTTCCTTCTGTACCTTAGCCCAGATATCCTGATAGCTTTCCCCCTGCTCCGTTTTCTTCTCCTGTTTCTTATCCGCAGTCTTATACGTTTTATCGGCCAGCTTCTGCAAGGCCAGCAACGTTTCCAATCCCATATCTGCCATGATGAAAGCCCCCTTTCTTTCCTACTATATCGAAAGAAAGGGGGCTTTACTTAATCTTATTCTTCTGCGGGACGCAGTGCATTTTCTATGGGGGCTTTGGCGTAAGGCATCAGCTCCGTAAGTTTCATGGTCTTCACTACGCCGTCCATATTCGTCATGATGATTTCTTCCACGTTGAACTCGGCCAGCAGCTGGCAGACGGCCCCATTGGGAACAAAAGGCTCCTCCGTATCGGCAATCACGGCGATGGCATCAAATTCACGCTTACCATCAGCTACAGCCCTATACATTGCCACTTCCTCGGCAAAGACGGACAGACGCGGTACAGCGTTCTCGATATTACAGCCTGTATAGAAAGTACCATCGCTGGCCAGTACGCAGGCGCCAATTGCTGCCTTGCCATAAGGTACGTAGGCATTATCCATCACCTGCATCGCCGCCCGCACCATGGTATCCACAATTTCCGGATTCATTTTCCCCTCACTCCTTTTTCAAAGCCACTATCACTTATTTCTGCTATTCTCCATCAACAGGCAAAATCCCTTTACCGGACAAAAGAAAATTTCTTACACCACATCCACCCGGATCACGCCATCAATCTGCCGCACGGCATCCACGATGATGATGCTCTTGAGGCTCTGCTTGTTGAAGATCTCCAGATCGATATACATGCTGCGCTCGCCAGCTTCATCCACTTCATCTTCATTCGCCTTGACCTTGACGCCACGCACCCGCAGCTGCAGGTCTTCCAGGCAGCGGCTGATGCGCATGAGCTGGCCGGGCCTGTCTACCGTCTGGATATTCAGCGAGAGATTCTTTTCATGGTCCACCCAGTCATCGATGCGGGAAAGTCGGCCCAGCGTCACAAAAACCAACGCCGTGCTCATAAGCGCCCCGGTATAAAAGCCAGCCCCTACGGCCAGGCCTACGCCGGCCACCACCCAAAGGCAGGCAGCCGTGGTAAGGCCTGTGACCGATAAGCCCTCCTTCATGATGGCACCAGCGCCCAGAAAACCGATACCGCTGACCACCTGTGCCGCCAGCCGTGCCGGATCGGCATTGGTCTTGCCCTCAACCTCCTGATACATTTCCACAGACATGACCATGATCAGGCAGGAACCAAGACAGACCAGCACATTCGTGCGCAGACCGGCAGATTTGCGCCGGGATTGCCGCTCATATCCAATGATTCCCCCGAGGATGCAGGAGAGAACCAGCCGCAGGAGAAGTTCCCATTCCGACAGCATGACCTCTCACCTCCTTATGTTTCGATAATCATGCCTCATTCTTGATATAGATTCGCCTCCAACAGGGAAATTCCTGCCTGTCCACAAGCGGGCAGGTATACAATGTAACAATTTATCCACATAATAATCCACAACTGTGGATAAATATACCACTCTCTACCGTGTTTTCCATTTTCCTACTATAATATATAAACAGCATGTGTATTTTGTTTACAAGAAAATTCCCTCAAACTGTGGATAATGTGGATAAAACCGTGGATAACCCCATATATTCAGCTTGACAGGACTCTTTTAGCTATATTTTGTGCTTTTATCCCCAATTATAGGCCTATTTTTTGTGGATAACCATTCATCTGTGTATAACTTTACAAAAAATCATTTTTTCCACAGGGAATAGGGCGTTTTTATTAAGTTTGCATTATAGTAGCGGACATCACCGGAGACTTCCTCGCCGAGCCAGCAGGGGGGACTAAAGACCGTATCTTCTGTTGGCAGTTCAATTTCTGCCACGACCAACCCAACATTGGCACCTGCGAAAACATCGATTTCCCAGAGGAAACCGCCATGCTTTTCCAGATAGCGCTTTTTCCTCAGTACCGGCTGTTCTGCCAGCTGCAGCAGTTCTTCCGCATCCGCCACAGGAATCTCATATTCGAATTCCGGCCGGCTGATGCCTTCATTCCTGCCCTTGATGGTCAAAAAGGCCCTATCCGCCTTTATGCGCACCCTGACTGTACGCTCTGGCACTGTGGACAGATAACCTTGAGCAATATCCACACCTGCATTCTGTGGCTGCCAATTTTCCCTGACCAAAAATTTCCGTTCGATTTCTTTTGCCATGCTCATCACCCTTTCTTCCCTATTGTAACACTTTTTCTCAAATTCCCTTGCTTTTTTCATTTTTCTTTGCTAGACTTAATTGATTTATAAGAAACCTGCGATATAATTATTATGTATGTACCAAATTCGATAAATAAATCGCTAGAAAAGAAGGTATGATTTTGCAAACTTCCAATATCCCGCCGCGCAAGGCAAAGAAGAAGCGCCGCATCTGGCCATGGATCGTGATGGTACTGGTGTTTGTAAGCGCAGCCCTTGGCGGTGCCTATTTTGCCAGCACCAGCCTGCTGGAAAAGCCGACCACCCATAATAAACAGGAAGAGGAGCTTTTGACCGCTAAGGATAAAGCCACCATCATGATCATGGGCGTGGACGAACGCGATGATGATGTAGGACGCAGCGATACGCTGATGATTGCCTCCATCGATCCCAAAACCAAACAGGCCTCCCTGCTTTCGGTGCCTCGTGACACCCGTGTAAAGATCAAGGGACACGGCTTCGATAAGATCAACGCCGCCTATGCCTACGGCAAACAGAAACTCTCCCAGGACACCGTAGAGAATCTGTTGGGCGTGAATATTGACCATTATGTGATCATCAACACAAAATCGTTCAAGAAAGTAATCGATGCCATCGGCGGCATCGATATCGATGTACCCAAACGCATGCACTATGAAGATCCCTGGGATGATGATGGCGGCCTGCTCATCGACTTCCAGCCCGGTATGCAGCATATGGATGGCGCCAAAGCTGTCACCTATGTGCGCTATCGTGACGAAGAGGGCGACCTCGGCCGTATCCGCCGCCAGCAGGACTTCATGCGGGCCTGCATGGAAAAAGTCCTGTCGCCGGCCATCATTCCCAAACTACCGATGGTCATCAAGGAAATCATGGAATCTGTCGACACGGATATGAGCCTGCGTCAGATGCTGGAATTTGCCGGCACGCTGAAAGAATCCAGAGATAACGGACTCAAAACCGACATGGTGCCCGGCAAGCCGCTCTACATCGATGGCGTAAGCTATTGGATTCCGAACTTGAACAAACTGCGCATGACCGTAGCAGATACCTTGGGCGTGTCCCTCAGTGGCCGCTACAAGACCAGGATGGAAGCCGATATCCGGGAATATGAGAGCAGTATCCCTGCCAGCGCCAGCGAAGTACCGGCCAACGATACCTCTATCGGTCGTTCCAGACCATCCGACAGCAGCAGAAGCCGCCACCGCGAGGATAAGGCTGATACAGACAAACGCGCCAGCGAACGGGAAACAATTGACCGCAGCGAACGCACCCGCTCGGAAGAACGCCTTGAGCGCGATACCAGCGAATCTACGCGTCCCGCCCGCCGTCAGACATTCCCTGCCACAGACAGCAGTGAATCGTCTGTACCCACGCCCAGCGCTGGCGTAGGAAAAACCCGGTGATTGCATAGTCATCTATCATAACCATAAAAGTCCGGTATGGATTTTTCTGCAGGATTGACGTTCTCCCCGTCATGAATACAGAAAAAAAACATACCGGATTTTTTTGCATCCAATTATTCATAGTGTTTATCTATCATCCTTATTAATATTTAATATTTGTCTTTTTATACAGGATGTTTATAATGTTATATATTACAGTATCGCTTTAAATATCTTTTTAACCATCACAAAATGTAAACTGTAACAAAACATACAGACTCGAGAGCGCAGTCTGCCTACAATAGAGTCTTGGATAATTAAGGAAGGAAGTACATTATGAGTAACGTGAATGAACAAGCTTTGAAATTACATAAAGAATATCAGGGTAAGCTGGCCATTACCAGCAAGGTCCCCTTGCGCAGCCGCGATGATCTGACATTGGCCTACAGCCCCGGCGTAGCTGCTCCGTGCCTTGCCATCAAGGAAGATAAACGCAAAGCCTATGACTATACGAGCAAGGGCAATCTGGTCGGCGTGGTCACAAACGGCACAGCGGTACTTGGCTTAGGTAATATCGGTGCGCAGGCCGGTATGCCAGTAATGGAAGGCAAGGCCATCCTATTCAAGGAATTTGCCGGCGTAGATGCCATTCCTATCGGCCTGGATACCCAGGAACCGATGGAAGTCATCAAGGCGGTACAGCTGATGGCACCGAGCTTTGGCGGCATCAATCTCGAGGATATCAAGGCCCCGCAGTGCTTCGATATCGAAAAAGAGCTCAAGAAAACGCTCGATATCCCCGTCTTCCATGATGACCAGCATGGCACGGCGATTGTCGTCGTCTCTGCGCTGATCAATGCCTTCAAGATTGTCGGCAAGGATTTTGCCACGGCAAAGTTCGTCGTCAATGGTGCTGGCGCTGCCGGTCAGGCCATCACACGCCTGATCCACAGCATGGGCGGCCGCAATATCATCCTCTGCGATTCCCGCGGGGCTATCTATGAAGGCCGTCCCAACGGCATGAATCCCTACAAGGACGATATTGCCAAGATCACCAATCCCACGCACGAAGCCGGCCCGCTCAACGCGGTAATCCGCAAGGCAGATGTCTTTATCGGCGTATCCGTAGCCGGCTGTGTCACACAGGATATGGTGCGCACAATGGCCCCGGATGCCATCGTCATGGGCATGGCCAACCCCGAACCAGAAATCCTGCCCCATCTGGCCAAAGAAGCCGGTGCCCGCATCGTCTGCACGGGGCGCAGCGACTTCCCCAATCAGGTCAACAACCTCCTGGCCTTCCCGGGTATCTTCCGCGGCGCCCTCGACGTACAGGCCAGCTGTATCAACGAGGAAATGAAGCTGGCTGCGGCCAAGGCCATCGCTTCCTTGATCAAGCCGGAGGAACTGGACGAAGACCATATCATCGCCAGCCCCTTCAATCCAGACGTAGCGCCCACGGTGGCGTCTGCCGTAGCCCAGGCCGCCCGCAAGAGCGGCGTCGCCCGCAACTGGGATATCACCCCGGAAATGGTTGCGGAACATACCAGAGAACTGCTGAAAAAGTAAATATATACAACAAAAAGGCAAGCTGCCCAAAACAGCTTGCCTTTATTATGCTCTATCGCGGAATTTAATTATCCTTCTGCTCCAGCGTAGCCATCGATGCTACCTTGTCATTCTCTGCCGTGGTCATGAGCTTGACGCCCTGGGTGTTGCGGCTGATGACGGAGATGTCGGAAACGTTGGTGCGGATCACGATGCCATCGGTGGTGATCAGCATAAGTTCATGATCCGGACGAACTACCTTGATGCCGACGACGCAGCCAGTCTTTTCCGTGACCTTCATGTTGATGAGGCCCTTGCCGCCGCGCGTCTGTGCACGGTATTCGTCGGTGTTCGTACGCTTGCCGTAACCGCATTCCGTAACGGTCAGGACTTCGGAGTTGCGCACGAGAATATCCATGCCTACGACTTCATCGCCCATGGACAGGGTGATGCCCTTGACGCCGCGGGCCGTTCTGCCCATGGCTCGCACATCGTCCTCGGAGAAGGCAATGGCCTTACCGAGCTTCGTACCCAGCATCAGATAGCTTTCGCCATCCGTGAACTTGACGCCCATGAGGTCATCATCATCATCAAGGTTAATGGCGTTGAGGCCATTGCGGCGCAGGTTGCTGAACTCAGACAGGGACGTCTTCTTGACGATACCCTTGCGGGTGGCCATGAAGAGGTAACGGTCCGGATCGAAGCCCTTGACCTGAATGACCGCCGTAATCTTCTCGCCCTGGTCGAGCTGCAGGAGATTGATGATGGCCGTTCCCTTGGCCGTACGGCTGGATTCGGCAATCTCATAAGCCTTGAGGCTGTATACGCGGCCGCGGGTGGTAAAGAACAGGATGGTATGGTGTGTCGTGGTAATCAAGAGATTTTCCACGAAGTCCGTTTCCTTCGTGCCCATGCCCTTGATGCCCTTGCCACCGCGATTCTGGCGGCGGTAGGTATCGAGCGGCATCCGCTTGATATAGTTGTTATGCGTCAAAGTTATGACCACATCTTCTTCCGCGATGAGGTCTTCCACATCGATTTCCGAAGTGTCAATGGTCAGCTTCGTGCGGCGGTCATCGCCGAACTTCTCTTTGACAGCCGTGAGTTCGTCTTTGATGATACCCAGGATTTTCTGCTCATCAGCGAGGATGGCCTTGAAGTTTTCGATTGCCTTCAAGGTTTCCTGATATTCTTCCTCGATCTTTTCACGTTCCAGACCGGTCAGGCGCTGGAGACGGAGGTCAAGGATTGCCTGTGCCTGCTTATCGGAGAGCTTGAAGCCCGTCATCAAAGCCTCTTTGGCGATATCAGCCGTACGGCTCTCGCGGATGGTCGTGATCACTGCATCGAGATGGTCGAGGGCGATGGTCAAGCCCTCCAAGATATGCGCCCGGGCTTCGGCTTTCTTGAGTTCATACTGCGTCCGGCGGGTGATAACCTCTTCCTGATGCTTGATGTAGTAATGGAGCACCTGCTTGAGGTTCAGTACCTGCGGTTTGCCATCGACGAGGGCCAGCATGATCACGCCGAAGCTGTCCTGCAGCTGCGTGTGCTTGAAGAGCTGGTTCAGGATGACATTGGCATTGGCATCACGGCGCAGGTCGATGACGATATGCATACCATTGCGGTCAGACTCATCGCGCAGGTCGGTGATACCCTCAATCTGCTTGTCGCGGACGAGCTGGGCAATCTTTTCGATCAGGCGTGCCTTATTGACCTGATACGGCAGTTCCGTAACCACGATGCGCGGCTTGCCGTTGCTCATGGTTTCGATATGGGCATTGGCCCGCATCTTCACGATGCCGCGGCCCGTGGTATAGGCCTGCTTGATGCCCTCTTTGCCCAGGATAAGGCCAGCCGTCGGGAAGTCCGGTCCCTTGATGACCGTCATGAGTTCCTCGATGGTCGTATCCGGGTTGTCAATCAGCATCAAAGTGCCATCGATAACCTCCCGCATATTATGCGGCGGGATATTCGTAGCCATACCAACGGCGATACCGGAAGTACCATTGACCAGCAGCTGCGGGAACTTTGCTGGCAGCACGGACGGTTCTTTCAAAGATTCATCATAGTTCGGTACGAAATCAACCGTTTCCTTGTCGATATCCTGCAGCATCATTTCGGAAATCTTCGACATACGGACTTCCGTATAACGCATGGCAGCGGCCGGATCACCGTCTACGGAACCAAAGTTGCCGTGGCCGTCAGCCAGCATGTAGCGCATGGAGAAATCCTGCGCCATACGCACGATAGCATCATAAACGGAAGTATCACCATGCGGGTGATATTTACCCAGAACTTCACCGACGATACGGGCTGATTTCTTGTAGGGCTTCCCGGAGCCCATGCCCGCTTCCTGCATGGCGTAGAGGATACGGCGGTGTACCGGCTTCAAGCCGTCCCGCACATCTGGCAGGGCACGAGCCACGATAACGCTCATCGCATAGTCGATGTAGCAGTTCTTCATCTCGTGTTCCAGATTGACGGGGACAATTTTTCCCTGTTCAAACTCCACAATCTCACCTCAAAATCTTACTTTCATTATCGTAAAAAATATCTTGATTAACAAAATTACTAGCTTCTTATTATAACATTTTCACACAAAAAAGTCCATCAATGCCGGTAAAATAAGCATTGACAGACATTTTTCTATTGCCATTAAGCTCCAAATTTATCTGGTTGTACGCGCCCGTTCGGTCAGGAAGCAGATATCCTTCTCAGGTTTACTATAAATTGTCAGACTTGCTACCCCGAAGGTATCATATTTTGCATCAGACAGTCCCAGGTTGCTATAGAAGGACTGTAATGTGTCTTTGGTATCCGAATTCGCTTCCGCCGGCATTTCCAGGACAGCACCATTAGCGCCGATGATAGTATCCGCGATAATCAAGCCTTGAAAAACATGTCCATTGCCAATTACCTGCACAGGACTGTTCGGGGCAAACAGCACGCCGCGGAAATCTGATTCCAGCGTTAAAACAACCGTACGCGATTTCCGACCTACGCCGCGTTCCCCCAATTCATCCACCGGCCCGTCATAGAAAAACAACATCGGCCTGTATGACTTCTCATCCATATTGTTTGCCTGCGGCTTGATATTGATGCTGATATCCCGCACGCTATTTGTCACATATGGCCCATTCGCCTTTCCATTCGCTTCGTTGTATTCCTCACTCTCAATACGGATAAACAAAGGGTCTAGCTTATTCCGGTTATAATTAATATCAAAAGAAACATCCATGGGGCCTAAAGACTCTACATCACGAACGGGATAAGCCTCTTCCACATTGATAATGGAGGCAATCCGGGATTTCAGTAATTGACTGACCACGGATTCACCATAAACCTGGATCATATTCTTAAGCAAGGGATCATCAGAATTAGTCCAATCCAGATAATTTCCCTCACCATTCAACAACGTTCCCTTATTATTATATCGCCGCAAATTGGTGTATTCCAGCTGATTCTGCGTAAGGAAAGCTTTTACCTGTTCATCGCTCATACCATCGAATTGGCTGATATCCCAATTTCCTCCTAATTTGACATTCCCCTTTGTAATAATATCCGGTTTGAAATTTATCATCAGGCTCTTCTGATCCTTTGTCTGGCCATTATCGTGCCTGACAGAAAAGGTTTCCGAACGTGTGCCATCGAGATTATAAGTAATACCCGGATTCGTGAACCCAAGTGCCTTGGCTGCATTATGTGCATCACCATCACTCATGCCATGATCTTTAAAATGCTGCTTCAACTCCTGGAAGGTTGAAGTATTTTCATCATTCTCCACTTCCAGCATCTGCTCCAGCAGGGTTCTGCCGCTCATAGCCGTACTTTCATCGGTTGCCGCCATTGCCCATGACTGTACTGTCACCGTCCAGCCATTCGCCACTAAAGCATCTGGCAAAAAAAGTCTGGCAAAACGCATGGGCATCCGGTCGGTTATCTCTACTTTGTAATAGTATGCTCCTGTCTTTCCCAAAGCACGTGGATCTTCTTTGTCCAGCAAAGAAGCACGCATTTCCGTACTGACATGCTCTCCACCTGACTGCCAAGCACCAACATCTGCGGCCATAACCTTATTTGCCATCGCATTAGCCCGGTCCAAGGAACCAGCTGGCGGCGTCACGTTGATGATAGATGAAACAGTGTCACTATTGACCAGCCGGGCCTTCTTGCTGCTAGCCGCCTGTACCCCGGCCAGCGCCGCGGCATCGGCGGCGTTCTGCAAGGAGGATTTGTACAGATAGCCGCCACCGATATCAATGGCCATGCCCGCAAAGAACAGGATCAGCGGGAGCAAGATTGCCGTAAAGACCAGCACCGAAGCCCTTTCGGGCTCTATATGCTTCATGACCAACCCCCCTTACTTCGTGACCACAATTTTCGTCAAACCTTCACACTCATAGCGCAGCCAAGCATTGGTTGTACCATCCTTTAGCTTATTACGGGTAGTCCAGATGCGCACACTATCGCAGTTGCCATTGCTGTCAAAGGAAAACGTACAGCGGACACTGACGGCGTAAGTACCAGCCTCATGTTCCATTCCATTCAGCACGCCTGAAGGATCGATGACATCGTCCGATAAAAAAACACGTTCGTTATAGGTCTGTGCCTTAATTTTTTTATCACTTTGTACGTAATTTCCTTCCATCCACGCAAGGAGCACATCCGGCGAAGCTTTAGCATTACGGAAGGCTGTCTGCACCGAACCATCCCCATCGCCAGTATTCTTGATATCATAATCAAAGAGCAATGTACCCTGACTCAGACCTTTGCTGGGATCATAAGCATTAAAAGATGGACTACTTAACATAGCACTTATTTCCTTCTGGCTCTTGCCCAAAAATATCTTGCTCAGATTGGCCAAGGCCTCCTGATCATGGGCAATCCGCTGATTGTTGCTGATCTGGCGCAGTTCTGTATTGGACATCACTTTACAATCCTGCACTGCTGCCTGCGTTGTAACAGGTACGCCACTTAAGTAACTGCTCACGCTTTCATAGGCACTTTGGGCGCTATTGCTTAGATTGGAGTTGTAGATTATTGTGGCCAGACCAACGACAAAACAAGCAATCAAGGCAAATTCCACCATACTCTGCCCTTTTTCAGACCATATTTTCATAGCGCACCTCCAAACTGCCTGGCACGGCCTATTTTGCCAACGATTTGAGTAACGTCAAGGCTGAGGGTAACACAACCATGACAAAAATCGAGGGAAAGATAAACAGGATAAGCGGGAAGATAATCTTTACCGGCGCCTTGAGCGCTAGGGCCCGCACTTCCTGACGATGACGGTCACGCATATTGTCCGCCTGATTTTTCAAGTTTTTCGACATGCTGGTCCCCAAATGCTCGGATTGGATAACTGAGGCGGTAAATAAGTAAACCTCATCCACATCACAGCGTCTGGCCAACTGGGTAAGCGTCCGCTGCCGATTCATCCCCAGTCCCATATCCCGCAGCATCCGCTGGAATTCATCCGGCAAGGGGCCTTTCATCCGCTGGACGATTTTGGCGACTGCTCCATCAAAGGAAAGACCCGCCTGCACGCTGACACTCAGGAAGTCCAAAAACTCCGGCAGCTGCTTTTTGATTGCTGCCTTGCGGCGTCGGATAGCAGATTGCAGCAACAGGAAAGGAATCACAGCCCCTAAAAGCAGTCCCAGACCTACTATGGCAATTTTCTGCGTCAACTGGAAGGGACGAAAATAAATCACCAATAGCGAAATAATCCCCCCCAAGGCCACGGCCAGTACCCAGCCAGCCGCCAGACGGTTTACTCCCCATTTTTCCTGTACGCCCAGATGCATCAGCATATCTTCCAGGACATTACGCAATTCGCGGGGAGCAAAATGCATCAGCCATGTTTCGATATCTGTAGTCACAGGCTTTATGATGCGTTCATAAAAAGATTTATCCCGCATGGCATGAAAGTCAGCCTGCCGGCGTTCCTGCAACGAAACAACAGTTTCCTGAACTGGCGTCTTTATCTTCTGCTGTTTTGCCGCCGCCCGCTGTGCTTCTGCCTGTGCAATCATCTTTTCCAGCTTCTGCTGTGTCTTCATCTGCGGCATGTGTGCCGAATAATAGAGCAGGAACAAGACCAGCATAAATAACATTGTCACCAGAAGAGCTGTCAAAAAAATCATCATCAGCCCTCCTTTCCATAACTGTTCGAGAAGATATCCCGCGGCAAATTCACACCATTGATGCGGAATTTCTCCATAAAGGATGGCTGCAGGCCCGTGGACTCAAAATGACCAACGGATTTTCCATCTTCATTAATGTAATCCTGCACATAGCGGAACAAATCCTGCAGGATGATGGTATCGCCTTCCATGCCCTGTACTTCCGTAATATGAGTAATTTTCCGGCTGCCATCCATAATACGGGATTGATGGATAATGATATTGATTGCCGAGGATATCTGCGTGCGAACTGCCCGCACCGGCAGTTCCATCCCGGCCATCAAGGTCATGGTCTCCAGGCGGGATAATACATCCCGCGGGCTGTTGGCATGGGCTGTGGTCAAAGAACCGTCATGACCGGTATTCATGGCCTGCAGCATATCGAGAGCCTCACCGGAACGAACCTCGCCAACAATGATGCGGTCAGGACGCATACGCAGGGCGTTACGCACCAGATCACGGATGGTCACAGCCCCTGTGCCTTCGATATTGGCAGGACGCGCTTCCAAAGTTACGACATGCCGCTGCTGCAGATGCAGTTCTGCCGCATCCTCAATAGTGACAATACGCTCCGTAGAAGGAATAAAGGAGGACAGGACATTCAGCGTCGTTGTCTTGCCTGAACCGGTACCACCGGAAACCAATATATTGAGACGCGCTCTTACACAGCCTTCCAAAAAGACTGCCATGGCCTCATTCATCGTACCGAACTCCATCAAACTCTCGACGGACAAAGCCCGCTGGGAAAATTTGCGGATGGTCATGACCGGACCGACCAGCGACAGTGGCGGGATGATGATATTGACACGGGAGCCATCTGCCAGACGGGCATCAACCAAAGGCGAGGACTCATCCACACGCCGCCCTAACGGCGCCAGGATACGCTCGATGATGTTCATCAAATGGGTTTCATCGTAAAAATGTGTATCCGAAAGCAGCAGCTTGCCAGCCCGCTCCACAAACACATCCTGTGGCCCATTCACCATGATTTCTGTAATGGATGCATCCTTCAGCAAAGGTTCCAACGGCCCTAAGCCCAGCAATTCATCACAGATATCATCTACCAGTACCATGCGTTCAGCCCGGGAAAGACTGTAGGTATTGCTCGCCATCTCCCGTTCCACATAAGAAGCAATCAGGTTCTTGATCTGCTCCTGCGCTTCTTTTCCCTGAGAAATCAACTGCTGTTCCGCCACCGTAATCTCATCCACAAGACGACGATGAATAGCCATCCGCAGTTCCTGCATCTGGTCAACCTGCACAATAGCCGAACGCCGACCGGCAAACGAGGATGCCATCTGCTGTTGGGCGAAGTGGCTGACATCAGGCATACTGGAATAAGTGTTTTGTTCTTCCTGCTGTTGCTGCAATGCAGAAAAACTGCTCCTGCCGTTAGTCTCCTGACCACGCTCACTCTGCGCCTGTTCACCACGGCTGCCTACTTCTTTGATTGCTTGTTCCTTTGTTCTTCCCAAACGCTTTAAGAGCGACATAATCTTCCCACCTTAGCTTCCACTAACCTGTCAATTGTCATCTTCAAGGTCTTTTTCGATTGGCATAGTACACTGCAAAGGCCCTAAACGTTCCGGCAGAACAGATACATCCTCAGCTAAATTAAGAACCACCGAAACTTCCACAAATCTCATTTTCGTCGTATTACCTGAATTATTGTCACCGTTTTCGTTCCCCGCAATCTCCTCCTCAATCAGACGGGCTGAAAAATGCGGTTCATACAAATTCGTTAAAGGATTGGCATATTGCGCAATTGTCCCTGCCGAATTATTGGAAAGGCCCGTAATCAGCGCCTGCCGTCTGTCCTTGTCCTGAATGGCAATATCCCTTGCGGCCTCCCGCACAGCAGTACTGTACTGCAGATAATCCGCATAGGCACAGCCGCCATAGATCATGCCGAGAATCATGAGGAGAAATAACGGAACGATCAGACAGAATTCCACCAGAGACTGCCCTTTTTCGTTATTCACATTCACCATCATCGCCTCCTCAAAAATCTGCACTAGAGCGAAGAAAGAGCTTCCAGCAACACAGAAGCTCTTTCCCCTTACATAGATTGATCATTCATTGTTAGGATTCGCATTATTGATTGCCCCTGCAGTATCACCAAACAGATCACGTACTGCCTGTCCAATAGCAGTATTCTCTCCTAATGCAAATACAACCAGCGCAACTACAAATGCTAAGATCAAAGCATACTCCACTACGCCCTGACCTTTCTCGCCCAATCTGGCCCAGATATACTCAAACTGATACTTCAACATCTTAATTACCCCCTTCTTAATCTATATGAATACCTCTATTATGCGTCTACATCGACAATCCGCTGGATGACAATATAGCCGATAATCTCTAAGATCAGAGAACCAATAAGCGCTATACGACCAACTGGGTGATTGATCAGAATCATCAGCTGCGAGGGCTTGAATATATAGAGAAATAACGCCATTGCAAATGGCAATAAAATCAAAACCCAGGCTGACATGCGTCCCTGTGCCGTCAATGCATAAATCTCGCGTTTCATGCGGATGCGTTCCTGAATCGTATCACCGATGTTGTCGAGAATCTGCGCCAGATTGCCGCCGACTTCCCGCTGAATCAACACCGCAGATACCACAAGATCCAAATCTGCACTCTCCACCCGCCGGCACATGGCTTCCAACGCCGCATCCAAAGGCACGCTCATGGAAACCTCCCGGGAAACCTGCGCGAACTCATCGCTGATGGGCGGCTCCATATCACGAGCCACCACATCCACAGCCTGCTGAAAACTGAAGCCCGCCCGCAGGGCATTGGCGACAGTAGTCAGGCAATCACCGAGCTGTTCGGTAAAGGCATTACGCCGGCGATAGAATCGCCAGGATACTACAATCCATAGGCCTGCAGCCGTAAGGCCACCAAACAGAACAGCCATCCCGCGGGAAAGCGTCAGCATCAGGGTAACCACACCAACGGCTACAGCACTGCCTACTAATAGCACTAAGAATTCGCCGCCAAGCAAGGGAATTCCTGCCTGCCGCATGCGAAAATCCAATGCCGGTACCGGCCCGCGCTCCGCGATAGGTGCCGCCAAACGGCTCAGGATATTACGCATCCGTTCCATGAAATAAGGCTGCTCGATAACCTGTCCGCCCTTGATGATCCGATGGCGGCGCAGACGGAAAAAAATATTATTGCGGCGCAAATGCTGAATATAGATCATAAACAGGAGGCTCAAGACAAACGCCGCTAAAGCCGCCACTAAGGCTGCCAGGATAATCATTCAGCCTCACCTCCTGCCGCTGACCATTTCATCAGCAAAATCCGCCACAGCCTGTACAAAAGGTGTCCGCTCCGGCAAATCCTTCATCAGCCTGCCACTGCCCGTGACCTCAGCAATCCGCCGTTCCACCGGCAGTATCTTCGTCACAGGGCGCCCCAGCTCACTTTCCAGCTTCTTCTGATGGTCAGATGTGCAATTCTGCACATTCGTGAACATCGTATAGACTTTCTTGCCGTAATTATCCCACATATGAAACATCTTCAACGAACGTTTCACATGCCGTACCTCCTGACCACTGCTCGTCATCGAAACCATGATATCCGTATCGGCGCACTCAGCCAGTGCCAACGAAATCGGATTGAAACCTGCCGGCAAATCCAACAGCACATAACGGAATAAGCACCCTGCCATTTTCACTACATCTATCAGCTGGTCTGTTTCCACTAGTTCAGCGTGCTCCGGCTGCAGGGAACCGCCCATAATCCAGACATTATTTCCCAGCGAATGAAAATATCCTTCCAGCGTTGCCGGTGTCAACAGCCGGATATCATGGGCAGCCTCCACCACGTTGCGCTCCGTCACGGCATCGAAGAACATCGCTACATCACCGAACTGCAAGTCCGCATCGATTACAGCGACAGCCTCACCGCTTTTCTTCGCCAGCTCAATAGCCATGACCGTTGCTAAAGTTGTTCGCCCCGAATGCCCCTTGGGACTGAAGAAAGCTATGGTTCTGGTCGGCAAGGCCTTCCCCCTTCGCCGGTAGATAGACAAGGCGCCTAATATTTCTGTAATGCTGAACGGCTTGATGATACAGCCACAGCCTCCTGCAGAGATAACTCGTTCCGCCCGGTCAGGCTTCCAGTTCTCCATCAGGCCGATAATCTGCGCCTGTGGATATTCCCGGACAAAATTGCCAATCAGTTCCACTGCTCTGGGATCATCCACATCAATCAGAAACAGATTGGGGCGAAATACACTGCTCTGCCCTAAAGCCATATCCGCATCACGATAAGTAGAAGCCAGGTCAAACGAATCATCGGCCTTCAAGGTCCCTGCCATATGAGACAACATATCTACATTACGCTCTACGAGAATCACGCGATAATTCACATTCAGCCACCTGCCCTCACTTCATATTCTGTGCCGTTTTCCAGCCTCTGCCATTGAGCAGCCAGGAAAGTACCCCCTTCTTATTCTGTTTTTCATGTTTCGAAGGGAAAGTCACCCTGTTCTTATTGGTATAACGGTCCACCAGCTGCCCATAACTCTGCGTCAACGGTGATAATGGCACGGAATACATCAGTGGACGCCCCATGCGGATGGAATGCGTTACTGCCTGATAATCATAAGGCAGGCGATGGAAAAACTTCGTTCCCAACAGACGTTCCACATCCTGATATTTGATATAGCGGTCCGAATCAGCCTGATTTTCCACCAGACAGATCTTGCGTTCCTCATAGGCAAAACGCAGGAGCGTATCATAACCGACTTTGTAATTCTTTACCGCCGGCAAAAAGTCCATGACACCAACAAAGTTGATGACGGTACTCATATCCAGCATCGCCAGATTCAAGGCACTGAACACCGCCGTCAAATCCAACACGATGAAATTGAAACCTTTCATCGAACCAATGATCTTCTCTACAGCTTCCACGCTGACCTGATAAGCATCATTGATTTCCCGCGGTGGCGGCAGTACGGCAAAGGAAGCCTCACCACAGTTATACTCGGTCAGATAGTCATCAATGCGGAAATTCTTCTCATCACGCAAAATGGCCCGCTGAGCATCAGCTAATGTCACATCGCAGACCATGTCCAAATACCCCAGGACATCACCGAACTGCAGATCCAGATCTACCAAACAGGTCCGATAACCTTCATCTGCCAGCCCGGCAGCCAGATTAATAGCCGTAACAGTCTTGCCGCTGCCGGAGGAAGTGCTGAAAACAGCAATAATGATACTTCTAATTCCTTCCATATCATTAACCACTCCTTCTCACCAAATGCCTTGCTCCTGCACTTATTTCTGCGGCAGGATATCACGATTCAGGTATTTTCCCAACACTGAATCCGCAGACATTTCGGCAGCCACATCTTTTGCATCTTCTTTTGCCTGTACAGCTGATTCCGTCTTCTCCGTCACAGCCTCTTTGCTAGCTTTTTCATGTTTTTCCGGCAGGCTCTCATTGAGATCCACTTTATTCATATCTGCCCTTTCCTTGCGGCCCTGCTGATACATCTTACGCATATCATCAGACATTTCCGCAGTCGAGGACGATTCCTCATCCACCAGACGTGGCGTAACCAGAATGATCAGTTCCTGCTTATCCTTGTTATGGGACGTATATTTGAAAAACTCACCGATAACCGGTATATCGCCCAGGAAGGGGAATTTGCGCACAGTCTTATAATCACGGGAATCCATCAGGCCGCCAATGACCATGGTCGAACCGGAAGATACCGTAACCACGGCATCCGCCCGCCGCCGGTCCAGGATGGGCAGCTTATCTACCGTCTCACCATTTGGCATGCTGACCTCGGTATGAATGGCGGAAACGATACGGTTCTCGGCATCCACCACCGGTTTGAACTGCAGGATGATACCATAATCCTTGAACGAGGTCGTAGGATTGCCATTGCTGTCCCGGATCGTATAGGGAATCTGACCGCCCACCTGGATTACAGCCTCTTCGCCGCTCAGTGTTGTAATGCTTGGCCGGGACAGAATCTTGGCTTTGTTCTGATTGATTAAAGCCCGCAGCGCCACATTGATGCCGCTGTGATGTTCCGTCAGCCATTTCCAGGGATTGTTGCCGAATCTCGTCCCCCCGGAACCATAAGACTGACCGCCATAAAAGATGCCCGGCGACCCCAGCAGATCTGAACCGGATGATGAACCATAGACAAAGCCCAAATCCTTATTCTCCGTAGGATTGATGGCGATAACCTGTGCCTCCAGCTTGATCTGCGAAGGATGGCGCATATGCAGGAGGTCTATGACGGCACCGGCTGTACTGCCAATGTTCCCCCCTACCGCAGTGCGCGCATTGTTCTCCTCGTTGGAACTCTGCGTGGTCATACGCATATTGGCATTACTGCCGACACTCAGATTCTCATCCTTATCAGTTCCCTTGATGAATAGCTGTGCCGTACGCACGGCATAATTGCGTTCATACTGATTCTCTACCGTACCGCTCAAAAGAATCTTGCCATCGACCATCTTCACCCGAACTCCCGGTAGATTTATGGCCTCCTGAATCACTTTGGCCTGTCCTACATCCTCAGGGGACACGCCCACGATATATTCATAACGGGAACCATCAGCCGTCCAAATGAATAAAGTCGTTGTGCCCGACTTATGCCCTACCAGCAGGAATTCCGTACGCGAAGACGGTATCTGCACGATATTGGCAACATTCGGATCACCGACAGCCACACGGGTAATAGCAGATGGCATGGATACATAGCGGGAACTATGCACCCCTACCGATAGCAGATCTGAAGCCGCAGCCGAACTCCATAGACAGCAGCCTGTGATAATACTGGTAAGCGTTCCAAGAATTTTTCTATTCAAGCTGTCCACCTTCAATTCGTAATAATTTTGTCTCCCTGAATGATTTCATAGCCTGCGGACGGCCTCGGTGCCGCTGGCGCTCTGGCAGGCGCCGGAGCCGGAGCCGATACCGGTGCACGATAGCTTGGTGCTGGTGCGCTATTGGCAGCTGTGGAAGCCTTCAATACTTCATTTCCCTTGCTGGAATTTATCGTATAAGTATTCAGGAAATTTCCCGTATCTTGTGTATGGAAGGGACGCAGGGCCAGATAGATCTCGCCGATAGCTGCTGCCGATACCAATTGCAGCATATCGTCAGGCTGCAGGGCCAAAGTCGCCGTAGCGGGCTTGGCCTTCGTCTTGTTGTTTTTATCGCCATCCTTATCACTGTTGGTACTCTGGTTGATGCCCAACAGCAATACATCCTTGAGCAGGAACCGACTCGTAGCCCCCTGACTGCCTTTTTCCACGAGGATTACATCCACATAATCGCCTGGCTTGGCCAATCCGGCTACACCGGTAATCTCACTGACACCGACAGACACGGCCCGGCAGTTCTCCGGAATCTCGCCGACAAACCCTGTCTTATTCTTGTCCGTCACCAATTTGGATAAGGTGACGACATCACCCGCATAGATCATCGACGCCGCCGGCTGTCCCACGACATCCTGCATACTCATGACCGCCCCTCTGGGGATAGCATCATTGGGAACTTCCTTCATTTCCAGCATCTCTGACTGGATTACGGTCCGGGCTGGTATATCATCCTTGGCCACGACCACCTGTGTTGTAACGGCCTGCGTTATTGGTACGTTTTTTGTCACCGCCTCCTCATGATGAGCCAGACCTGTCAAAGCAAGGTAAACGGTCAAAAACATCACTACCGCAGTTCCCCCTGCCAGCAACAACAACTGCTTGGGCTGTAAATCGTTCAGTACATCCATCAGCTTGGAAAACATGGGCATCACCTTCACATCTTCAGATTTTTCATACTCCCAGACTCAAGTAAATTGTCTGTATTCTTGCAATAATAATAACCTTTACTTTTTCTTTTATTATATCACCGGCATTTTCTTGACGCAATAACTTTGTCTTCTCAGATTACTCATTTGTTTATTTTCTGTCTATTTTTTTTCAGATTTTATTCATTTTTCAATTTTATCCGTAGAAAAAAAATGCTGATAGGTTTATAATGGATATAATGTTATAACTATCAAAATTATCAGGTAATCATAGCAAAAGAGGTGCAAAGGAATGAGCAAAAAGAGTATAAAAAACAAATTATTCCTGATTTTTACCCTTATGGGCATGATTCCCCTTCTGGCGGTGCTTTTCTATGGCGGTCTGCGGCTGGCAGCCCATGCGGAAAATCACGCTAAGACTTCCGGCTGGCTGCGCAATGCCATCGTCAACGAACATCTGAACTACAGCCTGCAGAATAACTTCTACGTCCTGCGGACATTGGCGGCGGCCAAACCGGTCATCAATTACCTGAAAACCCCCAATGCGGCGGATGAGGCGATCATCCATGAAATGTTACGGAACAACGACGAGATCTTTCATGACAACAATCTCACGGTCGTCACCAACGCCGCCGGCCAACAGTTAGTACGCAGCGATAATGAACCTTTAGTCAACGTGACACAGCGCCATCATTTCCAGATGGCAATGGCGGGCAAGGAATATGTCTCGGACGTCATTGTCAGCATGTCCACCAGCAAGAAGATCGTCGTGCTGGAAGTCCCCATCTTCGATGAACAGCATAACCCCATCGGCATGCTGCAGCGCAATCTGAACCTCGAGAATCTCGAAGAATTCATTCAGGCTCAGGCCGATGAAAACACCGCCGTTATCATCATGGACCAGGAGAACCAGGTTATCGCCCATTCGGACACGTCTGCTGTCGGCACAGATGATACAGATTATTACAAGAAGATCATCCGCATCATGGATAGTGACAATGGTGTTGGCAAAGTCAAACTCAATGACCACAATACTTTCGTCACCTGTTCTCACAATCAGTTGACCAATTGGAGCGTAGCAACGGTTCAACCTGCCAGTGCGGTCTACAGATCCGTCAATAACGAAGTTATCCAAGCCGGTATTATCGGCCTGCTGCTGTTGCTGCTGGTCAGCCTGATGTCCCATTTCCTGGCCAACCGCATTACCGTCCCCATCCGGAAGATCTGCCAGGTGGTTACGGACCTGGTAAAGGGCAGCAACGACATCAGTAAACTGGAAATTCTCTCGGAAGACGAACTGGGAGAAATGGCTACAGCTATCAATGAGATGCGCTTCATGCGCGACAACATGAGGCAGGAAGCCGAACGCGATGAACTGACAAGCCTGTGCAGCCGGACTGCTGTGGAAAGCAATTGCCGCCAGCGCCTGCAGGAATATGAGGAATCCTTTGCCCCTGGCATGCTGGCCATCTTCCTGATCGACCTTGATAACTTCAAGAAAGCCACCAAGGATGAAGGCCATCAGCACGGTAACCGCATCCTGCAGAATTTTGCCAACGGCTTGAAAGATATCTTCCGTGCTTATGACTGCGTAGGCCGTCTGGAAGGTGATGAATTCGTCGTCATCATCGACCATCAGACGGATCTGACCATCATCAAGCGCAAGGCTGCCGAAATCAATAAGATGGCCCGCGAACTCACCATCGGTGGCGAGAACGTTGGCATCACCGCCAGCATCGGCATTGCCATCGCTCCGCAGAATGGCAAGACCTTCAATCACCTGCTCCATGCAGCTGATCTCGCCCTGTTCACCGCCAAGGAAAAAGGCCGCGACTGCTACGAGATTGCAGGCGAAGAAGATGGCGAATTCGACAATTTGAAATAAAACCAACAAAACAGAGGCTGTGCAGGCACAGCCTCTGTTTTTATTTACCGATTATCTGATCGTATATATAGCCTTCCCGAACCCCCGAATCGCTATAGGTTATCCAGTGACTCTGGAATCGTCTGGCCAGTACATTGGCAATGACCAGGCCGGGAATGATGGTCTGTATCCGTTCAGGAACTGACCGCATCAAGGCTACGGTCATTTCCTGCGTCAGCCCCAGATCCGTCACGAAGGTACTGATGAGCGTGCGGATGTTTTTGGTTTCCAGCCGCCGGTTGGCAGCGGGCAGATTAAACAATTCATTATTTAGGGCGCAAGCCCCTTTGAATGTTCCCCCAATGCCGACGATTTCCGCCTCGCAGACATTGAGGAAATCCTCAGCGGCACCGATAGTCGCTTCTGCTTCGCCATACATTTCCGTACACTCGCTCATCGTTGGCAGGATGGAACTGACGTATTTCTTGGCAAACCCCAACGAGCCGATGGGCAGGCTGGTCTTATGCACGATCTGTCGCTCGCTGTAGGTGACGATTTCCGTGCTGCCGCCGCCGATGTCAATCAGCAGCCCAGATGCATTGTTCAAACTGTGCGTGGCACCGATAAAGTCAAAGGTAGCCTCTTCATCACCGCTGATCACCCGTATCTTGATGCCTGTGCGCTGCTCGATCTCACCCACAGCCTCCCGGCTGTTCCTGGCATTGCGCAAAGCCGCCGTGGTAAAGGCAGCCACCTTCGTTATCTTGAAACAGTGCAGGAGCTTCTTGTATTCCTGCAGGATCTCCACCGCCCGCTCGATGCCTTCCGGCTGCATGATGCCATCTTCCACGTAGGAAGCCAGCCCCACGGTATGTTTCCGTTTCATCAGCTGTTCAAAATGACCGCCTTCGATGAGGTAGACCGCCAGGCGTATGGTGTTGGAACCGATATCGATTATCCCGTGCAGCATAGGACTTCTCCTCATAGCAACGTCATCAACGCTTCAGGCCGCTGCCCGTCATGGGGATAACTACCTTATAGTTATCCGGCTTGCCGCCCGCAAAGAATTTCTCGGCACCAGCCAAAGCGGCAGCCGAAGTCAGCTCCACATAGACGCCCTTGGTGCCCAGGAATTTCTTGGCCTTGAGGATTTCCGCATCCTCCACGGTCACTACATCCCCGCCGGTCTGCTTGAGGATCTCGAGCATGGTCGTAATGCGTTTTGGACGTTCGATGCGGATAGCATGGGCAATCGTGGTCTTTTTCGGCTGTTCATCCACGACCTTGAAAGCCTCATAGAGCGGTGCACACTTGCTGCTCTGCACGGCTACGAAATGCGGCAGGCGTCCCAGTTCCATGAAGCCTAAATAAAGGCCAATCATCATGGTGCCATTGCCTACCGGCATAAAGACATATTCCGGAATCTTGTTGCCCAGCTGCTTATACATTTCCTTGGCCATGGAGCGCATGCCTTCAAAGAACAGCGGATTGTATACATGGGAAGCATAGTAGGCATCGCCGAGATTCTTCTTTACAGCAGCGCAAGCACTCATACGGCCATTGGGAATCTTGACGATCTTGGCCCCATAGGCCTCGATCTGCTTATTCATTTCCGGGGAAATATCATCCGGTACATAGACCGTACATTCGATCCCCGCGGCGGCTGCATAGGCAGCGATGGAGGCACCGGCATTGCCTGCCGAGTCCAGCGCGATCTTCTTGATGCCCAGATGATGGATTTCATTGATCAGCGTATGCGCCCCACGGTCCTTGAACGAACCGGTCGGCTGCAGATTTTCCAGTTTCAGCAACACATCCAGCTTACCAACTTTTAACGGCAAGAGCGGCGTTTCCACTTCCCCCAAAGTGATCTCGCCATGCACCTCATCCATCGGATCTTTATGCAGGCGGAACATTCCCCCGCACTCACACATATAAGAATGCGTGTTCAACGGATACGGCTTCTTACATTTCTCACAATAGAAATACATTGTGAACCCCTCCCAGAAATTGCTCAAATTCTTGCTATATCTATGGTTGAATACTAATTTATATATTCGCCATCGTTTTCCGAAACCCTCCTTTCCCAGTCATTTTCCACAAATTTACAGAAATTGCATTTTTTCTCTTGAAATGAATAGGCAAGTGTTGTATTATAAAAGAGGGAGAACAACGACATCTAGTATGTTGTTGTAGGCAGAAGGTATAGAGGCGGCAAAAGCGGGAACGTTCGGTAGTTCCCGCTTTTGTGTTTTCTATGACAAAAAGGACGTATAAAGATGGAAAACAAGATTTACGCACTGATGGGTGCGCAAGCTTCCGGCAAGGCCACCATGGCCGCCGAACTAAAAAAAATGGGGATACATTTTATTCCGGTCTACACCACACAGGATTTCAGCGAACAAAAAACCAACCGTTTCCAGATCAAACGGGAGGATTTATATATAACCGTCAGCCGGGAGGAATTTTCCCAGCTGGATCTGGTTGTGGAATTCACCCATAAAGGTGAATCTTATGGCTATAAGAAAGACGATATCTTAAATGCCCTGCGGGATCATACCATCAGCGTGTTGATCCTGGAGATCACAGGACTCAAACCTATGAGCAAGCTGATCAAAAAGAAATTGGCCACTATCTTCCTGATGGTGGATTATGTAACCCTGGTTGACCGCCTGTTGCGGCAGGGCTACAACAACAACGAAATAAAATATCACCTGCAATATGCGGAAAACAACAAGGAATTCGACCTATGGAAGATATGCACCCATATCATCCGCAATACCTGCGAAAAAGAAACGGCCCTGATCCAGATTCTGGCTATCATGGGACTTACTGCACCGCTGCCACAGGCAGAATTTGATAAGCTGACAAAATAAGAAAAGCCTTCCCTTTTGGGAAGGCTTTTCTTTTGCTTATCTTAGCGTCCATTAGCCTGAGCACGCAGTCTGGCAATGCGTTCGCTGGTTTCCGGATGTGTGCTGAAGAGCTTCTTCATCGAAGACATGGCCCCGGAGAAGGGGTTGATGATGAACATATGGGCTGTAGCCGGCGTGGCATCACTCATCTGACGCCCGTTCACCGCATAATATTCGATTTTTTCGAGGGCATCAGCCAGATAGTTGGCATTGCCGCAGATTTCGGCGCCATCATGGTCAGCCTCATATTCACGGGAACGAGAAATAGCCATCTGAATCAGGCTGGCTGCCAGCGGTGCCAGGATCACGGCCACCAGTCCTGCAATCGGATTACCTCCTTCGTCATCATCACTACGTCCGCCAAAGAGGGCAAAGAACTGTACGCCATAGGAAATGACCGTAGCCATCATGGCGGCAATCGTCCCCGTCAGAATATCACGGTTCTTGACATGCGCCAGTTCATGACCGAGCACGCCAGAGAGCTCATTGTAATCCAGCGTGCGCATGATGCCTGTAGTCACAGCCACTGCCGCATGCGAAGGATTACGGCCTGTAGCAAAAGCATTCGGTACTTCAGACTCAATAATACAGACCTTCGGCATGGGAAGCTGGGCATTGGCAGCCAGATTCTCCACCAGGCCATAGAGCTGCGGAGCTTCATTCCGGCTCACTTCCCGGGCATTGTACATCTTGAGTACCATGCTGTCGCTGAACCAATACGAAAAGGCATTCATGCCCAGCGAAATCATCAGCATAATCATCATACCACTTTTGCCGCCCACCAGACCGCCGACAAAAATCATCATTGCACACAAGAGCACCATCAGCATCAAAGTTTTTAAGTTATTCATGTTCCGTCACTCCCATTTTCATTTCCTTTTTGTATTTTTGGTTGAGGTAATAACCGATCCCCAGCACTAAAGCTACAAAGAGCACTTTGAGTGCCAGCGCGTAATCCACAAGATACATGCCCAGTCCTTTATCCGCCGTCATCAGTTCTGCTGCTGTCCAGCCTAAGATGGCTGCGCCTGCATAGATAAGAGCAGGGACTTTCTGCATCAGCTTGAGAAAAATCTGCGCCCCGCAGAGCACAATGGGGATAGATATGAGCAGCCCCACGATGATCAGGCTCCATTTACCCTCCGGCACGGTATTGGCCACACCGGCCAGCGACAGGATATTGTCAATGCTCATGATGAAATCAGCAATCAGAATCGTACGCACTGCCGCCCCAAAATTTGCCGGAGCCTCACCTTCCTCACTGTTTTCCTTATGGTCGGTAACCAGCTTCACAGCGATATAGAGCAGTGCCGCACCGCCAATAAATTCGATATAGGGCGCTGCCAGCACGCTGGTGGCAAATAATGTACAGACGATACGAATGAACACTGCGCCAAAGCCACCGATAAAGATGGCTTTTTTCTTGTTATGCTCCGGCAGATTCTTGCAGGCCAGGGCAATCAGTATCGCATTATCCCCGGACAGCAGGATATCCAGCAGCAGAATTCCGGATAATGCCGCAAACCATTCGGGACTGAACATCCCTGCAAAGATATTTTCCATTTCTAACCTTCCAACTCCTTCTTTATTGTACAAAAAAGACCTTGCCTTACAGATAACTTGAAAAAGCTCCTGCAAGACAAGGTCTCGCTTACTAACTAATCATAGCCGGCCATACCGGGTGCCCTGCACCGTATTGACGATATCTGGCCGTTCAGCTACTCCCCTTGTTCGGGATACCTATAGTGTACCATAAGCTGGAAAAAAGTCAATACTTTTCCGCATCAACTATAACAAATAACTTTAGTATATATTTCATTTTATGACTGATTATAATTGTTTATATGACTAACTAACAAAAAATCCTGCAAAAAACGCTAAAAACCATCAAAAACGGGCGAGATTGTTACGTAAACCCCCATCACTGGAAATAATTCCACTTAAATTGGGACTTTTGGGGAATATTGGTAACTTTTGGTACTTCACAATCGTCATATCTTAGTGTATACTGTATATTGAGTTGTTGAAGAATACTCTATTCCTTTGCTTCGCTAACAACAAGGAATGCATAAGCAGCCGTCCCTGATAATCCCCAATAGGCAGCTTATGCGGTGTTTTATTTGTTGGAGGTGTTTCCCCATGATAGTCGATAACGTCCGCGTTATTATCGAGAACGGAACATTTTCAGCGGAAGATGCGCAGTATTATATCAACCGGATCAAGAAGACCTCAAAATTTTCCCTGAAGAAGGTCATCTTCAATCGGACTGATGCGTATTTAGACATTCGTTATTCGTTTGAGTCAATCCCCTTCGACCGAATTAGACGAATTCCACTGAAAGAAACGTTCGAAGATCGCGCAGTAAACAACTGACGTACGGCTTCCCCAGCCGTTTTCTGACAGGAATAAGCCCCTGAAACCAATGGTTTCAGGGGCTTATTCCTTTTTCTTTTCTCAGGCGTTGAATCTGAAGCTGTCCAACTCCCAAATCTTGCCGCTCAGGGACTTAAGCTCACCATCTGCTGCAATGGTGATTTCCGGGCGAATATTCTTTTCGGGGAACACCAGGATGCTGGCTGCTTCCTCACCATGCTGGAAGAATATTTCCACAGCCGTCTTATCCACGAAAATCTGCAGAGACAGGTTTTCATCGGCAAAAAGCTTGAAGCGCCGCACGCCCCGGCCGCCTTTTTTCATCTCATTGCGGTCAATGGACATAACCTGTTCCTTGCGGTCATAGATAAAACGCAATTTCTCCGTGCCATAAGCCAGCGTGGTTACGATTTCCTTGCTCTCACCGAGGTCCATATCCAGCAGGATCTCAGAACCCTCAAACAAGGGCCGGCTGATTTCCTTGATATCCTCTGCTTCCAGTTCCACAGCCGTTTCGGCAATGCGCAGGTCCTTCAGCTCGCGGGCCGGGCGGGAATAGATATGGCCCTGACGCAGCCGCAGTTCGCGGGGCATGGTCAGGCTGTACTGCCAACCCAATTCCGCCGTCGGATATTCACTATCCTTGTCCGGCATCCCCATCCAGCCAATCAGGATCTGCCGGCCTTCATGCGTGAGCACCTGCGGTGCATAGAAGTCAAAACCGCGGTCGAGTTCCTGGAATTTCGTATGCTGCATCATATCCATGCTGTCCAGAGACAGATGACCGGCGATATAACCAGCCTGATAGATATTCTGCCGGTCAAACTCCCTGGCCTCCAAGCCCTGCGGGCAGAAGATCAGCACATCATAACTGCCGAACTGCACGAGATTGGGACATTCCCACATATAGCCGAAATCGCCCAAACGGTTCTTTACCTCGCCCAGATTCTTCCAGCCTTCAGCTGTCTCCTCATAAATCAGTACGGTTCCCTTTTCATCGGCCTCCCGCTGGGCTCCGATCACAAAGTAGCGCTTACCCCGGCGGGTAAAAAGGTAAGGATCACGGAAATGACCGGTGATGCCTTCCGGATGGTCGGGAACGATGATTTCTTCCTTCTCGACCTTATCGCCCTTCAAGCTGCCGAAGCGCTGGGCCGGAATGCGCACGCCGTCTTCCTTGCGGTTGCAGGTGTAGAGCACACGCAGACGCCCATCCTCCACCGTGCCGCAGCCGGAGTAACAGCCATCCTTGTCATGCACATCGTCCGGCCAGAGTGCCAGTTCCGGCAGGCTGTAATGGACAAAATCCCGCGTAGCCGTATGGGCCCAGCATTTATTCTTATGCTCGCATCCCAGC
This sequence comes from Pseudoselenomonas ruminantium, assembly GCF_900104055.1. GTDB lineage: Bacteria > Bacillota > Negativicutes > Selenomonadales > Selenomonadaceae > Selenomonas_A > Selenomonas_A ruminantium_C. The sequence continues at coordinate 53,589 of NZ_FNJQ01000025.1, forward strand.
GGGTTCCACTGATAGAAGATATGGAATTTCCCATCATGATAAGCCATTCCATTGGGATCATTGATCAGGCCAAAGGGCATTTCCAGATGAAAGCGGTTATGCCAGCGATGTTCCAAGGGGAAAGTTTCCTTTAATTTCGCATCGATTTCCTGTTTATTGAAATTTTCCATGGGATTCACCTTCCTTTGTAAAAAAGGGGAAGGCATAGCCTTCCCCTAACTTTATTCTTCCGGTTTGAACAGCGTGAAGGTCAAAGCAAACGCTATACCAAAACCGATCAGGTTTACAATTATATATTCGAGCAGATGGTCAAGATAGAGGAGCGTACCCGGCAGAACCGTGATCCCCATACCCGTACCTGCCAGATGCAGGAAGCTAGCCACACCGCCAGCACAGGCACCGCCTACGAGAGCGTAGAGGAACGGCTTCATGAAGCGCAGGTTGATACCGAAGATAGCCGGTTCCGTGATGCCCAGGAAAGCTGGTACAGCGGAGGAAATGTAGAGTGCGCGTTTCTTCGGGTCCTGAGTCTTCATGGCAACGGCTACAGCCGCACCGCCCTGGGCTACGATAGCACCCGTGATGATGGCATTGAAGGGATCGACGCCCGTGGTAGCCAGCAGCTGCACTTCGAGGGCGTTGAACACATGGTGTACACCGAATACTACGATAACCTGCTGCAAACCGCCGACGATGAAACCGCCGATCCCCATCGGCATCTGCAGGAAGGCGGAAACCGCACCGAAGATCGTCGTCTCGAGCGCATGCATGATGGGCCCGATGATCAGGATACCGAGGATCATGGAAATGAACAGGGTAACAAACGGCGTAACGATCAGATCAATGATATCAGGAACAACGGATTTGAGTGCCTTCTGCAGCTTGGCAGCAAAGATACCGAGCACCAATGCCGGCAGTACAGAACCCTGATAGCCGACGATACCGATGGTCATACCAAAGACTTCCATGGGAATGGGCTTCACATCACCGCCAGCAACAGCCCAGGCATTCGGCAGCTGCGGACCGACCAGCATCAGGCCAAGGACCAGGCCGATAACCGGTGTGCCGCCGAAGCGTTTCATCGTGGACCAGCAAACGAGTGCCGGCAGGAAGATGAAGGCCGTATCCGTCAGGATCTGGCTAAGCAGCAGCACATTGGGGCTGAACTCCGCGCCCAGGCTCTGCGCAGCACCGCGCAGGCCCATGAAGAGACCGGTTGCCACGAGTACGGGGATAATCGGTACGAATACGTCACCGAGCGTACGGGAAATCTTCTGCAGCGGCGTCATCTGAGCATACGCTTCTTCCTTATTGCTCGTACCGGAGAAGGTCGTACCCTTGGTGAATTCCGCAAAGACCTTATCCACAAAGCCCGTGCCCAGGATAATCTGATACTGGGCAGCGGCAAAGAACTGTCCCTTTACGCCATCGATGTTTTCAATGGCCTTTTCGTCGATCTTGGATTTATCGTTAATGATCAGGCGCAGGCGCGTAGCGCAGTGTTCAGCGTTGCGCACGTTGTCCATGCCGCCCACATATTTCTCGATCAGCTTGGCTACGCGGGCTTCCTTCGGCAGGTCAGCGTATTCATCATCAGCCGTAACCGTTTCAGCCTTAGCTTCAGCCTGCGCAGATACGATTTCCTTGTCGCCCAGCGCAATCGTGATTTTCTCGAACTCACTGGAATTGGTTACAACGAACGGCGTCGTAACATCATAGCCGGCAGCCTTGATTGCCTCGGCATCGAATTCCAGCAGCAGCTGGCCTTTTTTGACGGCTGCGCCCTGTTCCACATGTGCCGTGAAATGCTCGCCATTCAATTTGACCGTGTCCAGACCAACATGAATCAGCAGGTCTTCGCCATTCACACCATGAATGCCGATGGCATGCTTCGTTTCGAAGAATACCGTAACTTCACCATCAACCGGTGCATAAACCTTGCCTTCCGGGTTCTTCACTGCCGCACCAAAGCCCATGGCCCCGCTGGCAAAAGCCGGATCGTTTACCTTAGACAGCTCTACCAGCTCACCATTGAGCGGGCTGTCCAAACGAATTTCCTTCATCGGAAAAGCCTCCTTCTATTAATTCGCGCTTCTAAGAATAAATCCTGTAAAGAATCTGTATGAAACCAATTTCATATTTACAGTCTACAAGCTTTCTCCTGCTTTGTCAAGATTAAACTTGCAAAAATCCGTCAAAATCGGTCAAAAGTCCCTTTCTTTACCGTTGCCAAAAGATAATACCTGCATTCACACATATAAATTGCAGTTTGTCAATGCGAGCTTAATCTAAATCTGTTACAGCGTAGTGGGGCGGAGGCGGGGATACTTCTTCGCCGCTTCACTAAATGACCCGCCAGCAATAGTGCGTACTGTTTTAGTTACCTGCGCCGGGCAGGCCGGCGGCGCGTATATTCAGCTCAGTTTCCAGTAACAACGGTTTGCGGGCCAGCCTTCACTTCGTTCAGGCAGTCGTTCCGTCGGCGAATAAGCATCCCCGCCTCCACCCAAAGCTTCGTTTGTGTCTGCAGATATGTTCCGGCTGGAAGCCGCAATTACATCGATGTTCTTGTTATGGGAGCAACGGTTCGTGCTGATTGTCAATTCCGTTTCTTGG
>NZ_FNJQ01000041.1 GCF_900104055.1 Pseudoselenomonas ruminantium
TCAACAGAATAGCGCTGATGATGTCGTTTGAAGAATACATCCGGGCCGCAAGCATCATAGTTACGAACCCATTGCCTGAAGGATCTGCTGTCAACGCCTGCATCCGCGGCTATGGAGGCATAACTGCCCTCTCCACGTTTATACTTTTCAATGAAGTGGATTTTCTCTTCGGGTGATAATCTCTTCTTGTACATAAAATGCTCCCTATCAAGCAGACAGTTTTATTATTTCTTCTGTCTACCTAATAGGGAGCATATCACTTGAGGGCTTTTCGTGATCAAAGCAGCATATTTTCCAATTCCTCAGGACTTATGAGCTGCGTACCGACTTCCCGGGCTTTTTTCGCCTTGGCGCTGGTACTGTTCACATCCTGTATGACCAGATAATCCGTCTTGCTGCTGACGGACTTGCCTTCCTTGCCGCCGGCAGCTTCGATCAGTTCCACATAGAAACTTCGCGGCTTGGCCATCTTACCGGTCAGGACGAATACCTTGCCTGCGTATTCTCCTGCCGGAGCCTCCTGCTTGGCATACGGGGCAATGGTCACATGACGCTGCAGCATATTCACGGCCATGCTGAATTTATTCGAGGTCAGCATTTCTGCCGTCTTGGGGCCAATCCCATTGATTTCCTGCAGCATGGCCTGCGGCTCCTCGGCCTCAGCAATGACCTGATTGATTTCCTCGATGCTGCCAAAGCGATCTGCCAGGATCTTACCCACATCGGTGCCAATCCCCGGCAGGCAGAGTGCCTTGATAAAGCGTGGCAGTTCCACATCCTGGCTGGCTGCCGTGATGCTGTTATAGAGCTTCTCCGCCGATTTTTCAGCAAAGCCCTCCAGTTTCGCCAGCATTTCCGCCGTGAAGCTGAAGAGGATCGTATAGGTAGGCTTCACTGCCGCATACTGCTCTTTCCAATAGGCTACCATCTTGCGGGCGGTCTCAATGGACAAGCCGTCAATATTCAGCACATCCTTGCTGCCCACAAAGGCGATATCCTGTGCGATGCGCTCGTCGCAGGCCGGATTGTTGCAGAACTGCTGGCCGTTGATCTCCTCTAAAGGCTCACCGCAGGAAGGGCAGACAGCCAACGTGATCTCGGTATCCCCCGGCTCCAACACCTTGGTGATCTGGGGAATGATCTCATTGGCCTTATGGATTTCCACCGTAGCGCCGATAGACAGACCTAATTCCTTGATCATGGCCGCATTGTGAAGCGAAGCGCGGGTTACCGTAGCGCCGTCAATCTCCACGGGATCGACAATGGCTACCGGCGTAGCCTTGCGCCGCCCCATCTGCCAGATGACATCGCGCACCACGGTCACGAATTTTTCCGACAGTGCCTTATAGGCAAAGCCATTGCGCGGATGATGCGCCGTGAAACCGAATTTTTCCAGGCTGTTCCGTTGTCCACTTTTGACTACGATGCCATCGATGGGAATGGTATTCTGCAGCTTCAGCGCATCATAGTAGGCCTCGATCTCTTCTAAGGCACTATTCGGCGATGCAAGTTCCTGCATAGAAGTCACTTTGAATTCCGTATGGGAGGAAATGATCTGCCGGGCTTCCTGCGGCGTTACATCCTCCCCGGGAAGCTCATAGCAGACATAGCTCAGATAATCCACATAAGGACTGCGCTCCTTGCGGCGCAGAAGTCCTGCTGCCGCATTGCGCATGTTCTTCATGGGTTCATCGCCATGAGCCATAAGTTCCTCATTCATCTTGGCAAAATTTTCCTGCGTGATATAAACTTCACCGCGGACGGCATAGCCGCTCTTATTGACGCCCGGGCCTTCATATTCACGGATAAAGTTCGGCAGGACTTCGCCAATCCGCCCGCCTAAGCCCCGGGTGACAAACCGGCAGGAACCATCGGCATTCGGATAAGCTACGACAGTCAGACCGTCAAACTTCGGCTGGATCACTACCGGCCAGAGTTCTTCGACCTTCTTGACCAGATCAGCCTCATCATCCACGCCCTTGGTCCACTTGCTCAGCGAAGTCACCGGACTGGGATGGGTGAACTTATCAAAATCACCGGTAGCGCCGCCGGGCACATAGTTCAGATCCTCGGCGCCGTATTTATCGATATAATCCCGGCGCAGGGCATCGTATTCTTCATCAGCCAGCACTGGATCGTCCAATTCATAGTATTCGCGGTCGGCTTTCTTGATTGCTGCTAAATGTTCTTCTCGTGTTAAATCTTGTGACACTATATCACCTTCTTGATATTGATAGTCCGCAGTAAGCCGGGCGGAGGGGGATGGCTTTCCGTAGCGTTTGACGCTTTTTGTCTAAGCGAAGGAAAGTTATCCCCCTCTGCCCAGCGCCTACGATGCCAATATGTTATACCTTACTGATGGGCGCATATTTCTGCATAAGCCCCTTCACGCCTTGGCCCGGGAACGCGATCTTGAGCTCGACTTCTTCGCCTTCGCCCTTAACGGAAACGACGGTTCCTACGCCCCACTTGCCATGCTGGGCCTTATCCCCGACTTTCCACTGTACGGAAGTATCGGGACGGATCACGCCGGTCTGAGGCTGGACATTGACATTGCGCTTCTGCAGGGAATTCATGACTTCCAGCGCCGACTTGGCCTTGTCCGAGAAATTCGCGCCACTGCCCATCTGGCTGCTGGACGGGCGGAAGGTCATGGTGCCGCTGCGCTGCTGAGCGCCATAATGATTGGCATTGGCAAAGCCATAGGCGTTGACACGGGGCACCAGGCGTTCCGTGTATTCCGCGGGAATCTCATCGAGGAACCGCGACGGCGTAGACGCGCTGGTCTTGCCGTAGATCGTACGCTGCTGAGCGCAGGTTAAGTAAAGCTTGCGCTGGGCGCGGGTGATACCCACATAGCAGGTACGGCGCTCCTCCTCAATCTCATTATCATCCATCAGCGTGCGGGAATGCGGGAAAAGCCCTTCTTCCATCCCCACCATGAAGACCGTCGGGAATTCCAGCCCTTTCGCCGAATGCAAGGTCATCAGCGTAATGCGGTCATCTTCAAGCTCCGCATTGTCGATATCCGATACCAACGACAAGGTGGACAGGAAATTTTCCAGTGTCGGATTTTCCTCCGTCTTCTGGAAGTCCCGGGCCACGCCGATGAATTCCTTGAGGTTTTCAATCCGGCTTTCGTTCTCAGGCTTCTTTTCATCCTGCAATTCCTTGAGGTAGCCGGACTCTTCCAATACCTTTTCAATCAGATCATCCAGACGCAGATTGCTCTGATAGCCCATGAACTGGAAGATAAAGGTCGCAAAGAGTTCCAGCGGACGCTTGGCCCGGGTGGTCAGCCCTTCCACGGCATCCAGATTGGACATCACATCGAAGAGCGTCAGCCCGTTGAAATCCGCATATTCCGTGAGCTTGGCAATCGTGCTGGCACCGATGCCGCGCTTGGGCACGTTGATGATGCGCAGCAAGCTCACAGTATCCAGCGGATTGTAGATTACCCGCAGGTAGGCCAGGATATCCTTGATTTCCTTGCGGTCATAAAATTTCAGACCGCCCACCATGGTATAGGGAATGCCATTGCGCATGAACATTTCCTCGATGACACGGGACTGAGCATTGGTACGGTAGAGAATGGCCATATCGCCATAAGACGTATTGAACAAGGTCTTCTGCTTGGACACGGTAGTCGCAATGAACTGCGCCTCATCCCGTTCATCCCGTGCTTCATAGATGGTCAGTTTCTCACCCGTAGCATTCTCCGTCCAGAGGTCTTTCTTCTTGCGATTGATATTATGCTCAATCACGGCATTAGCTGCCGCCAGGATGTTCTTGGTAGAGCGATAGTTCTGCTCCAGCTTGATGGTACGGGCTTCAGGATAGTCCTGCTCAAAGTCCATGATGTTGCGGATATCCGCACCACGCCAGCCATAGATGGACTGGTCCGCATCACCCACGACGCAGAGATTATGATGCTTGGCCGCCAGGATCTTCGTCAACTGGTACTGCGCACCGTTGGTGTCCTGATACTCATCCACCAGGATATATTTGAAACGATTCTGGTACTTGACACGGATTTCCTCGTGCTCCTCTAAGAGCAGTACGGACACCATCAACAGGTCATCAAAGTCCATGGCGTTATTGGCCCGGAGTTTCTTGGCATAGAGCGCATAGACTTCTGCCACTTTCTTCTGGAAGAAATTATCCGCATCCCGTTCAAAGGCCTTTGGGCCCATGAGCTGGTTCTTGGCGTTGGAAATGGCGTTCTGGATGGAATTGGGTGCATACTGCTTGGGATCGAGGTTCAATTCCTTGAGGCATTCCTTGATGACCACCTGGCTGTCGCTGCTGTCGTAGATGACAAAGTTGCGCTTATAGAGCCCTGTGGCTTCGACTTCCCGCCGCAGGAATTTGGCACAGAAGGAATGGAAGGTGGAGAGCCAGACATCCTTGGCCCCCTCACCGATCATGCGGTCCACGCGCTCGCGCATCTCGGTTGCCGCCTTATTGGTAAAGGTGATGGCCAGGATGCTCCAAGGGGACACGCCCTTGGCCAGCAGATTGGCAATCTTGCATGTCAGCACCTTGGTCTTGCCGGAACCTGCGCCAGCCATAATGAGAAGTGGTCCATCCGTATGCTCAACCGCCTGTTTCTGGGCGGGATTCAGTCCTGCAAAAATATCCAAAATAGTCCTCCAAAATTCTTTTTCTCTTTTTCCTTGTCCTTACATAAGACAGAAAGCCCGCCTCTGACAGATGTAAGAGGCGGTGCTTCCTTTATAACAGGTCAAACCATAAAATTATTTGCTGATGCATTTAACCGCTTCAGAAAGAGGCGGGATGATCTGCTTCTTGCGGCTCATGACGCCGGGCAGATATACATGGGTGCCGCTGGCATCCTTCTTGAAGGCTTCGCCAATCAGCGTCTTCGGGGAACCCGTGAAGAGCAGGTACGTTGCCTCTTCGAGGATATCCGTAACCATCACGAGGCTCATATCGAAACCATCATGGTCGCAGATTTTCTGCATGGCTTCAATCAGCTGCGGTTCGAGGTCCATGACTTCCTTAGTGTCCATTACGGAAATCTGGCTCACGATGATGCGGTAATCGCCAATCTGGAACTCCTTGAGGTCATTCTTGGCAATCTCAGCCGGTGTCATATCGCCGATGCCGGAACCTGCCTTGAGCATTTCCATGCCGTATTCGTTGATGTCCACGCCTGCAATCTCAGCCAGACGGTAAGCCGTCTTCTTGTCGTATTCCGTGCAGGTCGGGGATTTAAAGAGCACCGTATCGGAGATGATAGCCGACAGCAGCAGACCAGCGATGGAAGCCGGGATATCGATGTCCTTCTGCCAATGCATATTAGCCACGATGGTTGCCGTGCAGCCCACGGGTTCAGCATGGGTGAAAATCGGCTCACTGGTCTGGATGCCGCCGAGGCGATGATGATCCACGATTTCCACGATCTTGGCTTCTTCGATGCCTTCTACGGCCTGACCGCGTTCATTGTGGTCCACGAGGATGACCTGTTCGCGTTCCGGAACCATAAGGTTGTCGCGGCTCACGATCCCCACAAGCTTGCCATTTTCCACCACCGGATAGTTGCGGTAGTTGGTCTCATCCATCGTGCCCTTGATATCGGAGAGCATATCCAGCGGCTTGAAGCAGACCGGATTCTCATGCATAATGCGGCGGATGGGCACGCACTGATTGATCAGGCGGGCCACCGTATACGTGTCATACGGCGTGGACAGAACGAACATGCCCTTGGCTTCAGCAGCTTCGATAACGTCCGCAGAAACGCGGCCATTGCCCGTCACGATCAGGCAGGAAATCCCCTGATTCACGATGTCGATCAGCGTTTCATCATGACGGTCGCCTACGAGCACTACGTCATTTTCGCTGATGATGTTCTGGATCATGCTGATGGAACCAGCGGCAATGCGTACATTGCCCTTGATGAAGTCGCCTTCCTCACCAGAAACCAGCACCTTGCTGTCGGTAGCGGCAATCACATCACGATAGCGCACGCGCATATCGGCCAGATTTTGCATGCCCAGTTCCTGGAAATAGCGCTTAGCCAGGTCAGAAACCGTCACGATGCCAACCATGACGCCCTTGCTGTCCGTAACCGGCACGGAACGCAGGTCATGTTCGCGCATAACCTCCCCCAGGCGGCGCAGGGTATCATGCTGACGCACGACAATCTGGCTGTCCAGCATCACATCTTTCACCCGCGGATACAGATCTGCCAAAAGCAGCGGCTGCTCCACCCGGAAATGCTCCAGGGCATACTTGGTTTCGGCATTGACCTTGCCAGCCCGAGCGGGAACAACATTTTCCCCGAGAGCCTGCTTCAGATGGGCATAGCCGATAGCGGAGCAGATCGAGTCCGTATCCGGATTGCGATGACCAATGGTATAGATAGGTTTTGCGCTTTTCATAAAGAAAAATTCCTCCTCATATTACAGCGGTTTCAGCCGCCTGCTTGCTAAAATTCTGACCAGCGACCTTGATGGCCGCACCATGTGCTTCCTGTGCTGCACGTTCCCGTGCCTGCCGGTCAAATTTCTGTGGATCTTCCTCGCGTTTTATGGAAACCTCTGGCGGTGCGGTGATGCCTAACTTGATTTTTCCTCCGCTGACCTTGACGACACTTACCACAATATTGTCGCCGATCATGATTTCTTCCTGTGCTTTACGCGTGAGTACCAGCAAAATCGCACTCCCCCCTTTATTCCGTCACTGTTAATGATATCACAAGTCAAGGGGTTATTTCAAACGAAAATACAAGTTTATGGGCAGAAAAAATAAATGAGGCCCGCAGATAAAACGCATCTGCGAACCTCTCTCTTGAAAATCATTCCATCACATGGTACTCGCCGTCGAGGATTTCCGTTTCATTGAAGAAAATATGGATTTCCCGCTGGGCGCTTTCCGGACTGTCGGAGGCATGTACCGCATTGCGCCGGCCATTGGTGGCATAAAGCTTGCGGATCGTACCTTCAGCCGCTTCAGCCGGATTGGTCTTGCCGTGCAGCTCGCGGATGCGGGCGATGGCATTCTCACCTTTGAGCACCAATGCAATCAGCGGCGCTGATGTCATAAAGCCCACGAGATCGCCATAATAAGGACGGCCGATATGTTCAGCATAGTGAATCGAAGCCAGCCGCTCATCCATCTTGAGCATCTTCATGGCCACGATGCGGAAGCCTTCTTCTTCATACCGCTTGATGATATCGCCGCTGTAATGCAGGGCAAATGCGTCCGGTTTGATGAGTACCAATGTCTTTTCCATGTCTAACTTAACCCCTTGCTTATTTATTATTGAGTTTGTCCAATTCTGCCTGATAGATTTCCGCCACCTGCCGGTAATTGTCCGCCGAAACCTGCAGAGCTTCAATCTCGTCTTCCCGCAGGGCCCGGATGATCTGGGCTGGATTGCCGTAAACCAGCGAATTGGACGGTATCTTCTTGTGCTGCGTGAGCTGGGTGCCCGCACCAATCACCACATTATCACCGATTTCCGTATATCCTAGGATGATGGAACCCATGCCAATCAGGCAGTTGTTGCCGATTTTTTTGGCATGCACCACGGCGTTATGGCCAATAATGACATGATCACCGATTTCCGAAGGTTCATCCGCCATCACATGGATGGTGCAGTTATCCTGGATGTTGCAGTTCTTGCCGATGGTGAGTTTCTGAAAGTCACCACGTACCACGGCATTGAACCACAAGCTCGTGCCTTCACCGATTTCCACATCGCCCACCACCACAGCTGATGGCGCCATGAAGACATCTTTGCCCATAACAGGTGTTTTCCCTTTGTAGGAAAGGATAGTGCTCATAAATACCGCCTCCTGGTTCATTTTGGAAAACTGGATTTACTTTCTATTATTCTCTATTATAACGATTTTTACGAAATTTAGCAAATATCATGACAAAATAACTTTAGGATTGGTTTTTCCCACTGTCTATGCTAAAATATTTCCTATACTATATTTTAAGGATGTGACTTTACGTTGGATAGTTCTGACGCGGGCCTATTAGTGGCCTTAATGTTTATTTTTCTCTTCACGCTGGGTTTCTTCTCCCTGATGGAAACCGCGATTACCGAAAGCCATAAGAGCAAACTGGAAAAAATGCAGGAGGATGGCGATCCCGCAGCAGAAAAAGCACTGGAGGTCCTGGAACAGGCCGACCGTATGCTGTCGCTGTCCCAAATTGGCATCACCATGAGCAGCATCCTGATTGGTGTCTGCACCGGCGTACTGCTTGCCCCCATGATTGCGGCTCTGCTGCCCATTCCGCAGGCGGGCACGCTGGCACTTGTCATCAGCATCCTGCTGATCACCTATATCTCCCTGCTGCTCGGAGAATTCCTGCCCAAGAAGACCGCCCTGCATGATCCGGAAAAGATGCTCCTGAAATACCACGGCGTCATGCGGACCATGGCCCAGATCAACCGGCCTTTTGTCTCCCTGCTGTCCGGCTCAGCGAATATGATCCTGCTGATCTTCGGCATCAATCCCAAGGCTGCCGATGCCGTCACGGAAGACGAGGTCAAGGACCTCATCGAGCAGGGCACCGAGGATGGCACCTTTGAAAAGACCGAACAGGCCATGGTGGACCGGATTTTCCACCTGAGCGACCAGACGGCCTATGCCCTGATGACACCGCGCACCCAGATGCTCTGGCTCGATCTTTCCGACTCTCTCTGGGAAAACCTGCGGCTGATCCGGGAAACGCCGCAGGATATCTTCCCGGTAGGCCGGGACAGCCTCGATGATTTCTGCGGCGTGCTCTATGCAAAAGACCTGCTCAATGCCACCCTGGCCCATGAAGTTTTAGACTTATCCCAGTATATCCGCAAGCCCCTGTTCATCCCCCGCTCCATGGAAACCTTCCGCGTGCTCAAGCAGTTCCATTCCACCGGCATCCATGAAGCCATGGTGTTGGACGAATACGGCGGTGTAATTGGCTTTTTGACCATGGATGACATCCTGCAGGAGATTGCCGGCGAGTCCTTTGCCGCCCACGAAGAGGACACGGCCCAGCTCACCCCGCGGGATGATAACAGCTGGCTTGTAGACGGTCTCTACGACATCGACGATTTCAAGGAGCGCTTCTCCCTTGAAGAACTGCCTGATGAAAACCACGATCACTACCAGACCATGGGTGGTTTCCTTACCTCCTATTTCGGTTATATCCCCAAAGCCGGCGAACGTATCGACTGGCAGGATTTCACCTTTGAAGTCGTGGATATGGACGGGGCCCGCATCGATAAGATCATGATCACCCAAAACCCACCTGCGGAAAATACAGAAACGGCAGCTGAATAATATAGTAAAGAACCGCCTCTCTAAGCCAAGAGAGGCGGTTCTTTACTATGTACGTCATTTGCTCGCAATCAAGCCGAACAAAGGAAGCGTATCAAATTTCATGGCCGCATCCACACGAACCTTGGGGGCGATATCTTCTTCCACCGTCACCTGCATCCCGAGACTGCGCAGAAACTGTGCATCCCAGGCTGGACGGCGATGTGTGCTGATCCGCAGTTCATCCTTGATCTCGTTGCACTCCGTCACGAGTTCCTGTCGGATATTGGCATGGACATCGGCCTGATCTTCCTTACGGGAAAAAGTCATCAGCCCATAATCCGAATCAAAATTCAGCAGCCTGCCACCCGGTTTCAATACGCGCCGCCATTCACGGTAAGCCTGCATCGCATCAGGAAGCGTCCAGGTCAGGTTACGGCTGATCACCACATCGAAAGTATCATCGACAAAATCCAACGCCTGCGCATTCATCTTCCGGAATTCTGCCCGGCAGCCTGCTGCCAATACATTCTGCTTTGCCTGATGGAGCATATCCCCGGACATATCGATGCCCGTGACCTGATGGCCCAAACTGCCCAGTATGATCGCAAAGAATCCCGCACCAGTCCCCACATCCAGGATTTTCAGCGAACCTGCTGCGGCCAGCTTTTCCTCCAGATAGCCACGCCAGGCCACAGCACAGGGACCAGCCAGTTCCTTCAGCCGCAATCTGCTGAAATCACCACTGCGTTCATCCCAGTAAGCTTCAATCAGATCATTCAACGCCAAATCCTGTTCATAGGCGGAAACTTTTTGCTGCACATTGTTTTTCATAAGCCATGTCCTCCATTTCCCCATCCCTTTTTACTTAGTTTACTCCCTCCCCCGCAAAAATTTAAGCCCCCCGGGGGGTTATAAAACCACCGGAAGGCTTAAAAAATTTTCATTATACCAATTTCAATACCCAGGAAAAAATCTTCACGAGGAAAGATCCGACACTGAAGCCGCTGTTCACGTTCTCTGCCAGCATGTCCACATGCTCTACATCCTGTCCGTTATAGCGAACCACGATCTGCCCTACGGGCGTGCCTGCCTTCAGTGGAGCATCCACAACCTTGGGCACATTGTAGGTCAACGTGTAATGACTCTTATCCTCGCCATTGATCAGCGGGAAATTGATGTCCTGCGCAGGATAAAGATTTGCCGAAGCCTGCTGACCATTGGTCACCCAAACCTTGCGGCTCACCCGTTCCCGGGAAAGCGCCTTGGTCATCTTCACATGCTCAAAGCCATAATCTAAGAGCTTGGCCGCATCCTTAAAGCGGTCATCCAACGTCGGTGCCTTCATCAGCACCACGATGAGCTCCACGCCATTGCGTTTGGCACCCGCAGCCAGACAGCCGCCTGCCGCCTGCGTCCAGCCAGTCTTGATACCGGTCATCCCCTCATATTTGCCCAGCAGTTTGTTGGTGTTATGCGCATGGAAGACCTTGTTCTTGGGCGCTTCCCAACGGATTACCCGCTGAGGCTGCGCCACAATCTCCCGGAACTCCTTGTTCTGCATGGCATAACGGGCCAGTTTCGCCATATCCCGGGCCGTAGAGTAATGCCCTTCCGCCGTCAGCCCATTGGGATTGACAAAATGCGTATCCTTCATCCCAAGTTCTGCTGCCTTGCCATTCATGATGCCGGCAAAGGCCTGGACATTACCGGCCATGGCTTCTGCCAAAGCTACGGCCGCACCGTTATCCGATTCCAGCAGCATTCCCTGCAGGAGTTCATCCGTCCGTATCCGTTCTCCCGGCAATACTCCCAAAGGCGAGGATTCCGTATGCGCTGCCGCGCTGGACATGGTAATGTCGGAACGCAGGTTCATCTGCTCCAAAGCCAGGATTCCCGTCATCATCTTGGTCATGCTGGCCGGGTAAAGCCGGTCATCGGCATTCTTCTCCCAGATCACCCGCCCCGTGGTCGCCTCTATGATGATGGCCGCCTGTGCGCTGATATCCGGTTCGCCGCCCTCACCAGCCGCCACCGGCAATTGCACCGCCAGCATACATATACCAACAAATATCGAGAAAATCTTTTGCCATACTTTCAAAATATAATCTCCCCACACAGATACAAAAAACAAAAAATAAAAGGCTCTCCCTTAGGAAAGCCCTTATAGTATAACACGTTATGCACTTTTATGCACGGGAAATTTCTTTAGGATTTGTGGCTATGGCATCCTGAACAGCCGCAGTTACATTCACTGCTGCTACAGCAGTCATTATGTCCCGTGCGGAAATTGTTATACACATGCCGCACAGCGAAGAACAAAGCCACCGCCAGCACTGCACCTACAACATAAGTTGCCATATTGATTCCTCCAATCAGAAGCCGAGGAGTCTGCCAATCTGGTATACCACCAGGGAAACCACCCAGGCAATCACAAACATATAGACAGCGGAGAAGCCCATCCACTTCCAGCTGCCGGCTTCCTTCTTGATCGTACCCAGAGCCGTTACGCAGGGTGTATAGAGCTGAGAGAAAATCATGAAGGCAAATGCCGACAGTGCCGTAAAGCTCGAAGCCATGCCCGTCTTCATCAGGGTATCAGCCGTTTCCAGTGCATCTTCTGCTTCCGTAGAAACATCAGCAGCACCATAGAGAACACCAATCGTTGCTACTACCGTCTCTTTGGCCATGATACCGGAGAGCAGTGCAGCACCGGCTTCCCAAGTGTCAAAGCCATGGAACACGAACAGGGTGCTCATCCAGCTGCCCAGCGTAGCCAGGATGGATTCATTGATTTCGCAGGGGCCGTCGAAGTTGTAGTTGGACATAACCCAAAGAAGAACAGATGCGGCAAAGATAATCGTACCGGCTTTGACGAGGTAGCCTTTACCCTTATCCCAGGTTTCCAGCAGAACCGTCTTCATATCCGGCATACGGTACGGCGGGAGTTCCAACAGAAAAGTGGAACCACCATCTTTGAACACCGTGCTGCCCAGCAACTTGGCAGCGACAATGGCCATAACCACACCAATGATGTACATGGAGAACACGATATCTGCAGCATTATCCGGGAAGAACATGGCTGCAAACAGAGCCATGATCGGCAGTTTCGCACCGCAGGTGAGGAACGGGGAAACCATGATGGAAACCATGCGGTCTTTTTCCGAATCCAGTGCACGGGCACCCATGATGGAGGGAACACCGCAGCCAAAGCCCATCATCAGCGGCATAACGCCTTTACCAGTCAGGCCGCAACGACGCATGATCGGGTCCATGATGAAGGCGATACGAGCCATATAGCCCGTGCCATCCAGGAAGGACAGGCAGAAGAACAGGACGAAGATCAGCGGTACGAAAGTCAGCACCGCACCCACACCGGCAATGACACCATCGCAGACGAGGGAAACCATCCATTCAGCCACACCGGCTTCGGTCAGGCTGTCCTTGGCAAATTCCAGGAAATCTTCATTGATAGCAGAATCCAAAGCATCGGCAATCGGCTGGCCAATCCATTCGAAGGTGATGTTGAACACCGCATACATGATGGCCAGGAAAATCGGCAGCGCCAGGATGCCATTGGCCAGGAACTTGTCCAGCTTCTCGGACATATCGGCCCCCACGCTCTTGACTGTGACGGCTTCTGACATGACCGTGTCAATCAGTGCATAGCGGGCTTCGATGATTTCCTCATTCTTCTGGTCTTCACTCTTGCTGCTGGCTTTGATTTCCTGCACCTTGGCGATATGAGCCTTTACGCGATCGCTCGGCTGATAGTTATCCATCACCGTGCTGGTGAAGACATCTAAGAGCTTCTTCGTGCTCTTGCTGCTGCGGCCAATGCTTTCCACTACGGGCATGCCGAAAGCATCTTCCATCTTACGGCAGTCCACAATGATGCCACGGCGTTCAGCATCGTCCTTCATGTTGAGGTCGATGAGAACAGGAATTCCCTGCTCCAACAGCTGCACCGTCAAAAACAGATTGCGCTCGAGGTTGGAGCTATCCACCACATCCACCACAAGGTCAAGCTTATTGTTTAGGAGGTAATCGATAACGATCTTTTCCTCCGGGGAACGGGCATTGATGCTGTAGGTACCCGGCAGGTCCACGATGGAAATAGCCCGGTCATTATGACGGGTATAACCAACCTTCTTGTCTACTGTTACACCCGGCCAGTTACCAATCTTCTGACGGGCACCAGTGAGTTCATTGAAAATCGTGGATTTACCGACGTTCGGGTTGCCGGTAAGTGCTACTGCTAATGTTGACATTGTATTCACTACATCTCCTCTATCCATTTTTGTCAATCTCCATGACGATCAATTTACCTGCTGCACCTGTACTTTGGCTGCATCGTCACGACGCAAAGCCAGATTATAGGAACGAACACCAATCGCAATGGGGTCGCCCAAAGGTGCACTGCGGAGTACCTTTACCTTGGTACCGGGAGTGAGGCCCATAGTCATCAGTCTTTCCTTGAGGTCGGAATCGCCAATCTGCTGAATCTTCAGCGTCATGCCGGTCTTACCGTCTTTCAATGTCAAAATCAACGCCTCCTAATAAAATCCTCTAATAAAATGATAATGAGATTATTTCTACTTAAGTTATGATAACGCATATCAATCACACTTGTCAAGGATTCTCATTTACAAATAGAAAAAATTATCATTCACCAATTTTCAGTTTATTGCATCATTTTTACATATAAATTGCAGTTTGTAGTTGCGTGCTTGAACGCAATTGGTTACAGATTTGTGGGGCGGAGGTGGGGATACTTCTTCGCCTCCACCCAAAGGTATATCTGTGTCAAAATAGCTAAGTCTCGGCTGTAAGCTGCAAACACATCGATGTTCTTGTTACGGGAGCAACGGTTCGTGCCGATTGCTGATTCCGTATCTTGGGGCTCACGGGGGAGTGCTTTTGCTGTGGGAGCGACAGTCTGAGCGCAGCGAAGACCGGCCCGACAGAAAAAGCTGCTGGATAGCACGCTGAAAGACGCGCCGCTGGCCTGCCCGGCGCATCCAGCTAAACAACTCTAATTGCCAGGGAGGGACGTTTAGCGGAAACAGCAAAAGTACTCCCCCGTGAGCCCCTGATAACGCATGAACGGGATACCTTTAGCACGAACTGCCCAACAAACTGCAATTTAGCCGAAAAGCCCGCTGACATTTCGTCAGCGGGCTTTCCGGCTTTCAGGGAGTTGCATCCCCCATTTTTAATAACGCCAATAGTTCTTGGCTTTTTCCTTGTCTTTTTTGATTTGCTTCACGAGCTGCTCCACACCGCTGAACTTCACTTCATCGCGGAGTTTCTCCAAGAATTCCACGGCAATGAGCTTGTCGTAGAGATCGCCCTTGAAATCTTCGATATTGACTTCAATGCGGCGGTTGCAGCCCTTGAAGGTCGGGTTGTTGCCGATATTGGCTACGCCGTTATAGCGTTTCCCCTGAAACTTTACCCCCACAGCATAGACACCGTTGGGCAGCATCACGCGCTGCTCGCTGATGGCCAGGTTTGCCGTTGGAAAACCGATGACTCGGCCCCGCTCGTCGCCATGGATCACGCGCTCCATCACGGTGAAGGGATAGCCCAGGAAATCACTGGCCATATGCAGATCGCCTTCCGCCAGCAGTGCCCGCACGCGAGTGGAGCTTACAGGACGGCCGTCCCGCAGGATAGCGGGACAGATTTCCGCCGTAAAGCCGTACTCGTTGCCCGAGCGCAGAAGCATCCTTTGCGTGCCCTTGCCCTTATATCCGAAGGTGTAATTCGGCCCCGTCACCACATAGTAAGGTGCCAGATTCAAGCGCAGAAGCTCCAGGAATTCCTCGGGACGGCGGGCGGCAAAGTCCTTGGTGAACGGGATATTGATCAGGATATCCACGCCCAATTCCTCAAGCCGCGCTTCCCGCAGGATATTATTGCCAATCTGCGGCGGCATAGCCTGCGGCGCCAGTACCGACAGCGGATGATTGCTGAAGGTGAAGACCACAGACTTGCCGTCAATTTTTTTAGCGAGGTCCACTGCATGGCTAATAATGCTCTGATGACCGATATGCACGCCATCAAACATGCCCAAAGCCACCGTCAGCCGGGGGTATTTCTTTGTCAAATCTGTTAGCTTGTTGTATACTTCCACGATTTTCTCGTCACCGCCCTATTACCTTTACCGGCAGGATTTCTTCTCTGTCTCTATCATAACGGCCAATGCCAATAAAATGACCATCGGCATAAACCCGCAGGCTTTCCGTCTCAGCCGTGAAATTACGCACCGTGCTCGACAGGCCATTGCAGAAGGCTTTTTCCCGCTTGGGATTCAATTCAAAACGCTGCATAGAGCTTAAGTTTTGATCCGCAGGCAGCAAAGCCCCTGCTCCGGCTGCAGAAAGTTCTTCCAAGGTCAAAGCATTCTCAGCCGTGAAGTCACCGACTCTGCGCCGCAGTAAGAACGACATGGTTGCCGGTACGCCCAAGGCCTCGCCAATATCCTGGCAGAGGCTGCGGATATAGGTGCCCTTGCTGCAATCACAGTCAATCAGCAAGCTATCATGGCTATGGGCCAGCAATTCCAAGCGGTAAATCGTGACTTCCCGAGAGGGAACCTCTACTTCTTGGCCCGCCCGCAGTAAATCGCAGGCCCTCTGACCATTGATCTTGATGGCCGAATGCGCAGGCGGCGTCTGACGGATTTTCCCGCGAAAGCCTGCCAGAGCAGCTTCAATCGTTGACCGGTCAAAATCTGACCAGTCAGTCTGACGAGTCAAAACTTTCCCCGTGTCATCGCCGCTGTCCGTGGCAATGCCCAGCTTGATTTCCGCCCGATAGGTCTTATCCGTGAGTTCCAGATACTCGATCAGCCGGGTGGCTGTCCCCACGGCCACAGGCAGGACGCCTGCCGCCGCTGGATCTAACGTGCCGGCATGACCGACTTTTTTCGTATGGAGCACGCGCCGGACATAGCCCACGACATCATGCGAGCTCATGCCGGGAGGTTTCAGGATATTGAGAAAGCCGCTCAGCGGCTTTGCCTCCGTCACTTTTCTTCCTCCAGAACCTGCATGATGACTTTGAGCAAATCAGCCCGGGCTTCAACGCAGTTCTTCTCAATCGAGCAGCCGGCTGCCCGCACATGGCCGCCGCCACCAAACTGCAGGGCAATCTTCGTCACGTCAATGCCCTTGGAGCGCAGGCTCACGCGGCAGAGGCCGGGTTCCTTTTCCTTCAGGGTGAAGGCGATATCCACGCCCTCAATCACCCGCACCATGCCGATAAGGCCTTCAGGAGCCTCATGTTCCTGCAAAGCAGCATAGTCCAGGCAGATGCCTGCCACTTTGCCATCGGCCAACAGTTCAATCTTCTGCATGGCCGCAGCCAGATTCTGTACTTCCTCATAAGGACGCTGTTCCAGCGACTCAGAGATGACATTGGGCACCGCACCGCAGGCCAGCAGATCTGCTGCCGTACGCATGGTATCGGGCGTGGTGTTAGAGAAGCGGAACCAGCCTGTATCGGTAGCTAAACCAGTATAAAGACACATAGCCATATCCTTGTCGCAGGTTACGCCCAATTCTTCAATCAAATGATAAATGATTTCAGCAGTGGCGGCTGCCGTTCCATCGAGATAGAGCTTATCGGCCTGACCGTCATTGGTGATATGATGGTCGATATTCAGGGTAGGAGCCGTAACGGCCTCCTTTACCAAACCGATGCGGTCCAGGCTCACATCCACTGCCACCAGCAGGTCAGCGGGGATGCTCTGCCCTTCCACAGGTTTCCCTATAAGCTCATATCCCGGCAACACAGAAAATGCTGCCGGGATATCATCATCGATGAAAACCTGCACCTCTTTGCCCAAAGCCCTGAGCGCATGCATAAGTCCCAAAGAGCTCCCGATGGCATCGCCATCGGGGTTCACATGGGAAGTAATCACAATGCGCTGCACGGACTTCAAGACCGCTGCCGTTTCCTTCAATGAAATCTGCATTTATTTTACTCCTCAGAGGCCGTTTCGGGATTCTTTGCTTCTTCTTCGGCCTTGATTTTTAAGAGCAGTTCCTGGATATGCGCACTGTAATCCAGCGACTTATCCAGCGCGAAACTGATTTCCGGGGTTACCCGCAACCGAATCCGCTTGCCGATTTCCCGGCGGATAAAGCCCAGGCTGCTATTGAGGCCTGTCCAGCAAGCCTTGACCTGGGATTCACTGCCCATCAGGCTCACAAAGACCTTTGCCTCCCGCAGGTCTCCCGTGCATTCCACGGAAGTCACGGTGACAAAGCCAATGCGGGGATCTTTTAACTCCCGCAGGATGATCTGGCTGATCTCCTGTTTCATCAGTTCCTGAACTTTTTCCACACGCAGCTGTCCCACTAGCGCGCACCTCCTTCTACTTCAATTTCTGTCATTATTCCTCGTTTTCTTTGGCAGCCCGGGCGGCAGCTTCTGCCTGACGCTTTCTGGCAGCCTCTTTGTTGGCCTCGTTGATATCCGTAGCGATCTCTTCCATCGTGTAGGCTTCGATGATATCGCCTTCCTTGAAATCGCGGAAGTCAATGATGGAAATACCGCATTCGTAACCAGCAGCTACTTCCTTGACCTCATCCTTGAAGCGGCGCAGGGAGTCAATCTCACCGTCGAACACTTCGATATTGTCGCGGATGATGCGGATCTTGGAATTGTTGTGGATCTTGCCTTCGAGGACATAGGAACCAGCAACGAGAGCCTTGGAGAACTTCATTACCTGACGGATTTCCACGCGGCCCTGAACAACTTCCTTGTACTTCGGCTTGAGCATGCCGCTCATAGCATCCTTGACATCGTTGAGGGCATCATAGATGACGCGGTAAGTGCGGATATCCACATCTTCCGTATCAGCCACGCGGCGGGCATTGGCATCCGGACGCACGTTGAAGGCGATGATGATAGCGTTTGAAGCAGAAGCTAGCATGACATCGGATTCGTTGACGGCACCTACGCCGGAATGAACCACGCTGACGCGTACTTCGTCATTCTTGTTGAGCTTCAAGAGGGAACCGCAGAGTGCTTCGACAGAACCCTGTACGTCGGCCTTGACCACGATATTGAGGTCTTTGATCTCGCCTTCCTGAATCTGATGGAACAGATCATCCAGGGAAACCTTCTTGCTCTTGATGAGGTTATTGCGCTGGCGTTCTACACGAGCTTCCGCAATGGAGCGGGCCTGTTTTTCCTCCAGCACAGCCAGGATATCACCGGCAGCCGGTACATCGTTAAGACCGAGGATCTCAACCGGTACAGACGGGCCAGCTTTCTTGACATTGTTGCCACGGTCGTCAATCATGGCGCGGACTTTACCATAGGTCGTGCCGCAGACCACGGAATCACCGATGCGCAGGGTACCGTTCTGTACAAGAACCGTTGCCACCGTACCACGTCCCTTATCGAGCTTGGCTTCGATGATGACACCGCGGGCATCGCGGTTCGGGTTGGCCTTGAGCTCTTCCACTTCTGCTACAAGCAGGACGTTTTCAAGCAGGTCATCAATACCAATCTGCTGTTTTGCAGAAACCGGCACCATAATGGTGTCGCCGCCGTATTCTTCCGGCACGAGGTTGTGTTCCATGAGTTCCTGCTTCACGCGGTCCGGATTAGCCCCCGGCTTATCGATCTTGTTGACGGCCACGATGATGGGCACGTTTGCGGATTTCGCATGGTTGATGGCCTCTACCGTCTGGGGCATAACACCGTCATCTGCAGCTACTACGAGGATGGCGATATCCGTGATCTGAGCACCGCGGGCACGCATAGCCGTGAAAGCTTCATGGCCCGGCGTATCGAGGAAGACGATTTTCTTGCCCTTGCAGTTTACCTGATAAGCACCGATGTGCTGGGTAATACCGCCGGCTTCGTGAGCGGATACATGGGTGTTGCGGATGCAGTCAAGCAAGGAAGTCTTACCATGGTCAACATGGCCCATAACGGTAACCACCGGCGGACGGAGCTTGAGGCTCTTGGGATCGTCTTCGATTTCCGGGATTTCCGTCGGATCTGCATCAGGCGGCAGTTCTTCGCAGGTCACACCGAATTCGGAAGCTACGAGCGCTGCCGTATCGAAGTCGATTTCCTGATTGATGGTCGCCATAACGCCCATCATGAAGAGCTTCTTGACTACTTCCGCAGCCGTGTAGCTCATCTTGGAAGCCAGGTCCTTGACGGCAATCATTTCCGGCAGCTTGATGTGCTTCGGACGGGCGATTTCCATCTTCGGTGCCGGCTGCTGCATGCCGCGCTTATTGTTACGGCCCTTGCCGCCACGGCGGTCATTGTTGCGGCCTCCGTTGCGGTCATTGCGTTCGTTGCGGCCATTCCGGTCATTCTTGCCGCCACGGCGGTCGTTGCGCTCGTTCTTGTTGCGGTCATTGCGGCTGCCACGTTCGCCGCGGTTGTCATTGCGCTGCTCATTCCGATCATTGTTGCTACGCTCATTATGGCCGCCACGGTTGGCATTCTCATGGCTGCGGTTATTGCCCTTGCTGCTGCCATTATTGCCATTGCCGTTATTGTTGTGTGCCTTGCGCTGACCATTCTCATGCTTGTCATGATTCTCATGGTTGCGGCTGGTACTCTTTTCTGCCGGTTTAGCCTTAGGAGCTTCTTTGGCTTCCTTTACGTCCTTCGGCTGTTGAGCCTTGGGCTTGTTTTCCTTTGCCGGAGCAGCCTTGGCAGCAGGTGCAGCACTCTTGTTGTAATGCTTTTTCAGCGCTTCACGCTCCGCATCACCGACGCTGCTGAAATTATTCTTAACCGGGAAATTTGCTTTCTGCAGGACTTCCAGGACTTCTTTGGTTTCCTTGTTGAATTCTTTGGCCAATTCATAAACTCTAATATTGGACATTGATCCACCCCCGAATTATTTCATAGTGATTCCTCCATCAGCTGGCGAAGTTTTTTCGCAAAGCCGTCATCCGTCAACGCGGCGACAGCGCGAAATTCCTTGCCTAAGCATGCGCCTAAAGTCTCACGATCGAGACAGTAAACATAGGGAATCGCGAATTTATCTGTTAATGCAATGAAATTCTTCTTGCTTTCTTCTGCGGCATCACCGGCCAGCAGGACGAGAACCGCCTGCTTCTTCTTCACGGCCTGTTCCACGGCAAACGCCCCGGATACGATACGGCCAGCCTTCTGAGCCATGCTCAAAAGATTTGTGATGCGCTGTTCATTTGTAATTGCCATATTCAGCCCTCGGCTTCCGGCAGCTCCTTCAATTGCTGCTCCAAAAGCTCATATACTGACTTGTCAATCGGACTCTTGAAGGAACGCTCCAGCCCCTTGCTCTTGCGGGCCGCGTTGAAGCATTCCATCTTCGGACAAATATAGGCGCCCCGGCCAGGCTTCTTCCCCGTGGTATCCACGGAAAACTCCCCTTCCGGACTGCGCACGATGCGAATGAGTTCCCGCTTGGGCTTGCTTTCCTGGCAGCCCAGGCACATCCGCTGCGGTATCTTTCTGGTTTTCACCTTACTCACCTTCTGCCGTGAAAGCTTCATCGCTTTCCACTTCCACCACATTCATGTTTTCATCGAGCTCTTCATCCGCAGCCTGGGATTCGCTCTTGATATCGATCTTCCAACCGGTGAGCTTGGCTGCGAGACGGGCATTCTGGCCTTCCTTGCCGATGGCCAGGGACAGCTGATAGTCCGGAACGACCACGCGGGAAACCTTTTCGGTTTCATTGACAGCCACAGATACAACCTTGGACGGACTCAAAGCGTTGGCGATGAACTTAGCCGGATCTTCGCTCCACTTCACGATATCGATCTTCTCGCTGCCGAGTTCATCAACGATGGCCTGTACACGCATGCCACGGTAACCGACGCAGGAACCAACAGGATCCACGGATTCATCCTTGGACCAGACGGCAATCTTGGAACGATTGCCCGGTTCGCGGGCTACGGACTTGATTTCCACGATGCCTTCCTGAATTTCGGGAACTTCCAGCTCAAAGAGACGCTTGAGGAGGCCCGGATGCGTACGGGATACCACAACCTGCGGTCCCTTGTTGGTCTTCTTGACTTCCACGATGAACGCCTTGATGCGGTCGCCATGGCTGTAGGTTTCCGTCGGGATCTGTTCTGCCGGCGTCAGCACGGCTTCCGTCTTGCCGAGGTCAATGAACACATTGCGGTTTTCCACACGCTGTACGAGGCCTGTGAGGATATCGCTTTCACGGCTCTGGAACTCTTCGTAGATCATGCCGCGCTCAGCTTCACGGATGCGCTGCACAACGACCTGCTTAGCCGTCTGAGCAGCCACACGGCCAAAGTTAGCCGGCGTCACTTCGATTTCAATCACATCGCCTACGGCATAGTCCGGACGGATCGTGAGTGCCTGTGCCAAGGAAATCTCCGTAATCTCATCTTCTGCATCTTCCACGACAGTCTTCACGGCATATACATGATACTTGCCCGTGTCACGGGAAAGGGTTACGCGCACATTCTGCGCGGAACCAAAGTTGCGCTTGTAGGCCGTGATCAGGGCCTGCTCAATCGCATCAAACAAAACTTCCTCATCAATGCCGCGATCTCTGCTCAGTTCACGCAGAGTCTCTAAGAACTCCTGTCCGTTGTCCTTAGCTTTCGTTGTTCTTCTTGCCAAAATCTAATCCTCCCAATATCCTTAGAAATCAATATGCAGGCGAATCTGCGCCGCCTTATTCAGCTCAATGGTCAGCTCATCGTCCAACGTGAACTTCTCTCCGTCAAAGCCGGTGAGCACGCCGGTAAGGTTCTTCTTGCCCTCCAGCGGTGCATAGAGAGTCACATCCACCGCCTTGCCCTGCTCCCGTACCAAATCCCGGGGCTTTCTGAGCACGCGGTCAATGCCCGGCGACGAAACCTCCAGAATGTACGCATCAGGAATGATATCCTGCTCGTCGAGGATTACCTCCAGCTTCTCGCTGAGTTCCTGGCAGTCCTCAATATCAATGCCGCCTTCTTTATCGATGTAGACACGCAGATAATAATCCGTATACTCCTTGACATACTCCACATCCACCAGTTCAATCACGTCCTGACCGGCCAAGAGTTCCTGCACCATGAGTTCCACGGATTCTTCAATATTCTTCGCAGCCATACATCCACCTCCCTATACAAGATTAAAGAGTGGGTTTGCACCCACTCTTTAGCATAAAACTTTAAGTTGACTTATTTATAATAACATTTTTTTCCATGCCTGTAAAGTCTTTGCCCCTTACGATTTCGATTTTTTTCTTCTGCTTACAGATTTACAGCTGAAAAATAATTTTTCCTATTGCAATTATATATACTAATGCTTTATACTATATTCAAAAAGTTATATTGAGAATAATTCTTTTGGAGGTTTTTCCATGGCAACAATCAATGACAACTATATGAAACTCCCCGGCAGCTACCTCTTTGCTGAAATCGCCCGCCGCGTGGCTGCATTCAAGGAAGCTAACCCGGATGCAGATATCATCCGCTTAGGCATCGGTGACGTTACCCAGCCGCTGCCACAGGCTTGTATCGAAGCCATGCACAAGGCCGTGGACGAAATGGCAAATGCCGATACCTTCCGCGGCTATGGTCCGGAACAGGGCTACAGCTTCCTGACGGACGCCATCATCGAGCACAATTACAAGGCCCGCGGCATCGAAATCGGCAGCGATGAAATCTTCATCAGCGACGGTTCCAAGAGCGACTGCGGCAATATCCAGGAAATCTTCGGTGAAGACAATAAGGTAGCCATCACCGATCCGGTTTACCCGGTTTACCTCGACACCAACGTCATGGCCGGCCGCACGGGCACGCTCAACGAAGACGGCCATTTTGAAGGCGTGACCTACCTGCCCTGCGATGCCAGCAACAACTTCGCGCCGGAACTGCCCAAAGAGCGCGTGGATATGATTTACCTCTGCTGCCCCAACAACCCCACGGGCACGACTCTTTCCCGCGAGGAACTGACCAAATGGGTAAACTACGCCAAGGAAAATGAATCCGTGATCCTCTTTGATGCAGCTTATGCCGCCTACATCACGGAAGAAGATGTGCCCCGCTCCATCTACGAGATTGAAGGCGCCAAGGATGTAGCCATCGAGTTCCGTTCCTTCTCCAAGACCGCCGGCTTCACGGGTACCCGCTGCGGCTACACCATCATCCCGAAAACGGTCAAAGGCCGCGCCAAAGATGGCAGCTTAGTGGAATTCAACCAACTCTGGAACCGCCGCCATACGACGAAATTCAATGGTACGGCTTACATCGTCCAGCGCGGTGCTGCGGCCATCTACACGGAAGAAGGACAGAAGCAGGTCAAGGAAACCATCGCCTACTATATGGAAAATGCCCGCATCATCCGCGAAGGCCTGCAGGCCGCCGGCATCGAAGCCTATGGCGGTGTCAATGCTCCGTACATCTGGCTCAAGACGCCGAATGATATGCCCTCTTGGGATTTCTTCGACAAACTGCTGACGGAAGTCAACATCGTCGGCACCCCGGGCGCCGGCTTCGGCCCCTGCGGCGAAGGCTACTTCCGCTTGACCGCCTTCGGCAACCGCGAAAATACGGTACGCGCCGTAGAACGCATCAAAAACAAACTGCATATCTAAAAGATATTCCCTAATACAAAAGTCCGCTGAATCAGCGGACTTTTTAAATTGCAGTTTATCGGGGAGTTCGTGGCAAAGGTATCCCGCTCATGCGCAGTCAGGGGTTCACGGGGGAGTACTTTTTCTGGTTGCGCTAAACGACCCGCTCGGCAAGGTCAACATTCCTTAGTCTGAATGCGCCGGGCAGGCCAACGGCGCGTCTTTCAGCGTGCT